>JAHBXK010000054.1 GCA_019636535.1 Phycisphaeraceae bacterium | reverse complement strand
GAAGAGAAGCGGCAAAGCGGCGCGGGATTGTGTTCGCACTTGGCGATGACCAGCGCCCGAGTGATCGGGAGCACGTCGTGCAGATGTTCGGCGGCTTGCGGCTTGCGCGCGGGGCGTTACGGCTTTGTCAGTTCCATGACGACCTTGATGCCCTCACCGGTCTGCATGAGTTCGAAGCCGGTGGCGAAGTCTTCGAGGGGGATTCGGTGGGTGACGATGGGGTCGAGGTTGAGCCTGCCCGAGAGGAGCATCTCTTCCATCTGGAACCAGGTCTCGAACATGCGTCGGCCGTTGATGCCCAGGACGGTGGCGCCCTTGAAGATGACGTGCGAGGAGAGGTCGAAACTGATGGGGCGCGAGGGGATGCCGAGGAGGGCGGCGGTTCCGCCCATGCGGAGGGCCTTGAATCCATCGTCGATGGCGCCGGGGTGGCCGGACATTTCGAGGAGGACGTCGGGTCCGTCGCCGCGGGTGAGGTCCTGGACTTCGTCGATCCATCGCGGGTCGTTGGCCTTCCACGCGCGGACGGCGCCGAGTTTGCGCGCGAGTTCGAGGCGGCGCTCGTCGAGATCGGTGACGAAGATTCGGCTTGCGCCCGCGCACTTGGCGACGGTGACGGCCATGAGGCCGATGATTCCGACGCCGGTGATGAGGACGGTCTTGGCGCTGACGTTGGCGGCCATGACGGTGTGGACGGCGTTGCCGAGCGGGTCGAGGATGGCGGCGATGTGGTCGGGGATGCTGGGGTGGACTGGCCAGACGTTCTCTTCGGGGACGGCGACGAAGTCGGCGAAGACGCCGTCGCGGTCGACGCCGAGGATCTGCGTGTCGCGGGCGATGTGTGCGTTGCCTGTGCGCGCGTTGTAATCGCGGCCGGAGCAGATGTGCCCCTCGGCGGAGACGCGGAGGCCGATGCCCGCGGTGGGGCCGAAGCGTGAGACAGCGCTGCCGACGCGCTCGATGATTCCGACGAACTCGTGGCCGATGACGATGCCGGGGGGGACGCGGCCGGCGGCCCAGGCGTCCCACTCGTAGATGTGTCGGTCGGTGCCGCAGATTCCGGCGTGGGTGACGCGGATGAGGACGTCGCGCGGGCCGAGCGTGGGGACGGGCCTGTGGGCGTCGAGTGTGAGGCCGGGGGCGGAGGAGGGTTTGACGAGTGCGCGCATGGTGGCGCCGTTGGTTGGGGTGGTGGAGGCTGCGGCTGAGGCGGCGGGTGCGGGTGCGGAGGTGGCGGCGCCGTTGGGGGCGGTCTTCATGTCGGACTGTATGGAGGGGGGGAAAAGTGGAGCGGGCACGGGGAGTGCCCGTGCCCGCTCGTGAGGAGGAGATAGAGCCGAAGAAGCCGCCCGGCCGCGTGCGTGAGGGGTAGGGAAGCGGCCGGGGGAGTGGGGGTTACTTGGCCCGCTTGAAGCGGATGGTCATGGCGAGTTCTTCCTTGTCCTCGCGGTTGGGGTGGTAGAACTCCATGACGTAGGAGTCGGGGCCGGTGATGGTCTCGACGGTTCGGCAGGTGATCATCTTGTTGCGGACGGGGCACATGCCTTCGCTGGTGAAGGAGAACTTCTTGCCGGCGGCGTCGACGGTGCCGGTGCTGAAGGACATGGCGGTCATCATGGAGTCGACCCAGATGGTCTCGAAGCGCTTGGCGGCGTTGTTGTAGCCGGCGATGGCGATGCCTTCGAAGGGCATGCCCATCATGGCGCCGTTGAACTTGGACTTGTTGAAACGGCCGTCCCACATGGGCTCGGTGACCATGGAGCCGGTGGAGCGGTCGGTCATGCCGTCGTGGTTGGACTCGACCTCGGCGTCCCACTTGCCGACGAACCAGGCCATTTTCTCGTGCATGGGGCCGGGGGTTCCGGCGGCCATCCAGGCTTCCATCTCGCGCTTCTGCTGTTCGGTCATCTGGGGCATGGGCTGGCCGTGGGCGGGCGCGCCCTGCTTCTGACCGGTGGTCGGCTGCGGCTGACCGGGCTTGGTCTTCTCGGGCTCACCTGCGCCGAGCATGAGCGCTGCGCCGAAGCCGACCGCGCCCGCGACGAGCGCCACGCACCACGAACCTTGACAGATCCTCATCTTCCGCTCCTTTTCTGTGTGGACGGTTGGGCCTGATCGCGTCCCGGATGGGAAAGGGTGTTGGGAGCCGGGCGGAGCACACGCGCCGCCGTCGCCGGGGAATGCGCCAGGAAACCGAGCATGTTCGACTCGAAATCCTATCAGAGCCCTATCAAAGGTGAGGATATCGGTCGGAATGGGCGAAGTCAACGCGCGTGGCGCGTGCGTGGCGTGCCGGAAGGGCAAATCGGATCGTTGGATGTGGTGGGGGAGGGTCGCGGAGCGCGGGCAACGGCGGGGGTACGCGGGAGAGGGGTCTGCTTAGAAGGACTGGAAGGAGTGGAGGAAGATGAGCAGGTCGGCGAGGTCGACGGTGCCGGATTGGTCGAGGTCTGCCGCGCAACCGGAATTGAGCCAGAGCTGGAGGTACTCGATCAGGTCGTTGAGGTCGATGGTGCCGTTGCCGTCGTAGTCACCGACCCTGGCGCCGCAGACGGGCGGTGGCGCATCGATGGGGGTCTCGGTGCCGTTGCGGTTCCACTCGCTGAGTTTCCAGGCGTTGGTGGTGGTGGTGACGATGCCGACGACGCGGAGTTGGGGTGGCTCGTTGGGTCGTTGCGGGCAGGGCCTTTCGACGATGACGGGCGCGCCGGAGTCGAGGAAGTTGGGGATGGCCCACGGCCCGCCGGGTGGACAGGTGTAGCACTCGCCGGTGTTGACGGGTGAGGAGCATGGGTTGAGGAAGATGCAGCAGGAGGTTGAGTTCTGGGTTGGGAGGATGCCGGTGGCGACGCGGAGTGTGAGGGCGCTGCCGGAGCGGAAGCAGGGGCCGGAGTAGCCCCAGCCGGCGATCTTGATTTCGTGGCCGGTGGCGGGCATGGCGGTGGTGGTGGTTTCGGCGGGGATGGGCGTGATCCAGGGGACGGGCGTTTCGAGGCGCGCGAGGAGGACGTCCATGTTGATGTTGGCGGGACGGAAGAACTCGTGGACGAAGACCTCGGTGTACTGGCCGTGGCAGGCGTTGTTGAAATTGACGAAGTAACTGTTTCGGAAAGCGCCGGTGGGTGATCGGCGGAAGCGGACCTTGAAGGCCCGGCTGCCTGCGGCGGGGAGGACGGACGTGCTGGAGGGGACGATGGAGTGTCGCGCCACGAGGACGGTGTTCTCGTCGATGAGGACGCAGGAGCCGGAGACGTTCTGGCTGCAGGCGACGGTCGGGTTGTTGACCTTGAGGAGGATGCCGACGCCGTCGTAGCGCCGGTCCGCGCAGTGTGGTTCGACGCCGTTGTTGACCGCCGCGCACGGGCTGGCGAGGAACGCGCAGGTGAGCGCGATGAGGGCGGGCCAGCAGAGGAATCGCGATGAACGGTTCATGGTTCGATCTCGAGCGGCGGTGAGGGCGCGATGGTGCGGGCCGTCGTGGCCCGCGGGGTGGCCATCACGCGGGGTCACGCCGCGTGGTCAGCGCGTCGGGGGTATGTGAAGGGGGGTGAGAACTCCGGGAGTGGGGCCTGTTGCGAGGGCCGGCGGATGGCCGGCTGCGGGGGGTATTGACCCCACTGCAACAGGGGAGTATCTCAGAAGACTCGGGAAAGCGGAAGCGCAAAAGTCCCGGAAAAGTCGGGGAATCTTCGGGATGATTGCGTCAGCGGTTCCTATAAGCCAGCGGATCGAGCGAAATAGGGATACGTTCGGCGATGGACAACCCGAACGCGTCGAGGCCGGGGAGTTCGGCGGCGGAGTTGGTGAGGAGTCGGAGTTGGCTAAGTCCCAGGGCGCGGAGGATCTGGCATCCGACGCCGTAGTCGCGCATGACGGGGGGGAGGTGCTGGAGTTTGGGGCGATCGTGTGGATCGGTGTCGCGGGGGTTGGCGCGGGGCGTGGGCGTGCTGTTTGAGCCGGGCGCGTGCTGGGTGGCGGGGAGTTCGGGCTCGGCGTGGGCCCACCAGCCGACGGCGCCCGCGCGGGGGGTTTGGAGGCGCTGTTCGAGTGCGCCGGTGATACCCCAGGTGTCGGCGGGTGAGTCGGGGGGACTTTGGGGCCTGAGGTAGACGAGCGCGCCCGCGCCTTCGCGCTGGATGGCGGCCATGGCGGCGTGGAGGACGGAGGCCGATCCGCCGGGGGTGTTGGCGCGCGTGGAATCGAGATCGCCGAAGACGTCGCCGAGGAGGTGTCGGCGGTGCATGCGGACGAGGGTGGGGCGGGTCGTCTGGCGGACACCGCCGGTGAGCGGGTCGAGATCGCCGACGCCGCCGAGGGTGAGGGCGAGGTGGGGGAGGGGATCGAAGACGGACTCGAAGGCGAGGAGGGTGAAGTCGCCGAGGGGCGTGCGGAGGGGCGTGCCGTGGGCGGGCTCGATGCGGCGGATGACGGGGTCGCGGCGGAGACGATGCTCGATGATCTGGGCGACGGAGCACATCTTGAGGCCGTGGGTTGCGCAGAACTTGACGAGGTCTGGGACGCGGGCCATCTGTCCGTCTTCGCGCATGATCTCGATGCCGACGGCGCTTGGGTGAAGGCCGGCGAGGCGACAGAGATCGACGGAGCCTTCGGTCTGGCCGATGCGGACCAGGACGCCGCCGTCGCGTGCGCGGAGCGGGTTGATGTGTCCCGGTCGGACAAAGTCGGCGGGCGAGGAGGCGGGGTCGATGGCCAATCGGATGGTTCGGGCGCGCTCGTGAGCGGAGACGCCGGTGGTGAAGCCGTGCTTTGGGTGTCCGTCGATGGAGACGGTGAGTGGCGTGCCGCGGACGGAGGTGTTGACGGGAGTTTGGGGGTGGAGGTCGAGGCGGTCGCAGTCGGACTCGGTGAGGCTGACGAAGAGGTAGCCCGCGCCCTGGCGGAGCATGAAGGAGATGGCCTCTGGGGAGACGAACTGCGCGGCCATGACGAGGTCGCCCTCGTTCTCGCGGTCCTCGTCGTCGGTGAGGACGATCATTCGGCCTGCGCGGAGATCGGCGAGAGCGTCGTCGACGGAGCAGAAGGGGGAAATGGCGGGGTTGGGGGTGTTGGCGTGGGCGGAATGGGGCACTGGGGATGGTAGGGGAGGGGGGATTGGCGACTTGGCGCGATCGAACAGCGCCGAAGCGCATGGGCCGCGCAGCGCGAGCGGCGAGGGATCGCTACTGGAATGTGATCACCATGCCGGCGGCGTCCTCAACGGCCTTGGCGACGGACGGGGCATCGCCCGGAGGCGCGGTGGGCCTTGCGATCAACTGATCCGGGAGATTGGGGACGGATTCGAGGAGGTTGACGAGCAGGTTGCCCTTGATCGCGTAGTTGACGTTCTCGGGAATCTGGCCGGTGATGCGTAGGGTCTTTACGGCGTCGAGTTTGCCGACGATGACTCCGACGACGGAGCCGGATGAGTCGACGAGCGGACCACCGGAGTTGCCGGGCTGGACTGGGACGCTGATCTGGAAAAACCGGGGATCGTCGCCGGGGCCGGTGAGGGCGGCGATCTCACCGCTGCTGTACTTGGGGGCTTGGCCCTGCAGGTCGGGGTTGGGGAACCCGACGGTGGAAACACGTTCGGCCGAACGCAAACCCGTGGAGCCGCGGACGTGGAGCGCGGAGAAACGGCCTTCGGCCTTGAGGAGCGCCAGGTCGTTGGCGGGGTCGGTGCGGACGACGCGGGCGGAGTAGGTCCCCTTGGGTGTGATGATGCGGATTCGTGTGGCCTGGTCGACGACGTGGTGGTTGGTGACGAAGTAGCCGTCGGTGGTGACGAAGAAGCCGGACCCAAAGGTGTCGGGCTGTTGTTCGACTGCGTGCTGCAGGGGCGTGTCTTCGGTGTCGGCAGTGACCTTCCAGACGCGCGGCTTGAAGGCGGCGGAGAGGCGCTGGGCCTCGGCGATCTGCTCGCGGGTCATCTCCTCGGCCAGCCACTCACGTCGCTTTGACGCCCGTTCTTCGCCTGCCGCAGCGGCCAGATTGGCCCAGTAGTAGGCCAGGATGAGGTTCTTGGGGACACCCTCACCGCGCCAGTGCATACCGGACAGGTTGTACTGGGCCGACGCACTTTCTTGCTCGGCCGCGCGCGTGTACCACTTCGCAGCCTCAGCCGCGTTCTTGGGGACACCGTCGCCTGTGTCAAAGATCACGCCGAGGTTAAACTGGGCATCTGCATCACCCTGTTCGGCCGCCTGTGTGTACCAGCGGATCGCCTCGGCCGTGTTCTTGGGGACACCGTCGCCTGTGTCAAAGATCACGCCAAGTGCGACTTGCGCTAGAACGCTTCCTTGCTCGGCCGCGCGCGTGTACCATTTGATCGCCTCAGGCATGCTTCTCGGGATGCCGTCGGCTTCTGAGAAAATCCAGCCAAGGCTGAGCTGCGCATGAAGGTCTCCCTGCTCGGCCGCGAGAGTGAACCACTTTGTCGCCTCGGCTGTGTCCTTAGGCACCCCATCGCCCGTGTTGTTGATTACGCCGAGATTGAACTGGGCCGAGGCATAGCCGAGTTCGGCTGCACGAGTGAACCACTTGATCGCTTCGGCCGTGTTTTTGGGTTCGCCTTCGCCACCGAAGTGGATCACGCCGAGATAGAACCCAGCCGAAGCAACGCCTTGCTCGGCCGCCTGTGTGTACCAGCGGATCGCCTCGGGCGTGTTCTTGGGGACACCGTCGCCTGTGTCAAAGATCACGCCGAGGCTAAATTGGGCTGATGCATCGCCCTCCTCGGCCGCGCGCGTGAACCACTTGATTGCTTCTGCCGTGTTCTTGGGCACGCCGTCGCCCGTGCGGTAGATCGATGCGAGTCGATGCTGGGCATCGTTGCGTCTCTGCTTAGCCAGCCACGCAATCGCATTGTTGTTGGCATCTAGGAGCGCTCTACGACTGATCTCGGCATCTGTGAGGTCCTCGCCAAGCACGGGCTGTGGTTCGGGAATCACTTTCTCCGCAACTCGAATATACCACTTGATCGCCTCGACCATGTTCCTGGGCACACCTTTACCTTGGTCGTAGATCGTGGCAAGTTTCATTTGAGACTGCGCATCGCCTGCTTCAGCCGCGCGGGTGTACCACTTGATCGCCTGGGCCATGTCCCTACGCACGACCACACCATTCTCATAAGCGGTGGCGAGTAGATTCTGTTCTTCCACGTTTCCCTGGTCAGCGGCACGGGTCCACCACTTGATGGCCTCGGCTGTGTTCTGGGGTACGCCGTCGCCGCGGGAGTGAATCCACCCGAGTGTGGATTGAGCTTCCGCGTTCCCTCGCTCTGCCGAACGGGTGATCCACTTGATTGCCTCAGTTGTATTTTGGGGTACGCCGTCGCCGTACTGATAGGCCAAGCCGAGTTGGAACTGTGACTCCACGTCCCCTGACTCGGCACGCCTTCGGATCTGCTCGATCGACTCGGATTTGGGTGGAGTCTGCGGGGGCGGGTTGGCGACGGCTGTTGCCGGCAGGGCCGACAGCATGGCGACGGTCAGGCAGACGGTCGCAAGGAACGTTCGGAGCATGATCTGCCTCCAACTGGTCGTTTCAGCGTACTCGACGAACATTGATGGAACAATGGCGTCGTGGCGCGCGGGCGCAAAGCTGCCGCGTGCCGGGCGCGATGACGTTGTTGGGGTGGATGGGCGGTCGGTCGGGATATTGACCGACCCGGGGCGTGATCGATTGCCGGGTGGTCTATCGATCACGTTGTGGGGTGTTTGTGATCGATAGAACCCGGTTCTATCGATCATGTTATTAACAAAGACCGAATATGAAGGCGGGGATGGGTGGATCGGCTACGGTGCGTAGGGATTGCGGCGGGCGGGGGCGGGAAGATGAGCGGGTGGGGCGTGGGGGGGAGGCGTGAGGAGGGCGGATCGGCGTGGCGAAGTCTGGTCTGGTGGGGCAGGTTGAGGTGCGGGTGGTGAGCATCGGGGCGTTGGCGGCGCATCCGTTGTGGGAGGAGCGTGCGCCGGTGCGTGCGGGGCACGCGACGACGACGCTGATCCGCGCGGGGAAGCGGAACATCCTGGTTGATCCGGGCTTGCCGGGGGCGGTGATCGCCGCGCGGCTGGGAGAGCGGTCGGGGTTGAAGGCGGAGGAGATCACGGACGTCTTTCTGACGAGTTTCAAGCCGGAGACGTGCCGGGGGGTGAGCGCGTTTGAGCGTGCGGCGTGGTGGGTGTCGGCTCCGGAGCGCGAGGGGGTGGGCGTGCCGCTGGTTCGGCGGTTGCAGGAAGCGGCGGAGGCGGGTGACGAGGAGTTGAAGAGCGCGCTGGAGGTGGACGTGGCGGTGCTGCATCGGTGTCAGCCCGCGCCGGACCGGCTTGCGCCGGGGGTTGATCTGTTTCCGATGCCGGGCGTGACGCCGGGGCTGACGGGTTTGCTGGTGGCCAAGGCGCGGAGCACGGTGCTGGTGTGCGGGGACGCGGTGGCGACGGTGGAGCACCTGGAGCGCGGGATGGTGCTGCCGGGGTGCTTCGACGTTGGTCAGGCGCAGGAGAGTTTCCGCGAGGCGGTGGAGATCGCGGACGAGTTGGTGTTGGGTCGAGACAACTGGGTGGTGAACCCGATGGCGGGGCGGGCGGATCGCGCGGGCGGAGTGGGGGGATTGATGATCGGCGATGATGAGGATTAGCGGGTGCGCGTCGGCTTTCGCGCGGGCGCGCTTGGCGCATTGCGGTAGTAGGGGCGGAGGAGTTCGGCGGGGATGACGACGACGTCGGGCTTGCTGCGCGCGGCGGGGAGGTGGTGCGTGTCGGGGGGGAAGCGCGAGGGCGGCAGCCCTCACACGCTGGCGAAGCTACGTCGGATCTCTGATCGGGGTCGGGGCGGGTCGTGGTAGTCGGTGCGGTTCAGCCCGAGCCCACGGCCCGATCCCCGTTTTGCGCCCCATCAGGCTGTCGGTCACCTGCTGTCGCACCGGGCCCAGTGCGCAGAGCGGGCCGAAGAGCGCATCTCGGAGCGGGCCCACCATCGGCCAGTTGCTCTGGAAGAGGGGCGTGAGCCAGCGTGAGGCCAATTGGTAGTAGCGTGTTTGGCCGCGTCGTCTGTGCTCGAAGGAAGCGAGGGCGGATTCGATCAGGCGTGCCTTGCTCACGCCGGGAGACTCGGCGAAGGCCAGTGCCTCGGCCAGTTCGAGCGCATCGACGAGGGCCAGGTTGGCGCCTTGGCCGAGTTGCGGGCTCATGGCGTGGGCCGCGTCGCCGATTGCCAGGACGCGGCCGTGGTATGCGGAGCGCATGACGACGTCGAGGTAGCCCGCGGTGATGAGTTGGCCGAGGTCGGTGATCTGCGACAGGATCATCTCGACGGCGGGCGTGGTCGCGAGCGAGCGGACGTCGCGTTTCCACGGCTCCAGGCCGCGGCTGCGGATCGCCTCGACATCGCGCATGGCGACCGACCAGAACATGCTGAGCGTGCGCGGTTGACCGGGTGCGGCGGAGCCGGAGGGGAGCAGGCCGAGCATCCGCGCTGTGCCGTCGTAGGCTTGCCAGAGCGTGTCGCCGCCGAGACCGCTCTCATCGGTGCCGACGAACCAGAGCGCGCCGAAGGGGTAGGGTCTGGCTCGTTGAACCAACTTCGGCAGGATTGCCGAGCGGAGGCTGGAGCGGGCGCCGTCGGCGAGGATGAGCAGGTCGATCTCGCCGAGCGAGGAGAGCGACAGCGATGCGTGCGTGGATGCCGAGTCGCTGGTGCTCGGCCGAGCGATGCAGCCGGCGGACGGCGGTTGGCCGTTGGTGAGCATCACGCCCAGACGCAGTTTGGCGTTGCGGCTGATCGCGGCATCCAGCAGCACTCGCTGAAGCGCAGCGCGGTGGACGCCGTAGCCGCACGTGCCGTGAGGATACTCGACCGCGAGTACGGTGCGTCCGGCGCGAGTTGCGCCGTGCAGGCGGTGGATGGGTGTGGCGAGTTGCCGCAGCCGTGCGGCCGCGGTCTCGGTGGGGCCGTTGGGCGGATCGGCGTTCGGGCCGAGCCTCTCAAGGACGGCCATGCCTGTGGGCTGCATGAGCAGGCCCGCGCCGACGGGCGCCAACTCGGCGGCGCGTTCGTAGACGGTGACATCGTGCCCCGCTTCGGCGAGAAACGCCGCGGTCGCGAGCCCGGCCGTTCCTGCTCCCGCGATCGCGACACGCAGTTGGATCATGCTCGCGACGGTAGGACCAGGCGAGCGGAGCGTGCGTGCGCCGCGGGGCGGCGTGCTCGCGGGCGCGCGTGGCTGCGTGGCGTGTC
>JAHBXK010000053.1 GCA_019636535.1 Phycisphaeraceae bacterium | reverse complement strand
GGTCGTTGTGCCGTCCGCGGCGACGAGCTCGACGTCGTAGGGCTGCACGGTGCCGTCGGGCACTTCCATGCCGGGCGAGCCGGCGGGCATGCCGGGCACCGTGAGGCCCGTCGCCGGCGGCCGCTCGGCGAGCAGGCGCTTCACGTCGGCGGCGGGCACGTGGCCTTCGACGAAGTAGCCGTCCACCTCCGCGGTGTGGCAGGAGCCCTTCGCGTAGGGCACACCGACCTTCGTCTTGATCGCGTCGAGGTTATCGACATTCTTCACCTCGACGGGGAAGCCCGCCGACTTCATGTGCGTGACCCAGGCCTCGCAGCAGCCGCACGCGGGACTCTTGTGCACGACCACGAGCGGCAGGCTCGCGTCGGCCCTGGCTTGCGTCGCCACCGCAGTGGTCGACTGGCCGCAGGCCGCAAGCGCGGCGGCACACAGCAGCGCCACGATGGCCGATCGAGTGCCGAAGTGCGTCATCATGTGGTCATTCCTCCCAGCCGACCTCGATGCCGTCGGAATCCCCCACGGCACTGCGCAGCAGCGCCACGAGCGCCGTGGACGCACCGAGGCCGACGAGCTGGTCGATGGTCGTCGTGTTGATGAAATAGTCGGTGTCCGTCCCGTGCTCTTCTTCCAGGTGATCGATGAGCACGTTCAGGTCGTCATCCGATATCGACCCGAGGTAGACACCGTCGCTCTTTCGATGCAGGCGTGGCATGGGGGCGCTCCGGTCGCGGTCCAGCCACTATTATGGCCCGAATGCACCGTCAGGCGCGCGCAGCGCGTCCAGGGCTGCATGCATGAGGCGCGAGCCGGTGCCCTGCCCCTGCCGCGCCGGCAACACCGAAATCGGCCCCAAGCCGTACCAGCCGACCGCGCCGTCCGAGATGGCGACGGGCGACACCGCGACATGGCCGATCACCGCGCCCTCCTCCACCGCCACGAGCGACACGGTGAGTGCTTCCGCGCGTCGCAGTGCCGCGACGATGAACTGCTCAGTGTGGCTTGTGTGTAGAGCGCCGAGGAAGGCCGCCACCGTCAGGGTCTCGATCGCCGCGACATCGGACGGCGCCTCGGGCCGCATCTCAATCGTCACGGCCGCTCATCGCCCAGAGGAATGTCCTGCCCAGCGTACTCGGCGAAGATCGCCGCCCAGGATCTCTCCAGCTCGCCGAGCAGCGAACTGAACGCGCCGCGCTCGGCGCGCAGGCGCGCAGGCGCGCCGCCTCGAGCGCCTCCCGCGTGCTCCACAGGTCGGAGCGCTGCGCCTCCTTCGCGGTCGCTTCTGCAACGCCGTACAGGTAGCCCGTGCGCACGTCGATGAACGCGGCCGAACACGTCGAGGTCACGACCGCCTTCTTGTTGGGAAAAAAGCCGAGCGACACGAGCTGCAGCGGGCCGATCCGCGTCGTGTCCGTGCGAAATGACGTATCGAAGGTGTAGAGCAGCAGGATGTCGCCATGCAGCTGCGCGGCGCCCGCGCGCAGGTCCATCGCCGAGGTCAGATTGCCGGGCAGCAGCAGGCGCTTGAGCGCGCCGATGGCCGCCACGCCCGGCATCTTGCCGAGACGCGCGATGTCCGCCTCGGTCTCGACATCGCGGGTCGTGACCACGCTGTAGCGACCGGTGCCCACCCCGCGATTCGAGTACGACTCATATCCCGACGCCTGCACGCGCGTGACGATCAGCCGCACCGGAAACGTGGCGGCCGGCTTGCGCGCCAGCGCCTCGGCGATGCCGCTGTCGGTGATCCCGGGAATCGAAACGGGCCCGCCGGGAGTCCGGTAGGTCGCGCAGCCGGCGAGAAGAATTGAAGCGACGAGCGCGAAAAATCGCTGGATGCTGGACACGATTGGACTCCATCGGCTCATCAAGCGGACTTGCTTACCACGAAATACCTTGGGCGAGGCGAAAACCCCTGCATCTGGCAGCGCTCGTGCTACATACTGAACCACATGGTTCAGTATACGCAGACCCGCTTCAACGCCTCCTTCGCCGCGCTCTCGGACGCCACCCGACGCGGCGTCCTCGAGCAGCTCGCGCGTTCGGACGCGTCGATCACAAACCTCGCCGACAGATTCGGCATGACCCTCACCGGCATGAAGAAGCACGTCGGTGTCCTGGAACAGGCGGGTCTCGTGACCACGGAGAAGATTGGGCGGGTACGGACCTGCAAGATCGGTTCATGCCGGCTCGAAGAAGAAGCGGCCTGGATCGAGCGGTACCGCCAGCTCTGGGCCGCACGATTCGACGAGTTGGACAAAGTGGTCGAAGAACTGAAACGGAAGGAGAAGTTCGATGGACGCAACGCGCACGAGCGTGGAACGAAAGTCCGACCGTGAGCTCGTCGTCACGCGCACCTTCAACGCCCCGGCGAGCCTCGTGTTCGAGGCATGGACCCGGCCCGAGCTGTTCAAGCAGTGGTGGATCCCGAAGTCGATGGGCATGACCCTGGTTTCCTGCGAGATGGATGTTCGCACCGGGGGCAAGTACCGCCTCGGCTTCGGCGATGGCATGGACTTCTTCGGCCGGTACCTCGAAGTCACGCCGCACTCACGTCTCGTCTGGACCAATGAGGAGAGTGGTGACGCGGGGTCCGTCACCACGGTGACCTTCGAGGAAAAGGCTGGCAGGACGCTGCTGGTCCTGAGCGACCTCTATCCCTCGAAGGAAGCCCTCGACGCGGCTGGCACCGGAGCTGCAGATGCGATGGGCGAGACGTTCCAGCAACTGGATGGGTTGCTCGCCACCCTGGGGGCGAGTGAGTGAGATGACCGGGCGCTCAGGTCAGGCCGCCACTTCCACATAGTCGACGTGGCTCGAGGGCGGCGGAATCGGCGCCCCATCCTCGCGCATCCCCTCGAGGTGAAGCGCAATCGCCTCACGTATGGCGCGTTCGGTATCTGCGAGCGTTTCACCGGTTGCGACGCAACCTGGAAGATCTGGTACGTAGGCGGAAAAGTTTGCTCCTGCCTGCTCGATCACTATCGCGTAACGCATGGACTCACTTCCGTTTCTTCAGGCCCGACTGCTTCAGGATACTGTTGAGGGTCCCCGGCGCCAAATCATCACTAAGCTTTCCGGGAACGGTAACACGACCGGCCTTCACCTGATGTTTGTACTGCCGGTGACTCCCGCGCGTGATTGCAAGATACCAACCATCCTCGCGAAGCAGGCGCAGAACTTCCGACACTTTCATGAACGGAGTCTGCGATCTTGGTATCGCAGTTCGACACGCGAATATCGGTGGTCATTGCACGCAATTACGAGTCCACGGCCTGACGGCCGCACGAGGCGGTAGCGAGGTTACCTACGGTTCCTGCGCCGGACGCGCCGCTGTCTTCGGCGACCCGGGTGATCTTTCATGATTTGAATCGATGCTCGTTGTGCCACCGCAGGAAATCCCTGGCGGGTTGCAAGAACTGCTCGGCTGGCAGATGCGCCAGCTTCTTGCCATGCCACGCGTAGTACTCGCGCCCGTTGCTCCAGGGTCTGTCCAACCAGAGGCGCAGGAGCATTGCGCCCTTGAGTACGAAGCGGTCGCGGTGACACGAGGCGCCAAGGCGGTAGAGGAAGCGCTCGAGGCAGTAGCTCGTCAGCAGGGTCTGGTGGTCGTCGCCGGTTTCTTTCGCCCGATTGAGTAGGCGCACGGCGACGGAGGCGGCGAGGTCGGCTCTGTCCGTCATGCGATCGCATCCAGATAGGGTTGCATGACGCGCGTGACCCGGCAGATGCGCGCGAATCGGGCCAGCTCGTTGGCGCCGCCGCGGCGCTTGCGGCTGTAGTCGCGCAGGGCCTCGACCGCGACGTCAATGCCGATCTTGTTCCGGTACTTGACGCAGTCGGCCACGGTTTTCGCCGCCGAGTACACGCGTATGACTACCCCTTCGGCACGGTGCACCTGCACGCCTTCGGTGAGCGCGGGTCCGGAGAACCGGGCCACGCGCAGGCGGGGATGGTCGAGGCGTGGGCGGCGTCCCTTCTCGGGGAGCGCGATCCAGACCTCGGCGGCCGATTGTGTCGTCAGGCTGTGGAATCGAAGGGCAGTGAACAGGCAGAACACACCGCCCGGCACACGCTTGGCGACCTGCGCCAGCGTGTGGACCTCGGTGGGCGCGTGGCGGGCCGCGATATAGATGCCTCGCGCCTTCCGGACGACCCGCCCGTCTTCGACGAGACGCGCAAGCTGCGAGCGCGTGATGCCATGCCGCTCGAGATCCCGAGGGCGCGCGAGGCCCAGCTTCTCAATCAGCCTGAGCGTCCGATCACTGCGCGTCGTGGGCATGGGACCGGCTGATACGAAACGTCGGGGATTAATAACAAGCCCCGACACTTCGTATCACGCCGGCCCGCCCGTGACCTTAGCCAGCATCCGCACGATGTCCTGCTCGATCACCCGTATTTCGCTCTCGATCTCCTCGAGCGGACGAGGCGGGGTGCAACGGTAGAAGTAGCGGTTGAAGTTGATTTCGTAGCCGATGAGGCCGACCTGACCGTCCCTCGCGCCTCGTCTCGAAGTGTCGATCCAGGCATCCGGCACATGAGGCTTCACCTCGCGCTCGAAGAACGCCTTGATCCGCTCGGCGAGCGGCACGCTCTCCGTGTCGCGCAGCTCGGGGTCCGGCTCGGGCTTGCCGTCCTTGTCGTGGCAGTTGGCGGCCCTCGCGTCGCGCTCCGAGAACGCGGAGAGGATGGCCTTCCGCACCGGAGCCGGGAGCTTCACGCCGGCCTTTTTCGCTGCGGGATCGAACATGCGCTCGAACTCCATGCGGTCCTTCTCAAGCGCGCGAGTAAGCCGGTCCAGGAGCTTGCGGACGGCCTCTTGCAGCGCACGTCCTTCGGCCTGCGCCTTCACGCCCAGGGCGCCCTTCTTCTTCGACTGCGCCAGCGCCTGAAAGCCTTTCTCCTCCTCGAGGCGCGCGACGCGTTCGGCGCTCGCCTGGAAATTGAGTCTGAGCGGTCGCTCGACGATGATCTTGCGCACCGATAGAAGCACTGCGACAAGTTCCGCGCTCCTGCCAACGGCTCCTGCCGCCTATGGCCAAACACGTACCCCACCATTAGGACAGGTGTGGCGCGCCACCCAGTCGAAAGCTTCATTCAGGTACGGCTCACTTTGTGATCTACCCAAGATCGCGAACCGGCTGAGGTGCGGCAACGCGAGAAGCCGAGTTCCACAGCTGAACTCTCGAAGGGTCATTCGATACCTACCCCACCCGATTGGCAGAGAGTCTTCCCGCTCGACGGCGCCCAATAGAACGCCCAATTCCTGCGCGGTCGTGGCACCCACCGTCACCGCCGTCGAAGGCAACCATATGCGGAACAGATCTGCCCACACTGAACGGGCCAATGCCACCGACTCCACGCGGCGGTACAGTGTAGTGTCGCTGGGGCTGCGGAACGGGATCAATTGAGCTGTTACCACACGCGAGCGCGCGAACGTAATCGAGTCAATTGGACTGCCGCAGATTCGGCGGCGCAGATGCTCAAAGACTCCTTGCATCTGACGTTGCAGAGGGGATTGACCCGCCCCGTACCCGTTCCAGTCTATATCCAGATAAGCGTTCAGCCCTTCGTATCGGTACCGCCCCCGGTGATCTGGATAGTCAACGCTGCCGGCCGGATTGAGCGTTGCCACCAGCACTCGTGGCTGCGCCGCGAGTGCCTCTACGCTGTTCAACAGTGGCGGATTGAACCCAAATGGGTGTTCTAGAGAGCGGCACGCGCGTTCGATGGCATCGTAGGACTTCTCGTACCAGCAGCGGTACGACGCAATTCCGCTGTCGCTCGTGCAAGACTCACGGTCGACCATCACCCACCCATTCTCATGGGCTGCATTCACCCACGTGAGCAGAACGGATCTGCTTCAGACACCCACTGCCCATTCCGCGCAGTTCAGTTCCGCCCGCGTGAAAACAGTTCTCACCACCTCTTCCTCCCAGTCTGGCGATCCCGAAAAACGAGACGGTCACAGGTGACCTAAGCACGATCGAGCTTGTTCCGAACAAATTTTGCCAGTATCTCGGAACTCGGAAAGTCCGCTAGCGACACGAGCTTGTTGGCCAAGACCACTGGCACCACTGCCTGGTCGTACATTGAGCAGCGGAGCTCGGCAATTGCACGCAGTATTTCCGTGGCGTTCTGCAAATTGTCAAATCGATCTCGAATGCTCTGGTCGATAAGTGGCAGAGTCGCCACAAATACATCACCCCGGTGACTCTTGTAAACGAGCTTGGAGCCGTAGTAGGTGTTGAATCCGTACGGCTGAGGATTGGTGGGATCACCCGGAATCACATACCGGTAGACGTAGTCGTTTGTGAACAGCAGATAATGTCCCGGCTTCAGCTTTGGCTCAATCAGCATGGCGTGCTCTACGAATGCGCCGCTCTTCTCGAGACCAACCAGGCAAAGCAACGGCTTGCCCGAGTCCTTCTTTGCCAGGTAGCTCATCAGCTCCAGCATGGGCGTGCGGAGGGGCGCCGTCATGCCGAAGAATGCCAAGGGTCCGTCCTTGATGAGCAAGATCTCCCGAAGCGTGGACGGCCGGAGACTGAGAAGCGTGCGAATGACATTTACGACCACCAGCTGCTCCAGCGTCGTGAGCAGATACGACATGATGCCGCCGGCGCCCTGCTCGTCATCGACACGCTCGTACAGCCGAAGTGCATCGGACAGGAACGCCGGCTGCCCGCAGTAGGGACACTCGATCTCAACGGGGCTTGAGTAACTGAAAGGAACCTCGCCGCCAGGACAGTCGGGCGTCGCAGGGCAGCGCGGGACGTTCCACGTTTTGCGCTCGGCCTCCGGCAGCCAGCCACGGAACAGCAACCATTGGAGCGCCAGCCCCAGTTCCTTCTGCTTTGCGAACAGAAACTCGTGGATCGTTCTCCTGACCCCTTCGGAGAATCTTGACGCGCCCTTTGCGCGAATCGCTTTGGTCGGAATGGACAGGCTGAATCGCGAGAGATTCTTCAGCTTTGCCATATCCTCCGGTCCGATGAACGGCTGATCGTCCAATGCCGACAGGTCCTTGAGGTCCAGCATGAGTGGACCGAACGTCATGAACGTGATGGACGCGCTGGGGAACTCCTTCCGGACCGCGGCTTCGGACATGCCCCCGTCGATGGCAATCACCGATGAGATCCTCCCCTCTACGGCGGGCAGCGGCTGCTGCAGCGCTTCGACTTGTCCGCCCTCAGGTTCTGAAGGCAATGTGCAGGACCCCACAAAGGCCTGCACGTCGGGGTTGTTCAGGATCTCTGAGTGCGCGATCTTGCTCGCACGTTCGAATGGTTTCCGACCCTTGAACTGCGAGTAGCCCATGTCAGGTACTCTTCTTGGCCGAGAACCGATCGATCTGCACCGGCACGATGAAGGCGTTGGAGTATGTCTTCATTCTGATGAATCCCCGATCCGGAGCGCGGCGCAGGCTTTCTACGAAATCCTCGAAGTCGTAAAACTTCTGCACCTCCTTCAGTTCGTCCTGATTATTGAGGTGAGAGACAAACCAGTTCTGCGTGTTCTTCAGAACGTTGCCGGAGATCGAGCTGACCTCCTGTGTCGCGTAGACCATGCCGATCCGAAGCTTTGCGCCTTCCTTCGCGATTCGGTTGTAGATCTGGCTAAGATCCTTGTCGTCCTTCTTCGGAAAGAGGTTGTGCGCTTCTTCGAAGTACAGCTGCACAAAATTGGCAGCTTCGTTCGCAATGAAGCGCTGCATTCCATCGTTGAAGATGCGTCTGCAGATTCTTTCCGAGTAAGTCCCCTGCAGTTGCGGGTCGCCTTGCGAGAGATCGATGATGACGATCTGTCCCCTGCGCAACTGCTGGACAATGGCGTCCTCGAACGAGCTTGCGTTGGATGGAGAGTGGTACTGTTTGAACGGGTTCAGCTTCCGATATCCGGATACGTTCGCGTCCTTTCCGGGTGTTCGCTTGCGCGTCAGCATAACAAGAACCGCCTTCAGATCGTCATCCGCCCATTCCCTGCCCTTCTCCTTCTTGTACTTGTCGAAGTAGCCGTGTGAGTTGTACTCATCCCAGACGGCGGAGAACCATGTCGCGGCTTCGTCGTAGGTGACACCCTGCGAGGGGTCGATATCTCCCGCCAATCCATTGAGCTCCTTGTTCCCCTGAAACTTGATCTTCTTGTTGTCGCCTTTAAACCCTGCAGAGAAGAGGCATGCTTTGTAGGCCGCAAGAACGCGCGCTCGCCGAGTCTTCGCGGACACGTCGTCCGCCTCGACGTCGCTCAGGTCGATCGAGAGGAAACTCTTTACGTAGTCGGCACCCTCTTCCGAAAGGAAGCTCTGCAGTAGCCCGAATCCGGCCTCGATGTCGGAGAAGAAATTGAGCTTCATCACCTCGAAACCCGGCTTTTCCTGCAAAGAGTATCGGGTCGTCTCCTGCTGGAAGAGCTCAAAAATTGCGGTCCCTTCGTCCTGCTGATTGGCATTGGCATATTCGCCATTGATATCGAAGATGATCTGGCCAATCGGTTGCAGAGGCTTCCCATCGACTTCGACCGGACTTGAGGACAGCGCCTTAACCGATTCGAGAATCTTCTTCACGGTGTTCGACTTGCCCGTTCGCGTCATACCGAAGAGCGCGGTGCGCTTGCCAACAAAGTCGAGCGGAGAAACATAGATCGGCACCTCGGTCCCTTTGTCGGATCGGCGCGAGGCGCTGTAGCGAACGCATCCCAGGCGCACCTGATCCGGGCCACCGGGTATCCCCTCACCCTCGCGGAAGTTCACGATGTATTCGAGCGCCTTCCCCTCCGGCTTGTAGACGGAGTAGTTGTGAGCGCTGAAGAAGTTCTCGACGTCCGCACCGAAGCGTGTCTTCGTGTCCTGGCGATAGTAGGTGCCGAGCACTCGGCACTCGAGCCCAGAGAACATAAACTCGTAGCGGGTGTAGCTGTCGAGCTTCTTCGGCGTTCCGGCCCCGGGCGGCTGGTCTTCCTTGTAGTGATCGACCATCGACGCAACGACGTCCGAGTCAGTGGGAAGCGCGGTCGGGCCGATCACCCGCACGAGCACCATCTCTTCGACACCCACTTCTCCATCGTAGGAACAGAGAAGGAACGCACCCGCAGGAATGCCGCCGACACTATGCTTCCACTTGTCGTTGACCAGCACCTTCACTGTTTCGTAGTCGAAGTAGAACGGTCGGCCGACAAACGTCGCGGCATCCCGGCCACTCTTGAAGATGTCCGTGGACGCCAGGATCTTGAGCTTCTCTGTGATGTCACTCATTCGGTCTACACTCCGTAGCAGTTCGCGCTGGACCAATCGATCTTTGGGTACGCCGGCAACCGTTGCGCCTTCGGCCCGCCAAGGACGAGAATCCGGTCGGTCTTGGTCGCCCTGCCTCGCGTCTCGCCCCAGATGCGACTCACCTTGTGCTTGACCGGAAGATGATCATCCAGCACCTCAAGGACACGCAGGCCGGCTAGTCCTGCGCAGCCGTCGGCCACCTCCTTAGCCAAGTTCACCGTCGTGGCATCCTGCCTTACGTCACCGATCACCAGACAGACGTAGCCGTCCGCCCGTAGCCGAGCGCGCATTCGCTTCAAAGCAGCGGTCATGAACTCCCGATATCGCGCCAGCGAAGCGGATGTGAACAGCCCGTTGTCGACATCCTTCGGCTCGTGACCCAGGAGCCACAGGCGAATCCAGTTCATCTTTCCGTACTTCATCACCTGAAGATAAGGTGGGGAAGCGAAGATGAGGCTGGCCTTGCCCTTCTCACGAGGCCACGCAATCGTCGCTCGCACATCCTGCATCCAGGCCGCGCCACGCCTGAATCCCGACGTGGGTATCTCCAAGCTCTCGATTCGTTCCGCGACCGCATCGAGTACGTCAACCTCAGGCGCCTTCAACCGATGAACCCTGATGTACTGCTTCACATAGTTGGGCGCCATCGCAAAGGTGTTGGGCATCGCGACCGTGAGGCCCCGCGGCGTTCCGTCGGTGCGCGCGTTCGCGTGAAGTATCCCCAGGAGCACGGCATAGACGAACCGATCGTCACCTCGGAGCAGTGACATCCGGTCCTGGAGGGACACCAACTGCGAGAGGGTCGAAGGATGAAACAGCATCTGGATCTCGTCGGGGACATGAGCAATCGAGCGAACCCGCATGCCCCTCCTGAGATCCTCGATTCGGCGCGTCAGTCTGTCGCGCGATGGCGGGTTGGATTTGGCCGCAGTCAGAGTCCATGCCATCGGATTCGCATCGGACCCCAACCCGACGCGCCCGAGAAGACAAGCCTCGAGGGCCGTCGTCCCTCGACCGCTGAATGGGTCGTACACGACA
>JAHBXK010000052.1 GCA_019636535.1 Phycisphaeraceae bacterium | reverse complement strand
CAAGCGATCAACCCCATCGGGGCCTGCGCGTTTGGCGACGACCTCAACGTGTGCATCCTCACAATGCGGGCACGCCGCAATCAAGCCGCCCGAGGCTGGGCGCACGAGGCCGAGTCGCTCGGCCATAGTGAGCACGCCTGGCGGCCACTCGGCCACGTCGCGGTGATCAAACACGCGATCGGTGTCGTCAAGGGCGTGGAGCAGAAGCCGCAGGAACGCGTCACTGGTCATTGGTCACCCCCCAGCGCTTGAGGCAGCGCTCACCGATGACACGGTGCTCATCGGGTTTGCTCTTGAGGTTGCTGGAGTTGGGCACGGAGACATCGAACGCCAGCGTCGGCGCTCGGCCCGGGCCGTCGTGCGCGAACTTGAGCGAGAACGACGCGGACGCGACGCGGACTCCATCGGCAGTGACGTTCTCCGACCGGATCCACCGCTCGAGTTTGCGATAGATGTCGTCGCGCGAGCCTTTGGGATCGGCCTTGATCTCGATGTAGCCGCTGGAGCCGCGTGGCACGATCCGCATCCGCGTGATCTTCGCCTCCTCGATACCGTCGGTCGCCTCCAGCGGCATCGGGGAGTTCGGAGCCAGCAGGTGATCGAGCATGAACGTCGGCCGCAGCGGGTCCGTGGGCGCGACGGAGCGCCCCAGCACGGCCTTGCAGAAGGCGCACTGCAATGGCTCCCAGACTTTCTTACCACCCTGCGCGAACACTTCCAGCGAACCGTCGTCTGCGTTGTAGACGAACACGTTCTCGAAGGCGTACCGGTCCGAGCGGATGATCGGCTGGTCACTCTCGCCATCGAAGACGATGTGCTTGTCGGGATAGTCGTCGAGGTACGCGAAGAAGTACTCCGCGCCGCCCTGGCGGCGGTAGTGCACGACCTTGCAGCACCGGCCGCGCATCTGCGCCGGCCCGTAGTACGACGTCAGCGCATCGCCGAGGGCCTGGAGCATGGCGTCCGTGACGACGATCGCCTCTTTGGGCAGGCTGTTGCGGCGCTTCCAGTGGCGGCCCGCCGCGAGCGCGTCGGCCCGGGCGAACAGGGCTGCCTCGTTGAATGCCTCGGGAAGGTTGAGGTACACCCACATCGCCTTGTCTTGCTTGCTCGCCTGCGCCTTGAACTGGTCAGCGATTTCCGGCTTGCGCCACAGGATCTCTTCGGCCAGCACCGCCATGCCGCGGTGGTCGGAGAGTTCGCTGATGTCGCGCAGGATCACCTGCACCGCGAGCTTCTGATGCTCCGGCAGTGACTGCCACGCATCAAACACCGGATCGATACGGTGCTCGCTGAGCTGGTCCCACGGGACGTCGGCGAGCTCGCCGCGGCGCGTGAAGAACTCGCGGAGCAGCGTGTTGGCGATCTGCTTCAGGACTTTGCGGGGATCGAACGGTTTAGCCATTGCTGAGTTTCCTTGTCTGTCGTTTGCTAAATGGTTGACACTCAGGACGTGACAGTGCCGTGCCGGTGTCGGATCGTGCAGGGTCAGAACAGTGTGTTGGGTCGTTCGCGCATCATCAGGCCGAGTTTCTCGAGGCGGATGCGCATCGCCTCGGCGGACACTTCAAACCGCTCGGCGAGCGGCTTCGAGAAACGATCAAGCGTGGCATCGGCCGGGTCGCGGCCATCAGCGGCGGCCACAGGGGCGAGGTCTGCGAGAATCACAGGATCCAGGTTGCCGCGCCACCCCTGCCAAGCCGAGATGACGAGGGCCTTGGGCATGAGCAGGTAGCTGGCGAACGTGTCGGCCTGCCACTCGACCGGGATCTTCTTCTCGCTGGCGCGGCACACGACCGCAGGTTGGCCGCGCCCGTCGAAGAGCGCAGCCTGCATCGGGTCTTCGCGATAGTACGTGCGGTGCAGTCGCCAGTGCCCGATCTCGTGCGCCAGCGTGAAGCGGTAGCGTCCGAGCCGCGACGGGTTCTCCGAAGGATCGAGCCGGGTGTCGATCCGGACCAGCTTCTCGTTGAACCAGATCGCGCCGAGCACGCCATCGGTTCCGAACAGCACCGCCAGATCCTCGATGGCAAACGTCAGGCCGAGATGCAGTTCAAGGATGTCCTCAACGGGCACGGGCCCAGCGACAGGAGCGCCGGTACGGTGGGCATACTCCGCGATGAGCGCATCCGCGTCACGCTCGATGCGGACTTCTGGTACATATGGCACGTCCGAGATGGCCCCACGAGCGCTCACTGCGGATCGCCCTCCTTGCGCATCTTGGCGGCCTGATCCTGGAGCCTCTTGAGCTGCTCGGGCGTGAACCCCTTCACAGCGCGCAACAGCGCCGGCATCGCTTCGGGCTGGCTCTGGATGATCTTCGGCAGGTCTTCGGGGACGCGGCCCGCCATCGCGATCAGTTCGTCTGCGCTCTCGCCCAGCAGTTCGGCCATCTTCTGGATGCGGTCCGCTGTCGGCGGCGAGTCCACCTTGTCCTGCTCGACGTGCGACAGGTAGGTCGGGCTGATGCCGACCAGCTCGGCGAAGCGGCGCAGGCTGTACCCTTTGGCCGTGCGGCGCTCGCGGATGAAGGGGCCGAACTTTGGTTTCTGGGCGGTCATGACGGGTTGACGCTCGCTCGTTCCCTGTTTACTGTACACGGACATAACCGGCGGGTCAATCCGACCGTACCACGATCCAGACGGGCCTGGTAGTGGATGCGTGAGGACAGTCGGAAATGGTCATCACCGAGCGGACAAAGCATGAATCTGACCGACATCAAGCCTGGCGTTCCGTTGGTGGGCCTCGAGCCTGGCGTTGTCTGCACGGTCGTCGCCACCACGCCGCTCTCCACCGACACGATGCAGGTCTACTACAGGCTCCCCGACGGGACGCTGAAAGAGCGGCTTCTTGGACCCGCCGACGAAAGTGCCGTCAGCCCGGCAATCGTCGAGCGCCCGTGGGCGCTCGATGGCGACGGTGCCGCCTTCCAGCTGGCGTGTGAGGCCAAACGCATCGACCTCGCGTTTCTCTTCGACCCCATGATGGCGGTCCACACGTCCAACGTGGATCCGCTCCCGCACCAAATCACGGCCGTCTACGAATCGCTCCTGCCGCGTCAGCCTCTGCGCTATGTGTTGGCGGACGACCCCGGGGCGGGCAAGACGATCATGGCTGGCCTCTACATCCGCGAACTGGTCATGCGCGCAGATGCCCGTCGCGTGCTCATCATCGCGCCAGGGAGCCTGGTCGATCAGTGGCGAGACGAACTATTCGAGAAGTTCGGCCTGGAGTTCAAGGTCTATTCCGGGGCCCTCGACGACGGATCGCCGAGCGGTAATCCGTTTGAAGACCACAACCAGCTCATCGTCCGCCTCGATCAGCTTTCTCGCGATGAAGACACGGAGAGCTCGGACGACCGCAAGCCTGGACCACTTCAGTCGAAACTCCTCACCGCTGGCTGGGATCTGGTTGTTTTCGACGAGGCCCACAAGCTCGCCGCACACTTCTACGGATCGAAACTCGAGAAGACCGCTCGTTTCCGCCTCGCAGAGCGGGTCGGCAAGGAAACCCGCCATCTGCTGCTGATGACGGCGACGCCTCACAACGGCAAAGAGGAGGATTTCCAGCTCTTCCTGTCGCTGCTCGATTCAGATCGGTTCTACGGGAAGTTCCGCGACGGCGTGCACAAGGTGGACACGTCGGACTTGATGCGGCGCATGGTCAAAGAGGAACTCGTGAAGTTCGACGGCACGCCGCTCTTCCCGGAGCGCAAGGCGTACACCGTCAACTACACGCTCTCCGATCCGGAAGCGGCGCTCTACGAAGCCGTGACGCAGTACGTCCAGACCGAAATGGGGAAGGCCGATCAACTCGAGGGCAACCGCAAGGGTTCAGTCGGATTCGCGCTCACGGCGCTGCAGCGGCGGCTCGCTTCGAGCCCCGAAGCGATCTACCAGTCGCTCCGTCGTCGTCGCGAGCGCCTTTCCGATCGGATCCGCGAGGAGCGGCTGGGGATCCGCGGCCGCCAGGTCATCGCGGAGACCGTGCCGTCGGTCCCCGAGGACGATGATGATCTGAACGCCGACGAACAGGAGACGCTCGAAGAGAAGCTTGTCGACCAGGCCTCCGCCGCCCGGACCGTGGCGGAGCTTGAGGCCGAAATCCTGATCCTCACTTCTCTCGAAGCCCAAGCGAAAGCAGTCGTTGCGTCAGGCCAGGACCGCAAGTGGGACGAGTTGTCCAAGTTGCTCCAGAACACGCCGGAGATGCACGACGCCGACGGTCGCCAGCGCAAGATCATCATCTTTAGCGAGCACCGCGACACGTTGAACTACCTGCACGCGAAGATCGCCGGCGTCCTCGGCAATTCTGACTCGATCGTCACCATCCACGGCGGCACGCACCGCGATGAGCGCAAGAAGGCGCAGGCGCTCTTCCGGTCCGACAAGGACGTGCGCGTGCTGATCGCCACCGATGCGGCCGGCGAAGGCGTCAACCTGCAGTGCGCCAGCCTGATGGTCAACTACGACCTTCCCTGGAACCCGAATCGTTTGGAGCAGCGGTTCGGCCGCATCCATCGCATCGGTCAAACCGAGGTCTGCCACCTCTGGAGCCTCGTCGCCAAAGAAACCCGCGAGGGCGCGGTCTGGCATCGACTGCTCGACAAGCTCGCAACCGAGTGCGAGGCGCTCAAGGGCAAGGTCTTCAACATCCTCGGCGACGTCTTCGAGGAGAAGAGCCTCAAGGACCTGATGATCGAGGCCATCCGGTACGGCGATCAGCCCGCCGTGCGTGCCCGCCTCACGCAGCGGATCGACCACGCCTTCAACCACGACCACCTCCGCAGCCTGCTCAACCGCAACGCGCTCGCGGAGCAGACGATGTCGCCGGACCGGCTGTTCAAGGTCAAGGAGGAGATGGAGAAGGCCGAGGCGCGGCGGCTCCAGCCGTTCTTCGTGCGGTCATTCTTTATGAAGGCGTTCACGGCGCTCGGCGGCACGATCCATCGCCGCGAGCCCGAGCGATACGAGATCACCCACGTTCCCCTCGAGATCCGCGAGCGGGACCGCCGCATCACGGGGCGCAATCGCCGCGAGAGCGAGCCCGTCCTCAAGCGGTACGACCGCGTCTGCTTCGAGCGCTCGGCGATCCAGCCGAACGACAAGCCGGGGCTGCCGCGTGCAGTGCTGATGCACCCGGGCCATCCGCTCATGCTCTCCGTCACCGATCTCGTGCTTGAGCAGAACGCCAACCTGCTTCGCCAGGGCTCGGTGCTGGTTGACCCGACTGATGACGGCGATACGCCTTGGCTGCTGTTCCTGCTCACGCACGAGGTCAAGTCCGGCGACGGGACGGTTCTCAGCAAGCGAATGCAGTTCATCCGCGTCACGCCCGAGGGCAACGCGTCCTTCGCCGGGTGGGCACCTCACTTGGATCTCGAGCCGCTCGCCGCCGCCGATCGTCCACGTATCGCGTCCATCCTGAGCGCGCCGTGGCTTCGCTCGGACATGGAGCAGCGGGCCGTCGCGCTCGCAGCCACATCGCTGGTCCCCGATCACTTCCGCGAGGTGGCCACCCGCCGCGTTGAGCACGTGGATCGCACACTCGCCGCAGTGCATGAGCGGCTTACCAAAGAGATCGACTTCTGGACGGATCGCGAGATCAAGCTCCGTGACGATCGCGCCGCCGGCAGAGATGTTCGGCTGAACCTCGAGAATGCGACCCGCACGTTGAAGGATCTTCAATATCGCCTGGAGAGCCGGAAGAAGGAACTCCAGACGATGCGCCACGTCCAGAACGGCACGCCCGTGGTGCTCGGCGGAGCGCTCGTCGTGCCCGCGGGCCTGATCCGGCAGCTTCGCGGCGAAGGTCCCGCCCTGACCGCCGCCGATGCCGCCGCACGTCAGAAGATCGAGCGACTGGCAATGAACGCCGTCATGGACGCGGAGCGGGCCAAGGGCCACACCGTCGTCGACGTTTCTGCCGACAAGTGCGGCTGGGATGTTTCCAGTTACCCGCCTGCTGCAGAGGGAAAGCAACCGGAACCCATCCATATCGAGGTGAAGGGCCGTGTCGCAGGTGCCGACACCATCACCGTCACGCGCAATGAGATCATCTACGCCGTCAACCAGTCGGAGAAGTTCCGGCTCGCCATCGTGTTCGTGAACGACGACGATTCGGTCGATGGCCCGCACTACATCGCCAACCCGTTCCAGCGTGAGCCCGACTGGGGTGCGGCGAGCGTGAACTACACGATCAGCGATCTTCTTGCACGCACTCGGAGTCTCGCATGACCGTGAGCCAGCATCCCGTCATCTCGCCCAAGAAGCTCATCGAGGTCGCCATGCCCCTCGACGCCATCAATGAGGCGTGCGCGTACGAGAAGATGCCCGGCATCGGCGCGCACCCACGCGGCATCCATCTCTGGTGGGCGCGCCGACCACTCGCTGCCGCGAGAGCAGTCATCTTCGGACAACTCGTTCATGATCCTGAAGACCTTTGGCGATGCCAGAATCCCGGAGCCGAGCCGAATCGGCAGCACCGTGGCCACTGGACACGAGAGCGTGGTCGCTTGTTCAAGATCATCGAGGATCTGGTCAAATGGGAGAACATCGCGAACGAGGAGGTCATTGAAACAGCGCGTGTCGAGATTCGCCGTTCGTGGCAGATCACCTGTGACCTCAACAGGGGTCATCCGCAAGCTGCTGAGCTCTTTGATCCCGCAAGGATGCCTGGGCTGCATGATCCGTTCGCAGGCGGTGGGGCGATTCCGCTCGAAGCGCAACGACTGGGGCTGCAGGCCTATGCAAGCGACTTGAATCCTGTCGCGGTGCTTATCAATAAGGCCACGATCGAGATCCCGCCAAGGTTCGCTGGCCGGCCGCCGGTTCATCCCGATGCTCGGAAGGACCGGTCGCTGTTCTCAAAGTCTTGGAAGGGAGCTGAAGGTTTAGCGGAGGATGTACGGCGATACGGCAGATGGATGCGAGATGAAGCAAGAAGGCGATTGGGCCACTTGTATCCGAAGGTGATCGTGACGAAGGAAATGACAGAGGACCGCCCCGATCTGAAGCCCTATGTCGGCCAAGAGTTGGCCGTAATCGCCTGGCTGTGGACTCGGACCGTGAAGAGCCCAAGCCCAGCTTTCAACCATGTCGACGTGCCGTTGATAAGTACGTTTGTTCTATCGAGCAATGAGGGCAAAGAAGTCTATGTTCAGCCGGTAATCCGGAAGGACCGGTTTGAGTTCACGATTCGTCTCGGAAAGCCGCCCGAAGAAGCCAAACTCGGCACTTCCGCAGGGAAGCGACAGGGTTTCCGCTGCCTGCTATCCGACGCTCCGATGGGCTACGACTACCTGCGGACTGAAGGCAAAGCTGGCAGGATGGGACAGAGGCTGATGGCAATCGTTGCCGAAGGCGCTCGCGGACGCGTGTACCTTCCGCCAGTTGAGTCGCATGAGCAAATCGCCCGTTCAGCTCGGCCCAGCTGGCGACCTGACTGTGAATTGCCCAAGAAGCATCGTAATTTTCAACCTCCCGTCTATGGCATGAACAATGTCGGCGACATTTTCACCGATCGTCAGTTAGTCGCCCTCGACACATTGTGTGACCTGATCGGCGACGCGAGAGAACGGATTCGGCAGGATGCTGCCGCCTTGAACTTCGATGGTGAGGACGTCTCGCTGCACGCGGGTGGGATCGGCCCTCGTGCATACGCCGAGGCCGTAAGCCTCTACTTGGCGTTCGCAGTAGATCGCACCGCAGACTTTTCAAACGCGGTTACGCGGTGGGTCCCGGGAAATCAGAAGGTGATGAATCTGTTCGCCAAGCAGGCGATCGGCATGGTCTGGGATTTCCCCGAAGCGAACTTGTTGCTGGACACAGTGGGTGGCTTCGTCACAGTCTGCGAATATCAGTCAGAGTGCTTAACGCTGGTCCCGGCTGCGGGAGTGGGGGCAAGCGTTCAGGCAGATGCTCAGTCGCAGCGGTTGTCCGATCAGAAGATCGTTTCGACTGATCCTCCATATTACGACAACATCGGGTATGCGGATCTCTCCGACTTCTTCTACGTGTGGCTGCGCAGGTCGCTGCGAGCGGTCTACCCGGAGCTATTGGCGACTATTGCCGTTCCAAAGGCTGAAGAATTGGTCGCCACTCCAACCCGCCACGGAAGCAGCGATGCTGCAGAGAGGTTCTTTCTAGAGGGCATGACGCGAGCCATGAAGGGGCTGGCGGAGATGGCTAACCCATCCGCGCCGGTAACGATCTACTACGCTTTCAAACAGTCTGAGACCGGTGAAGCTGGCACCAATAGCGCAGGATGGGAGACGTTTCTCGCTGCTGTGCTGCTGGCTGGGTTTTGCATCTCGGGAACCTGGCCGCTTCGAAGCGAGCAGGCAATCCGTCAAGTCGGAATGGGTGCCAACGCACTCGCGTCCTCGATCGTGCTGGTCTGTCGCCCTCGCGGGGCCAATGCAGGGACTGTCTCACGACGCCAGTTTGTTCGGATGCTCAACGAGTCACTCCCGCTCGCGCTTGATGCAATGACTCGGGAGAGTGAAGGCGAGCATTCTCCCGTTGCGCCAGTTGATCTCTCCCAGGCGATCATCGGTCCGGGCATGGCGATCTTCAGTCGCTACGCGGCCGTGCTTGAGGCAGATGGCACACCCATGACGGTGAAGACCGCCCTGCAGCTCATCAATCGATTCCTCGCCGAGGATGACTTCGATGCGGACACGCAGTTCTGCCTGCATTGGTTCGATCAGCACGGCTGGGAGACGGGGAAATTCGGCGAAGCAGACACACTCGCTCGCGCTAAAGGCACAAGCGTCGATGGTGTGAAGCAGTCCGGCATTGTTGAGGCCGGCGGAGGGAACGTCCGCCTGCTCCGATGGAAGGATTACCCAGCCGACTGGGATGCTCGATCCGACAGTCGCCTTCCCGTGTGGGAAGCACTGCATCAACTGATCCGGGCCTACCAAACTGAGGGCGACGCCGGGGCATCCAAAGTTCTGGCAGCCGTCGCGAGCAAAGCCGAATCGTCGCGGCAGCTTGCCTACAGGCTCTACACCTTGTGCGAGCGCAAAGGGTGGGCGGACGATGCACGCGCGTACAACGAGGTCGTGACCGGTTGGAGCTCGATCGAGACCGCCGCCGCAAAGATTCCCGGGCCGAGCCAGGGCATTCTGTTTGATTCCACGAAGGAGACGCCATGAAGCCTTGGCGCGAGATCGCCATCCCCCATACCGATGTCCTCAAGGGCACCTTCCTGCAGTCCGAGTTTGCGGCGGACATCACAGCGGTGCACACCGGCAAGGCCACCAGGGAGTATCAGGACGCCCCGGCGTTCTTCGAGCGCACATACATCACCGAGGGGATGCGTTTGCTCTTGACGCAGGTCGCGCAGCGATTGGCAGGAAAGGGCGGCGAGCCCGTCATCCAGCTGCAGACGGCATTCGGCGGCGGCAAGACGCACACCATGCTGGCGGTCTACCACATGGCCAAGGGCGAGGTGCCGGCCAGCGACCTACAGGGCTTGGGCGACATCTTGAATGCAGCGCAGATTACCGAACTGCCGCGCGCTCGCATCGCGGTGCTGGACGGCATCAAGTCCTCGCCCAACCAGCCGGTGAAGCGCGATGGCCAGGCAGTGCGGACGCTTTGGGGCGACCTCGCGTGGCAGCTCGGCGGTGCCGAAGGCTACGCCCTGGTGGCTGACGCGGATGCGTCGGGCACGTCCCCCGGGAAGGCGGTGCTGGAGACGCTGCTCGCGCGCTGCGCGCCGTGCGTGATCCTGATCGACGAGTTGGTGGCCTACGTTCGCCAGTTCGAGGAGGGCAAGACGCTCACCGGCGGTACCTTCGACTCCAACCTGTCGTTCGTGCAAGCGCTGACCGAGGCACTGAAGGCTGTGCCCACGGCGGTGCTGCTTGCATCGCTGCCCGAGTCGGATAAGGAAGCCGGCAGCCAGCGCGGGGTCAAAGCGCTGGGGGCACTGGCGCACTACTTCGGCCGTGTGCAGGCGCTGTGGAAGCCGGTGGCTACCGAGGAAGCGTTTGAGATCGTTCGACGGCGGCTGTTCGCCTCGATCAACGACAAGCTGGCGATGGAGTCGGTGTGCCGCTCCTTCGCCGACTTCTACACCGCCAACCGCGACGACTTCCCGCAAGAGACGCAGGAGAGCCGCTACTTCGAGCGGCTGGTGCATGCCTACCCGATTCACCCCGAGGTGTTCGACCGGCTCTACGAGGACTGGTCGACCCTGGACAACTTCCAGCGCACCCGGGGCGTGCTGAAGATGATGGCCAAGGTCATCCACCGGCTGTGGAAGGACGGCAACAACGACCCGCTGATCATGCCGGGCAGCCTGCCGCTGTACGACGCGGAAGTGAGCGCCGAGCTGACCAGCAACCTGCCGGTGGGCTGGGACCCCGTGCTCTCGCGCGACGTCGATGGCGAGCGCAGTGAACCGGCCCTGCTGGAAACGCAGGAGGCCCGGTTCGGTTCGGTGCAGGCCTGCCGGCGGATCACCCGCAGCATCTTCCTCGGCAGTGCGCCGGTGTCCGGCAACGAGATGGCGCGCGGTGTCGAGACCGAGCGGCTGATCCTGAGTTGTGTCCAGCCGGGACAGGCCCCGCACGTGTTCAAGGACGCGCTGTCGCGCCGGAAGACGCGGCTGACCTTCCTCAACGAGGGCAACAACCGCTGGTGGCTGGACGTGAAGCCCAACCTGCGGCGCGAGATGGAGGAGCGCAAGCGCCGCTTCCAGGACAAGGAGGATGTGTTCCCGACCGTCCGAGAGCGCGTGCAGCGCGGCTTTGCAAGTGGCGTGTTTGGTGGCATCCACGTCTTCACCGAGAGCGGCGATGTGCCAGACGACTGGGCGCTGCGACTGGTGGTGCTGCCCCCCGATGCCGCATTTAGCAAGAGCGGTCAGAGCCTGGCCATCGACCGCGCCACTGAGATTCTGAGGAAGCGCGGAGACCAACCCCGCTTCAAACAGAACCGCT
>JAHBXK010000051.1 GCA_019636535.1 Phycisphaeraceae bacterium | reverse complement strand
ACGTGATACAGGGTTGGTCTACGCCATCGAAGAAGCGGCCTTCCGCGACGTAGTACGCGAGGTCTGACACCCGATGGCGCTCGAAAAGCCATCGCCGCAGAGTTTCCGACATCTGGTCCGCGACCAGGGAGGCAGGCGAGACGACGCCGGCAACGCCGCCAGGTCGCACGAGCCGAAGCGAGGCTTCTGTTCCGCAGCGAGCGAGATTCGTGCCCCAACCTGAGAACTTCCGCTGTGGTGCCGAGAGCGGATAAAGCTGACCGAGTAGTTCGTCCTGACCACGGAGGATGCGAACGTACTCAGCAGCGGCCGTCTCGCTCAGGTGTTCGATTTCTCGCCGGTCAGGCTTGAGAACTTCCCACGGGGGATTGGTGATGCATACGTCGAATGAGCCAAAACTGTCCCGAGCATGCTCGAAGGAGTTGCCAGCAACAGCGGTCACGGAGCCTTTGACGCCCAACCGATTAAGGCAAGCGTCGACGCTTTTCCGGGCCGACTCAACCGCACTTTGGTCGCAGTCCCACAGGTGGATCTCAAGCGGCCGAATTTGCCCATGGTCACGATGAGCATACATCGCTTCAACGAATCGACAGACCAAACGACCGTCGCCGCAGAATGGCTCAACGACTCGCAGAGGCTTTGAACCACCGGTTCTTACCTCCTTCAAGACAGTCCGTACGAGGTGTTCGCCGATGAGCTCGTGCGTATAGAAGCGACCCGTGGCTCGAACCACGAGGCTCTTCTTCGCAGAGCCGCGACTCTTGTCACTTAGGCGTTCGAGGTCTTCCATGACGCGCTGAGTTTCCTGCTCCTTGGACCGATGCGACGAGCTGCTGAAGTTCCGAACGTTTGTACAACCGATAGCCGTTGATGGGGTGCCTGGAAGGGCGTAGTTTTCCTTGGCGATCCCAGTTCCGGAGCGTGCCCGGCGATACGCCGAGAAAGTCGGCGGCTTCACCAACGGTGAGGTAGCCGCGGAGTCCTTTGGAGCCGGGGAGTTCACGCACGAAGACTAGCCATCCTTGTCAAACATTGTCAAAGTCTATGCACCCTGAGGGGTCATGCTAGCCATTCCGGCGATTCGACGGGGCGAAGCCCCTATTCCACGCCCACGTTCGGCAAGGGCGTCGCAGTGAACCTTTCGCCGGTGCGGCTTTGAAGGCCGCGGGCCTCGTGTTCGGCCTCCTCCTGCGATCGCCAGCCTGTCTTGAGCTCGGGGTTTCGGTACATCACTCGACCTTCAGCATCGGTGACCACCCACCACTCCTCGTCTCCAGTCGCTAGGACAAGCGTGTGGGCGGCGATCGCGCGGTCGAACTGCTCTTCGCCCTCGTATTCGCAGACAGCGTCCCCGGAAAACACGATGTACCTGCCGTCGCCTCGCCAGTACGCCGCTAGCCAGATACCGCTGCCGCTGTTCCACGCTTCCCCGCTGAAGATCTCCGCCAGTGCTTTGGCCTGCTGTTCGTTCACGATCGGCTCCTCACGGTTGGAGACACCCTAAGCGCGGGATACGAGAAGACAAGGCCGCTTGCCGACAGGCCTTTGGATACACAGTTTACGGCACCTCGTTGGCCCGCCAAAGGCTCGAGTGGTGGCTGCGGTTGCCTTCGACCCAAGTCCCGGCGAAGAGGTGTGCGCCCAAGATGAACTGCTTCGCGTCCGGATTGGTCTTCGACTCCCCAACCGTCGGGTGGAAGTACGCCGGCGGGTACAGAGCCACGTCGTCGTACTGGGTGACCACGCGAGCGAGCAGCCCTGGCCCGGTCTGATCGCCGACAGACTGGCGCTCGAACAACGGTTCTTCGATCATCTCCACGATGTGTCGCCCCAGTGGTAGCTGATCAGTCAGACATGGGCCGCGTCCGCCGTGACTTTCCCGTCCATATGATCGTCGCAAGGGGACCCACCATGCCATTGACCAACCGCCTCGCCCGCCTGGAGCGCTCCGCGCAGGGGATTGCCGCCGCCGCGACCCGCCACCGGGACCGCGAGGGACCCGACCTGATCCGGGCGATCGTGTCGGACATCACGGCGTACGAGATCGCCGACCGGATTCTTGGCATGCTCCCGGACGACGCCGACCGGCCGCCGGGCTGGGACGTGCACGCCGAGATGGCCGCCCGGCCGGAACTCGCCGAAGCGTTCGAAGCGCTGGCGGCGAGGCTGGCCGTGGCGGAGGGTCGGGAGGTACAACAAGGATGAGGCGGCGGAAGCAGAAGTCGTACGGATTGCACAACGGTGATGACCGCCGCCGCCTCGGTCGATGATACGCAGCGACAGCAAAGCCCAATGTGGTCTATCGCGGTGCGCACCAATCGGTCATAGGACCGGTGCGCAGCCATCGCCCGCCCAGGCGCAGCTCCGGAGCCCCGATCTTGCGACCTGACAGTGCCGAGTTGCCGACTGAACGCGATCGTCACAACCGCGCTCAATGAAAGTCCCTCGACTTGGCGTGCAGGGCATCGCCGCGCGTGGTGAGCCTTCGGAGTCGTGTGGCGCTGACGTGGACCACCTGCCCCGCTCGCTCGATCCGGCCGGTGCAGATCACGCCCGACGAATGACGCGCAACCGCGCGGAACCGCTGGTAGACCTTGGGGAAGAGGATCAGGTTGGCGATGCCGGTCTCGTCCTCGATGGTCATGAAGACGATCCCCGACGCCGTGCCCGGTCGCTGACGGACGAGCACCAAGCCCGCCACCGAGACCTCCCGGCCGGCGGGGCAGCGCTCGACGTCCTGCACCGTCGCGCAAGGGGTGACGCCCAACTCATCGAGTTCGTCCCGCACGAACGAGACGGGATGGGCCTTCAGCGAGAGGCCCGCGCGGGCGTAGTCCGCGGCGACTTCCTCGAAGGGTTCGGGAACGGGCAACGCCGATGCCGAGACTCTGTCAGCACGGTCAGCGCCATCGGGCGAGTCCGCCTGCGCATCGGTCGCCATGTCGAACAGCGGCATCGGCTCATCGTGCAGGCGTTGCAGCGACCAGAGCGCTGCCCGGCGGGTCAGCCCCATCGATCCGAAGGCATCGGCTTGGGCCAGGTGCCTGAGCGCAGCGATCGGCACGTCGGCGCGTCGGGTGGCCCGGCAGAGGGAGTCGAGCGTGGTGAAGCGTCCGAGTTGCTCCACGGCTCGGCCGATCGCCTCCGCGTGGCGTTCGGATAGCCCCGACACCAATCGCATCCCCAGCCGGACCGCGTGCGGGCCGTTCTTCACGAGGCCGACCTCGGCCGGTTCGAGCGTGCAGTCCCAGCGGCTGTGGTTCACGTCGATCGGCCGGACTTCCACGCCGTGCTTCTGGGCGTCCTGCACGATCTGGGCGGGCTGGTAGAACCCCATCGGCTGGCTGTTGAGGAGCGCTGTCGCGAACGCGGCCGGCTTGTGGCGCTTGAGCCAGCACGAGGCGTAGACCAGGATCGCGAAACTCGCGGCGTGGCTCTCGGGGAAGCCGTACCCCGAGAAGCCGCTGATCTGTTGGAAGACCTGCCCGGCGAACTCGGCCGAGTACCCCCGCTTTGTCATGCCGTCGATCAGTTGGCGCTCGAAGCGGTGGATCGCCTGCCCCGAGCGCTTCCACGCGGCCATCGCCCTTCGGAGTTGGTCGGCCTCACCGGGCGTGAACCCCGCCGCGGCGACGGCGAGCGCCATGCACTGCTCTTGGAAGAGGGGGACACCGAGCGTGCGGCCGAGCACGCGCTCCACTTCGGGTGAGGCGTAGACCACCGGCTCCTCGCCGTTGCGCCGGCGGATGTAGGGATGGACCATCTTCCCTTGGATGGGGCCGGGCCGGACGATCGCGACCTCGATCACCAGGTCGTAGAAGCAGCGCGGGCGCAGACGGGGGAGCATGGACATCTGCGCCCGGCTCTCGATCTGGAAAACCCCAACGGTGTCGGCCGCGCAGATCATGTCGTAGGTGGCGGGGTCCTCGGCGGGGATCGTCGCGAGCGTGAGGCGCTGGCCGTCGGACTCGGCGACCAGGTCGAGGCACTTGCGCAGGCAGGTGAGCATCCCCAGCCCCAGCACGTCCACCTTGAGCATGCCGAGCGCATCGATGTCGTCCTTGTCCCACTCGATGACGGTCCGGTCGACCATCGCGGCGTTCTCGATGGGGACCAGTTCCGAGAGGGGCGTGCAGGTGATGACGAACCCCCCAACGTGCTGGGAGAGGTGGCGCGGGAAGCCCATGAGCGTGCGGGCGTGGTCGAGCACCGAGCGCAGGTGCGGGTTGCTTGGGTCCATGCCGATCTCGCGGAGCCGGCGGGGATCGGCGGGGGAGTCGCTCCACCAGTCGATCTCTCTGGCCAGCCGGTCCACGGCGTCGAGAGAGAGGCCCATCGCCTTGCCGACATCGCGGACCGCGCTGCGGCCGCGGTAACTGATGACCTCGGCCGTGAGCGCAGCACGGTCTCGGCCGTACTTGGTGTAGAGGTACTGGATGGCCTCCTCCCGCCGCTCGTGCTCGAAGTCGATGTCGATGTCGGGCGGCTCGTTGCGCTCCTTGCTGATGAACCGCTCGAAGAGCATCGTCCCCCGGCTGGGATCGACGGCGGTCACACCCAGGCAGAAGCAGACGGCGGAGTTGGCGGCAGCGCCCCGGCCCTGGCAGAGGATGCCGCGCTGGCGGGCGAAGCGGACCAGGTCGTGCACGGTGAGGAAGTACGGGGCGTAGTGCAGTTCCTCAACGATCCGAAGTTCGTGGTCGATCTGGGCCTGAACGTGGGCGGGAACCCCGCCCGGGAAGCGCTCGGATGCGCCCTCAGCGGTGAGCGTGCGCAGGTGCGTCATGGCGGTGGTCCCCACCGGGACGATCTCGTCGGGGTAGTTGTACCGGAGTTGGTCGAGCGTGAAGCCCTTGCACCGCTCGGCGATCGCAAGCGTGCGGGCCAGGGCGCGGGGGTGCTCGACGAAGAGCCGGTGCATCTCTTCCGGGGGTTTGAGATGGCGTTCGGCGTTGGTGAGCAGGCGGAACCCGGCCTGTTCGAGGGTGCAGCCGTGGCGGACGCAGGTCAGGACGTCCTGGAGCGTGCGCCGTTCCGGGACGTGGTAGTGGGCTGCGTTCGTGACCACCAGCGGGATGCGGGCCGATGCGCTCAGCGCGGAGAGGCGTTCGATTCGTTCCGCATCGTCCTGGCGGAAGGCCCTCGACACCGCCAGCGACAGCCGGTCCTCGTCGAAGACCCGGCGGAGTTGGTGGAGCACCTCGATCGCCGCATCGGTCGGGTCTCGGGGCATCACGACGACGCCGATCAACCCCTCGTGCTCGGCGAACAGGTCGTTGGGCGTCAGGTGACACTCGCCCTTGGGAGCCCGGCGCTTGCCGAGCGTGAGCAGCCGGCAGAGCCGTCCGTAGGCGGCCAGGTCGGTCGGGTAGACCAGCACGGATGGGAGCGACGCATCCGTGAAGACGATCCGGCACCCGACGATGAGCTGGATGCCCGCGTCCTTGGCGGCGACGTGCGTCCGCACGATCCCGGCGAGCGAGTTGGTGTCGGTGATGGCGATGGCCCGGTAGCCGAGCGCAGCGGCCTGGTGCGCGAACTCATCGGGGTGGCTCGCCCCGGTGAGGAAGGTGAAGTTGCTGGTGGCCTCCAGTTCGGCGTAGGGGGGGACGGGCGCTGGCGATATGGGCGCTGAGCGTCCCGTCTCGGTTGGCAGGGCGAAACGCATCGGGTGCGGGCGGACTTTGCCGGGCGGGTTCTGCGGCATGGTTCAGGCCCACTCCCCTTGCATGAACCACCGGTCCTGCGCATCCGGGCAGACCCGGCGGAAGAGCCAGACCCATCGACCGTCGTCGGTCTGCACACGGAAGTAGTCGCGGTCGCCCGATGCGTCGACGTCCGCGAGACCTCGCCACCACTCGCCCGCGATCCGCTCCGGGCCGAGGCAGGTCCGCACGCGGTGGACGACCCCGAAAGCCCGGAACGTCACCAGCGGCCCATCGGGGAGGAGCAGACTGACATCGATGGGGACGGGCCGATCGAACAGCCGCGTCGGTCGATCAAGGCCCGGCTCGGGCTCCACGGGGCTTGGCGGGTGACGGTCGTGCGCCACCAGGTCGAAAGCACGTTCGGGCAGGTGCGATTCGACTGCGATCGAGCGGAGCACCCGTCCCGGCTCCAGCCGGGCTTCGAGCGTGTCGAGCATCCGCGCAACGCCCTCGCCCTCCCCATCCGTCCTTCCGGCGTGGCCGTCCGACCAGCACGCCCCCTGCGCTTCGGTCAGTCTGCGTGATCGCAGCAACATCGCCCGCACCCCCTCCACCCCGAAACCCAGGTGCGCGGTCTCAACCTTGGGCGCAAGCAACTTCCACAGGTGCGCAGCGTCCGCGCAAGGCCGCGAGGTGCGAACCAGGATGAACAGCGGCTCCAGGTCTGAGCGAAGCAGTTCCACACGAAGCGAGAGACTCCCCCGGTGCTTGGCGGCAAGTAGGGCGGCGATGCGCCCGACGAGTTCCCGCGCGCTGAGCGCGATCGCCTCGATCCGATCGGTTGGGCCGTCGAAGCGGTGCTCGGCGTGGATGGGCCAGCGCGGCCGCACCGGCTCGATCGTCTCGATCGCGCTGCCCAGAGCCTGATCGAGCCTGAGCAGCACCTCCCGGCCGTAGCGGGAGGCGAGCGCGGACCGGGGCAGCGCTCGGAGTTGCCCCACCCGCTCCACACCGACCGCGCGGAGCGCCTCAGCCGACGCGGGCGAGATCCGCAGCGACTCGATCGGCAGGGTGTCGAGCGCAGTCGGAAGGTCTTCGCGCCCGATCGTCGTCAGACTCCGCCCACCGAACCGGGCCAGCGCCCACGCGCTCCCGAACGTAGGGGCAGCCGCGAGGCACGCGCTGATCCCCGCCCGGCGGAGACGCCGCAGCAACGCCCGAGCAAGGCGGTCGATCCCGCCGTACATCCGCTCGCACCCGCTCGCGTCGAGGAGCAGACCGTCGGTCCCGTCGATCGCCACGCGCGGCACGTAGCGGTACGCCCACCCGGCCAGCCGCCGCAAGCCGTGCGCATCGCCGGATGGATCGAGCGGTTCCACGTGCGGGGAGGGGGGGGAGCGCAGGAGCGCACGGGCCTCGGCAAGGGGCATGCCCACCGAGACCCCCGCCGTGGATGCCCGCTCGCAGCACGCGCCGACCAGCGTGCGGTCGCGGTTGAGGACCGTCAGCACGATCGGGGCGTTCGGGGCTTGCGCGTGCCCGTCACGAAGCCAGCGCCGATGCGCCCGATCGATCGGCCACCGCGGGAGGTACAACGACAAGGCTTCCATCTTCGTCTTCCAAGGTCCATGCACGCGCGGACGACCCGTGCGCGAGCCCTTCCCCCATCCCTCCTCCTGTGCCCTTGCTGCGAACCAACTCCAGCGACCACCGCCGCGAGCGGGCATCGCTCAGCACGGTTGACACGCGCCAGCGCGTCACCGCCACCGACAACTCCGCCTCATCGCGCTGCGGACGGGCGAGCAACCCCAGCGAGCCCCCGGCCTCGGCGGCGAGTTGCAACCGGCGCGACATCGCCAGCGGCATCCCCGCCGCGTCCGCCACGATCACCGTCCCCCCCCCAGCCCCCGCACTCCGCAACGCCACGTCGATCGCCCAGTGTCGCTCGTCGGTGGTGCGTGTCGCCACGAAGACCGACGAGGCGAAGAGACCCCGGCTCGTCCGCCAGAGGGCGTAGCCGTACGGCCAGACACGCTGACCGATCCAGAGCGTGATCGGAGACGCACCCGTCCCCGCACGTCCCGCCGCGCGAGCAGCCAAGTGCACCAGCACGCTCAGCGGCGGGGACCAGCGTCGTGCGTCCTCTTGCTCAGCGCGGATCAGCCCGAACCATTCGTGCAGCGCGCCGGGCGCCAACCCGCCGCCCGGCAGCACGGCGTCCACTTCCCGCCACCCGGTGGCGATCGCATTCGTGCCGACCCTCCGGCCGTTGCTCACGGTCTCGATCGCCTCGCGCAGTCGGCGGAGCGAAGCAGATCTGTCCGGTGTCACCTCAACGCAGGATCGCATCGCGCAAGGCTACTGCGAACCCGAACAGAATCAAGACTTGCCGAAGAGCCCCGACGGCTCGTCTCCCTCGATTCCCCGCTGAATCAGGCTCGAATCGTCGTTCTTCGGGCTGTTCACTTTTCGGCTAACCGGGTAGGCGGTCAGGTCGTCACCGCCGTACGGACCCAGGCACGACACCAACGCGGGACGCTCGCTTGCGGGATCGAGCCATGCGTCGCACTGCGTTGGCGTCAGGATCGCAGGCATCCGGTCGTGCAGCGGCCGCATGAGCGCGTTGGGCGCGGTGGTCAGGACCGTGAAGGTCTCCAGCGGTTCACCGGCGGGCGACCCCAGCGCTGCGGCCTTGTCACGCCACCGCTCCCACAGACCGGCGAGCATGATCGGCTCACCGTCGGGGCGCGTGATGTAGTGCGGCCGCTTGGTGCGTTCCCCTTCCACCGCCTGCCACTCGTAGAACCCGCTGATCGGCACCACGCACCGGCGCTCGGCGATCGCCTTGCGGAAGGCGGGCTTCTCAAAGGCCGTCTCCGACCGAGCGTTGATCATGCGCGAGCCGATCGACGGGTCGTCGGCCCAGAACGGGACCAGCCCCCAGCGCAGCATCGCCCCGCACCGCTCGCCCCTTTGATCCCCGTCCGTTCTAAGCCGCACGACCGGTGCACCCTGCATCGGCGCCACGTTGTACCGAGGCGTGAGTTCCTCCTCGGGCCACGAGACCAGGTCCAGCAACCGCCGCAGTTGCTTCCAGGTGAAGAGATAGGTGTAGCGGCCACACATCGGGGGACTGTAAGACCCGGCGTGATGCACGCGGCGAAGCGGCGGACGTGAGAGTCGCGGGTTTCGGGGTGAGCGGTACTTGCACCCAGTGCGTCCCGGCTCTCACGATGCCCCGTGAAGGCTTAGTTGCTTAAGCGATCGGAGCGGCAATTCCCATCCGTCGTAGTCGGTGATGGTGATCAGGGATCGGTCGCCCCCGGCACGGCAGCCGCCGGCTACTGGATACCTACGCGATGGGATTCCGAAGTCGCGCGCGAGGGGGGGCGAGAGCAACCCCTGCGTAACCTGCTCGGAGTCGTCACCAATAATGGTCTATGGGACGAAAGCGTGAACCTGATTGGCGACGGTTTGAACGACTGATTCAACAGGTGTTCAAGCGCACGCCGGGCGCGAGAGTGAAGTCGGATGCCGTCGTGAGGGGCAAGAGTGGCAGATCGCGGAAACTCGAGCTCTGGGTGAAGTACCCATTTGAAATCAAGTTTGCCGAACACTTCACGGTCCGGCTCGAAATCAAGATCGCCGTGGACTGCAAGGACCATGCGAAGCCGGTGGGCATCAAGAAGATTGAGGAGTTTCTCGGGCAGATGAGCGATGTTGGCGCCCACGCGGGCATCATGGTCTCCACGATGGGGTTCGATAAAGGGGCGCGAGCCCGGGCGAAAAAGGAAGCGGTGTTCCTGGTTGATGCGCCGAACGACGTTTTGCTCCTTGCCAGAGGCTTCAAGACGCCGGAGTTTTTCCTGTGCCAGTGTTGTTCCGACGCCACGGCCGGGTCGGACGGCATGCCCGGTGTCGTCGATTGGCACTACGGGCGGCCCGATGGCCACGAACCGAGCCGCGGTGCATGCAACCGATGCAACGCTCCCCACGTCATGTGCCCCGACTGCGCAGAAGTCGTGGGCTTTCACGAAGGCGAGTTTGGCAAGTGGATCGAGTGCTCCGGTGGATGCGGGCGCATCTACCACGTTTCCTACTCACACGACGGGGGTGGGGAGGACATCGAGACGGTCGGACCGATGGAGCGACGGATTCTGGAAGAGGCAGCGAAAGGTGTCGAGTTGCCAGTTGCCACCATCGCCAAACTGCTGCGCGGAACAAAGTGGCAATACGCTAGCGCCGCGACCGATCCCATCGCACAACTGAGGTCACGCGGATGGATCGAGGACACTGACTCCGATCAATCCCTGCGGCTCACGGAAGATGGCAGCGAGTTCGCCAAGGAGACCCTTCCCGAGGTCGAGGGCTCGATGTACGGGTGGTAACGGCGCGTGAGAGCAACGGGGGGTTGCCCGCATCGCTCAGTAGTGGTGGGCCTACACTACATCGCTCGGAGGAAGCACATCTCCGCGATGAACGGGTCTTACCCGCCTCCACTCGTCAGCGTCTTTCCCAGACACGACCAGCACTCGATCTCGCTTGCAGCCCTTGTCGCGGAGCAGGGCAACGCAGGTGGGATGGGAGTCTGTCCATGTCTGAAGCGACCAACTCACAATTTGACCCTTCGCAGTTCACCACCGAGGCTATTGCCGCGCGACTGGTGGACGAGCGTCGCCGGAGACGGCGGGAACATCGTCCTTCCAACGCCCTACACGTCCGTCCCAACCTGGTTTATTACCAGGATCAGGCCCGCTGCCTCCACAAGTCCCAGTGCGAGACAGACCCGACCGCAGAGCTCCATGCGGCCCAGTTCGAGGTAGCGCGAGGGCTTGGCTATGCCTCCTGGCCCAAACTCGCCGCCGCAATCCATGCTCGTGAACGAGCCGCCAAATCACTATGCGAAGCACTCCGCCGCCGCGACAACGAGGCGGTAAGCAGAATCGTACGTGAGCATCCGCATGCCCTGCTCGATGCCGGGTGCGTTGCATCTCCGAATGAACTCGGGTGGTTGCTGGAGGTTGTGCCCGTGTCGAGGCATGACTCCAAACTGCGCACCGCCCTGCTCGATGCGGTCGCGGAGCATCACGATCCCGAGGGGCTCGAAGAGTGCGTCAGGCTTCTCACCGATTGGAGCGACGTCGATCCTGACTACGCGGATGACACGATAAGGGAGCGCTGGCAGCGCGCGGAGGCGAGCCCGAACGGAGCGCGGGCCGCAGAGTTGTTAGAGAACGCGCTTGGCGTTCTGTCGTGGCTCACGGACCCGCCTGATTACTCCGAGTACATGTCCGAAGACGATTGACCGGCGCCTGGCTTCGAATGCGGCGCAGTCTTGTCGGCTGCGCCGATCCCTGCCGCGCCGGCGCGTTCGGGCCTGCCCGTTTCTCGCGAGGGGCGTCAACCAGAGAGGGCGAGAGTCCGAGAGGGTTGCCCCCGCTGGGGCGAGCGTGAACTCGGCACTCCCCTTTCGAGCACATAGGAACCGCCACGTCCTCCGGGGGGATTTAACCTCCGATCAAACAACAATTTGTACCCTCCCCGACACCGCCTCGACGACGGCCCATGGGGCCACGTGGTTGAGGTAGCGGGCCGTTGTTGAGATGTCGCGGTGGCCGAGTTGCCGCGAGATGATGCCGATGTCGAAGCCTTCCGATCGCAGTTCCGAGGCGTGCGTGTGCCTTAGCCCGTGGGGGTGGACCCGCTTGGCGATCCCGGCCGCAACGCCCAGCCGCTTGAACGCCCGGCGGACGTACGACGCCGATAGACGGTCGCCGCGCATCGTGCAGAACACCGGGTGGCCCGCCCCGAGCCCGTAGCGCTTCCGCAGCGCCAACCACTCGGTCACGGGCGCGAGGCCCGAGGCGTCGATGCCCGAGACGCGGAACCGTCCGCCCTTGCCGTTCAGCACGCGGAGGGCGCTGCGATCGAGGTCCAGGTCCTTCTCGTAGAGGTCGAGGGCCTCGGCGATGCGCAGGCCCGATCGGTAGAGCAGCGCGATCAGCGCGCGGTTGCGCACGCCGGGGAGTGGGGGGGAGCCTTCCACGCACGCCCGCATCAGCGCTTCCACCTCGGCGGGGGTGAGGATCTCCGGCGGGAAGCGGCGGCGGGGCTTCGGGCGGGAACGGCTGGTGCGTGAGGTCATGGCGGGCGTCTCCTTCACTGCCGCCCCCGGTCTCTGCGCGTCGAACATCCATGCGAGTAGCGCTCGCGCACCAACTCGCGACTGACAGAGTTACCTCAATCCGCTAACATGGTGCAAGGCCGAAGCCGGTAGTTTCGGCGCTACAGACCGGGGGGCTTGGCATGGGCGGGGCCGGGGGGTTTTCTCTGATGTTCGGTCGGGTCACAGCGGCAGCAACGCCCGCTCCGCACGCGCTGCGCGCCACACGCCCGGGCCGATCGGCACTAGTTCCGCCAGCACCGTCCGGCCGCAGCCGTAGCACGTGCCGAACGACCGGCCCCCGGCGTCTTCCAGGATCAGCGCCTTGCCCGCGGGCCGCCACGTTCCCCCGCACGCCGCCGCGTCTGCGCCCCCAGCGCCCAACCCCAGCCCGGCGCAGCATTCGCACACGGGCCAACGTGGGCCAGCGGGCGCGAGCCACGCCGCCGCCAGCGCTTCCAAGCGCCGAACCCGCACGCCCGAACCCCCGCCACCGCCGGAACGCCGATAGGCCATATGCAATCCCCCCGCAGCCGCCCGCGTCATCGCGGACCTTAGTTGCCCACATTCTACCCACTCGGGCGGGAAGTTCGGTTTCTTAGCACAAGACGCCTTGCATGTTCCCCGAACCCATGGCTTCATGTGTCACACGCGGGGCGAACAACCAACCCCCCCAACCCCCCGCGAAGGAGCAAGACGATGACGAACGCACGCGACAACAAGAACCTTCCCGAGACGCCGGTCGCCGATTGCTACGCCGCACGCCGCAACGACATCGCACGCCTCCTCGACGTGCTGGCGATGGAACTGGATCGCCACGACGAGAAGGCCGCGGCCGAGCCCGGCAACTGGGGGTTCGCGGGGAACCTCGGCAAGGTACGCGAGGACCTGATCAACCTGGTCGGGTTCATGAGCAACCGCGACCCGCACGAGATCGAGGCGTTCTTGAACGACGCCGAGTGAACGCCCCCCCCGCACCACCAACCGCAAGGAGCAACGACATGCAGATCACCGCAATGACAATCAAAGGCCCCGAAGGAACCATCGAGATCACCCGCACCAGCAACGGCGGGGCGAACATCACGCGAGCGGACGACCACCGGCTCATCGCCTGCGTCGAACCGACCGCGACGCGCGAGTCCGACTTCTACGACGCCCAGTTCGCGGCCGCGGCCCTGTACGGGACGGACCGCAAGGGACGGGTCAACGCCACCAACAGCATGGTCCACGAGGTTCTCGACCTGATCGACCGGGTCGCGGGCCGCTGAAGGCCCTCCGCCAACGCACCACCAACCGCTAGGAACCGAACATGACCGAGGAACAACTGCAAGAGTCGCTGCTGAACGTGATCGAGAACCTCATCGACGCCCGCGACGAGATCGAGGGCGAGGACGACGACGGGTCGCTCGCCGAACTGGCCCGCGACCTGGTCACGGAGACGGAAGAAGTCCGCAGCGTGACCACCTTCGAGCGCGCCCAACTGCTGACGAACAACGCGGGTCTGGTCCTCCGCATGAAAGACGGCAGCGTCTTCCAGATCAGCATCGTCCAGAGCCGCTGAACGCACCGCCACCAGCCGAGGAG
>JAHBXK010000050.1 GCA_019636535.1 Phycisphaeraceae bacterium | reverse complement strand
GGGGGGGGGGGGGGCGCGGGGGGGGGGGGGGGGGGGGGGGGGGGGGGGGGCCGCTTCGCGCAAACCCCGACCGGGGGAGGGGGCACTACGCCCAGTTGCGCTGGGGGTCAGGGGGCCGGTGCGCCATAACGAAGTGACGTACCGTCGTTGTCGCTACTGCTTCAGGATGGAAGCAAAAGCCTTCAGCCTCTCTATGGCTACACGGTCAAACACTACTTCAACCCCATTCAGACGCGCCTTCACGGCCCTCGCGTTGACGATCTTCAACAGCCCCGCCGTAGGCAAGTCGTGGAGCGTGACGCCTGCGAATGCTCGCCTAGCGACTTCGATTCGCTCGTCATCTGCGATGATGATGAACTCACCAAACCCATCGACGCCTTGACCGATCGTGACGGCTCTAGGTGGCGTCGTGGGAGCACGTACCTTGCCTTTTTCCGACGTGCTGATCGTCAGTCGATACTCACCGTGGCGACCACGGACGCTGAAAGTGGTCTCAAACGTCGTGTAGTCAGTGAACTCATCATGCGCGGTGACGACGTGGAGTCGCTGGGCATGCTCCGGTACAGTCGGGAAAGTGAGTGTTGGCCATAGTTGCGACCACTCAGCATCGGCGGCAGGGTCGATACCGAGCGCCCGAAGCCTAGAGTGCCTTTCCGCGTTCGCTTCCATACGTTGCCAAACGGCGAAGCACACAAGACCGACCCCGAACATGCACAGCGAAAACAGCAACATCCCCTCCACAATCGCCATGCGCGGTCGGCGAAGAATCCGACTGGACTTGTGAAGGTTGGCCAGTTCGTGCCGAGTGTCGCGCCGTAGTGCTTGAAGTTCCGCGATCAGGATTGACAACTGTTCTTCGCTCCGGCCGTCGCCTTGAAGGGGAGCGGGCTTGCGGACGGCTTGCGTCGGCGTTTTCGGTGCGAAGTCCGGGGCAAGTTGTGTCACGTCCGACACCACCAGCCCGGCGTCGTAAGCCTGCCGCTTGGCATCCTCGATGCCCGGTGCGGACACGGTTATGGTGCCTTCCCGGCCCGTCTCACGGTCCGCATAGGTGATTCGATAGGCAAACATCGCAGCCCTCCAGTCGCCAGTCTATCGAATCCACCAGCCCCCGCAAGGCGGGGCGCTCCCTCCCCCAGCCGCACCACCATCGCTAGAAATGCGATGCCGCCGATCCGCTCATCGGGCACCCCCGTCCGTCCCCGGCGTCCCAGCCCGCACCAGCGCCAGTACCCCGGCCCGGATCGCCGGGGCCAGCGTCGGCCATGCCCGAATCAACTCCGCCAACTCGCTATTGGCGGGGGCTTCGGGGGCCGGGTGTTGGGTCGAATCGCTGGAAAGTGCGCCGGATTCTGCGCCGCTTTCCCCCGTACCCCCCGCATTTCCCGACGTTTCCGGGGGGTGTTCGAATCCGAGCGGGGCCACTTTCGGCGAGCCGAACGTCACTTGATGAACAGCAACTCGCGGTAACTGGGGATCGGCCAGAGGTCCGCCGAGACCTGCTCTTCGAGTTGGTCCGCCAGCTCGCGGAGCGCGTCCATCGCCGGTCGCACCTTGGCCTTGATGTGCCTGGCGTGCTTCTCCGGGTCGTCGACGTGCTGGTCGTTCAGCGTTTCGAGCGTGTTGATCGCGGTGCGGAAGCGTCCGATCAGGCGGACGAACTTCTCGAGTTCGGCGCGCTGGTCGTCGCAGTCCACGTCGGCCGCGAGCGCAGCGCCGATCGCCTCGCCCATTCGGGACTGGTGTTCGAGCGCGGCGGGCAGGAGCATGGTCCGCGCGATCGAGACCATGATCTCGGCCTCGATCGAGACCTGCTTGACGAACTTCTCGAAGAAGATGTGCGCGCGGCTCTCGACCTCGGACTTGGAGAGGACGCGGTACTTGCGGAACAGGTCGGCGGTCGACTTCTGCTTGAGCACCGGCAGCGCCTCCACCGTGTCGCGCAGGTTCGGCAGACCGCGGCGCTTGGCCTCGGCGTGCCACTCGGCCGAGTAGCCGTCGCCGTTGAAGATGACCCGCTTGTGCTGCTTGACGATCTTCTGCAGCACGGACTTGACGGCCTGCTGCAGTTTCTGCGGCGAGGGGTTCTTGCCGGCAGCGCGTTCGAGTTGCGTCGCGACGTGGTCGAGGCTTTCGGCGACGATCGTGTTGATGACCGTGTTGGGCCAGGCGCTGGTGAGGCTCGATCCGACGGCCCGGAACTCGAACTTGTTGCCGGTGAACGCGAACGGCGAGGTGCGGTTGCGGTCGCCTGCGTCGCGCGGGATCTGCGGCAGTGCGCGGGCGCCCAGGTCGAGCGCGCCACCCTTGATCGTGCGGCGCGTGCGGCCGGTCTCGATCTGCTCGATGATGTCGGTGAGCATGTCGCCCAGGAAGATCGAGATGATCGCCGGGGGCGCCTCGTTGGCGCCGAGGCGGTGGTCGTTGGCGGCGCTGGCGATCGACGCGCGGAGCAGGTCGGCGTGCAGGTCGACCGCGCGGATGACGGCGCAGACGAACGTGAGGAACTGCATGTTCGTGTGCGTCTCGTCGCGCGGATCGAGCAGGTTGACGCCCGTGTCGGTCGCCATCGACCAGTTGTTGTGCTTGCCCGAGCCGTTCACGCCCTTGAAGGGCTTCTCGTGCAGGATGCACTGCAGGCCGTAGCGCGGCGCCACGCGCTTGAGGACCTCCATCATCATCATCTGGTGGTCGCAGGCGACGTTGGCGCTCTCGAAGACCGGCGCGATCTCGTACTGCGCGGGGGCGACCTCGTTGTGGCGGGTCTTGACCGGCACGCCCATGCGGTAGAGTTCGCGCTCGACCTCGTTCATGTAGGCGAGCACGCGCGACGGGATGGAGCCGAAGTAGTGGTCCTCCAACTGCTGGCCCTTGGGCGGGCGGGCGCCGAAGAGCGTGCGGTCGCACGTGACCAGGTCGGGGCGGGCGAAGTAGAGACTTCGGTCGATCAGGAAGTACTCCTGCTCGGGGCCGAGGGTGGTGGTGACGCGGCTGACGCCCTCGTCGGTCCCGAAGATGCGCAGGACGCGGAGCGCCTGCTCGCTCAGGGCCTCGATGGAGCGGAGGAGCGGCGTCTTCTTGTCGAGCGCCTGGCCGTTCCACGAGACGAAGGCGGTGGGGATGCAGAGCGTGACGACGCCGCCCGCGTCGGAGCGGTTGAGGAACGCGGGGCTGGTCGGGTCCCAGGCGGTGTAGCCGCGCGCCTCGAAGGTGGCGCGCAGACCGCCCGAGGGGAAACTCGACGCGTCGGGCTCGCCCTGCACGAGCGCAGAGCCGGAGAAGTCGCTGAGCAGTCCGCCGTTTCCGTCGGGCACGACCAGCGCGTCGTGCTTCTCGGCGGTGAGGCCGGTGAGCGGCTGGAACCAGTGCGTGTAGTGGGTGGCGCCCTTCTCGATGGACCACTCCTTCATGGCCGCGGCGACGACGTCGGCGATGTCGCGTTCGAGCGGCTTGCCCTCGTTGATGGTGGCCATGAGGCGCTTGAAGACGTCCTTGGGCAGGCGCTGGCGCATGGCGCGCTCGCCGAAGACGTCCGCGCCGTACAGCGATTCCACGCGAGCGGGGTTGCCCATGGTCGGCTCCGATTGCTGCTGGGTCGGCTTCCACTGGGTCGCGGCGAGCACGGCGTCGTACCGTGCGCCGAGGGTGCCGTTGGAAGTCCGAACTCCGTTGGTCGATGCCATGAGCGGTCTCCTGCGTGCCGGCTCGGTCGTCGGACCCCGCGCGATCCGTCGCGCGAGGGTGGGCCCTTGACCCAAGCCCGGCCGGGCGCGGAGTTTCCGGCCCGGACCGACGCTTCATGGGGGGCATTGTTGGCGATCAGAGCGGTCGGTGCGTTCTGTCGGATGTCTGTCGAATGCGGCTGGATCAGTAGCGGGGGACGTTCGGGTCGATGTCGATGGACCAAAGGTCGATTCCGCCGGCCATGGAGACGGCGCGCGGGTAGCCGAGCGCACGCAGGGCGGCGGCCGCGCGGAGGGATCGGCGGCCGGTGTGGCAGTAGATGACGACCGGGTGGTCGCGGGAGCCATCATCGGCTTCGAGTTCGTCCGCCCGCTGTTCGAGTTCGGAGAGGGGGATGAAGGCCGTGCCCTCGATCCGGCAGTGCTGGTGCTCTTCGGGCCGACGGCAATCGACCACGATCATGCCCGATTTGGTGCCTTCGCCGAGGCCGTCGCGGACCTGGCGCGGGGTGACTTCCCAGTCGGGCTTGAACGGATAGCCGATGGGCAGGCCGAGGTTGTCGAGGGTTGGCCGGGCCGGTGCGGGGTTCGCGGTCGGCTCTGTCGGGTTCACTTGTTCGCCCCGTTCCGGCGAGGCGCGCCCATTCGGTCGCCGACGCCGATGTGCTCGGCCGGATTGCCGGGCTTATCCTCGGCGGGGGTTGCGCCTGCGCCGTTGGTCGGGACAGCGGGTTCGGCGGGTGAGGCTGGACTTGTGGGTTGGCCGGGCTCGGTGGGCGCGGTCCAAGTCGGCGGGTTGGGGGTCATCGGGAAGTTCGGCTCGCCAGCGCTCTCGGGCATGAGGGAAAGGTCGCCGCGCGGGGCGCGCTGGTAACCCTGAGGGGGGACGCCGGCCGGCCCGCCACGACGGACGAACCACGGCCGCTTGTAGATGGCGCGCGGGAGCAGGAGGGCGACATCGGCCGCGGCGAAGGCGGGGGCGAAGATCGCCTCGTTGACCTGCTGGCGTTGGCCGTCGAAGTTGGTGGTCTGATTGACGGAGTCGGCGGTGGGGAACTTGCCGAGGTTGCGGGCGGTGTGTGGGTTGTTGTGGTGCTCTGTTCGGTAGATGGGCTGGTGAGCGGGGAGGGCGTTGGGGACGGCGAAGGTGGTGACGGGCCAGTTCTCGCGGTCGAGTGAGACGACCGAGGGTTGCGAGATGCGGGTGCGCTCGGCCTCTGCGGCTTCTTCGTCGAGGACCGCCGAGCGGGTGATGGTGGGAGGGGAGAAGGTGCCGCCGACGATGCGCTCGTCGTTGTGGACCTTCTTGCAGCCGGCGGGCGCAGCGAGTGCGATGAGTGCGAGCGTGAGGAGCGCTGTGCGGGAGCGTGTTTGTCGAGCGTGGTGACTCATCGCGTGTGGTCCTGAGAGTCTGAGCGTTGCTGGTCGAGTCCGTTCGGGCGACGGTCGGATCGGGTGACTGTAGCGGGGGAGCGTGCGGACGGGCCGGGTCAGACGCCGACGTAGCGTGCGAAGATGGCGCGGGCCTCTGCGGGGTCGGTGGTGCCCTTGATGATGGCTCTTCCATCGGCAAATAGCGTGAGTTCGCGTTCGCCCCGCGGCGTGGGGAGCGAAGCGCGGACGAGGTGGGGCGAGCGTCGGACGGATCCGGGTCGGGCGACGGGGGCGAGTCGATCGGCGAGATCGGCGAGGTTGATGCGCTGGAGCGCGCCGTCGGATGGTGGGAGTTGAATCGCGTTCTGTCCGCAGAGCGCTGAGGAGGAGTCGGGAGGCGCATCGAGGTGGTCGAAGCGGCGGTGGGCGCAGCAGGGACAGTCGGGGTCGAGGAAGGTGGAGAGGTCGACGCGTCGGCGGAGGCCGAACCAGGGATCGAACTCCAGGAGCGTGCGCGAGACGAGGTCCCAGCGCTTGAGGAGGATCTTGAGGGTCTCGGTGGCTTGGACGTTGGCAACGATGCCGGTGACGGTGTTGAGGACGCCGGCGGTGTCGCAGGTGGGGGTTGAGCCGGGGGCGGGGGGGGTTGGGAAGACGCAGCGGAGGCAGGGAGTGGGGGGCCAGGGAGAGGGCGTGCGGGCGCTGCGAGGGAGGATGGTCATGGCCATGCCGCGCGTGGCGATCGCGCCGCCGTAGACCAGGGGCACGGCGTGCATGACGCATGCGTCGTTGAGGAGGTAGCGCGTCTGGAAGTTGTCGGTGGCGTCGACGACGGCTTGCACATCGGCGACGAGCGCCTCGATGGTTCGGGGCGTCGCGTCGGCGACGATGGGCTCAACGTTGACTTGTGGGTTGATCAGCCGCAGACGGTCGGCGGCGGCGGCGGCCTTGGGCGCAGCGTCGTCGGCATCGCGCTGGGTGAAGAGGGTCTGTCGGTGGAGGTTGGTGAGGTCGACGAGGTCGCGGTCGACGATCCGGACGGACCCGACGCCCGCGCGGACGAGTGACTCGGCGGCGACGGTGCCGAGTGCGCCGCAGCCGAGGATGGTGACGCGTGCGCGGGCGAGGGCGTGCTGGGCGTCGGAACCGAATCCGGGAAGGAGGAGTTGGCGCGCGTAGCGGAGGAGGGGGTCGGGGTGGGGGGCAGGGACGGGGGCTGCGTCGGCGGTTTGGGTGGTTCGGGGGGTGGTTGAGTCGGCTTGTTGCGCCACGGCGGGATCGTATGGGCGGGCACGCAGGGCGGTTTGTTGTTTCCGGTCGGTGCGAGGTCGCCGCGGGTCGGGTCGAGCGGGCGGTCGAGAGGCGACGTGTGCAGATTCGAGAGGGACCAAGGAAGTTGCTTGGAGGTGACGTACTTGGTGATGGTGCGGATGAGTTCGTTGCAGCAGCGTCGGATGAACTCCGGGTCGTCGGAGAAGCAGGCGAGTTGCCAGAGGCGGTTCATTGCGCGGTCGAGGAGGTCGCCGACGGGGATGAGTTGGGTGAGCGGGGGGAGGTCGACGGGTTCGCGGCTCATGGTGGTTCTCGCGTGTTGGGCGTGCGTGGGATTTGTGGGTCTCTAAAGAGGGACCGGGCGCACCGTTTGCGCGCGCAGGCGGTGCGCATTCGGAGTGGGAGGGGGGCGGGGTGTTTGCGCAGGTGGTTGTGGGGCATGGGTTTGGGTCGATCGAAAATTTTTTTGAGATTTTGTTTCGGGGGCGGAAATCGGCGCACCGTTTGCGCGCGCAGATGGTGCGAAATGGGGCGTCGCGGCCGGGGACGGGTTGATCGGGGGACGGCGTGGGCGAGAATCCCGGCCATGAGCACGCCGACGGGAGAGGCCGGGCGGGCGGGGACGAAGAGCGCGATCGCGTCTGGCGAGGCGCCCGCGCCGTGGCGTGCGCCCTCGCCGCTTGAGGGGCGGTTTGAGACCGAGCGTCTGGTGCTGCGATTTTGGGAGCCGACCGACGCGGCGGGGATGCTCGCGGCGATCAACGTGGAGCGCGAGTCGTTTCTGCCGTGGCTGCCGTGGGTGCGGACGGACAACAGGACGGTTGAGGAGTGCGGCGCGGCGATCGAACGGATGCGCGGGAAGCGCGAGCGTGTTGAGCCGGCGGCGGATGACTTCACGATCGGGATGTTCGAGAAGTCGACCGGTCTGCCGTTGGGCGGCACGGGGCTGCACCGGATTCAGCACGAGTGGCACGAGGCGGAGATCGGGTACTGGGTGCGTGCGGATTGGCGGGGACGCGGCGTGTGCACGGAGGCGGTCGCGGGGTTGATCTCGTGGGCGTTCGGCGAGCGGGGGCGCGGCGGGTGGGGGTTGAGGCGGATTCACATCCGTTGTTCGGGGAGGAATCTGGCGTCGCAACGCGTGCCGCGGAAACTGGGTCTGCGCGAGGAGGCACGGCTGGTGGGTGAGCGGTGGACGGAGGGCGCGGGGTGGGACGACACGCTGGTGTGGGGCGTGTTGCGCGAGGAGTGGGACGTGGCTGGCCAGCGGCTGCGCGGGAAATGAACAACGCCCCGCCGGGAGGGCGGGGCGTTGAGACGTGCGTCGTGTTCGCGGACCCTGCGGGACGCGTGCGCGACCGCCAATCCGGATCAGCGGGCGTAGTGGGCGAAGGCCTTGTTGGCCTCGGCCATGCGGTGGGTCTGGTCGCGGGTCATCATGGCCTTGCCCTCGCCCTTGGCGGCGGAGTAGACCTCGTCGGCGAGGCGCTCGGCCATGGGGCGGCCCTTCTCGCCGCGAGCCGCGTCGATGATCCAGCGGAAGGCGAGGGACTGCTGGCGGCGGCGATTGACGGGGATGGGGACCTGGTAGTTGGCTCCGCCGACGCGCTTGGAGCGGACCTCGACGAAGGGCTTGACGTTGTCGATCGCGCGGAGGAAGACCGCGAGGGAGTCCTTGGGGGCGTCGGGGTTGTTCTCTTTGGCGAGTTTCTGGTCGATGACGTCCATCGCGTCGTAGACGACGCGCTGGGCGACGGCCTTCTTGCCGTCCTGCATGACGCAGTTGACGAACTTGGCGAGGACGGTGTCGTTGAAGCGCGGGTCGGGACGGAGTTGGTCTTCGCTTGCGGTGATTCTGCCGGCCATGTGGTGATCTCCTGGCTCATCCATGCGACGCGGGAGTCGCGGCGCATCGTCTGTTCACCGCCGGTGCCCGGCCGGGGCTCCGACGATTACTTGCCCGACGGGTGTGGTGGTTCGCCGACGGTGGCGATCCGCGAGTCCCGTCGCCTCGCGGAATGTGGTGCAAGACGTTGGATTACTTCTTGGAGCGCTTGGCGCCGTACTTGGAGCGGCCCTGCTTGCGCTTCTCGACGCCGAGGCAGTCGAGCGAGCCGCGGACCACGTGGTAGCGCACGCCGGGAAGGTCGCGGACGCGGCCGCCGCGGACCAGGACGATGGAGTGCTCCTGCAGGTTGTGACCTTCGCCGCCGATGTAGGCGGTGACTTCCTTGCCGTTGCTGAGCCGGACGCGGCAGACCTTGCGGAGCGCCGAGTTGGGCTTTTTTGGCGTGACGGTCTTGACGATGGTGCAGACGCCGCGCTTCTGCGGGCACTGCTGGAGGTCCTTGTTACGCGAGCGAGCGACGACCGAGCGGCGCGGGTTGCGGACGAGTTGGTTGATCGTGGGCATCTGGGTCTTTCTCGGGGCGAAATCTCTAGGGCGGGAAGTCTAGGCGGGCGCGAACAGATGGCAACCGGGGAGGAAGGCACGAAGGGGAACGGGACGGAGAGAGGTGGCCAGGCACCCTCACAGAATACGAACGATGCTGCTGGATCAGCCGCCGCGCTCGGTGACGACTTTCTTGACCTCGACGGAGCCGATCCAGGCCTTCTCGTTGGACTCGATGTTGGTGAGGTCGAGGTTGACCTGGTAGTAGTTGACGATGGTTCGGCCGTCGCGGCTGCGGTCTTTGACCTGGAGGATGTCGCCCAGGAGCATGAGGTCGGCGCCGAGTTCGTTGCGGATGATCTTGCGGGTCTCGGGGGAGTTCCACTCCTGGCCCTGCAGACGCTCGTCGCGGAGTTCGCCGCGGTCGTCGCGTGCGGCGACGATGCGGATTCGGCCGCTGTTGAGCAGTTCACGCTCGAAGTTGCGTGTGAAGAGTTTGGTCTCGATGTACTCGCCGGTCTGGTTCTTGATTGGGCCGACGATGATGATGGGGCGCTGGCCGTTGTGCTCGCGGATCCAGTTGTCGATCCACTGGCGGAAGAGTGCGTCCTCGCTCATGCCCTGCCAGACCTGTCGGGCGTCGGTGTCGTTGAAGCGGTAGTCGACGTCGACGACGGTGCCGGGATCGACGCGTTTGACGTCGCGCGTCTTGGTGCAGGCGGGGAGCGCCACGGCGGCGGCGAGGGCGAGGGTGAGGGCGGCTTTGGTTGTGGTGTTCATGGTTGCTTCCTCGTGGGGGATGATTGGTGATGGGTGGTTGGTGGTTCCAGTCGCGTGGGACTGAGGGCAACTGTTGTGCTGACGGCTATCTCCACCAGTACTCGACGGTGGTGGAGAGGGATCGTGCGCCCGGGCGGACGGTGAGGGGCTGCCACGGGCCGGTGTGGAGCGTGGAGCCGGAGGCGGAGAGGTACTCGATTCGTGCTTCGTATTCGCCGGGCTCGAGGCGCGAGAGACCGACGTGCGCCTGACCCGGGAGGAAGGTCCATGAGCGGAGGTCGGCCTTCTCGGTGAGGGTGAGGAGGAGGATGCCGCCGAGGATGCCGGCGAGTTCGATGCCGGTCTTGGTGTCCTGGCTTCCGCCGCGCTTGCGGGCCTCCTCGGTGGCGATGGTGACGGCGGCGGCCTTGGCGGATGATCGGATGAGCGTGCGGATGGTGATGGCGGGGAGTTGTCTGCGGAAGTTGTCTTCGGCGACGACGCGGAGGTCTTCGACGAGGGGGAGATCGGTGGTGAGGATGGATTGCGACTCGCCGGGGAGCCGGACGACGGCGCGAGCGGCGGCGGCCTCGGCGGGTCCGTAGACGAGGCGCGGGAGTTCGAAGTAGACGGTGTAGGTGTAGATGGGGATGGGGCCGATGCGTTCGGGGACCTTGGTCGGTCCGCGGCCGCTGATGGCGATGAAGAGGACGTTAACGTCGTCGGGGGAGAGGCTCTCGAGGCCCTCGAAGTTGGCGGGATCGACGCGGGTCTGCAGGGCGCGCTGGAGGGTGATGGCGGTGCGGAGTCGTTGCGCGGCGACGCGCTGGAAGTTGACGTTGTTGGACTTGAGGAACGTGACGCAGGAGAGGAAGGTGCCGAGCGGGCTTTCGATGAACTCGCCCTGATCGACGACCTCGATGCGTCGGCCGAGCGCGGCGGTGGCGGCGGCGTAGTCGCGGTCGTTGCGGAGTGATTCGAGTTCGCGCACGTACCGGCGGCGGAGGTGGTCGGACTTGTTGGCGAGTCGGCGGGCCTCGACCTCCGCGCCGTTGTCGAGCACTCCGCGGCGGAGGTGGGCCACGAGTTTGAGGACGTTGACGTACATGTCCTCGTAGGCGGCGCCGTAGTAGGGCGATTCGGTGTCGTTGATGAACCAGGTGGCGAGTCGCTCGGCGGAGGTCTGCTCGCGCTCGATCTCCATGAAGTCGTCGGCCTTGTTGAGGGTCTCGATGGAGAAGGGGTAGTCGTCGAGCGCTACGGCGACGGCGCCGCGTTCGAGCCACCAGAGGAGGCGGTTCTTCTGGCCGTAGTCGGCGAGCGCTTCCTGAGTGTCGAGGAGTGCGGCGGCCTGGTCGTAACGGCCCTGGGCGTGGAGGAGGGCGAGGGTGTCGCGGGTGTCGTCGAATCGCGTGCGACAGGCGGGGAGTGTGAGGCCCGTGAGGAGGAGCAGGAGGAGGATGGTGAGGCGGGTGGGGGGCATGGGAAGGTGGGCTCGGGGGGAGCCGCGGGCACGATCAAGTATAGTGTCCCCTAACTTCAAGGTTGCTTGATCGGCGCTGGTGGCCCGGTCATGCTTCGCCATGAACGGACCGGACGATCGGTGTGGATCAAAGGGCGGGGGCGAAATCGGCAGCGCCGGGGTGACGCTGGCGTCGTTTCAGGGGCTGATTCGGGAACGGTACTACGAGACCGACTCAGCGCGCGGCGCAGCGGGAACGTTTTTGCTGTTCATGGAGGAGGTGGGGGAGTTGGCGACCGCGCTGCACGACAATCGGCCGGGCAAGGTCATGGCGCCGACGGCTGCGCAGCGTGCGAATCTGGAGGAGGAATTCGCGGATGTGCTTGCGTGGCTTTCAACGCTGGCGAACATCACGGGTGTGGACCTGACGCGCGCGGTGGAGAAGTACACGCATCCGGGTCGCGTGGAGGGGACGAAGGACTGAGAAGGGAGTGGGGGACCAAAGGAAGGAGCAGGAACATGCCGGGGATTGCCGAGGCGATTGTGCCCGCGGGTCGGATTGCGATGTCGTACGGGCAGAACATGCTGAAGGATGTGAAGGGGTCGGACTTTGCGCGGCTGGCGCCGGGGGCGGCGGGGCGCGTGAAGAGCAATCACCCGGCGTGGGTGTTCGGGCACTTGGCGCTGTACGCGCCGCGGATGCTGGGGATGGTGGGGGTGAACGAGCCGGCGTGGTTTGACGTGGCCAAGTTCGAGCCGCTGTTTAAGAACGGCGCGGAGTGCCGGGACGACGCGGAGGGGACGATTTATCCGAAGATGGATGAGATCGTGGGGGCGTGGTCGAAGGGGTACGACCGCGTGCTGAGCGTGCTGGCGGGCGTTTCGGACGAGGTGTACATGCGTCCGAACCCGGCGGAGGGCCGGCTGAAGGAGATGTGCCCAACGGTGGGCGCGATGTGCTGCTTCATGATTGCCGGGCACACGATGAGCCACTATGGGCAGGTGAGCGCGTGGCGGCGGATGATGGGGATGGGCTCGGCGATGTGAGGAAGAAGGGACGGAGGGACGAAGGCACGTAGGCACGGAGGGAAAGAGGCAGAGCGGCAGAATTGAACCGAAGTTCCGCGAGCGTGAACCCACGCCCTTCCCCCGCCCTCCGGGAGGGGATATGAGCGTGCGGCCGTCTCTCTCTGGTGTTGATTTACTTCTGCTCGCCGGCGATGGGGTTGGAGTAGTGGGCCTCCTGGACCGGGACAACGTGCTCGAGGATGTGCTGGAGGACGCTGGCGGGTGAGCCGATGGCGTCGACCTCTGCGACGACCTCCTTGGGGTAGCACTCAAGGACGGGGAAGGTTTCCTTTTCGTAGACCTGCCAGCGTTTGCGGATGACTTCCTCGCGGGCGTCGTCGACGCGGTTTTCCTTGAGCGCGCGGCGGCGGAGGCGCTCGATCATTTTCTCCTTGTCGCGGCAGACGAGGTGGATGATCTTGAGGACCTTGATGTAGCGTTTCATCATGACGGCCTGCGCGGGGTTGCGCGGGATTCCGTCGAGGACGAGCAGATCGACGTGGGGCTTGTAGATGCTCAGCGTGGTCTGAGCGTGCATGTTCTGCTGCCACATCTTGACCGTGACGTCGTCGGGGACGAGCAGGCCCTTGGAGGAGTACTCGAGGAACGTCTTGCCGAGCTTGGAGGAGATGTCGAGGTTTCGGAAAACCTCGCCGCAGGAGAGGTGATAGAACCCCGGGATCTGGCCGAGGATCTTGCCCTGCGTGCCCTTGCCCGCGCCGGGGGCGCCGAAGAGCAGGACTGTTCGATAGAGGCTGGACATGGGCATGTGGGGTTGGGTGGGCCGGCGTTGAAGGGCCGGGCGGGGGACGAGAACGAGGGGGAGGGGGGCTGGGGCCGGAGAGAGAACAGTCACGGTAAACCACGGCGGGCGATCTGGCAAGCGGGGCCGGGTTTGGAGCGAACGGGCGCGGGCGGCCGGGGCCGCGCAACCGGCACAGTCGCGCAGCACCGCCCGGTTTGAGCGGGGAGCGGAACGAAACAGGGCCTCCCGTGGGAGGCCCTGCGTGAGGAGCGTCGCGGGTTCGGGCGGAGCGGCTTAGGCGCCCTTTTCCTTGATTTCCTTGATGAGGTTGGCGGGCATCTGGCGGTACTCGAGGAACTCCATGGTGTTGCTGGCGCGACCCTGGGACATGCCGCGGAGGGCGGTGGTGTAGCCGAAGAGTTCGGAGAGGGGGATTTCGCAGGTGACGAGTTTGACGTTGCCGCGGTCCTCGGTGTCGATGATCATGCCCCGGCGCGAGGAGACGTCGCCGGTGACGTTGCCGAGGTAGTCCTCGGGGACGGTGATGACGACCTTCATGATGGGTTCGAGGAGTGTTCCGCCGGCCTTGGGGACGGCCTCCATGAGGGCGAGGCGGCCGGCCTGCTCGAAGGCGACCTGGGAGGAGTCGACGGGGTGGTAGGAGCCGTCGACGAGTTCGACCTTGACGTTGATGAGGGGGTAGCCGGCGAAGACGCCGGTCTTGGCGGTCTGTCGGACGCCGTACTCGACGGAGGGGATGTACTCCTTGGGGATTGCGCCGCCGACGACCTTGTTCTCGAAGGCGATGGAGTCGGTGAAGTCGAGTTCGGCGGCCTCTGCTTCTTCGGCGGTGAAGGGCATGAGGTTGATTGTGCAGTCGCCGAACTGGCCGCGTCCGCCGGTCTGCTTGACGAACTTTCCTCGGACGTACTCGGCCTTGCGGGTGATGGTCTCGCGGTAGGAGACCTTGGGCTTGCCGACGTTGACGTTGATCTTCATGTCGCGGATGAGTTTGTTGCGGATGATTTCGAGGTGCAACTCGCCCATGCCGGAGATGATGGTCTCGCCGGTTTCTTCGTTGTAGTTGGAGCGGAAGGAGGGGTCTTCGCGGCGGATGGTGCCGAGGGCCTCGGAGAGTTTGCGCTTGTCGTCGCTGGTCTTGGGCTCGATGGACATCGAGATGACCGGCTCGGGGAAGTGCATCCGCTCGAGCATGATGGGCTGGTCGGCGTCGCAGAGGGTGTCGCCGGTGTAGGAGTCCTTGATGCCGACGACGGCGACGATGTTGCCCGCGCCGACCTCTTCGAGGGGGATTCGGTTGTTAGCGTGCATTTCGAAGATGCGGCTGGCGTTCTCTCGCTTGTTGTTGCCCGGGTTGAGGAGTCGCGTGCCCTTGGCGAGTTTGCCGGAGTAGACGCGGAGGTAGGTGAGGTCGCCGTGCTGGTCGTTGACGACCTTGAAGACCAGCGCGGAGAAGGGTGCGCCCTCGTCGTGAGGGCGGGAGAGTTTGGTGTCCTTGTCGCGGGGGTCGGTTCCTTCGACCTCGGGGACCTCGCTGGGGGAGGGGAGGTAGTCGACGACGGCGTCGATGAGGCGCTGGATGCCGATGTTGCGGAGCGCTGCGCCGCAGAGGACGGGGAAGCAGCGGCGTTCGATGGTGCCCTTTCGCAGGGCGGCCTTGAGCTCGTCGACGGTGATGGAGTTCTCGTCGGTGAGGTACTTGTCCATCAGGCGGTCGTCGAGTTCGGCGATCTTCTCGACGGACTTGTGCCGCCAAGCCTTGACGTTGTCGAGCATGTCCTCGGGGACGTCCTTCTCGATGACGGTCTCGCCCTTGTCGCCCTCGAAGAAGAAGGCTCGCATGGTGAGCAGGTCGATGATGCCCTTGTGCTCGTGGCCGAGGCCGATGGGGTACTGGATGGCGATGGCGTTGACGCCGAGTCGCTTGAGGATGGTTTCGAAGGAGAAATCGAAGGAGGCCCCGATCTTGTCCATCTTGTTGACGAAGCACATGCGCGGGACGCGGTAGCGGTCGGCCTGACGCCAGACGGTTTCGGACTGGGCCTCGACGCCCTCTTTGCCGTCGAAGACGGCGACCGCGCCGTCGAGGACGCGGAGGGAGCGCTCGACCTCGATGGTGAAGTCGACGTGGCCGGGGGTATCGATGAGGTTGAGTTTGTAGTCCTTGCCGTAGCGCGTCCAGGGGCAGGTGGTTGCTGCGGACTGGATGGTGATGCCGCGCTCCTGCTCTTCCTGGAGGAAGTCCATGGTGGCGGTGCCTTCGTGGACCTCGCCCATCTTGTAGTTCTTGCCGGTGTAGTAGAGGATGCGCTCGGAGACGGTGGTCTTGCCGGCGTCGATGTGGGCGCAGATGCCGAAGTTGCGGATTTGGCTGAGGTCGGTGGGCATGGGGTCGGTCCTTCTTGCTCTCGTGCTTGGTCGTGTGCGTGTGCCGAGCGTGGGTCGGCGGTTGATCGGGGGTCGGGGGTGGGTTGCTCTTGATCGCCC
>JAHBXK010000005.1 GCA_019636535.1 Phycisphaeraceae bacterium | reverse complement strand
CATGAGGTTCATGGCGAGGATGCGGGTGGGACGGGAGTCCTGGGCGGTGGGGTCGGGTGGGGCGTGGTCGGTGGCTGCGCGGGCGGAGGAGGGGAGCGTGGCGGGCGCGAGGGGTGGGCGCTGCGCGGGGAACCACGAGACGGCAGCGTGGGAGAGCGCAACGGCGGCGACGAGCGCGGAGAGCGCGGCGGCCTTGCGCGCCCTGAAGAAGAGTGCCGCGAGCGTGAGCGCGGCGGCGGCGAGGCCGAGGTGGAACTCGAAGGTTCGGAAGAGGAAGGCGGCGAAGTGGACCCAGGAGGCGACGCGGGACTGGGAGATCCAGAGCTGGGGCCAGAGTCGTTCGAAGGTGAGCGTCGCGGCGAGGAGGATGGCGGCGAGCGTGATGATCGCTGCGAGCGCGCGGCGGGGATGGCGCGGTGAGGCTGTCGGGTCGGGCGCGGGGGGCATGAGCGGGGAGAGTGCGCCCGAGAGGGCGGGGACGGCCGCGATGCGGGGAGATCAGGCGATGCGGGTGCGTCGTCGCGGGACGGCGACGATGTTGCCGCGACGGAGTGTTTCGGCGAGTTCGACGGGGAAGATGAGGGGCGGGTGCGCGGGGGTTGGGTCGATGGGTTCCGCCGGGGCGGGCGCGGCGGGCCCGTGAGCGGCGAGGGGCTTGGCGGGAAGATCGGCGTGGGCGGCGGACGTCGGGACGGCGGGCTTGGTGAGGTCGATGGGGTTGGTGTTGGGGTTGGAGTTGGTCATCGTTCGGCTCGAGTCTTTATACGGAGCCGGGGGAGGCGGGGTTTGGGTTGGGCGGATCGGCGCGTTGTGGCGAGAGAGTTGATCGGATCGAGATGGGTGCACAGGCGAAACAACGCCGGGGAGCGGGCGGGGACGACGAAGGGATGGGGTTGGTGGGCGATCAGTTGGACTTGTCGAAGGTGAAGCTCTTGCCCTTGTAGTCGCAGCGGATGCTGTCGCCGGGGGCGAACTCGCCGGCGAGGATGCGTGAGGCGAGCGGGTTTTCGATTCGCTGCTGGATGGCGCGCTTGAGCGGGCGCGCGCCGAAGGCGGGGTCCCAGCCGACCTCGGCGAGTTCGCGCTTGGCGTCGTCGGTGAGGGAGAGGGACATTTCGCGGTCGGCGAGGCGCTTGCGGAGCCTGCCGAGTTGGATCTCGACGATGGCGGCGAGTGATTCCTTCTTGAGTTGGTGGAAGACGACGACCTCGTCGATGCGGTTGAGGAGCTCCGGGCGGAGGAACTGGGTGCCCTGCATGGCCTGCTGGGCCTTGATCATGGCTTCGATGACCTTTGGGGAGGGCGCTGCGCCGCCGGTGGCGCTGCGTGCGACTTCGGAGCCGAGCTTGGACATCATGTCGGCGGCGAGACCGGCGGGTCCGCGGCGGAGGAGGTCGCGGACGGCGGCGTCGATCTCCCAGTCTTCGGCGCCTCCGGAGGCGAGTTCCTGGATCATCTGGCTGCCGAAGTTGCTGGTCATGACGACGATAGTGTTCTTGAAGTCGACGGTGCGTCCCTGGCCGTCGGTGAGACGGCCGTCGTCGAGGACCTGGAGGAGGATGTTGAAGACGTCGGGGTGGGCTTTTTCGATCTCGTCGAGGAGGAGGACGGCGTAGGGTCGGCGGCGGATGGCCTCGGTGAGCGCGCCGCCCTCTTCGTAGCCGACGTAACCCGGGGGCGCGCCGATCAGCCGGCTGACCGCGTGCTTCTCCATGTACTCGCTCATGTCCACGCGGATCATGGCCTCTTCGGTGTCGAAGAGGAACTCCGCCAAGGCCTTGCACGTCTCGGTCTTGCCGACGCCGGTGGGGCCGAGGAACAGGAACGACCCGATGGGCCGGTTGGGGTCGCCCAGGCCCGAGCGGGCCCGGCGGACGGCGTCGGCGACGGCGCGGAGGGCCTCGTCCTGGCCGACGACGCGGCGGGTGAGTTCGCGCTCCATGCGCAGGAGCTTTTCGCGTTCGCCCTCGACGAGTCGCGAGACGGGGATGCCGGTCCACTTGCCGACGATCTGGGCGACGGCCTCGGCGTCGACTTCCTCCTTGACGAGCGCGTCGCCGCGAGCGTTGCGTTCGGCGAGGGCTGACTCGGCGTCGGCGAGGCGTTTTTCGAGTTCGCGGATCTCGCCGTACTGGATGCGCGCGGCGGTTTCGAGGTCGCCGCGGCGCTGGGCCTGTTCGAGTTGGGTGCGTTTGGCGTCGATCTGGCCCTTGACGTTTTTGACGGCGTCGAGGTCCTTCTTCTCGGCGTCCCAGCGTGCGGTGAGGGCTCGGTTCTTCTCCTGCAACTCGGCGAGTTCGCGGTTGAGGCGGTCGAGTTCGCGTGTGCTGCCGCCCGCCCCGCCGGTGTCGCCCTTCTTGCCTTCGACTTCGAGCTTGACGGCTTCGCGCTCGATTTCGAGTTGCATGATGCGCCGGCGGAGTTCGTCCAGCTCGGTGGGCATGGAGTCGTTTTCGAGTCGGAGTCGGCTGGCGGCCTCGTCGATGAGGTCGATGGCTTTGTCGGGGAGGAAGCGTTCGGTGATGTAGCGGTGGCTGAGTTGAGCGGCGGCGAGGATGGCACCGTCGAGGATGCGCACGCCGTGGTGGGCCTCGTAGCGGGGCTTGAGGCCGCGGAGGATGGCGACGGTTTCTTCGACGCTGGGTTGATCCACCAAGACCGGCTGGAATCGTCGCTCGAAGGCGGCGTCCTTTTCGATGTGCTTTCGGTACTCGTCGAGGGTGGTGGCGCCGATGCAGCGGAGTTCGCCGCGTGCGAGGGCGGGCTTGAGGAGGTTGCCGGCGGAGACGGCGCCCTCGGCGGCGCCTGCGCCGACGATGGTGTGGAGTTCGTCGATGAAGAGGATGACCTGGCCCTTGCTTGCCTGGACCTCTCGGAGGACGGACTTGAGTCGCTCTTCGAACTCGCCGCGGTATTTGGCGCCGGCGAGGAGCTGGCCGACGTCGAGGGCGACGATGCGCTGGTTCTTCATCGTCTCGGGGCAGTCGCCGTCGACGATGCGTTGGGCGATTCCCTCGGCGATGGCGGTTTTGCCGACGCCGGGCTCGCCGATGAGAACGGGGTTGTTCTTGGTTCGTCGGCTGAGGACCTGCATGCAGCGGCGGATTTCCTCGTCGCGGCCGATGACGGGGTCGAGCTTGCCCTGCTGGGCCTTTTCGGTGAGGTCGATGGAGTATTTCTTGAGTGCTTCGTAGGAGGTTTCGGCGTCGGGGTCGTTGACGTTGGTGACGCCGCTGGAGGCTCGGAGCTGCCTGATGGCGTCTTCGAGGCGTTTGCGGTCGCCGCCTGCGCCGCCGACGGTGGAGAGCGCTTCGCGGGCGGGGCCGGGTGTGTCGGCGATGGCGAGGAGGAGGTGCTCGGTGCTGATGAAGGCGTCGTTGAGTTTCTTGGCTTCCTGCTCGGACTTGGTGAAGAGTTCGAGGAGGGCGCGGCCGCCCTGACCGGCGGGGCCGGAGACCTTTGGGAGGCGGTCGAGTTCGGAGTTGACGACCTGGACGACGCGCTGCGCGGCGGTGGCGCCGGCGGCGCGCTCGAGGATGGACCAGGTGGTGGAGGCGCGGTCTTTGAGGAGCGTGGCGAGGATGTGGAGGGGCGCGACTTCGGGGTTTTGGCGCGAGAGGGCGTCCTGCTGTGCGTCGGCGAGTGCTTGCTGGGCGAGGGTGGTGAAACGGTCCATGCGCATGGTGCGGCTCCCGAGAACAGAGGAAGGCGTGCGCGGGCGCCGCGGAAGCGGACCCGAGCGTCGGGAGGGGATGTGCAATCAGCGCGCCAGGGGGGAATGGCGTTTGGTGGAGCGTGGGGGCGTGGGGGGGGCGATGGGGCTGCCGAAACGGCAGGGATGGGGGTGTTGGTGGGTGGGGCTCCGAGTACACTCGGCTCTCGGTGGGCGGAACCGGTCACGGGAGTCGATCATGAAGCGGGTGATGTTTGCGGTCGATCGAGGGCTGGTTCTTTCGGCCTGTGTCATCGTGGCGGCGTGCGTGCTGAGCGGGTGCGATCGCGCGCCCGCGAAAGAGCGCGCTTCGATCGGGGATGAGCCGAAGGACCCGAATGCGTCGCTCGTCTCCGGGGGTGAGCAGCGGGACCCACGGCTGGTGGCCGCGGCGGAGGAAGCGCGGAGGCGCTGGCCCGAGTTCGTGGACGCGTTCTCGCAGCGCGAGCCGAACGTGGCGTACGCGGTGAAACTGCCGTTCGCGGTTCGTGGCGGCGGGCACGAGTACATGTGGATCCAGGTGACACTGATCGACGGGGACAAGATCGAGGGGACGCTGAACAACCACCCGACGCAGGATGTGGGCGTGAAGGAGGGTGATCCGGTTCGGGGGAATGTCGACGACGTTTACGACTGGCTGATCGGGCGTGGACGCGACAACATCACGGGCGCTTTCAGCCTTCGCGCGCTGGAGGAGATGCAGAAGGAGCGGGAGGCGCGAGGGCGCTGAGCGCGGGGCGCAGCGCGATCAGTGGTTGCAGCAGGACTTGATGGGGGCGGGCGTGCCGAGTTGCACCGGCTCGCGCCGGACGCGCTGCGGCAGGCTGCGTGGCGAGGTTGCGCGGTCTACTTCTTCAGATCGCTGAGGGCTGCGCCGAAGTTGATGTGGAAGGGCTTGCCCTCGATGACGAGGGCGGGGACGCTCTTGACGCCCGCGCGCTCGGCCTCGGAGAGTCGCGACTTGTCGTTGCCGAGGTGGACGACTTCGACGTTGAAGCGGGAGCGGTCGAGTGCGCTGGCGATCATGGACTCGGCCGCGACGCAGACGGGGCAGCCGGCGTGGTAGAAGGTGGCCTTGGTGGTCATGGTGTGCTCCTGAGAGAGGGTGTCTTTCGTCGCCACGTCCGCGCGCCGCGGGCGTTGTGCGACGATGAGGAAACCTAACGTGCGGAGGGGCTGGGACAAGACCCCACCGCGCGGTGGGGTGGGCACCTTTTGGTCGGAATTGGGGGATTGACTCGTGAAGGCGACAAAGAAATCGCGGGTTGTTTCGGTGAACGTTGGCGTGAAGGGGGGCGGGGCCGCGCGCGCGTCGGCGCGGGGTCAGCGCTCGCCCGTGCCCGCGCCGGCGAGCGTGCCGTCGATGGTGGAGTCGGTGGTGGGGTGCAAGTGGTCGCTGCGCGTGCTTGGCGCGGTGCGCGCGGGCGTGAACCGGCCGGGGGCGCTGACGCGGTCGATCCCGGGGCTGACGTCGAAGGTGTTGTCGGAGCGGCTGGAGAAGTTTGTGCGGTACGGGATCTTCGAGCGTCGGAGTTATCCGGAGATCCCGCCGCGGGTGGAGTACGGACTGACGGCGTTCGGGGAGAAGTTCGCGGCGATACTGGACGCGGTGGAGGCGTTGGAGCGCGAGGCGCGCGCAGGGCGAACGAAGGGATGAGTTGGGAAGCGTGGCGGGTTGATCAGTGGTTGCAGCAGGACTTGGCGGCGGCGGGCGTGCCGAGTTGCACCGGCTCGTGCTGGTAGGTGTACTTGGGTGACCAGTCGTTGACGCCGCGGTCGAGGAGGGCGAAGACGTGCCAGACAGCGCAGAAGTCGTCGCCCGGGCCGAAGTGGGTGTGGGCGATTCGCCAGATGGAGCCGTCGGGGTCTTTGCGGAGGGTGCTGACGCCGGGGTAGGGGTCGGTGCCCTGTTCGTTCTCGAAGCCGAGGACCTTGGCGAGGTCTGATCCGTGGGTGCTGAACATGGGGAAGGTCCAGCCGCGTGACGAGGCGAACTCGCGCTGGACGGAAGGCTCGTCGGGGCTGAGGACGGCGACGGGGGCGCGGTCGTGCATGTGGCGCCAGAAGCCGTTGAAGCCGTCGGCCCAGAGGGTGCAGTAGACGCACTTCCTGCCCATGTTGTGGATGAGGATGAGTTCGTTGCGCGAGCCGAAGAGGTCGCTGAGGTTGATGCGCTTGCCGTGGTGGTCGGTGACGTGGGAATCTGGGACGCGCATGCGCGGGAGGTCGCGCCGCATGGCGGCGAGTTTGCGCTTGCTCTGTTCGATCTGCGATTCGAGCCCATCGATCTGGGCCATGCGGTCGAGGAGTTCGACGATCTGGGTCCAGCCGTCGAGGGTCTCGTTACGGGTGCTCTCGGTGGTGAGGCGCTCGTGGCGGATGCGGACCTCGGTTCCTTCGTCGACCTTGCGGAAGGTGACGGTGACGAGCGTGTCCTTGTCCTCGTCGGGGAGGCCGTTGACGGTCCAGGTGTAGACGAGGCGCTCGTTGGGGACGGCTTCGAGGACCTTTCCGGTGACGGAGCCGGTGCGGCCCTTGTGGACGAAGCCGAGGGAGTAGTCGCGTCCGACTTCGGGTGTGAAGTCGCAGTGTGGCATGGCCTCGCCGGCGGTGAACCAGCGGCGGATGAAGCGCGGCTGGGTCCAGGCCTTGTAGACGTCGGCGGGCGGGGCGGCGATGACACGAGTGACTTCGACGGTGGCGTCGACGGCGGTGGCGAGCGTGCGGGTCATGGACGGCTCCGGGATCGGGGTGTGCGGGTGGGCTTGGTTGCTGCGCGACGCGGAGTGCGCGGGCGCTGGTGAGGATCGGTGGGGGTGGGAGCCGGGGGCCGTGGCTCGAAGAGGGCGGCGAGGGATTCGAGGCGGTCTTGCCAGAACTCGCGGTAGCGGTCGAGCCAGGCGGAGACATCGGCGAGCGGCTGGGCGCGGAGGAGGCACCAGTGGTTGCGGCCGTGGATGCGCCTTTGGATGAGGCCCGCGCGCTGGAGGACGTGGAGGTGCTTGGTGACGGCGGGCTGGCTGACGCCGACGTGCTTGGCGAGTGCGGTGGGGCCGGCGGGCGTGGCGGCGAGGCGGTCGAGGATGGCGCGGCGGGTTGGATCGGCGAGGGCGGCGAAGACGCGGCCGACGGCGAGGTCTCTGCCGCCGCCGCCGGCGCCGGCGCCGGCGCCGGCGCGGCGGCGGGTTGGGGCGGGCGGGGATGTGGCGGCGGATCGATTCATAACCGTTTGGTTATGGATTATGGCGTGGGTGCGGGGGTGTGTCAAGGGGTTCCTGGTCGTGTGGCTGGGAAGGGAGGGGCGCGCTGGGCGGTGCGCGATCAGGCGCTCCGGGCGATGGGGTCGTCGCGGAGGCTGAGGGGCTTGTCGAGGACTTCGCGCATGACGATGGCCCGGCGGAGGTCGCTGATGAGTCGGGCCTGCTGGTCGGCGGGTGATCGCGCGGGCTGCTGGGTGCCGGCGTCGGATCGGGCGCGCTGGGAGACCAGGCCGAGGAGCGCGGGGCCGGTGAGCGCCACCGCCGGGGCGAGGGCTGCGGCCTCGGCGGGTGTGGGCGTGGGGGTGGCCGGGCGTGTGCGGACGGGTTCGGGCTCGGGTTCGTGGGGGTGCGCGGGCGCCTGCGGCTGTTGGCGCTGGATGAGCGGTTGTTGCTGTTGTTGGGCGGACGCACGGCGCGCGGGCTGGGGAGCGGAGCGCTGCTGCGGGAGTGGGCGTTGCTGCGGCGCTGGCGCGGGGGCGGGACGCTGGCGCTGTTGCGGAGGGACGGGTGTTGGTCTGCGCTGAGGCTGGGGACGGGGTTGAGGCCGGGGCTGTTGAGGGCGCGGTGGGGCGGCCTGCTGGGACTGGGCCTGGCGCTGGCGGGCGAGATCCTGCAAGCGACGGAGGGCCTCGGCCTCGGAGGCCGGGCCGGCGGGGGTGGAGGGGGCGGCAGGGAAGAGGACGGAGGTCTCAGCACGGTCGTCGGCGGCGGGCCGGCCGGTGCGGAGCATCTCTTCCTGGCGTCGGCGGATTTGGATTTCGCGCTCGCGCTTGAGTTTGGCTTCCTGCGCTTTCTTGGCGATGGCGCTGATGATGGGCCCGCCGATGATGAGCAGGACGAAGAGGATCTGGACGATGTCGCGGAGGGTGACGTTCATGCCGTGGGAGAAGGGTAAGCGGTGCGGGGAGGGGGCGTCGGGCGGTTCCTACGGTTGGGGTCTAGAGCAAGGAGATGGGCAGCATGAGCAGCGGGCCGCGCACGATCGCCGTTACGGGAGCCAGCGGTTTTGTTGGCCGGTATGTGGTTCGCGAGTTGGTGAAGCGCGGGCACCGCGTGCGGGCGCTGGTGCGCAGCCTGGAGAAGGCGTACGACGCGCTGGGCACGGCGAGCGAATTGAGGAAGGCGGGGATTGAGCTGGTGGTCGGCGACGTGTGCGATGCGCGCGTGGCGGACGAGCTGGTGGGGCCTTGTGGGGGGGATGGAGCGGTGGTGCACCTGGTGGGGATCATCCGCGAGGTTCGCGGCGTCACGCGGAACGACCCGCCGCAGACGTTCGAGCGGATGCACGTTCGCGCCACGCGGACGATGGTGGAAGCGGCGCAGCGCGCGGGCGTGAAGCGGTATGTGCAGATGTCGGCGCTCGGATCGGGGCCTGAGGGGCGGACGGAGTATCAGCGGACCAAGTGGGAGGCGGAGCGGATCGTTCGGCAGTCGGGGCTGGAGTGGACGGTGGTGAGGCCGAGTTTGATCCACGGGCCGGACGGGGAGTTCATCCGGATGCTGGGGGACTTGGCGAGCGGGGAGATCGCGCCGTGGTTTTTCATTCCGTACTTCGTGCGGATGGAGAAGGACGACCGCGTGCCGGCGGGCGGGAGTGAGTTTGTGCCGGCGAAGGTGCAGCCGGTGTACGTGGAGGACGTGGCGAAGGCGATCGGCGAGTCGCTGGAGCGTGCGGAATCGATCGGTGAGGTGTACCCGCTGGTGGGGTCGGAGGTCTTGAACTGGCAGGAGTTGAGCGAGTTCATCCGGGATGCGCTGCCGGGGACGAACAAGAAGATGGGGACGTGGTTCATTCCCGGTGAGCACGCGGCGGTGATGGCGCGTGTGGCGGGGAAGGTTGGGCTGGGGAGTCTGCTGCCGTTTGATGAGGGGCAAGCGCGGATGGCGACGGAGGACAGCACGGCGGACGGGCTGAAGGCGCGGGCGGATCTTGGGGTGGAGGCGAGGCCGTTTCGGGAGACGGTGCGGAGTTATGCGGGGCGGGTGTGATGAGGGTGAGTCGCCCGGCGGGGCGGTGAATCCGGCGGTCGGGGCTTCTCCACCGCCGACCTACGCTCCGTGCTCATGACACTGAAGTTTGAGAAGAGGTTGATCGATCACCTGAAGCACGAGCGGTATGAGGCTTCGACGGTGGAGCGGCTGGGCGCGGACCTTGGGATCGCGCCCGAGGATCGCGGGGCCTTTCAGGCCGCGGTCGACGACCTGGTGAATAGGAAGATCCTCGTCTACGCCGACACGCACGGCGCCAAGGCCCCCCCCATTCCCCCCGAGCAGCGGAAGGTGCTGCTGCCGCGGATGGGCGATTCGGTGGAGGGCTCGTTCCGCAAGAACCAGCGCGGCTTCGGGTTCGTGATCACGGACATCCCGTACCGCGAGGGGGACGTGTTCGTGCCGGCGGAGGGCGTGGGGAACGCGCTGTCGGGGGATCGGGTTCGCGTGGCGATTGCGCGCGGGGAGCGTGGCGGGTTTGGCGGCGGGGGGGGGGGGCGGTTCGGGGGATCGGACCGGGTGACGGGTGAGATCGTGGAAGTGCTGACGCGGAAGCGCGCGGCGTTCACGGGTGAGCTGGTGAAGCGCGGCGGGCTGTGGGTGGTGATGCCGGACGGGAAGGAGCTGACGCAGCCGATCTGGGTGAAGGACCCGAGCGTGAAGAACGCGCGGGAGGGGGACAAGGTCGCGGTGGAGATCACGGCGTACCCGGACGGGAGCGAACTTCCCGAGGGCGTCATCACGCGCGTGCTGGGCGAGGCGGGGCTGCCCGACGTGGAGACGCAGGCGGTGATCGTGGCGTACGACCTGCCGGGGGAGTTTCCGAAGGCGTGTCAGGACGAGGCGCGCGCGGCGACGCGGGCGTTTGATGAAGAGGTGATGGAGTTCGAGCGCGGGGAGATTCCCGGCACGGAGCGGCAGGACCTGCGCGGCGAGTTCATCATCACGATCGACCCGCCGGACGCGAAGGACTACGACGACGCGATCTCGATCTCGCGGACGGCCGACGGAGGGTGGTCGCTGGGCGTTCACATCGCGGACGTTGCGCACTTCATTCATGCGGGCTCGGCGATGGACGTGGAGGCGCGGGAGCGCGGGAACAGCGTGTACCTGCCGCGGCTGGTGATCCCGATGCTGCCGGAGACCTTGAGCAACGGGATCTGCTCGCTGAGCGAGGGGGTGGTGCGGTTCTGCAAGAGTTCGTTCATGGAGTACGGGCCGGACGGGGCGATCCGCAAGAGCGGCGTGGCGAGCACGGCGATCAAGAGCGCCAAGCGGCTGACGTACCTGGAAGCGCAAGCGCTGATCGACGGGGACCTGCGCGAGGCGCGCAAGCACGCCAAGACGGAGCCGAAGTACACGGACCAGTTGATCCAGACGCTGCGGGAGATGGACCGGTGCGCGAAGGCGATCCGCGAGCGTCGGCGGAAGGCGGGGATGATCCACCTGGAGTTGCCGGAGGTGAACCTGGTCTTTGACGAGACGGGGCACGTGGTGGACGCGGAGCCGGAGGACGACGCGTTCACGCACACGCTGATCGAGATGTTCATGGTGGAGGCGAACGAGGTGCTGGCGCGGCTGTTCGAGGGGATGAACGTGCCGCTGCTGCGGCGCGTGCACCCGGAGCCGACGCCGGGGGACGTGCACGAGTTGCGGACGGCGGCGAAGGTGGCGGGGTTCAACATCCCGAAGAACCCGACGCGGCACGAGTTGCAGTCGCTGCTGGACGCGACGGCGGGGACGGGCGCTGCGCGGGCGGTGCACATGTCGGTGCTGCGGACGCTGACGCGTGCGGAGTATTCCCCAGCGCTGATCGGGCACTTTGCGCTGGCGAGCGAGGCGTACGCGCACTTCACCAGCCCGATCCGGCGGTACCCGGACCTGACGGTGCATCGGGCGCTGGCGGCGTACCTGAGCCTGACGGAGAACGGGCGGAAGCCGCCGAAGAGCGATCAGGATCGCAAGCGGCTGGGCGATCGGCTTCGGCAGGGCGGGGCGGAGGCGGGCGTGCCGGAGCAGGACGAGCTGGTGGAGATCGGGCACAACTGCTCGCAGAAGGAGCGGAACGCGGCGGACGCGGAGCGGAGTCTGCGGCAGTTCCTGGTGCTGCAGTTGCTGGAGAACCACGTCGGCGAGAGTTTCGAGGGCGTGGTGACGGGGGTGACGAACGCGGGCGTCTTCATCGAACTGACGAAGTACCTGTGCGACGGCATGATCAAGTCGAGCGACCTGCCGACGGGGACGCACGGGCAGCGCGGCGGTCGGTGGCAGATCGATCAGCGGTCGGGGGCGTTGGTGCACCCGCCGACGGGGCGGAGTTTCAGCATGGGGGACAAGGTGAACGTGACGGTGGCGAGCGTGGACCTGGCGATGCGGAAGCTGGACCTGGTGATCACGGACCCGAAGGGTCGGGAAGCGGGGAAGGCCAAGACGATCGCGGCCAAGGGGGGGATCGGCGGGGGGGACGGCAACGACGCGTGGGGGCTGAAGAACCTGGACGTGACGACGGGCGCGGATCGGCGCGCGCGGCGGAGCAAGCAGAGGGACAAGGCCAAGACGGACTTCAGACAGGATCGGAAGAAGAAGGGGAAGTGAGGGCGGGCGTTCGGCGTTCGACAACGGGCATCAGCCGCCGTCATCGTCTCGCGTGCCGTGCCAGCCGTGGCGTCGCCAGCCGATGCCGGCGATGATCAGGCCGAGCAGCACGAGTGCTGCGCAGATGATCAGCACGATGTTCGCGGCCATTCGGCGTCCTCCGCTGGCGATTGCCACATCGCGATCGACCGGGCGTAGCGAATGCTCTTGTGGGAACGAGTGCGGCGTGCGCGGATCGGGCGATCAGGCTGCGCGAAACGGTGCGAGGTTTGGAATCCAGCACGGGACGGCTGCGCGGTATTGCCGGTAGGGCTCACCGAAGCGCCTTTCGAGATCGGCCTCTTCCCAGCGCCGCACGATGAATTGCCAGAGCAGCGTGCCGGTGACGACGTAGGCAGCGACTCCGAATGAACCGAGCAGCAGGGCGACGGCGAGGCCCTGTGCCAAGCCGCCGATGGCCATGGGGTTGCGGACGTGGGCGTAGGGGCCGCGGATTACGAGTTTCGGGGCCGGGTCGAGCGGGAGGGGCGTGCCCCGGCCGTGGAAGGCCATGATGCCCGCGCTGGTGAGCCCGAGCGAGCCGCCGAGCGCGAACACGACCCACGCCGCGATCGTCCACGTCGATGAGCTGTTGTGAAAGGGGGCGATGCCGAGACTTGCTTCGATGTGACGGATCGCCAATGGAAGCACGGCGAGGAAGAGGCTCCAGAAGACGATCATCTGCGCAAGGACCTTGAACGCGATCCATGCGAGGGATGGGGAGCGGTCGCGGGCGGTCATTGCGCGGCTCCGAAGGAGGCGGGCCGGTGGAGCCATGCGATGAACGGCGGGACGAAGAGCGCTGGGAGCATCATCGACGCGCCGAGCCAACGGGTTGGATCCCAGAACAGAACACCGATGGCGTATGACGCGGCGTACATCGCCGCGCCGGCGTGGACGCACAGCGCCGCGAAGACCCAGTTCGCCCGCGGCGTACGCCAGAGACCCCACGCGCTGAGCGAGGAGGCGGAGCCGTACACGAGGATGTCTGCAACGCCGAAGGGCAGGAGGGTTGCGTCGGGGCCGTTGGCTGCGACGAAGAGCCTTCTCGAATCGGGGTCGATCGCGAGCCAGACCCAAAAGGCGACGAGCGAGAGCGACTGGACGGCCAGATAGGCAATGCTCAAGGCGCGGAGCGCGTTTGCACATCGAGACGGTGTGGCGAGCATGTCTCGAAGGTACCACCGATCGACACTGATCGTTGCGCCGGGCGGATCAGATGATCGTGCCCGCGGTGGAGCTGGGCGGTGCGGGCGGCGGCTTGCGGGGCGTTTGGCCCTGGCCCGAGGCGGGGGAGAGCGGGGTGGTGTTGGCGGACATGCCTGCGCCGTAGGTGGAGCGGCCGGTGAGCGGGCCGCCGGAGAGCGATGCGCCGGACAATCCGGAGCGTGAGGCGGAGGCGGACTGCGGGAGCGGGACGCGGCGGGCGAGCTCGTGGAACCAGTTGAGGACGACGCAGAGTTCGCGCGCGGGGGCGGGTTGTTCAGCGCGCTTCATGACGATGATGCGGTCGGAGTCGGGGAAGACCTCGTAGGCGGGGGAGAGGTTGTCGGGCTCGACGTAAGGGCCGCTGAGCATGGGGCGCGGGCGGCCGACCATGAAGTTGGGATGGACGGCGACGCGGACGGCGACGAGCGACTCGCCGGCGCGGTACATGAGTTCGCCGCCGTCGGCGCTCCAGCGCGGGCCGCCGATGAGACCGGAGCCGGCGGCGTTCGCGGCGGAGCCGTCGGCGCCGGTGGGGCGCGTGACCTGCCAGCGTGCGCCGGAGCCGCCCTCAGCGCCGGAGGCGCGCGGGTCGAAGGGTTGAACGAAGATGCAGGGCGTGCCGAGTTGGTCGCTGACGAAGGCGAGGAGTCGTCCGTCGGGGCTGACGACGCCGGCCCACGAGTTGCCAGGGCCGCCGACGAGGACGCGCGTCTGCTGCTCGGCGGGGTTGGCGGGGGGCGTGACGGGCGTGACGCAGACCTCGCAGCCGCCGGTGGTGCGCCAGCGGGTGAAGACGATGAAGCGGCCGTCGGGGGTGAAGGAGGTGGGGGCGAGCGGGGCTTCGTGGGAGAGGACGACGTGCTCGGCGGAGCCTGCGCCGGGCATGCCGGCGAGCGGGGCGCTGAGGACGAGCAGGTGCTTGTTGGCGCGCTTGCTGGCGAAGGCGAGTCGCATGCCGTCGGGGGCGAAGACGGGGGCGGCGTTGTCGCCCTGGAAGGTGAGGCGCATGGGTGACCCGCCGCGTTGCAGGTCGTAGACCCAGAGGTGGTCGGTGGGGCCCTGGACCTGACCGGCGAGGAGTCGGCCGTCGGGGGAGAGGGAGATGGCGGCGAAGGCGAGACGGTCGGGGATGAGCAGGGGCGGATCGGCGGGAGGAGTGGTGGTGGGTGTTGAGCCTTCGACGCCGTGGCCCCGGCGCGCGACGAGGAGGCTGACGCGCGGTTCGAAGACCTCGCCGGGGGCGTAGACGAGGGTGCCGTCAGCGCTGAAAGCGGCGTGGACGCCGCCGCCGAGGCCGTTTGAGAGGATGCCTTCGACGACGGGCTGGGGCTGGCCGAAGACTTCGAGCTTGTCGGGGTCGAACCCGACGGCGAGCAGGGTGCCCCGGCGCGCGAAGACGATGTGGCCTGTGGGGGCGAAGCGCGGCGAGGAGCCGTTCTGGATGAGCGGGCGGATGGCGCCGGAGCGGAGATCGATGGCGGCGATGGTGGCGTCGTCGTGGTGCGCGCCGGTCCAGACGGAGGCGATGGCGTATCGGCCGCCGGGGAGGACGTCGGGGTCGAGGATGGCCTGCTGACCGATCGCTGCGTCGGGCCTTGCGAGGAGTTCGAGTTCCTCGGCGATGGGGCTGTCGGCGGGGGCTGACGCGGACGCGGCGGCGGCGGGCATGGCCTCGGCCGCGTCGGAGGTGGGGACGGGCGCGGGTCGGATGCCGGAATCGGCGCGGGAGGCAGCGCCCGAGCCGGAGGAGGAGGAAGGGCCGCGGGTTCGCGCGCCGGCGTGGGCGGCGATGCGGACGAGCGGCGCGCCCCAGTCGGGGACGAAGCAGATGCGCTCGGTGGCGTCCCAGACCGCGCCCTGCGGGCGCGGGGCGGAGGCGAGGACGTTGGGCATTCCGCCGGCGATGGGGACTCGGCGCAGGCGGCCGGCGGCGAAGTAGCCGACCTTCTGCGAGTCGGGGGAGTAGAAGGGGCGCTCGGCGCCGGCGGTGCCGGCGGCCTGGCGCGGGTCGGCCTCTTCGAGTTTGCGGACGGCCAGGTGCGCGTGGTGGCGGTCGCCGGTGACGTAGGCGATGGAAGAGCCGTCGGGCGAGACGGCGATGGCGCGGGCGGGGGCGTTGGCGAGTGGAAGACTCTCGGGGAGTTTGAGGGTGAGGCGCGCGACGATGCGTGTGCGCGTGGGGCCGGAGCCGTCGGTGGCGGCGGCCTGGTAGAGGCCGCTGAGCGGTCGGCTGAGGATCTCTTCGAGTTCGATGCGCGCGTCGCCGATGTCGCGGAGACGGCGGCGCGGGTCTTTGGTGAGGCTGCGGCGGATGAGGTCGCGCAGGCGGTTGGGGGTGCTGACGGGGAGGAGGGACCAGTCGGGTTCCTTGTCGATGACGGCGGCGATGCAGTCGCTGGTGGTCTCGCCGGTGAAGGCGCGCGCGCCGGTGAGCATCTCGAAAAGGATGCATCCGAAGGCCCAGATGTCGGTGCGTTTGTCGACGATGAGGCCGCGGGCCTGCTCCGGGGACATGTAGCCGGGGGTGCCCATGACCATGCCGAACTGAGTGAGGCCCATGGCGCGGGTGGTGGCGCTCTCGGAGATGTGGACCTGGTCGGCCGCTTCTGGCTCTGGCTGGCCGGCGGCGCCGGTGGCGAGGCCGAAGTCGAGGATCTTGGCAACGCCGTCGGGGGTGATGCGGACGTTGTCGGGCTTGAGGTCGCGGTGGACGACGCCGCGTTCGTGCGCGGCCTCGATGCCGTCGGTCATCTGCAGCGAGAAGCGGATGGCCTCGTCGAGGGGCATCGGGCCGCGGTAGACGAGTTCGGTGAGGGTGCGGCCGGGGATGTACTCGAGGACGAGGAGGGTCTCGGCGGAGGAGCCGCCGGCGTTCTCGATGGAGTAGATGGCGGCGACGTTGGGGTGGTTGAGCGCGGCGAGAGAGCGGGCCTCGCGCTCGAAGCGTGCGAGCCGGTTGGGGTCGCGGGCGAAGTCGGCGGGGAGAACCTTGACGGCGACGGGGCGGTCGAGGCGCATGTCGCGCGCGAGATAGACGACGCCCATGCCGCCGCGTCCGAGTTCGCGCTCGATGGGGTAGGGCCCGATGGCGGTCGGGCGGGGGGTGTTGGCGGGGCCGTGGGCGGCGGACACGGGGGATGATATGGAAGGGTTTGGGGAGAGGTGCGTGGCGGGAGCGGGGGAAGGAGAGATGAGGCGCAGAACCTGACCGCGCACTCACGGCCCGCACGCAGGCACGTCCTTGCTCAGCCCCCGACGGGATGCCCGCCCAGTTTCCACGCTGCGCCGCATTCGGGGCAGAGGGTGCGGCCGTCGTCGGGTGAGGGTTCGAGGTCGGTGAGGGAGTAGCCGCAGGCGGGGCAGCGGTCCTTGGTGAGCCAGAGGAGGATGTGGGACTCGGCGAGCAGGGCGGTTTGTCGGCGGCGGCGGCGGACGAAGGCCCAGACGAGGTAGGCGATTGTACCGGCGGCGGCGATGGAGAGGGGGATCCAGATCGGGGCGCGCTTGGTGATGGTGCTGACGGCGAAGTAGGCGAGCGTGCCGACGCCGCAGAGGCCGGCGAGGGCGAATGTGGCGCAGCCGAGGGCGGGGATGGTGAATGACCAATCGACCGGGCCGCGCTCGGCGTGGACGGGTTGCTCGCCGGGGCCGACGCGGGGGCGGAGACGGCACCACCGGCCGCGATGGTCGCGCGCGCGTGCGCCATGGGCGGGGGTGGTGCTGGCCGCGGAGGTTGCGGAGGTCGCGGCGACGGCCTCGGCGACAGCGTCTGTTGCGCGGTCGGGGGGAGGGGGCGGGTTGTCCTTTGGCGCATCGGCGGTCGTCATGACGGGCTATCGAGGGACGTCAGGGCGTGTGGCCCGTGCGCGCGGGGGGCGGTGCGCCGATGGCCGGGGAAGGCTCGGCGGGTGATCGGCCGTCGGCGCGGGCGCCGTCGCGGACGATGGTCTGGCAGGTGATGAGCAGGCCGCCGCCCTGGGCGCGCAGGCCCAGGAGCCGGACACGCCGGCCGTCGGGGAGTTTGACGATGGGGTTGCTGAGGACGGCGTTGGCCCCGGCAAGGGCGCGGAGGACCTGCCGCGTCTGCGGGAGTTCGGCAATCTCTTCGGAGACCTCGCCGACGCGATCGACAACGGGCGAGACGTTGGAGGCGGGCGAATCGTCGGCGCGGGTGGGGAGGACCCAGGTGGCGGGAAGGCCGAAGCGGCCGAGTGCGATGCGCTCGGCGGGCAACCAGAGCGCACCGTCGGCCTCGAAGCGGGGGCGGAGCGCGGCGGTGAAGATCTGCGAAGCGCCGTTCTGATCGACGCGCGCGCCAACGTAGATGCGTCCGTCGTCGAAGCGGACGCGGAGTTCCTGTACCTGCTCGGGCCACTTGAAGCCGATGTCGTCCTGCGTGTCGAGCCACTGGCGGAGGCGGGCGTTGAGCCAGGCGTTGGCGTCGGCGGCGTTGAGGCGGACGGTCCAGGGATCGCGCGGATCGCGGCTCTTGTTGGGCGGGCGCGGGTCTGAGAGGAGGGTGGTGACGCCGTTCTCGAGCTGCTCGGCGAGCTGGCGGGTCTTGGGGTCGTCGGGATCGACGACGCCCCACCAGGAAGGCTCAGCGCGGGTGAGCGCGGAGACGATGAGGACGGAGGAGCAGGCCAGGATGAAGGCGATGAAGCCGGTGGCCATGACGGTGCGCTTGGCGCGGGGGGTGGTGAGCGTGCGGCGGAGCGCACGGGAGCGATCGGCGAGGAGGACGCTCCATCGAACACGGCCGGGGTGGGTGCGGGGCGCGGTGGGTTGTGGGTGTTGTGGGTCGCGAGGGTTGTCGGCACGTGCGGGGATGGGGAGTTGTTCTTGAGCGGCTTGAGCGGGGAGGTGGATCGGCTCGTCGACGGTCTGGACCTCGGCGAGGATCTCGTTGCGCTCGGCTTGAGGATCTGGGTCGGGATCGGTGGGGGCGGTGAGGTCGGGATCGGCGTGGGCCTCCGCCTGCGGCGCGGCGGCGTGCTCGGTGGGCTCGATCGGGTCCGACGGCTGGGGCTCAGCGCGATCGGGCCGGCGGGTTTTTCTGGACTTGTTCGCCATGCGCCCGATGCCCGCCCTTTGCCTGTCTCGCTCTGCGTGCGTGGTCTGGTTTGCCGAGCGTGCGTGCTCGCGGGTAAGGGTAGGAACCGCGAGCAAGGAGCCCAAGTGGAGGGGTGGCTCCGGCGGGGAGCGCTCCGCGCGATCAGGCCAAGATCCCGAAGAGGACGATCATCAGGACCGAGACGACGAAGTTGTGGAGGCCGTGCGCGGCCGCGCAGCCGATGATCGAGCCGCGCCACTCGCGGATGAGGGCGAAGCCGACGCCGAGCATGGCGACCATGACGAGTTGGGCGGGGCCGTAGCCGTGGAGCGCGGCGAAGATCGCGGCGGTGGCGAGCGCGGAGAGGAAGAAGCCCAGCCGGGGCCGCCAGTGGCGGAAGAGGACGCCGCGGAAGATGGTCTCCTCGACGACGGGCGCCCAGATGGAGGCGAGCAGGACGATCATGAAGATTTCGAAGGGACCGCCGCCGCCGAAGATGTCGACGACCTTGTTGTCCTGAAGGCCGCCGGGGCCGCGGAGGCCGAGCGCCTCGCTGATGAGCGTGTAGGCGATGGCCCAGACGAGCGCGAAGCAGACGTAGATGAAGAGCCATGCGCAATAGCCGAGCAGGCCCGCGCCCGCTTCTCGCAGGACGGAGCCGGAGGGCGCGGGTGCGCCGGGGAGCTGGCCGGCGGTCTGCGAACTCGGGGCGGGGTCGGGGTGGACGCTCCAGCCGAGGTGGGTCTTCCAGCGTTGCCAGGAGACGCCGCGTGCGAGCGGCCAGAAGATGGAGGGGAGCACGAGCCACTGGCCGAAGAGGCCCGCGGCGGAGAGGATCGATTCGTTGACCTTGGCCGCTTCGAGCGCGCCAAGAAGGATCTTCAGGCCGGCGAACGTGGCGAGGAAGACGACGAGGGTTTCGACCCAGACGAGGCGGTCGCGCTCGACGAGTTCGTCGCGGCGGATCCAGTCGCGGAACTTGAAGCGGACCCAACCCTGCGAGAGGCCGATGAGTCCGATGATGCAGAGGACCAGGCCGGCGAGCATGACGCCGGCGAAGCCGATGCCGAAGAGCACCAGGACAAGCAGGATGATGTTGCCGGTGTTCGCGGCGGATTCGACCTGCGACTCGGCCTCGTCGCTGACCAGGGCGAGCGCGGCGGCGGCGAAGAGGCCGTGGCGGTCGAGCAAGTCGGGGACGGCCGACTCGCTGGAACCGCCTTCGGCGAGCGGGGAGGCGTCACGGTCGGCGGCGGCGAGTGCGCGGAAGTGGTCGGAGAGCAAGCGGACATCGACGGCGAGGTCGGAGGCGGGGTCGATGAAGGGCTCAACGAGTTCGAGGCGGTTGAGCGCTGCGCCGGGGCCGCTGATCGCGCCGGCGAGCATGGCGGCGCGGAGGCGGTCGGCGGCGGAGGCCTGATCGCGATGGGGGATGACGACGGGATCGGTGGCGGCGGGAGGCGGGGAGAAGATGCCGCCCTTGCGGTCGTGCTTGAAGCCGGCCTCGGCGTCGATCATCGGCTGGATGAAGGCGCCGAAGGGCGTGGGCGTGTCGATGTTGCCGCGCTCGGAGCCGGCGAGGGCGATCTTGATGAGGAGGCGTTGGCGGGAAGGGACGCCGGGGACGTCGAGTCCGGTGACGAGTCGCTCGGTGGCTTCTGCGTCGGGCGCGCCCGGGCGTTGGAGGATGAAGGTGAGGGCGATGAGGACGACGGCGACGGACCAGGTGAGGATCGCGCGGAAGGAGGGGCCGCCGTTCCCGCCGCTGTTGCTGCGCACGCCGCCCGCACCCACCCCCCCACTGCCACCGCTGTCGGGGCGGTCGAGGGTGCGGCCGGATGCGGGGTCGTAGTCGGCGAAGGGGTGCTGGCTGGGGTCGCTCATCGGACCCAATCATCGGCGCGCGGGGCGGGTGGGGCGCAGAGTCACTGGCGACCCTTGATCAGGCCCGTGCAGGCGCGGACGAGGGACGAGGACTTGGCGGTGACGATGACGCGGTAGGCCCGGCTGCCGCGGACGCGGGCGAGGCGTTCGGTCGGGGGGATGGAGTCGAGGGCCTGCCGCTGGGCGGTTCGCCAGTCAGCGCCCCAGCGTGCGCGGGCGAGGGCGTCGTAGAGGGGGTTGTTCTTGAGGCTCTGCACGAGCCGCCAGGCGCGGGATCGTTCGAGTTCGGCGAGTTCGAGTTGCGCGCGTCGGCAGGCTTCTTCGAAGTGGCGTCGGCGCTCGGCGTCTTCTCTCGAGCCCTGGCCAACCCCGCCCCCGCCGTGCTTCTCGGCCCAGAGGCCGTCGGCGACGTCCTCAACGCGGAGGAGTTCGATGGTGGTGGCGGCCATTTCGAGCGCGAGCCGCGGCGGGATGGGTTGGCGCGGATCGCGGAGGCGGAGTTCGTCGGCGAGGGCGAAGAGTTCGAGCATGCGGTTGCGCATGTTCGAGAGTTCGAAGTTCTGAACGATGCGCTCGCGCGCGGCGGCGGCGAGGGCCGCGCGGCGGGCCGGATCGGCCAGCAGCCCGGCGAGGGTGTAGGCGTAGCCGCGGGCTTCGAGGGCCTTGTCGTTGATCTTGTCGGGCGCGGGGAGGAGGATGCCGGTGTCGGGGGTGACCAGTTCGCTCTGACCGCCGACGTCGGCGCCGACGACCGCCAGGCCGCTGGCCATGGCCTCGTAGATGGAGAGAGCGATGCCCTCCCACTTGCTGGGCATGAAGAAGATGTCGCTGGCGGCCATGTACGCGGGCATGGAGTCGGTGCGGACAGCACCGAGCATGATGACGTGGCCGGACTCTTCGAGTTTGGCGCGGGAGATCGCCTCGCGCATGGGGCCTTCGAGTTCGCCGTCGCCGGCGACGAGCGCCACGAAGGGCGTGGCGGGACGCGCGATGGGATCGCGGACGGGGAGGGGAACCTGTGCGTCGTCGGCGCCCGCGCGCTTGGCGGCGGCGCGGCGCTGCCTGGCCTCGCGCAAGGCCTGCTGGTAGGCGTCTTCCTGCCGGAGGTGGTGTTCGACGCGCTCCGCGAACGTGCCGCGCTCACGCGAAAAGGACTCCATGCGCTGCCGCCACGATGGGTCGACCATCTCGCGCAGCAGGCGGATGGACTCGACGAAGACCAGCGGCTGCTTCTGATCGCAGAGTCGCGCGGCGTAGAGGATGACGGGGACGCCGGAGGCGGGGTCGAGGCCGAGTTCGCGATCGACATCGGCGCGGCCCTTTGCATCGGGTCGCCAGCGGCGGGTGTCGGCGTTGATGTAGCAGGCGTGGGTTCGGCGGGGGTGGGCGCCGCGGTCGATCATCCAGCGGCGGAGGTGATCGGAGACGGTGATGGAGAGGTCGAGTTGCTCCTGCACGGCTGCGCCCGTGCGCGGGTGGCCGCCGTTGCGCCAGTGCGGCTCTTCCATGTGGTTGAAGTCGACGTAGAGCGGCGCGGGGCACTGGGCGCGGAGCGCGGGGAGCAGGCCGTAGCCGAGCCTGCTGTTGGTGAGCAGGACGACGTCGGGCCGGCGCGAGCGGATGAGATAGGAGAGGAAGGCGGGCGTGTCGGGGCGGCGGACGTAGTTGTGGGAGAGGAAGAGGTCGTGCGTGAAGCGCGAGAACTCGGGCCGCCACTCGTTGCCGATGTCGACGGGAGACGAGCCGTGCGAAGGCGCCCAGACGGTGGTGGCGATGGTGACTTCCCATCCCGCGTCGTCGTTCAGACCGGCCCATGCGCGGAGGCGCTCGGGCATCGCGGCGCGGTCTTCGGGACGGATGGAGGTGAGTGAGCGGATGAGGTCGAGGTTGAAGCGGTCGGCGCCGCCCATGCGCATCCACGGGATGACCATGAGCAGGCGGCGCTTGCCGGGCGTGCGCGGCACGAGGTTGTCGAACGGTGCGCACTCGCGGACCGACTCCATAGGCATGTGCCAGGCGGGGTCGGCGGTGGGGAAGTTGTCGGGGGTGAGGTCGGGGTAGCGCTCGCGGAGGCGCTGGCGGAATCGCGCCTGTCTGCGGTCGCAGGTGAGGTCGGCCCAGTCGCGGTCCTGGGTGGGGCGTCGGCGGTACCAGTCGAGGTACTCGTTGATGGTGGCCCCCCAGACACCGCGCGAGGCGCAGTGGATCCAGAAATCCCAGTCCTCCATGCCGCCGCGCATGGTCTCGTCGAAGCCGCCGACGGAGACGTGGACAGAGCGGCGGACCATCGCGGTGGCGGTTGCGAGGTTCTCGTCGAGCATCGCTGCGCCGTCGTGGAAGCCCTTGTCCCAGAGGTAGCGGTCGCCCGCGAAGCCGACGGTCTTGCCCTTGACGAAGCCGGCCTCGGGGTGGGTGTGGAGATACCAGGCGCACTTCTCGAGCGTGGTTGGCTCGATGAGGTCGTCGGCGTCGAGCTGGAAGACCAGGTCGGCGCGGGCGTGGAGGTAGCCGCGGTTTCGCGTGGCGGCGAGGCCGTGGTTGACGCGGTGATCGATGACGCGGACGGCGGGCCAGAGGATGGCGCGGTCGGCGTTCCACGTGCGGAAAGGGCGGAGTCGTTCGAGCGCTTCGGGGTCGGTGGAGCCGTCGTTGACGATGATCCACTCGATGCGTCGGAGGCTCTGGTTGAGCACGCAGCGGGCGGTGGCGGCGAACTCGGGCCCGGCGTTGAAGTAGGGCGTGACGACCGTGACGACGGGACGGCCGGAGGATGCGCCGTTGGACTCGGGCGCAACCGCGGCGAGGATGGGCGCGTACCACGGCTGGGGGCGGTCTTGCCCGTGGGGAACGCTGGTGAAATCCGGGCGTTGGGGGTCGATCATCGCGGGCGGTCACCAGTTCAGGTCGCGCTCGTAGTCGAGTTCGATGAGGAGTTCGCCGGCGAGGCGCTTGAAGCGGTCCTTGTCGTCCTGAGTGAAGTAGTTGCGCCAGTCGCCGCTGATGCCCTTGCGCCACTCGGCGCGCGGGTCGGCCTCGCCGCGTTTGCGGCCGCCGGCCATCTTCTCGAACTTCGTGCGGTCGAGGACGGAGTCGATGAAGGCCTCGTCGACCTCGACACCGAGCCAGGCGTAGAGATCGGTGACGGTGCGCTTGGGGTGTTCGACCATCGTCTCGTAGCGGACCTCGTAGAAGCGGTCGCCGTACAACTCCTTGGCGCGCAGGCCGCCGGCGACGCAGCGGACCCAGTTGGTCGTAAAGTGCTCGAGGCTGCGCGGCCCGAAGAGCGGGACGGGGCGCGCGTCGGGCGCGGCATCGGCGGCGTGGCCGCGTGCGTCGGGGTAGTGGAATCGGCGGGCGCGTGCGACTTCTTCGGCGACGTCGAGCGGGAGGTCGAAGTCGCGGAGCGGGGCGTGGTCGCGGAACTTGAGGAAGAGGTCGGAGACGACGACGTCGCGTCCGTCGCGGAGCATGTAGACGAAGCGGGCGTCGGGGAAGAGGTCGAAGAGATCCTCGACCTGTGTGCAGTAGTGGGTGGTGGTCTTGTCGCCCATCCACTTGATGCGGGCGTAGTCCTTCCATCCCTCGGCGAGGGCGGCCTGCTTGACGAGTTCGCGGATCATGCCGCGGCGGATCGCGCGCTCGGCGCCCGCTTCGCCCAAGAGCCGTCCGTAGGTGCCGGCGGCGGCGGGGACCTTGAGCCAGCGGCGGACGGCCTCGCGGTCGAGCCAGTGGTCGGCGCCGGACTCTTTGCCCGTGAGGATCCAGCCCTCGTTGCGGCAGACGAGTTCGGGGTGGGCGTTGAGGATGGAGGCGAGCCAGGTGGTGCCGCTGCGGCGGTTGGCGCCGAAGAAGAGCATGCCGGGCTCGTGGGCCACGGCCTTGGCGCCGATGGGGCCGGAGCCGGTGGGCGTTGCGGATGGAGAGGGCGGGACCGGGGGCGCCGAAGGCGCATCGGTGTCTTGCTGGGGGGCGTGCTGGCCGTTTTCGGCGGCGACGACCACGACGGGGCGGATGGCGGGGGCCTGCGTCATGGCGACGGCGGCCGCATCCTCCTGTCGTGATGAGTCTTGCGAATGATTCATGCGGAGAGACGGGAGGCGGACGCTGGTTGGGGTTGTCGGAAGGGCCGGAAGCGCAAAAGTCGCGCCAAGGGGGCCGGCATGGATGATAAGCCCTTGTCGGCCCCGAACCCCCGTTGAGCCGATGAAAATCCGGCGGCGGGGGGCGGTTGGGCGTCGGCGTGCGTGCCCTTCATTTGGTTCGATAGACGACCCTCAGGACTTGCCCGACATGACCAACCCTCACATGACGACCCGGACCATGCCCGATCGACGCCGCACCGCGTTTGTGGTGACGGCGCTGCTGATCGCGTCGGCGCTGTTCGGCGGTTGCACCACGCCGCCGGGCGTGGACGTGATGAACAACACGGGGCGGACGCTGAACGTGGAGTACATGGTGGTGACGGCGGACGGCTCGTCGCAGACGTATTCGCGCGGGGTGGTGAGCCGAAACGCGAACGTGACGTTCAAGGTCGATCAGACGGACACGAACGGCGCGCGGATCCGGTTCTCGCTGCCCGAAGCGCCCGACGAGCCGGGGAACTACGTGCAGTTGAACCTGCCCGAGGGGCAGACGAAGTACTACGACCTGGAGTACGCGGGCGGGCGGATCGTGGCGCGCGAGCGGAAGAAGGGGCAGATCAAGTGGTACCGCGACGAGTGACTTGCGGTGTGGGCGGTGCGCGCCCGACGGATCGCTGATCAGATGAGTTCGTCGACGCGGACCATTCGCGGGAGCGGGCCGACGAGCGGCTTGCACCAGGCGATGAACTTGTCGCTGACGTCGTTGGAGCCCTTGAAGAACTCCGTGGGCATGTGTCGGGTCTTGGCGGCGACGTCGCGCAGTTCGATCTTGACGAGTTTGGCCTTGTAGGGCTTGCTGCTTGCGCGCTGGATGGCGATGGAGCCGGAGACTTCGCCGCGCTTGGCGAGTTTGACGGCCTCACGTCCGGCGAGTCGAGCTTCCTTTGAATCGACTGGCGAGGGATCGGGCCAGCAGCGCTGGAGATAGCCGAAGGTGTCGGCGCGGACGCGGACGGGTTTGCCGGACTTGCTCTTGACGCGTTTCTTGACGACGTCGGCGAGCGCGTCGCCGAGGGCGCCGACGCCGGAGAGTTGGACGTTGCCGTGGGCGTCCTTGTCGAGTCGCTCCATGAGCGTGGTGATGATGGGCCGGCCCTGGGCGTCCTGGATGCCCTCGCTGACGGCGATCTGGCAGCGGCCGAGGCGGTCGTAGACGGCTTGCACGTCGGCGGCGAAGCGGTCGGAATCGAAGGGGACCTCGGGGAGGTAGATGAGGTGTGGGCCGTTGCGGTCTTTGAACCCGCCCTCGCCGCGGGCGAGCGCGGCGGCGGCGGTGAGGAATCCGGCGTGCCGGCCCATGACGACGTTGATCTTGACGCCGGGGAGCGAGGCGTTATCCATGGAATCGGACATGAAGGCGAGGGCGTTGAAGCGCGCGGCGGAGGGGAAGCCGGGCGTGTGGTCGCTGAGCATGAGGTCGTTGTCGACGGTCTTGGGGACGTGGAAGCAGCGCATGTCGTAGCCGCGTGCCTGGGCGAGTTCGCTGACGATGCGGCAGGTGTCGCTCGAGTCGTTCCCGCCGATGTAGAAAAAGTAGCGGATGTTGTTGGCCCGGCAGGCGGCGAAGATCTTCTCGCAGTAGGCCGCGTCGGGCTTGTCTCGCGAGGAGCCGAGGATGGCGCTGGGGGTTGTGGCGACGCGCTCGAGTTCGGCAGCGCTCAGGCGCTTGCAGTCGATCAACTCGGCGGGGTCGTGCGTGAGGCCGCTGACGCCGTGGCGCATGCCGAAGGTCTTCTTGACGGCCTTGAAGGTCCGCAGTTCCTCGATCACGCCGACGAGTGACTGATTGATGACGGCGGTCGGTCCGCCGGACTGTCCGACGGCCGCGTTGCCGACGGGCAGGGCGGATCGCGTGACGCGCGGTCGCGGTGCGGAGCGAACAGAACGGGCGCGGGCGGCGGACTTGGAACGCTTGGCCATGGTGCGGTTGCTCCGGATCGTGCGGCGATGCGCGGCGGTCATCGCAGCGCGGGCGGATGGTAACGCGGCGGGGCGCGAGCGGGCGCGGCTACGGCGTCGGCGGGCTGGGGAAGTGCGCGTCGACAACGCGGGCGGCGTGCTCGTCCCACTTGGCCAGATCGAGCACGGTTCGGCGCAGCACGGTGACGCGATGGATCGAGACGCCGAGTTGCGCGGCGGCCACGCGGAGCGGTTCGCCCCGAAGCAGGCAGATGCGCGCCACCGCCGCTCGCTCGGGCTCCATTCGGCCGATCTCGCGGACGGCGTAGAGGAAGGCGTGTGAGTTGAGGCGGCGGACCAGCGTGCGGATGCGCCTGCGCACGGTCGATTCGCCCAGGCCCAGCAAGCGGCCGAGTTCGGTGGGGGTTTGTCCGCGCCCGAACGCCGCGCAGAGCAACTCACGATCGGGTGCGCTGAGATATTCAGAGAGGCGGACGATGCGTTCGGCATGAGCTTGGCGGTCGGGTCGGAGCGGCTTTGGGCGCGCCCAGCCGCGGCTGGATGTGGTCGCGCGGTCGTGATCGGCTGGTTCGGCTTGGTCGCGCACGGGGTTGACCCCCGGATTCTCGACTTTGCCTTCGGTATCCGAACGCCACGCGTGCCTCCCGATCCGCCCCGAATTCATGATGCAAGTTCCCTTTTTTTATTGAGTTAGGTGATTCGGCCAGACTAGGACGGCCCGGTGGGTGTTTACCACCGGGTGAATTTTGTTTGGATTCTACTCGCCAATGGGCGTTCTGCAAGGTATATGTTTGGATATGACAACCTTTCCCCAAACACGGATGAACGTGCGGCCGCGCGAACGGGTGGTCGAGGCCGGGGCTCATGTCGATCCGCCCCGGCTGATCGCGCGCAAACTGGTTCGTGAGATGCCGGCCGAGCGCTGCGCGGCACCCGCGCCCGCGCACGCGGAGCCGGTGGCGCGCGTGCCAGCGCCGCCGCTGACGCTGAGCAGTGCGGGGCGGGGTTCGGAGGCGCAGCACCCGCCATCGGCGACGCTTGGTCAGACGATGCGCTCGCGGCGTGTGGAACTGGGGCTGACGCAGGACGACGTGGCGGAGCGTGCGTCGATCGCAAAGTCGTACATCTCACAAATCGAGAACGGGGTGCGTCGAAGCCCGCCGAGCGAGCCGATCCTCCGTCGGCTGGAGCGCGCGCTGGCGCTGGGGGCGGGGACGCTGGTGGAACTGGGGCGATGGGAGGCGACGCCGGCGAGCGTGAAGCGGCTGGTGCGCGACATCGACGGACGCGCAAGCGAACTTGCCGAGGCGCTGCGTCGGGCGGCGGCGGGCGGGATGGGGGGGGCGGGGGGGGCGGGGCGCACGTCGCTGGACGAACTGCTCCGAACGGGCGTGCTGGCGCGGATCGCGGGCGGATCGCCGCGAACGGATCGCGCGGAGGCGGAGCCGGCGAGGGCGCTGGCGCAGCAGGCGACGGCGCGGCGGGTGCCGATCATCAACCGCGTCGCGGCGGGTGCGCCCGCGGCGTATACGGACCTGGACCATCCGGCCCGGTTCGCCGACGAGTACGTGGATGCGCCCGCCCCGCCGGTGGACGACCCGGACCTGTTCGCGGCGCGGGTGACGGGGGACTCGATGAGCCCGGAGTATCGCGACGGGGACATCGTGATCTTCTCGCCTGTCGTGACGGTGGCGGACGGCATGGACTGCTTTGCCCGGCTGGAGCCGTACCACGAGAGCACCTTCAAGCGCGTGTACTTTGAGCGTGCGGAGCCGGGGACGGAGGGTGAGGGGGAGAACGGCGAGTCGCTGAGCGGGGAGATGGTGCGTCTTCAGCCGCTGAACCCCGCGCATTCGGTGCGCGTTGTGCCGCGCGAGCGCGTGGCGGGCTTGTACGCGGCGGTGAGCGTGGTTCGGCGCATTCCGCTGATCGCGGAGGGTGGGCAAGGGCGCCGGACGCTACACTGCGCGTCCGCCGGGTCGTGACTCGGGCAAGGCCCGGCGGGCGAGAAGTCGGCCACGCGTCGGGTGCGTGGCGGCGGAGCGGTCGCCCGTCCTGCGTTGCGCACTCATGGCCAGTCGAACCTCGAAGAACACCGTCTTGGCGGGCGCCTTCCTGCTCATCGCCCTGGTCGCGTTCGTGGCGGTCGTGATCGTGCTGGGCGACATGTCGGATTCGTGGGAGCGCCGGCGGCACTATGAGGTGCTGTTCTCACTGGAGGACGGGGCCGAAGGCCTTGACCGCGGCTCGGTGGTCAAGCTGGGCGGGACGAAGGTGGGAACGGTTGTGTCCTCGGGCCTCTTGAAGAAGGAGGGCACGCAGGAACCGATCGGGGTGCTGGTGAAAATCCAGGTGAGGGCGGACATCGACCTCTATGAGGACGCGATCATTCAGTTGGCCAAGCCGCTGCTCGGCTCGAACTCATCGATCAACATCGTCGCGGTGCGCGGGCTTGGGGAGGATGACCCGGCGTACGACGGGGGCACGGCGAAACTGGAAGAGGGAGGGCGGATGACGGGCACGCTGGGCGCGCCCGGATTCCTGTCGCGGAGCGACTATCGCAAACTCCAGAACATCATCGCCGACGTGAATTCGATCACGTCGAGCGTGAAGCCGCGCGTTGACCCGATCATGGAAGAGGTGCAGGGAGCGGTGAGCGACGTGCGGTCGATCACGCGGGACGCGGCGGGGCGGTGGCCCACGTGGGGCGAGCGGATCGACCGGGCAACGGCGGAGATCGACCCGATCGTCGGCGAGGTGAAGACCGTGCTGGAGCAGGGCCGGCAGTTCCTCGCCTCGGCGCAGGAAGTGCTGGACCGGAACAGGGCGGGCTTCGACGAGATCGTTGAGAACGTGCGCGTGCTGACGAAGAACGCGCGGGGCGAGGCGTACGACGAGGTTCTGGCGGCGATCCGGCGCGGGCGTGAGGGGCTGGACAGTTTCGCGAGCGCCGCCAAGCAGGTGGACGAACTGCTGATGACCAACGCGCCAGCGCTGACGGACACGATCGCCAACGCCAACCTCGCCGCACAGCAACTGAAACTGACGACGGTGGAGGTGCGCGCAGCGCCGTGGCGGCTGCTCTATCAGCCGACGAAGAAGGAGCTCGAGAACGAACTGCTGTTCAACTCGGTCCGCACGTACTCGATGGCGGTGGCCGACCTGCACGCGGCGACGCAGGCCCTGAACGCCGTATCGGCACGGGCGTCGGTCTCGCCCGGGGCGGTGGATACGGCGACCGTCGACACGCTGACGCGCCAACTGCAGGACGCGTTCGATCGCTACCAGAAGCACGAGCGGCAGTTCATCGATCGCTGGATCAAGCAGTGACGGGCGCGGGAGCACGCGGGCGGTGATGCATGAGCGGCGCGTGATCGTCGCGGGAGTGATCGCATGAATCGTGGCAACGATCGGGTGGGACCGGGCGGAAGGCGCGGAGTTGTGGCGTCGGCGCTGCTGGGGGTCGCGCTGGCATGCTGCGCGATCGCCGCGTGCGCGGAGACGCGGCCCGCGCCGAGCGACACCAACGCCGACTCGCGCGAGCGCGCTGCCCCGCCGAGGCCCAGGCCCGAGGCGGAACTCGACGCCGAGCGGCTGATGGCCAACGTGCGGGCGCTGCCCACCAAGCGCGCGGCGTACGCGGATGAGCCGCACATGGAGGGCCTGCGCCGGACCGAGGTTCTGCTGGCGGACATGCTGCGCGAGATGGGCCATGAGCCCGTGATGGACCCGGTCGACTTCATCGGCAGCCGGTCTCGGCGCGGGCCAGCGCTCGACAGTGACGACGCGGCCGGGAACGACGATTCGCGCGCACCCTGGAACAACGTGTACGTGGACATTCCGGGCATCGGCCCGGCGGCGAACGAGTGGCTGATCTTCGGCGCGCACTTCGACGCGGTGGCGAACTCGCCCGGCGCCGACGACAACGGCACCGGCACGGCGGCGCTGCTGGAGATCGCGCGCGTGCTGAAGGGCCGCCCGATGCAACGGTCGGTGCGGCTGATCTTCTTCAACCTCGAAGAGGTCGGGCTGGTCGGCGCACGCGCGCACGCGCTGCGCGTGAAGGAGAAGATCGACGCGGGGGAGATGTCGGTGGCGGGGATGGTGTCGATGGACATGCTGGGGTATTACTCGGACAAGCCGAACAGCCAGCGGAGCCCGATTCCGCGGATCGGCGCGTTCGAGCCGCCGACGGTGGCGGACTTCATCGCGATGGGGGGCATCCTTGCGCACCGCACGTTCTCGCAGGCGCTCGACCGGGCGATGCGCGAGAGCGCACCCGAACTCAAGACCGTCGTCGTCGATTTCCTGCCCGTTGCGCCGCCCGACCTGCTCCGCTCGGACCACGCGCCGTTCCTGGCGATCGGCGTGCCGGCGGTGATCGTGTCGGACACGGCGAACTTTCGATCACCGCACTACCACCGTCCGAGCGACACGGTGGAGACGCTCGACGCGGAGCGGTTTGCGATATGCGCGCGGGGTATGGCGGGGGCGCTGTATCGACTGGCGGGACCGATCGGTGAGCCGCTGATCGATCTGGCATCGCCCGGAGCCGGGGAGATCGATCCCGTTCCCACCCAGCGAGGGGAGTAACTCGAAGGCAAATCCGTCCGGAACGCCGGCCGCATGCGGAACCCACTCCGCACGACGATCCGACATCCCCAAATGCAGTGTCCGATAAAACCCCGCTTTGGGTGATAGACAGGCGGATTGGCTTCTGGTACTTATCCCTTGAATGAGGTTATCGGCCGTAGTCGCACGCCGGTCTTGGGGAGTCGGCCTTGGCACTGATTCCGAGGCCGGCACGTGCGAAGGGCGCTGCGGACTTCGGGTGGTTCATGGCCGGGTTGCCCATGAACGCCCGCGGCTCCACGGCGGATGCGGCGGAGAAACCTCGGGCGACCCACGCAACGACGCGCGGGACTTCCAGGGTGAGCAACCCCCGATCGGAGGGATGGACGCATGTTGAAGACTGAGGATGTGCGGGGACGCCTGTCCGGGCGGTTTCGCGGGATGCTGGCGGCCGTTGCGTGCGCCGCAGCGGCGGTCGCAATCGCACCGGTCTCGGCGGGGCAACCCGTGCCCCCCGCGCCCGCTTGCGCGCTCTGGGAGAACGGCGAGTTCGATCGGGTGGACGGGTACTACTCGATGATCCTGAGCGCGCCGGGGCAGCCGACGGTGGACCTGCGCGCGGCCGACGACTTCTACCTAGAGCCGGGGTACGTGTACAAGATCGAATCGATCACCGCGACGTTCTTCGCGAACGTGGCGATCCCCGACGCGAAACTGGAGTTGCGTGCCGATTGCGACGGCTCGCCCGGCGAGGTGCTCGCGACGTTTCTGAACCCCATCATCACGCCGACGGGCGCCTATCAGGGCACAACGATTCAGCAGATCACCTTCGAGCAGATCAACCACTGGCTCAAGGGCGGGCAGTACTGGGTCTCGGTTGTCGCCAAGAACGTGCCGGGCGGTTCGCTGATCTACTGGGGCACGACCGGCCCCGCAGCGCCGACGATCGGCGGGCCGGTGAAGGGCTCGGTGGCGCACCTGATCGCGCCGAACGGGGGGCTGCCGGACTGGACGCCAGTGGACGTTGCCGGGTGCTGCTGCACGGACCTTGCTTTCACGGTTCGCGGCAAGAAGTGCAAGATCCTGCACGACAACGGCGGGTACGACCTGTTGCGGCCGGGGCCGATCGGCTCGCCCTCGCTGAAGAACGACCCGAGCACGCACGACAACGTCTTCACGGCGGACAACTTCGTGACGAATCCGTGCGTGACGCCCGTGCGGCTGTGCTACATCAGGGCGTACATCGCCTCGAACTGCCCGGACGCGCGGATCGATCTGTACCGCTCGACGTGCGAACTGCCGGGACAGAACGTGGTGACGTTCACGCCGCGGGTCATCGACACGGGCGATCGCGTGATGGTGAACAACAAGCTGCTCAGCGTGCTCTGCCTGGAAGTTGAACTGATGTCGCCGCTGAACCTGCTGCCGGGCGAGACGTTCTGGATCAGCGCGTACGGGCTGGGGGACGGGAGTTTCAACCGGTCTTCGTACTTCCTTCGGAACGCCAAGTGCGGGCAGACGTCGTGCCTGGTGAAGTTCTCGCCCGGGCGCGTGCGCGGGCCGGGCATCGGCCAGACGAACTGGGTGAAGACCAAGCCGATCATCGGCAGCGCGGAGGACTACGACTTCGCGTTCCTCGTGGCGATCGTGGACCCCGACCGGATCAGTGAGACGGGCGGACCGCACGGCGGCGCCGGGTGCGGACCGGGCGATTACAACCGGGACGGCGTGTGGGATCTGGCGGACCTGCTGGCGTTTCTTGAGGACTGGCTCCCCGGCTGCCCGTAAGCGGCCCGGACCCTCATCGACCGCAACACACCCTGGAACGATCCGCGCGCATCGAACCTCCCGCGGGTCCTTCCAACAACAACACCCCCGGGCCGCAGGGTCCGGGGGTGCTTTGTTTGGTGCTCGGGATGGTGTCGGAAACGCCGCGAAGATCGCGCCCCGACGCTTGGATCAGCGCTTGGAGAACTGGAAGCGACGGCGGGCGCCGGCCTGGCCGTACTTCTTACGCTCGACCTCGCGGGCGTCGCGAGTCAGGAAGCCGTTGTCGCGGAGGGCGTCTTCGAGCGTGGGGTCGTAGTCGCGCAGGGCGCGGGCGATGCCGAGGCGGACAGCCTGGGCCTGGCCCATGTAGCCGCCGCCGGCGATGCGGCAGACGACCTCGAGTTTGTCACGCATCTGCGTGACGCTCAGCGGCGCGTAGCAGTCGTTGCGGTCGCGGAGTTCGGAGAAGTACTCCTCAACGGTCTTGCTCGCCTTGTCGGAGAGTTGGATGCGGACGCCGGCGGCGCCTTCCTTTGCCGGGCGGATGCGGACGCGGGCGACAGCTCGCTTGCGGCGGCCCGTGCCCCACCACCAGCCGTGCTTGGCCTCGCCGGGGGCGCGCAGTTGGCGCTGCATCTGCTTGGGCTTCTCGATGCTCGAGGGGTTGATCGCGGAAAGGCCGGTGATCTCGGGGAGGCTGGTCATGGTTTGCTCTGCTGCGTGTTCGACTGCTGGACCTGCTGCCTTTGTTTCTTTGGTTCAATTGAGTGCGTGACGGCTCGCTGGCGGCTTACAGCACGATCGCCTGAGGCTGCTGCGACTGGTGCGGGTGCTCGCCGGCGGGGTAGACCTTGAGTTTCTTGAGCATGTGGCGCGAGAGGCGGTTCTTGGGCAACATGCCCTTGACGGCGTCCTCGATGAGTTTCTCGGGTCGGCGGGTGCGGAGCGAGCCGTAGGACTCGTCCTTCAGGCCGCCGGCGTGGTAGGTGTAGCGCTGCTTCTTGTAGATGTTCGCCTTGTTGCCGGTCAGGCCGACCTTCGTGCCGTTGGTGACGATGACGAAGTCGCCGCAATCGACGTGCGGCGTGTAGTCGGGGCGGTGCTTGCCCATGATGATCTGGGCGACGTCCGAAGCCAGGCGGCCGAGCGGCACGTCGGTGGCGTCGACCACGAACCAGTTCTTGTTCGGGGCCGACTGCGGGGTGTGCATGGTGGTTTGACGACGCATGGCGAAGACTCCGATCGGCGGGGGTTGGAGGGGTTGGCCGGACGTGGAGGGGTTCGGACCCGACGCACAGCCGGACAACCCCGAAGGCCGCGGGGGGGCTGGGAAGGCTCGCCGCCTACCGGGCGGGACGGGCCGGGGTACTGATCGATCCCGGCAGAATTTCGGACAAGTGAGCGGGAAGGTTAGGCCGGGGCCTTCCGGCGGGCAAGATGCGTGGAACAGACCCCGGCCGGGCAGGATTCTCTCGTCCGTCCGCGCACTGGAACTCGGGCAAACCGCCTGTTCGGGCATTGGCGCGGGCCGGGCCGCAGCGCGGAGCCATCTGCGCGGTACTCTGCCAGCATGAAGACGATTCATCGCCGGTCGCTTGCAGGGTGGGTGTTGCCGTGTGCCGTGCTGGGTGCTTTCGCCGCGATCGCGGCGTGGTCGTCGTCGTCGTTCGCATCGGCAAGCCCGCCGGCGGCAACGTCCGCGGACGTCTCAGCGCTCCGTCCGCCACCGAACGGGCCGCGCCGTTTGGACCCGACCAGCCCGACGGGCGTGGGGTCCGGCCTGCACGCGCTGGTCGGCGCAACGGTCCACACCGAGCCCGGAACGTCGATCGCGAACGCGACGGTGCTGATCCGCAACGGACGGATCGAGTCGGTGGGCGACGCCGCCGCGCCCGCCGGCTATCGCGTGCACGACTGCGCTGGGCTGCACATCTACCCCGGCTTCATCGATGCGTTCGTCGAGGTCGATGCGCCGCGGCCGGACCCGAACTCGCCGGGTGTGCACTGGAGCCCGCACGTCATGCCGCAGCGGAGCGTGCTGGACGGCGCAACGGGCGCGCGGGCGGACGACGGGTTCGGCGCCCCACCGATCGACGACAGGACGGCCGAGCAGTTGCGGAAGATGGGGTTCGTCGCGGCGGGGCTCTCGCCGCGCGGCGGGCTGATCCGCGGACGCGCGGCGGCGGTGTCGCTGGGGAAGATCGACCGCGAGCCGAGCGCGGAGCCGCCCCCGGTGTACGAGCGGTACGCGTACATGACGGTCGGTCTTGATCGCGGCGGCGGAGGTGGGGGTCGGCGCGAGGGCCGGTCCGACGAAGTCCGCTGGTCGGCGTACCCCGGCTCGCAGATGGGGGCGATCGCGCTGATCCGCCAGACGATGCTCGACACGATGTGGCGCGGAGCGGGCGAGGGGATTCGATCGGACGATTGGATCAAGGGCCCGAAGGACGCGATCGCGGCACTCTGGCCGATGCGGCGGGAGAGCGCTGCGGCCGGGAGCACCTCGGGCGTGGATGGGTGGGTGCCGCTGGCGTTCGACGTGGCGGACGAACTCGAGGCGCTGCGCGCGATCAAGATCGGGCGCGAGTTCGATCGGGGCGTGGTGGTGATCGGCAGCGGGCGCGAGTTCCGCCGGCTCGAGTCGCTTCAGCACGAAGCGCAGCGCGACGACCGCTTCCTGCAGACCGTTGTTCTGCCGCTGAACTTCCCGCAGCGGCCGCGCGTGGACACGCTGGGGAAGGCCGACAGCGTTGATCTGCAGGCGCTGATGGACTGGGAGCAGGGGCCGACGAACCCGCGCCGGCTGGACGCGGCCGGTGTGCGCGTGGCGTTGACGACGAGCAAGGTTCCCGACAAGGCTGGCGGACGAAACGCCTTCTGGAAGCGCCTGGCCGAGGCCGTCAAGCACGGCCTGCCGAAGGACCGGGCGATGGCGATGCTGACGACGCACCCCGCGATGGTGCTGGGCGTGTCGGACAGGTTGGGCATGGTCAAGCCGGGGTTCGTCGCGAGCCTTGTTGTGGCCGACGGAGACCTGTTCGATCACGCGCCGGACCGGGACCCCAAGGCCCACAAGCCGGTGAAGGTGCTAGAGGTGTGGATCGACGGCCGGCGGCACGAGATCGAGCCGCGCAAGAAGCACGAACTCGAGGGAACGTGGACGATCGAGTTCACGCAAGGCGTGATGGCCTCGCCGGGTGCGCTCTTCCTGGAGATCGATGACGATGGGGGCGTGAAGGTGGTCAAGGAGGTGGCGGACGCGCAACCGAAACAAGCAGATGGAGCGGCCGAACCGGAGCCGGGAGCAAAGGCGGACGAGCCCGCGAAGCCAACGCGTCAGGAGAGCAAGGCGCGGGATGTCAAACTGGTTGCGGACCGGCTGACGTTCGTCTTCGAGCACGAGCCGTTCGGCACGCCGGGCGTCTTCCGGTGTGAGGCGATCGTCGAGACCGATTCGTCGACGGGCGAGCGCGTGATGCACGGGCTGACGGTGCGTGCAAGCGAAGAGGTGATGCATTGGACGGCCAAGCGCAAAGCGCCCGCCGAGCCCGCGCCGGCGGAACCCGCGTCGCCAGAAAGGCCGGGAGACGCGCCGCCGGGGGCCGACGACAAGAAGAAGGAGAACGATCGCGGCACGCCCGAGACCGACGACATCGCGGCGATCCCCGCCCGGCTGCTCACGCCCCACGTTGCGCACGGCCGCGAGGCATACCCCGAACAGCGCCACGTGCTGATCATCGGCGGCACGGTCTGGACGTGCGACGACAACGACCGCGTGATCGAAGACGGCGTCGTCCGCATCCACAACGGCAAGGTCGTGTTCGTCGGCACGCGCGGCGAGTGGGCCGACGTCGCGGCGCGGGCGCGGTTCGATTCGCCGTGGGATGAAGTCGACGCCGCGGGCAAGCACGTGACGCCGGGCCTGATCGATGCGCACTCGCACACGGGGATCAGCAAGGGCGTGAACGAAGCGGGGCAGGCGGTGACGGCGGAAGTTCGCATCGGTGACGTGACCGACCCCGACTCGATCTCGTGGTACCGACAACTCGCCGGCGGTACGACGACCGTGAACTCGATGCACGGCTCGGCAAACCCGATCGGCGGCCAGACGCAGACCAACAAGATCCGCTGGGGCGTCGAACATCCCGACGGCATGCACATGGAGGGCGCCAAGCCGGGGATCAAGTTCGCGCTCGGCGAGAACGTGAAGCAGAGCAACTGGGGCGACAACAACCGGACGCGGTATCCACAGACGCGGATGGGGGTGGAGACGATCATCCGCGATCGGTTCACGGCGGCGCGGGAGTATGCCGGCGCGATCCGCACCGAACGCGTCCGCGATGAGCGTGCGCGAACGGCAGGGCAACACCGCTGGCCCGCCGGGCCCCGCCCCGACCTCGAACTCGACGCCCTCGCCGAAATCCTCGCCGGTGAGCGGCTGGTGCACTGCCACAGTTACCGCCAGGACGAGATCCTCATGCTCGCCCGCCTGGCCAAGGAGTTCGGCTTCCGCATCGGTTCCTATCAGCACGGCCTGGAGTGCTACAAGGTTGCCGACGACGTGCGAGAAGCGGCCATCGGCGCTTCGCTCTTCACCGACTGGTGGGCCTTCAAGATGGAGGTGCAGGACGCGATCCCCCACGCCGGGCCGATCCTGCACGATCGCGGCGTGGTCCTGAGTTTCAACAGCGACTCCGACGAACTGGCCCGCCGCATGAACGGCGAGGCGGCCAAGGGTGTGAAGTATTCATCGACGGAGTCGCCGATCTCGCCCGCCACCGCGCTGCGCTTTGTCACCATCAACCCGGCCAAGCAACTTGGCATCGAGGGCCGTGTCGGCTCGATCGAGAGCGGGAAAGACGCTGACGTGGTGATCTGGAGCGGACCGCCCCTGTCGAGCCTGAGTCGGTGCGAGCGGACGTACATCGACGGACGGCTGATGTTCAGCCTCGACGACGATCGGGCGATGCGAGAGCGCATCGCGCGCGAGCGCGCCCGTCTCATCCAGAAAGTCCTGGCCCAGGAAGCCCGCGAGAAGGGCGCTGGGCGCGCAGGGGGCGCGGGCGCCGGCGACAGACGCGGCCGTCGCGGCGGCCCGGGCACGCCCGGCCCGGACTCAGACCCCGCGGGTGAGCCGGACGAGGAAGCCGAGGAAGCGCCGCCGGAGTTCGCGCGGTCCGGGCGGGGCTCGCTCATGCAGCGCATGAACGACCACGCGGCGGTGGTCCGCCGCGAGCACTACCTGCACCTGTTGCAACGCGGCCTCGACCCCCGCTTCGCGCGCTGCGGAGATTGCGGGCTCATCATGGGGTGGTGATGCCCGCGGCACGACTTGACTCGCTCACGAGGTACATGTCTTTGTTGAACGGACCGCCGACCGAAGGAACCGAAGCGATGACTAGGCACACACTTGGATCGAGCGCGACAACGTGGGCGATTGCGATTGCGAGTTCGCAACACCCGCGCCGAGATTCTGCCCGCTTGTTTCGTTGCGCCCGACGGCTCGTCCCGCTTGCGCTCGCGGTCTTGCTCGCGCCCGCCGCGCACGGGCAGGACCTGGGCATCAAGGCCCCGCCCCAAGCCGGGCCGATCGCGATCATCAACGCGCGCGTGCATCCGGTCGCATCGCAACCGATCGAGAGCGGGTACATCACCTTCGACAACGGGGTCATCACGGCGCTCGGCTCCATGAACGACCTGAACGGTCTGGCGGCCGACGCGCGCCAGCGCATCGACGGCCAGGGCGTTCGGGTCATCGACGCCGCCGGCCAGCGCGTCTACCCGGGCCTGTTCGTGCCGTACACGCAACTCGGGCTCATCGAGATCGCCGCGGTTCGCGCAACGCTCGACTACGGCGAGGTGGGATTCGCATCACCCGAGGTTCGCGCCGTCGCCGCGGTCAACCCGGATTCAACGCTCTTCCCCGTCGCCCGAACCAACGGCGTGCTGCTCGCGGGCGTCTTCCCCCTCACGAATCCCGGCGGCATGATCAACTACTTCGCCGGGCCGGGGGGCATGATCCCCGGCAGGCCGGGCGTGATCCGTCTCGACGGCTGGACGTGGGAGGACATGACCGTTCTCGACGACGCCGGGCTGGTGCTGAACTGGCCGCAGGCGCGGCCGATCGAGGCCTGGTGGATGGACAAGAGCGTGGAGGAACAGCAGAAGGAGATCGACGAGCGAGTCCGGCTGCTCGACGAGTTCTTCACGCAGGCCCGCGCCTACCACAACGCTCGCGGCACCGCCGACGCCGCGGCGAAACTTCCCACCGACCTGCGCTTCGAGGGCATGCGCAGCGTGCTGGGCATCGGCGCTGACCGCTCCGCCGCAGCGGCCAAGCGCCCGGTCTTCATCCTCGCCAACGACGTCGATCAGATCACGCAGGCCGTGCTCTTCTGCGCGCGCCACGGCGTCCGGTGCGTGCTGGTCGGTGGGCACGATGCGCCCTTGTGCGCTGACCTCTTGAAGCGGCACGAGGTCAGCGTGATCGTGCCGGGGACAATCCGCTTCCCCAAGCGCGACGACTCGCCGTTCGACGAGGCGTACACGCTCCCCGCCCGGCTCGAAGCCGCGGGGATCGAGTGGTGCATGGCCAGCGGCGAGGAAGCAGCGCACGAGCGAAACCTGCCCTACGCCGCCGCGCTCGCCGTCGCCTACGGCCTCGACGCCGATGCGGCCGTGCGATCGATCACGCTCAGCCCCGCGAAAATGCTCGGCGTGGCGGATCGCTACGGATCGCTCGAAGTCGGCAAGAGCGCGACGCTCATCGTCACCAACGGCGACGTGCTGGAGATCGCGACCAACCCCACCATGGCCTTCATCGATGGGCGAACCATCGACCTGCGCAACAAGCAGACCGAACTCGAGCACAAGTACCGCGAGAAGTACCGCCAGATCGATGCGCAGAGCCCGCGGTGACGCCCCGGGGCCGGCCCGAAGCACCATCGCCCCAACAAGTTGCACCGCCCCGGCGTGCCTGTCCGATCTTGTCCTACATGCTCACACACACGATCATCGGCCGATCGACTTCCCCCGCGGCGCTCCTTGCTCTGGCCGGGGCGATGCTCGCGCTCTCGGCGTGCGCCGATACGGGCAACTCGGTCAAGCCGCTCTCATCGACCGCCGCCGCCGCCACCGCCGCCGATGAGGGCCGACCCGACGCCAAGTCATCCGCCGTCACGCTCACCCCGGTGGCGCAGCCATCGCCCGGACCGATGCCGCCCGAGAGCGGGGGCGAGACTCGTTCGGCAGCGCCCGTGCCCGGCCCGGCAGGCGCTCCCGAGTTCCGCGTGCTCGACGCCGACCGCCTGCGCGCATCAACGCAGTACGTCGTCGAGACCGCAACCGGTGCCGGAACCGATCGCTACTGGACCGATCTGCTCGCGCAGACGCTCGACGAGACGATCTCCGAGTCGCTTGCGCCCGCCCCGACGAGCGCCGACAGCGACACCGCCGCACGCGCCGGCGTGCTCCTCCTGCGCGTGCGCGTCAGCGGCGGCACGGCCCCCAACTTCGCCAACGCATCGTGCGTCGTTGAACTGTCCGATTCCGGCCGGGCACTGGCAACATTCGCCGACGCCTCGGCCCCCGCACGCCTGAGCGCTGATCGCCCCGATCAATCCGAGACAGATCTCGGCCGGGCGGTTGTCCGGTTCTGGGCCGAAGACCTGGCCCAGCGCCTCGATGCGCTGCGCACAACACGCTGAACGATTTACTTGAGGCTCAGCCGCGCGGCCGGACGATCTCGCAGTCCGACGATTCGCGCGCCAATCGCGACAACTCGCGCCGGAGCCCCTCGTCCGCATCGAGAAACTCCACGCCGATCTCCCACCGACCGAGCCCCGCGGGTCCGCCTCGCTTTGTCCACGCGATCCGCCCGTTCACCTCCAGCGCCCGCCCATCAAGCCGCAGCGTCAGCCGCATCGGCCCGATCGACTTCGGCGGCGGGACCACCTTGCGATGACACCGCACGCGCATGCCCGTCATCGAAAGGTTCACAACCTCGCCGAACTCGCACTCCAGCAGCACGCAGTTGATCCGGTTCTTCACCCGCCGGTTCGACGCCGAGACGGGCGATCCATCCGCGCCCGCCGCATCCGCGCCGGGCGCTTCAATCACGGGCCGAATTCGTCCGTAGCCGAACATCCCGTTCACGTCCTCCGAGCAGCGCGGCCGCGCGTTGCGCCAAGCCACTTCCCTCAAACTCCGCCGCCCGCCCCGTCGACAGCATCCTCCTCGCCGTCATCAACCCCGAGCCCGCCCACAACGCTCCACCCGCGGCGAAGGCTCTCGGTCCTCGTCGGGTTCAGCACCGCCTCGAGCAGCCGCTTGCGCACCGGCTCGGGCATGTTCACAAACTCCACGCCCAATTCAAACTTCTTGTCCGCGTTCAGCCGCACCCACACCACGCGGCACGCGATGCGGATCGTCCCGCCCATGCCCGCGCCGGGGTCGATCTCCATCGTGAACTCGGCGCCGGCGCTCAACTCCGGGTTGCGGCGAACCAGCACGCGCGCGCCCGTCGCCGACGCGTCCAGCAACTCGCCGTGCGTCGTGCCCAGGCTCGCCCCCATCATCGCGCAGCGCAGCCGGCCCGCGCGCCGACCGTCGTTCCGATCGCCAGCGCCGGAAGCGCCCAGCGGGTCCGCGCGATGCCGAACGCGCGCTGCGGCGGGGCCGAACTTCGAATCGAAACTCGCCATGATCGCTCCTCCCTGCTCGTCGAGGCACCCGCGGTCCATTCCCGCGAACCCGATCGCTCCGTCACCACTCCCGGCGCACACACGCGCAATTCGCCGCGTCGCGCTGCGCCGCATCGACCCCTATCGACCCGTCGCCCCGGCCGATTCGGTCAGATCTTCACATTCCGTTCCGGCTATCGGGCGTGCCGCCCGTTCATTGCCCCAACCCGCACGAGCGCCCCGGCCAACCCCTTCGCCCACCGCCACTTGCGCCCCCGCCCCCGATTTCCAAACTCGCTCTCGCCGCGTCACCAAGCCCCGGGTCCGCAAACACGCTCAAACCCGGTTCGAACTCTTGACCACCCGAATGCGTCGTGTAATCTCTGGGTTCCCTCATGCTCACGCGCACGTCACGCCATCCCGCTCTTCGCCCAACGCCCCGCGTGCGTTGCGCCCGCGCCGGTTGTTGTTGCGCCCATCGCCATCGGCCCCACGGCCGACGCGGCCACGGTGAGGACGGGATCGGAATCCACGAAGCGGCTGCGGCGTAATCCACGCCGCACCGTCCGGAGAAACCTAAGCCGATCAACTTCCCCACCCACCGCCGCCCAGCCGAACACGCACACGGGCGGCGGCTTGCGTTCCACGCCCGTCCACTCGCACCCCCGTCTCCCGCTTCTTCATTCATCAGCCATTGACCTGATCACCACACACCACGAGCCTGACCATGTCCGTCATCGCTTCCAACCCCGCCTCCACCGCCGTGCGCACGCTCGCCGCCGCAACCGTTGCCTCCGCCGCAACCACCGCCCTCTCCTCGCCGCCGACGACCACCGCCCCCATCGGCCCGCCCGCCGAGCACCTCTCCGACCTTGAGCGCGCGGGCCTCCCCGCCGACGGCGAGGACGCCGAGGCGGACAGACCCGGACCGTTCCTGATCGCGGTCGGCCCGGCACCCGCGACAGCGCCGTCGCTCGCGAGCGATCCCGACCCGCTGTCCCTCTCGCAACTGCCGATGGCGCTGCCGAGATTCACCCGACGCGCGCAGAACAGCACCGCCTACTACACCATCGGCCACCCGCCGCGCCCGCGAACGTGGGCCTGAACCCGATGCAACGCTCGACATCCGGCGCCCGGCTTCAATTGGCCGCGTGGTCCGCACCATCGAAATCCTCGGCCTGACCGGCCTGGCCGTCGGCGCGCTGCTCTCCCTCCTCGCGCTCGTCGCTCGCCTCACTCCAAGGCCGCGCGTGTTCTGCCCCGGACCGCTCGTCCGTGGCCCGCGCCGCTTCTCGCCGACTCGCCTGCTCCGCCGCACCACGTGCAACTACGACCTCTCCGGGCTGCCGGGCGTGGGCGCTCCCACGCCCTCGTCCGTCACGTGCCCGGAGTGCGGCCGAACGATCAACGCGCCGAGTCAGCTGGTGCGCAAGCGATCCGCCTGGCGCTGGAGCCTGATCGGTCCGCTGCTGGTCGCCCTCTCTCTCCCGTTCGCCTTCGTCGAGCGACTCTACGTCAACATGGGATGGGCCAAGGCCGCCCCGACCGACGTCCTGCTCGTTCTCGAGCGCGGCTTGGGCGGTTGGTCGCCGCGCGGCACGCGCACGCAGTTGTTGAAGCGACACCGCCAGGGCGAACTCTCCGAGCGACAGCGCCTTTCACTCATCGACGCCGCGATCACCGACCTCCGCTCCGATACGTCCAGACACAACGCGGTCTGGGCCATCGGCCGCATCATCGACGACCTCGCGCTCGCCCCGCCCGCCCTCGAACGCGCACTCATCAGCGCTGACCGCCAGCAGCGCCAGATCGCGGCGGACCTGCTCCGCCTCTACTGGCACGAAACGCGCCGAGAACGCCCCTGGCTGTTGAAGCAGCCGCTGCCCCCGTACGAAGCGCCCGCCTCCCTCTTCAGCGTCACGCTCGAAGGCCTGGCCGACGACCCGCTCCCGTTCGACCCCGGCCCGCCCACGCGCTCTACGTACGTCTCCAACGCCTTCAGCGGCGTCATCTTCCTCGTTGAGGCGGGCGAACCGAGCGTCCCCTACGTCGAGCGCGGCCTGACCTCCGCCGATCGGCAGACGCGCTTCCTCTGCGCCGTCGCGGCGGGCTATCTCGAAATGACCGACGCCGCGCCACTCTCCGCGCCCACGCTCACCCCGCACCTGCGCACCAACACCATCTCGGGCGATGCGCGCGTCGCCGCACGGGCGCTGCTCGGGCTGGGCGAGTCCGCCCGGCCCTTCCTCGAACCGCTGCTCACGTCTGGCGACCCGCAGGCCGCGAGCGCGGCGGCATACCTGCTCCTGCTGCTCGACGACCCCGCCAAGGCCGCGTCCGACCGCGCATCGCTCAGACGCCTCACCCGCAACTTCGACGACCTGCGCGAGATCACGATCGATCGGGCACGCCAAGGCCTCGACCTGCCCAGCATCACCGATTGGCCCGACCCGGACTGATCCCGCGCGCCGCGCGCGTCGCGTGCGTCGCCAGACTCTCCGTCCGCCTCACGCTCGCTCCGCCAGCCGCTCCAGCGCCTCCCCGCTCAGCGAGTACTCCACGCTGTCGGTCGTCAACTCGGCGCCCAGCCGCTCGTAGAAGCGGATCGCCCCCGCGTTGGCCGTCACCACCGACCACACCAGCCCCGCACACCCGCGATCGATCGCCAGCCGTGCGAGCATCGCCATCACCCGCCGGCCCAACCCGCCGCCGCGATGCGCCGCATCGAGATAGAGATCCTCAACATACAGCCACGGCTTGCCGCCGAACGTCCCGCCGACGAACCCGAGCCACGCGTGCCCGACGATCGATGCGCGCTCGTCGGCGCCGCAACTCGCCGCCGCTGTGCCTTCATTCGCTCCGCTCCCCGCCCCCACCAACTCGATCATCACGCACTCGGCCATGCGCTGCGGTCCGGCGAGCATCGCCCAGAGCTGCTCTTCCGTCGCACACACGGCGTCTCGCCCCTCGGGGCGCTGCTCAACCACCGCCAACTCACGCAGGTTCTCCAGCACGCGGGGCATGTCGCTACGCGCGGCAGGACGAAATCGAATCGGCTTCGGTCCACGTGCACCCACGCGCTCGTGCATTCATCCTCCGCCTCCCCTCCGCGTTCCTCCCCAACCTTCGCGACCTCCGCGCTCTTCCCTCATTCTTCGGACATTCGGCCCATGCTCACCCCCGCCTCACCTCCACCTTCCCCCCCGCCACGTCCTTGATCGCGTACCCCATCGCCGCAAACTCATCGCGGATCGCGTCCGACCGCGCAAAGTCCTTGGCCTTCTTCGCCGCAGCGCGCTCCTCCAACTTCGCCAACACCGCCGGGTCCGGCTCGCAGCCGATGAACACGCCGATCGACGTCGTTGACTCCTTGGGCTTCTCCAGCGACAGCACGCCCAGCACCGCGTCGAACTCGCGCATCAGCGCTGCGTTCGCCGCGGCCTCCGCGTTCCCTTCCGCCCCTCCACCGCACGCCGACACGAACGAGTTCACCACCCCGATCGCCCCGGCGATGTTCAGATCGTCGCTCATCGCCTCCGCAAATGCCCGCCGCGCCTCCGCGCGCATCACTTCGCCCGCGCCCGCGTCCGCGCCGGCGCCCGCCCCGGCTCCGCTCGACCCGCTTCCGCCTCCGCTCCCACCGCCGCTACTCGCACCACCTCCCTCCACCACGCGCCGCCACCGCTCCACCATCCGTGCGGCGTCCGTCATCCCCTGGATCGTGAAGTTCGCGTTCGATCGATAATGCGTCCGGATCAACTCCAGCCGCACCGCCGCCGGCTCAAACGGCGCTCTTCCCGGCCCGCCCGCGAACAAGTCCCGCGCGTTGAAAAAGTTCCCCTTGCTCTTGGACATCTTCTCCCCCTCCACAAACAAGAACCGCGCGTGAAACCAGTGCCGGGCAAACCCGCCCTGCCCAGTGCCACCGCTCGCCCCGCCCTGCGTCCCCGGCTCGGGCCGCGGCGATCCCTTCGCCCCGACCACATTCTCCGAGCAGAAAGCGCACACACTCTGCGCAATCTCGCACTCGTGGTGCGGGAAGATGTTGTCCTCACCACCCGAGTGAAAGTCGATCACCGAAGGCTCATCGATCCCGCGCTTCAGCAGCCCCTCGAAAGCCGCGTCGCCCAGCAGCCCGCGCGCGGCCATCACCGTGCACTCGATGTGCCAACCCGGATACCCCTTCCCGAGCGCGCTCCCATCCGCCGCGCGCACATCCGGCGAGTCCCACTTCATGAGGTGCGACTCGTCCTCCTTCCAAAGCAAAAAGTCCGCCGGGTGCCGCTTCTGCTCCTGGTTCCCCGCGCTCACGCGCTCGCCCGCCCCCTCGCGCAGCGACTCAAGCGTGTTCCCGCTCAGCCTTCCATACTCCGGGAACGTTCGCACGTCGAAGTAGACCGCGCGCGCCCCAACAGGCCCCGCCACGTACGCGTGCCCCAGTTCCACCAGCCGCTCGATCACCCGCCGCATGCCGTCAATATTCTCCGACGCCCGCGGCATCAACCTCGCATCATTCTCCGCCTCGATCGCGACCTTCAGCCCCAGCCGGACCGCGTCCTCCTTGAACCGACCCGCGTAGAACGCCGCGATCGCGTACGGATCCCTCGGATCGATCGTCACCTCCGCCGGCAGTTTCCCCGCCTTCTTCGCCTCGGCGATCCGCCTGCCCGCCACCTCCATCCGATCCTCACCATCCCCGCCCACATCATCCGTCATGTGCCCGACGTCCGTGATGTTCATCACGTGCCGAACCGACCTCGGCCCGCTGTGCGGCTGGCCGTCACCTCCCTCGACAACACACATCGAACTCTCCAGCCACCGGCGCAGCACGTCCGCCGCCAGAAACGACCGGAAGTTCCCGATGTGCGCATCGTCGTACACCGTTGGCCCGCACGAATAGAACGTGATCCGCGCAGGGTCCGCCGGGCGCACCGGCAGCAGGCTGTGCGTCAGTGTGTCGTACAACCGAAACACCGAAACACCTGGCGAACCCGAACCGGATGAGGAACTGTGCTGAGCCATGGGGACCGATCGTATCGGCGGGTCAGGTCGGCCGATTCACGCTTCCGCGCGCGGTCCCACACTCCGGACACCGCCCGGCCGCGCCTCTTCCACTTAACGCGCAAACCACCCGCGTCGCCCGCGCTGTTTCTCCCCCTCCGTGCCTTCGTGCCTCCGTCCCTGCGTGCCTTCTCCCCTCACCACCACCCGCCCTCCTCGCGCTCCAGCGTGATCCCTGCCCCCGAAGCGCCCGGCGCCAAAGACTTGATCGCGAACCGGTTCTTTCCCTCCTCCAGCGACCGCACCACCGCGCGACCGCGCGGATTCGGCGAGTCGCCCACCATCACGCTCATCCTCGACGGGCCGCCCTCGCGCTTCGGCGGCGTCGCCTCCAAGTCCACCCTGGCCCCCGGCCCGAGCGTCTCGCGCACCCACATGTGATTCACGCCCGGCCCAACTTCCATCAGCCCCGCAAACACCGTCCTGTCGGTCTCGTTGCTCAGCCGAACGTGGTACTGCGACCCTCCGCACCCGCCGACCGCTGCAGCGATCAACGCCAGCAGCATCGCCGACACCACCAACCCTTCCGCCCTTCGCATCCCTCTCATCGTGTTGATCCCTCGTTCGCCCGGCGTTCCCCCTCTCGCTCCGCCGCATCCCCCTGCGGCGCGCTCGTTGCGCCCGGTGCGCCCGTCGTCGACGCCGGCGCTGGGGCCGGCACATACCACCCGGGGCTGAACAGCGCGCTCGCCGTCGGCGTCGTCAGCGTCCGATGCTCCGCCCACCGATCCTCCTTCCCCACGCCGCGCCGCTGCACGCTGCCCGCCCGCACCGGCGGCACCACTTCGTCCAGCATCGCCGCGGCCCTCGACGCGTCCGCTCGCGCCATCGATCCCCACGCCACGCGATGCACCGCCACGCCCTGCGGCGAGGTCAGCAGCACCAGGTCGCCCTCATTGGCGAACGCTACGCCCCGACGATCCGGCCGGGCCGCCATCACCCACGCATCGTGAAACAACTCGTGACGCGCAACCGTGCCCGGCGCGCCCGCCCCTTTCGCCACCGGCGGGCCGCCGTCGTGCCCGTTGAACACCACCGCCACCGCCCCCGGCTCAAGCCGCACCGACGGAAACACAAACCGGAACCGGCTGTCACCCTCCGTCCCATCCGTCAGCACGTACCCCGCCAGGTCGATCGCCCGCCCGTGCGGGTTGAACACCTCCACAAACTCATCCGCCGCGGCGTCGCGCGTCCCGTTCCGATCCGCGTCCCCCTCCATGCCCGCCGGCACCGCGTACAGCACCTCGCTGATGATCGGATGAGGGAACGGCACCGCCACGTGCGCGGACGACGCCTCACCCGCAGCGCCCGCGCCCGAGTCCGTTCGGACACCGCCCGAAGTGGTGGTCCCGCTCGAGCCCGCCGGCCTCGAACCCTCGGACGATCGACTCCCCTCAAACCCGGGGATGTCTTCTAGGTCCGGCGGAATCGCAACCGCCAGCCCGCCGACGGTGGCGATCACACACACGCTCAAAGGTCCACGCTTCATCCGCTTGTTGTACCGCGCAGCCGCGAGATCCGATGCGCTGATTCAGCGAACAGGCCGTCACGGTCTCGGATCGTCCAAGCGCGGGCCTATGTGGTGGTGCGGCCTCGGACAGACCCCACCGGCGGTGGAGCCGGCCAACCGACATTTCCGTGTGAATAAGCCGTGCACAAGCGCTCGGCGGCGCTCGCCCACGGGCGCTCCGCACACCCCTCTTCCCCCCCGCGCGCTTGTCGCTTCCCTTCCACCCCTCCTGATCTCCGAGCGCCGGCGAGCGCTGCCGACGCCGAACCGAGCGCTTGTCCGACCGCGACAACGGCGCACAAGTGCCGCTTAGATAAGCAGTTGCGCTTGCTCATACCCCGCTTGTCCCCAATGCGCCAGCGCTTACCACTACTACGACTGGATTGCTTAGGTACTAAGAAGAAGAAAGAGCCCCGCGCGACTCCGTTCGACCGCCAACCCACCCGCCGCAACCGACCACCGATCTGGACGCCGTGTGAATAACTCGGTTCCAGACTTGACAGATCCGCGACACGTCGGGTCGATCACGCGGCAAACCCCGGATACACCCGAGTTCCTCGCGAGCGATGCGCACGCGGTCTCTCCAACAGCGTCGGCCCAGTCCTTCAGTCCGGATCGATCTCCGTCCCGATCCCCGCATCGGTGTAGATCTCCAGCAGCAAGGAGTGCGGCACGCGACCGTCGATGATGTGCGTCTTCGACACCCCGCCCGCGAGCGCCACCAAGCACGCCTCCACCTTCGGCAGCATCCCCTCACCGATCACGCCGCGCTTGATGAGTTCGTCGATCTCCGCGCGCGTCAGGCACGACGCGTACGAGTTCGCGTCCGCCGGGTCGGTGCGGATGCCGTGCGTGTCCGAGCACACCACCAGTTTCTCAGCACGCATCGACGCCGCGACGTGGCCCGCGGCGGTGTCCGCGTTCACGTTCAACTTCCACACGCCCTCCGACTCCGGCGCAGCGCCCATCGCGGCCGCGGCGTTCGCCGTGCCGTTCTGCGAGACCGGCGTTCCGTCGTGCCGCATCCGCCCGCGAACCACCGCGATCGGCGCGATCACCGGGATGTACCCGTCCTCACACACCGCGTCCAGCAGCACCGTGTTCACGTCGACCACGTTCCCCACGTACCCAAGGTCCACCGCCTCGCCGCGCTCCCCCTTCAGATACATCCGCTCGGCGAACAGCACGCACGACCCCTGCGAGTGCAGACCGATCGCCCGCGCCCCCGAGTCGTTCAGGTACTGCACCAGCGAGCGGTTCACCTCGTTGACCAGGATGTCCTCGGCGATCTCCAGCGTCCGCCGGTCGGTGTACCGCCGACCCTGAATGAACCGCGCTTGCAGGCCCGCCTTGCTCATCGCGTGCGTGATGCTCTTGCCCCCGCCGTGAACGACGATCGGCCGCATGCCCACGGCGGACATGAACGCCACGTCCTCCATGAGGTCGCGCATCTGCGCTGGGTCTTCCTGGATCGAACCCCCCACTTTCACCACCACGATCTTGTCGCGGAAGCGCCGGATATACCGGTGTGCCTCGACCAACGCCTCCGCCTTGTCAATCGCAACGTTCATCAAAGGCGGAGTGTAGTGCGCCGAACATCCGCCGGAATCCGCACGCAAACGCCCGCGTTCGTCCCGCCGACCCACCCGCGCGCCCATCCGCGCGCCCGGCCGGCCCCCCGCCTCACTTCGCCACGCTCTGCCGCGCCAACAGCGCCGCCCCCAGCAGCCCCGCATCGTCCTCCAGTTCGCTCGCCACCACCTCCACCTCCCCGCACCGCGCTGGGAACGCCGACTCGCGCACCACCTTCCGCACCTTCCTCACCCACGGCTCGCCCAGCGCCTCGGTCAGCCCGCCCCCGAGAATCACGCGCCGCAGCGACAGCAGCGTGATCAACCCGCCGACGTGCCGCCCAAGCATCTCCCCCGCCTCGTCCAGCACGCGCACCGTCAGCGCATCGTTCAGCCGGTACGCTTGCGCGATCACCTTCGACCGCACCTGCCCCAGGTCGCCGCCCGTCAGTTCGCTGATCACCGACTTGTGATTCGCCCGGATCAGAAACGCCAGCCGCTCGCTGATCGCCGTCCGCGAGCAGTTCTGCTCCAGCGTGCTCCGCCCCAGCGGCGCGGCGGGCACCAGCGGCATGTGTCCGATCTCTCCCGCCGTCTTGAAGTGCCCCTCGTACAGCGCGCCGTTGAAGATCAGCCCGCCGCCGACGCCCGTCCCCAGCCACACCCCGAGCAGTTCGTCGCACCCGCGCCCAGCGCCCAGTTTCCACTCGCCGTACACCGCCACGTTCACGTCGTTCCCCACCACCACGCGCGCGCCACCCAGTTTCGCGCTCAGCGTCTTGGCCAGAGGAAACTTGTTCCACCGCAGGTTCGGCGCCTCCAGCACCACCCCCGTCGCCGGGTCGATCGCCCCCGGCGCCCCGATCCCCACCGCCGCGATCCGACTCAGCGAAACGCCCGCCTGCCGGCAGACTTCCTCCACGCCGTCCGACAGCCGCTGCATGATCGCGCGCGTCCCCTTGTCCACCTGCGTCTTCTTCCCCTCGCGACCGAGCAGCGTGTTGTCCGGCGAGACCACGCCGATCTGCATGTTCGTCCCGCCCAAGTCGATCCCGACCACCAGCCCGCGCCCTCCCCGCCCCCCCCGCTCCGCGCGCGCAGGCGCTGACCGCCCCGACCGCGCGCGCGCAACCACCGCCGCGCTCGCCTTCTTCGCGCTCTTTCGCGCCTTCTTCTTCGTCTTGACCTTCTTCTTCTTTTTGCCCGCCTTGGCCATGCTGCGCTCGCATCCACGCGGGCCTCGTGCCCACGCATCCCCCCGCGTCCCCGCCGCCCCACCATCCATCGACCAACCAACCGCCCCGCAACACCCCCACCAAACAACACAATACCAGATACCGACCGTCCACGGCCCGCACACCCCCCACCACCGCCAACAATCCACCGCCGGTGGGCGTACCACCTTCTGATCGATCCCCAACCCTTGCCGCCCCCGACGCTCCCCGCGTCAACTCCCGCGGCCCCAACCAACCCCATCCCTTCCGGAGACGACGATGACCACCCCCACGCCGTCCACCGCCACAAAGTCCACCAAGCCCCGTCGCCGAGGCCTGCGCCGCATCGTCCTCGGCGCCGTGGCGCTCGTCGCCGTGCTCCTCATCGCCGCCGCGCTGCTCGCCCCCGCCATCGCGTCGCGCATGGCCCCCGGCATCATCCAGTCCGCCGTGAACCCCACCATCCGCGGCGAGGTGCAGGTCGTCGCCGTCAGCGTCGGCTGGTTCAGCCCCACCCGCGTCGGCCCCGTCCGCCTCACCGACGATCAGCAGCGCGCGGTCGGCCAACTCACCCTCGACACCGAGATCTCCCTCTGGCGCGCCCTGTTCGGCGGCCTGCTCTCCGGCCCGCAGTCCGACCTCGGCACCATCACCCTCGCCGGCTTCGCCGAACTCGTCCAACGCCCCGACGGCTCCACCAACCTCAGCGCAGCGCTCGAGCCACCGCCCGGCACCGTTGTCCCCACACCCGCCCCGCGCGCGCCCGCGCCGCAACCCACCACGCCCCCCGCTCCCGGCCGTGCGATCGCCCTCACCCTCGCGCTCGACGGCGTCAAACTCACCCAACGCGGCCTGACCGAATCAGGCACCCCCGCCGAGCCCACCGGCGTCGACAACCTTCGCGGCACGCTCGACCTCGCGCTCGACACCCGCGCTGGCCTCAGCGCCACCGCCAAGGGCAAACTCACCGGCGCACCCGTCGGTCCGGGCGCTTCCGCCGGCGCCCACGCGCAGGTCGCCATCGACGTCGACGCCGACGTCGTGCAAGGCACGGCCGCCCCCAACGCCTCCCCGCTCACCGCCCTGCAGCGCGCCAAGGTCAACCTCCGAGTCACCGGCGCCCCCGTCGCACTCATCGACGCCCTCACCAACCTCGGGGGCGCGCTCGCCGCCAGCGCTGGCCCAACCGCCGATATCGAGATCCGCGCTGACGGCACGCTCCGCGCACTCACCGGCCTGATCGACATCAACGCCGGCGACCTGCGTGTCAATCTCCCCATCGCCATCGCCGACGGCTACCTGACGCGCGCCGACTCCGCGGCGCCCGCAGGCGCAGCGTCCCCGGCCACGCTCCGGATCGCCTCCACGCGCGGCCTCTCTCTCCTCCCGCAACTGCGCGAACTCGACACCTCCCTCTCCCCGCACGTCCGCGTCACCGATTGGCCCAGCCTCACCGTCTCGCTCACCAGCCTCCGCATCCCCGCGCCCGTCGACGCCGCCGGCACGCCCCAGGACCTCACCACCGCCGACCTTCGCGGCTCCTCGCTCGCCCTCAACGTCGAACTCTCCACCATCCGCGGCCAGGTCCTCGTCCCGCAACCCGACGGCCCGGGCGCATGGAAGTCCTTCGCCACCGAGCCCGTCCGCTTCTCACTCGACATCCCCGACCTCTCCCGAGGCATGGAGATCAACCAGTCGCTCCGCGCCACCATCGACGGCCAACCCGCCGGCTCGCTCACGCTGCGACTCGCCGCCGACGGCCTGCTCGACAGCACGGGCCGCCTCCGCGCCTTCGCCCCCGCCCAACAGGGCGCACCCGCATCGCTCGGCTCTCTCGCGGATCGCTTCGAGGTCGTCCTCGCGCTCGACGGCGTCTCCACGCCCCTCCTCGCGCCCTTCGCACAGGCCTCGGGCCTCCCGCTCGACCTGAACGCCGACGTCGGGCCCACCCTCAGCCTCGAACTCGCCGCCCGCACCATCGACGCGACGAGCGCACCGGCCGGCACTCCCGCCGCGCTCGACTCGGCCTCGCCGTTCGCCTCCCTCCCGCCGCTCCGCGCTTCGCTCGCCGCGCGCTCGGCGAATCTCAACGCCTCCGCCGATCTCGAACTCGTCCGCGGCGTGCTCGCAGGCGCGGGCGAAGGCGTCCGCGCAACCATCAACGCCGCAGCGCCGCTCGCACGACGAATCGCCGCGCCCGCGGAGCCCGGCTCGCCGCCGCTCATCACCTCCGGCACCGGCCGCGTCGAACTCTCCGTGCCCCGCCTCCGCGCCGATCTCAACAAGATCATGGCCCGCGGCAAGGACGCCCCACCCATCCCCGCCGACGCCCTCGCGCTCGAAGCAACCCTCGCCCTCACCGATCTGGGCGTCAGCCCCACGCCCGACCTCGCCGCCGACGTCCGCTCGCTCAACCTCCGCGCCGTGCTCCCGCCGCGCGACCCGCAATCCACCCGCAACCCCATCCCCACCTTCGAGGTCCGCTCCACCCTCGCCCACCGCGCGCCCACCGGCGCGGCCAAACCCTTCACGGCCGAGGGCTCTTTCGATCTCTACGGCCTGGCCCGCGGCCACCTCCCCACCGGCCCCTGGCCCGACATGCTGCTCGGCATCCGTCCCACGGGCACTCTCACCATCGCCGAGGCGCCCGCCGAACTCATCACCGCCATCGCCGGCCTGAACACCGCCGCCGCGACCGATCAGCCCGCATCCACGCTCGACACCACCCAACTCGCCACCGACCTGCTAGGCGGCAGCGCCACCGCCACCATCAACCTCTCTTACAACGATGCGCAGCAGGCCGAGTTCGTCCGCCTGCTCGTCAGCACCCCCTCGCAGTCCCTCGCCGTCGACGCCTTCGCCCACGTCAAGCGCGACCGCATCATCGTCCCGACCTTCAACGCCCAGGTCCGCGCCGACGCAGCGCTCGTCAACCGCATCCTCGCCCCCGACGCCGCGGCCGAGGGGCCGCGCGCTGACGGCCCCGTCGGCGCACGCCTGGCGCTCACCCAACCCATCGAACTCCCCCTGCCGCGCTCCCGCGCCTCCGCCGATGCGCCCGAGACCGTCTCCATCGACGTCGCCCGACTCTCCGACGTCCGCGCCACCCTCACCGCCGATCCCGAACCCGTCCTCCGCACCACCCTCACGTCCGCCGAGCCCGGCGCAGCGCCCCGCACCATCGCCGTCAAGGTCGCCGGGGCGCAGGCGCGCATCGAGGTCCCCGCCGGGGCGCTCGCCCCCAACACCACCAAGCCCGTTTCCGTGGCGCTCGCCGCCCGCGCCCTCCGCGCTGAGAACGCGGCCCCAGTCGCCAACCTCACCGCCGACGTCCGCCACGCGCTCGACGGCTCCTCCACCGCCGTCTCCGCCGTCATCGACCAGGTCTCCACCGCCGCACTCGACGACGTCCTCGCCCTCAACGGCCTTCTTCAGGGCCTCGCCGGCGAGACCGCCCGCGTCTCCCTCACCACCAACCTCGGCGACGCGCAGGCCGCCGCCAACCGCATCACCGCCTCCATCGATGCGCCGCGAATCCGCGGCGCCGACATCACCCTCGTCCGCGACGCACAACGCTTCGCGCTCGCCTCGCCCGCCACCATCACCCTCACCCCCGACGTCGCCTTCCTCAACAACGCCCTCCTCAAGCGCCAGGAGTCCCGCCGTCCCGCCGAGCCCGCCCGGCGAACCTCCGGCAGCGCCAACCCGCTCCAGCAGATCGGTGAGGCGATCTCGGGCGGCCGCCCCGCCGCCGCCGCAGCGCCCGCCGACACCATCGACCGCCTCTTCCTCACCGCCGTCGAGCCCATCACCCTGCGCATCAACGCCCTCGCCCTCGCCGTCCCCGCCGAGGCCACCGACTCCGCACCCGCCACCGGCCCCTTCAAGCCCGGCGTCTTCGCGCTCGACACCGTCTTCGAGTCCCGCCAGGTCGCCGTCGAGGTCACGCCCTTCGCACGCGACGGCCGCCCGGCGGGCGCGCCCGTCCGCACCGCCTTCAGCAACCTCCGCGGCGGCGCCAAACTCGGCACGCAGGGCGGCCTCCGCCTCAACACCACGTTCGACCAGTTGTCCGCGGGCCGGCCCGCCGGCCAGATCGGCGAGGGCGGCGGCTCGCGCTTCGAGGCCGTCGTCAGCCGCTTCGCCGACGAACACGGCAACCTCACCACCGACGCCATGCGCTTCAGCGCCGACGCCGACGTCCGCGAGTTCCCGACGCCCGTGCTCGACACCCTCGCCAACCAGGGCGGGCTCGCAAGCGAGGCCCTCGGTCCCACGATCTCCCTCACCGCCGCCGCGCGACAGGTCTCGCTCACCAGCGAAGACCACGGCACGCTCGACCTCCGCGCTGTCAGCCCGCGCGCCGATCTCGAACTCAAGGGCAAGGTCGTAGGCGGCCGTTTCGTTCAGACCGGCCCCACCACCGTCCGACTCCTCGAGATCCGCCCCCAACTCATCACACAGCTCGCCGGCTCGGTCCCGGTCGTTGACTCGCTCGAAAAATCACGCGAAGACCAACCCGCCGTCATCTCCGCCACCAACCTCCAACTCCCCCTCGACGGCGACCTCTCGCAACTCAACGGAACGCTCAGCATCGACCCCGGCGTCGCACGCTTCACCACCACCAACGCCTTCGGCCAACTGCTCAAGGCCGTCGGCGGACGACAGCAGGGGGCCATCGGCCGCAGGATCGAGCCCTTTATCGTCACCGCGCGCTCCGGCGTCCTCGAGTACGAACGCTTCACGCTCCCCCTCGGCGAGTTCAACCTCCAGACCCAGGGCCAGGTTGATCTGGTCAAGCGCGAGATGCGCGTCACCACCTACGCCCCCTTCTTCGCCGTCGCCGAGGAAGCTCTCGGCCCCATCCGCCTCGGGCTCGCCGGCCGCATCGACCTCATCGATCGCAACACCCTCGTCCCCATCACCACCCGCGGCTCGCTCGACAACCCGCGCACCAGCATCGACGCCGAGACCTTCATCAAGGACATCGGCAGTTCGCTCATCAAGAACCCCCTCGAGAACATCGGCGGCGCGCTCGACGACCTCTTCGGCGGCCGTCGCCGACAGCCCGAAGGCGACAAGAAATAGCCCCCCGCCCCCCTCCCCCTCCCACCGAATCCCCAAAACCCCTTGGGCATCCAACCAATTTGCGGTAAAGTGTCGATACAAGCCCATCCGCCGCACAGGAACCCACCCATGCCCAATCACCGCCGATTCGCCCGCCTGACCATCGCCTCCGCACTCCTCTGCGCGACCACCCTCGGCCTCTCCGCCGCAGCACACCAACCCACGAACCAACGCCCGCAACAGCCCGCGCCCCGCAAGCCCGCCCCCGCCCCCACGCTCAAGGCCGGCTCCGTTGCGCCCGCGCTCAGCGTCGACGAGTGGGTCAAGGGCCAACCCGTCCAGAAGTTCGAGCAGGGCAAGGTCTACATCGTCGAGTTCTGGGCCACCTGGTGCCCACCGTGCATCAAGGCCATCCCCCACCTCACCGAACTGCAATCCAAGCACAAGGAAGACGGGCTCACCGTCATCGGCGTCGCCGGTGCGGAGCGCGCCTCCGCGCAGGGCGGGCCCGACCGCCGCCTCCAGGGCGTGCAGCAGTTCGTCAACACGCAAGGCAAGAAGATGGACTACCCGGTCGCCTACGACGGCGACCGCACCATGTGGAACGCCTGGATGACCCCCGCCGGCCGAACCGGCATCCCCTCATCCTTCATCGTCGGCGGCGACGGCAAAATCGCCTGGATCGGCAACCCACTCGCCGACGAGTTCGACGCCGAAGTCTCCAAGGCCATCAACAAGTTCAAGAAGCCCTCCGACGACAAGAAGTCCACGTCCGGCGGCAGCGACGAGAAGAAGCAGGACACCGACGTCGAGAAGCGAAAGCAGGACCAGCGCGCCCCCTTCCGCAAGACGACCCCCGCCGACAAGCCCTCCTGAAACGCCCGCTCTTTCCACCCGTCCCAACCCATCCCATCCCGCCACCGCCCCCGACGACTGTCGGGGGCGGTGGCGCTTCTGCACAAAGGCGCTGCGACGCGCAAGCCCCTCCTCTTCCCTACCCTCTGCCCCGATGTCTGCACCGAACGCCCATCCCGACGCGAACACCCCCGCCGACGCCGCTCGCCCCCGCAACTTCATCGAGCAACTCATCGACGCCGACGCCGCCTCCGGCCGCTGGGGCGTCTGGCCCAAGTCCGAAGGCCCCGACCGCGCTGGCAAGCCGCGCGTCCACACCCGCTTTCCACCCGAGCCCAACGGCTACCTCCACGTCGGACACGCCAAGAGCATCTGCCTCAACTTCGGCCTCGCCCGCGCCAACGCCGGCAAGTTCAACCTCCGTTTCGACGACACCAACCCCGCCAAAGAAGAGCGCGAGTACGTCGAGTCCATCAAGCGCGACGTCGCCTGGCTTGCCTCCGCCTTCAACGCCGGCTCCTTCGACTCCGGCCCGCACGCCGGCGGGCTCTTCTTCGCCAGCGACTACTTCGACAAGATGTACGACCACGCCGTCGACCTGGTCAACAAGGGCAAGGCCTACGTCTGCCAGTTGACGGCCGACGAAGTCTCAGCGCGCCGAGGCAAGCCCGGCGTACCCGCCACCAGCCCGCACCGCGACCGCCCGCCGAGCGAGAGCCTCAAACTCCTCGACGAGATGCGCCGCGGCCTCCACCCCGACGGCTCCATGACCCTCCGCGCCAGGATCGACCTCGCCAGCAACAACTTCAACCTGCGCGACCCGGTCATGTACCGCATCCTCCACCAGCACCACCACAACACCGCCGACAAGTGGTGCATCTACCCCATGTACGACTGGGCCCACGGCATCGAGGACTCCCTCGAGGGCATCACCCACTCCATCTGCACACTCGAGTTCGAAGACCACCGCCCCCTCTACGACTGGTTCATCAAGTCCATCAACGAAGGGCGATCTCCACCCGTCTGGCACAGCCAGCAGATCGAGTTCGCCAAACTCGCCCCCTCCTACACCATCCTCAGCAAGCGCAACCTCCTCAGGCTCGTCCAGGAGAAGTTCGTCACCGGCTGGGACGACCCGCGCATGCCCACCATCGCCGGCATGCGCCGTCGCGGCTACACCGCCGAGAGCATCCGCAACTTCTGCGACGACATCGGCGTCACCAAGACCGACTCGCTCATCGACATCGGCCGCCTCGAAGCCTCCCTCCGCGAACACCTCAACCGCGTCACGCCCCGCGCCATGGCCGTCCTCGACCCCATCAAGGTCGTCGTCGAGAACTGGCCCGAGGGCAAGACCGACCAACTCGACTTCGTCATCAACCCCGAAGACCCCGCCGCCGGCACGCGCAAGGTCCCCTTCACCCGCGAACTCTGGATCGAGCGCGACGACTTCATGGAAGTCCCGCCCAAGAAGTTCTTCCGCCTCTTCCCCGGCGGCGAGGTCCGCCTCCGCTGGGCCTACTTCCTCAAGTGCGAACGCGTCGTCAAGGACGCCGACGGCAACATCACCGAACTCCGCTGCACCATCGACCCAGACACCCGCGGCGGCGATGCGCCCCCCGGCCCAGACGGCAAGCCCTCGCGCAAGGTCAAGGGCACCATCCACTGGGTCAGCGCAGCGCACGCCATGCCCGCCGAGGTCCGCCTCTTCGACCGCCTCTTCTCCGCCGAGGAGCCCGGCAAGCGCACCGGCAACTTCATCGACGACCTCAACCACGACTCCAAGCGCACCGTCCGCGCCTTCGTTGAGCCCTGGCTCGCCAACGCCGCCGCGACACGTGGGGGCGCGCTCGTCAGCGGCACCGGCCCCGACGGCGCTCCGCCCACCGGCGGCGGCTTCCAGTTCGAGCGCCTCGGCTACTTCTGCACCGACCCCGACTCCGCGCCAGACCCGCGACGGCTCGTCTTCAACCGAACCGTCACGCTCAAGGACACCTGGGCAAGGGAAGCCGCAAAGGCCTGATGGGCACTCCGCGAGTCGTCGCACACGGAACAAACCAGACCAGCTCTGTTCCGCGCGCCTCAACCGGCGTGCTCAACCGCAACCTCCCCGCCCGGCACAACGTGAATCCTGAGCACCGACCCGTGCAGCAGGTCCATGCCCACCAGCGGCTCCGAATCCGATGCCAGCACGATCACGCCGACCGGTCCGGCGTGCCATTCCACACGCGCCTCATACGACGCAAGAAACGCTTCTGATCCATCGCCCAGCGCGGCAGGCAGAATGCCCAGAAACGTCAGGCCGAGCCGTTCGATCACGTCGAGAGGCAGCGTGATCCCGCCGTTGTAACCGGAGTCGATCAGAAATTCAGCGGCGTGCGACCGGGCAGACCCGGCATGGTCCGGGCCCGAACCCAGCACCTCCAGTTCGATCATCGCGTGCAGTTCTTCGGTCACGCGCCCATTCAACACGCGGGTCTCCGCGCGGAGAATCCGATCCGATATGTTGCCGCAGCGCCGACGCGCAGCGTCACCACACGATCCGCGCCAAACCGAGCCACGGCGCGTCGAACAACTTCGAGGTGGCTCGTGCCGAACTCGAAATCGCCGGTCTTGACATCGATCGACACAAACTCGCCCACGTGCCCCGGCTCCAGCACATGCCGGATCTTCCGCTCATAGATCTCTCGGGCACGCACCATGAGCGCATCACGGGCGGCATCGGGCTGCGGAGTGTTGTCCGGGGTCGCGATCACACCATAAGTCTAACACACGCACGCCACCCCGGCCCGCGGCGCTCGCCCGGCTTTCGTCCGATACAGCGCTCGCAGTTCGATCTTCCCCACCCTCTACACTCGCCCACCATGACCCTCATCGTCACCGGCACCATCGGCATCGACACCATCCACGCGCCCACGGGTTCCGTCGAGAACGTCCTCGGCGGAAGCTGCACCTACTTCGCCGCCGCCGCCTCCTTCCACGGCCCGGTTCGCATCGTCGCCGCCGCCGGCGACGACCTCCCCGACTCCATGCGCGCCACCCTCGCCTCCTTCAAAGGCCTCGACACCTCCGGTCTCGAAGTCCGCCGAAACTCCAAGACCTTCCGCTGGGGCGGCAGATACCACACCAACATGGACCGCCGCGACACGCTCTTCACCGAACTCGGCGTCCTCGTCGAGCCGCCCCCGCCCGTCCCGCCCGCCTTCGCCGACTCACAGTTCGTCTTCCTCGCCAACTCCCACCCCGCCGTCCAACTCGGCTTCTTGGAGCGACTCCCCAGCCGCGTCCTCACCGTCGCCGACACGATGGACCTCTGGATCAACACCGCCCGCCCAGAACTCGACCGCCTCCTCAAGCAGATCGACGGCCTCGTCCTCAACTACGACGAAGCCGAACTGCTCACCGGCAAGAGAAACCCCGTCACCGCGGCGCGCCACATGCTCGACATGGGCCCCTCCTTCGTCGTCATCAAAAAGGGCGAGCACGGCTGCCTCTTGGTCCACAAGGAAGGCATCGGCGCCCTCCCCGCCTACCCCGCCGAGAACGTCATCGACCCCACCGGCGCCGGCGACAGTTTCGCCGGCGGCATGATGGGCTACATCGCCTCCCAACGCGCCCGCGGCACCGCCCCGAAGAACGCCCCCGCCGACGACCCCCTCAACATCGGCGTCGAGATCCTCCTCCCCGCCCTCGCCCACGGCACCGTAATGGCCAGTTTCACCATCGAAGAGTTCTCCCTCGCCGGCCTCTCCCGCCTCACGCGCGACAAACTCGATCAACGCTTCACCGAGTACGTCAACATGCTCCGTATCTGGTAACGCCTCGTTCGCGCCCCACTGCCGCGCCGGCACTTCTACCCTTCCCCCCATATGCCCATCCTCATCTTCCAGCACACCCCCACCGAAGGCCCCGGCCGAATCGCCCTCACCCTCCGCGACCACGCCAAGCAACTCGACGTCCGCCGCCTCGACCTCTCGCCCCCCGCCGCGACCGCCCACGCGCACGCCCAGGTCAACGGCACACGCCACGCCCCGCGCTTCATCGCCCACAACCCCGAGGCACGCGGCATCCCCACCGACTTCGACGACGTCGAGGGCCTCATCGTCCTCGGCGGGCCCATGAACGTCACCGACGACCCCGCCTCCGTCCCGTGGATGGCCCGCGAGATCGAGTTCATCGCCGAGGCCCACCGCCGCAACCTCCCACTCGTCGGCGTCTGCCTCGGCGCCCAACTCATCGCCACCGCCCTCGGCGGCGAGGTCGGACCCATGACCAACCCCGCCGGCCAACCCACCGCCGAGTGGGGCATGGCCCCCGTCCACCAGACGCCCCCCGCCAACACCGACATCATCCTCGCCGGCATCCCCTGGTCCATGCAGCAGTTCCACGCCCACGGCCAGGAGATCAAGAAACTCCCGCCCGGCGCCACCGCGCTCCAGTTCAGCGACAAGTGCAAGGTCCAGTCCTTCCGCATCGGCCTCCGCACCTACGCCTTCCAATACCACTTCGAGTGCGACCTGCCCACGATCGAATCGTTCCTGAACAGCGGTGACCCGCAGATCGCCCTCGCGAGCACCGACCCGGCCCGCGCCATCGACGACGCCCGCGTCGTCTACGAGGAATTCGCCCGGCTCAGCGACCGCCTCTGCGTCAACCTCGCCAGCTTCCTCTTCCCCGTCGGCCGCGCGATCACGGCTTAAATGAGCCCGGCCGCGCACACACCGCCGCCGGCGTCCGACAGGCACGATGCTCGATCCACGCAACCAAGCACGATCCCTCGAACACGCCCGCGTGCGCGAGCGGCGTTGGACGCTGGGCGCGGGCGTGCTTCTCGCGGCAACGACCACGCTCTTCGCCCTCCTCCTGATCGGCACGTTGGCGCTGGCCTTCACCCCGCCCCTCCAGTGGTTCCCGGTGCAGTACTACCGCCCGGTCGTCCACGTTGAAGACGGCGCAGCCAGGGTGATCGACGTGCCCCCGGACAAGATCCCCAATCTGCCCTTCAACTCCCCCATCTCGGCCTTCAGCACCGAAGTTCGCGTCCTCCGCGCCATCCCCCAGCGGCCGAGCGGACGACGCAGAGACCCAACCCATCGGTCCTACCACCCGGACCTGAACAAGCCCTCGGACGAAGCCATCGCCAAGGCAGGGCCGGACATCGCCGTCGAGGTGGAGTTGACTTCGGCCCGAATGTCCATCTCGAACGGGCAGATCTCCACCATCGTCTCGGAGTGGCCGAAGGTCCAGAAGTTCCCCGCCCATGTGAACGAGCACCTGCGAATCGAACGTCGCCTTCTGGACGACGCGACCGCGCAGGCCATTCTCCGGTGCATCGCCGACGACATGCAACCCCGCGGCTACCCCGCCGGGGTCGTTGAGGCCGTCGCCGCCGGCGGAAAGAAACCGCCCCCCCTGCCCGTGCTCTACGACGCCGAGCGCCGCGACGACCTGTGGCTCGGTCTCTCCTTCGCCCTCTTCCTCAGTCTCATCTCCATGCTGCTGGTTCCCCTCTTGCTCCGGACGCGCTCGCCGGGGCCGCAACTCGACACTCCGTAGTCCCACCATGCCCACGATCCTGATCCAACCCCCCGCCGACTACCTCCTCCGCCGCGACGCCTGCTCCTACGGCTACTTCCTCCTCGCACCAAACCACTGGGACCCCGCACGCGCTCTCTTCCGCACCACCCTCGACCTCCGCGCACCCGATCCGCACGTCATTCGCGACTTGATGTTGCTCCGCGCCACCGACCGCGGCTCTGAGCGGTCGGTGCGTTCGGGGCCCGGCCTCGATTCGCATACCTCAAGCGCCCAACGCGGCGGTCGGTCGCGCACACCCATTCGCGGCGCCGTCACGGTTCTTGTCGATCAACCGCCCCCCGCCGCGCGATCGTCCTCACGCGCACCCAAGCCCGGCTCACCACTCCGCGTCCAGGCCGACCGCGCCCTCACCAAACCCGAAGCCGCCATCGTCGAACGCATGCTCTCGCGCACGCTCCGCCTCGATGAGCCCGCCGCACACCTCCGCGCCTTCCACAAACTCGACCCGCGCTGGAAACGGTCCGGCCGCGGCAGGCTCATGCGCTCCCCCACCATCTTCGAAGACGTCGTCAAGACCGTCACCAGTTGCAACGTCGCCTGGCCCAGCACCATCGTCATGAACCGGCGCCTCTGCGAAGTCCTCGGCGAGCGCTCCCCCTCCGGCCTCCGCGCCTTCCCCACGCCCGAGCGACTCGCCCGCGCCAAGCCGATCACCCTCCGCGCACGCTGCCGAGTCGGCTACCGCGATGCCCGCATCGTCGAACTCGCCCGCCTCTTCGCCGCCACCCGCGCCCGCCTCCGCACAAGCAGGCCCCTCGCCGACATCCACCTGGCCCTCCCCGACTGGGAGTCACCCGCCTGCCTCTCCGACGACGACCTCCGCGAAGCGCTCCTCACCCTCCCCGGCATCGGCCCCTACGCCGCCGCCAACGTCCTCCAACTCCTCGGCCGATACGCCCACCTCCCCCTCGACTCCGAGAGCGTCCGCCACGGCAAGGCCGTCCTCGGCTTCACCGGCAGCGCCGCACGCATCATGAAGCGCGTCCACGCCCACTTCGCCCCCTTCGGCGATCAGGCCTTCCGCTCATACTGGTTCGAACTCTGGGCCTTCTACGAATCCAAGCACGGCCCCGCCTGGACCTGGGAACGCGAAACCACCGGCAAGAAGTTCACCGCCTCGCAACTGGCCGATTGAGATGCGGACGGACGCGCTGCGCGGCCGCCTCTCAACTCCCGCGCCGCCCGAAGCACATCACAACTTGCCTTCCTGAAAGTCCTTCCGCAGTTTCTCGATCGACGGCACGAAGTTCGCCCGCCCGTCCGCGTGCGCAAACCTCACCATGCTGTCAAAGAACAGCGGCCAGTACTTCGCCTCGTTCAGCGTTCCCTTCTTCCCCCGCCCGCGCCGGCTCATCGTCCCCATGTCGTACGACTGGCTGAAGGCGTACTCGTGCGCCTGCTTGCACAGGTGATCCATGTACGCGTTGTCCCAGCCGTACGCCGGGCTCTTCTGCACAACCTGCCTCGCCACGTCGAGATACTGATCTCCGTGCTCCCCCTTGTTCATAAACCGAACACCGATCGCGACGAACACAATGATCGCCGCCACAATCCCGCCGATCGCGCGAATTTCCATGATGGAGCCTCCAGTGTGGAAGCCCAACCTACTTCATCGTTCTAGGGTTGTCAAGGGTACTCCCGACCGATTCCACCGGTTCTTCACAGTGCCCTTAACATCTCCACCACGCACGGCCTGAACCCGCACTGCGTAAACAACGCCCGCGCCCGATCGTTGAAGGCCCCCGTGTGCAGACGCACCTGCTTCTGCCCCATCGCCGCGAACCGCGCACACGCCGACTCCACCAGCGCAGCGGCAAGCCCCGACCCCCTGTGCCCCGGCTCAACCCACACGTCGTGGATCCACCCGCACTCCGGCACCCAGAAGATCGGCACCTCCGGCTCAACCGTCCCCACCAGAAAGCCGACGAGCCCGCCCTCCGCCTCCGCCACCAGCAGCACGCTCCGCTCGCTGTCCGCCGCCCGCACCGGCAGCCACGCCGCGTACCGATCCAGCACGTCCGCCCGAACCCTGAACCGCTCCGGATCATGCCGTTGATGCAGGTCCGTCAGCGCCCGCACCATCGGCAAGATCCGCGGCACATCCTCCGCCCGTCCCGGCCGGATCGTCACGCCCCCCTCACCAACTTCCGCCGCACGTTCCCCGCCCGCCCAGCTCATCGCACACCACGCGCGGGCACCGCCCCCGCCTTCGTCACCGCCCCCACCGCCGCTCCTCCCGTCCCCGCCCCCGTCCCGTTCCCACCGCCCTTCGGCTCGATCGTCATCGCCCGCGCCCGGAAGTCCTGCATCGCCTTCACCCCCCACCCGCCCGTCGAGAGCGCGGCGATCGCCTTCGCTACCGCCAGCCCACCCGTCGCCGTCGTGATCATCGGCACGCCCAGCCGCACCGTCGCCGAGCGGATCCGTCCCTCGTCCGTCTGCCACCCCGTCTTCGTCGGCGTGTTGATCACCAGTTGAATCTTCCCGTCCGCCATCAGGTCGATCACGTTCGGCCGCGCGCCCGCCCCGATCTTCTGCAGCACCGTGCTCTCCACCCCGTTCGCGCGCAGGTGCTCGCCCGTCCCCGCCGTCGTGAACAGCCCGAACCCCAATTCACTCAGCAGCCGCGCAACCCCCACGATCCGCCCCCGGTCCGACTCCCGCACCGAGATGAACACGTTCCCCGTCAGCGGCAGGTGAACCGACGCGCCCATCTGGCTCTTGGCAAACGCGATCGGCAGACTCGCGTCGATCCCCATCACCTCGCCCGTCGAACGCATCTCAGGCCCGAGCACCACGTCCACGCCGGGGAACTTGCCGAACGGGAAGACAGACTCCTTCACCGCGTACGCGCCCGTGTCCGGCACCTCCCGCGCCCCCAACTCCGCCAGACTCTTCCCCATCATCACCTTCGCGGCGATCCGCGCCCACGGCACGTGCTTGGCCTTCCCCACAAACGGAACCGTCCGGCTCGCGCGCGGGTTCACCTCCAGAATGTAAATCTCGTCCTCAACCCCCGCCTCCCCGGACTGCTTGATCGCCATCTGCACGTTCATCAGCCCGCGCACGCGCAACTCGCGCGCCAACTCACGCGCGATCCCCTTGATCCGCTCCACCGTCCCCGGCCGCAGACTCCACGGCGGGATCGTGCAAGCCGAATCGCCCGAGTGAATCCCCGCCTGCTCGATGTGCTCCATCACACCGCACACCAACGCCGTCCCCGCCGAGTCCTTCCCTTCGTGCCTCCGCGCCTCCGTGCCTTCGTGCCTCTCCTGGCCCCCAAAGTCCGCCACCACATCCACGTCCACTTCCGTCGCGTCATCCAGAAACCGATCGATCAGCACCGGCGCGCCGTCCAGGTCCGAGATGTCCACCGCGTTTGTCATGTAGTGACGCAGCGCCTTCTCGTCCGAGCAGATCTCCATCCCGCGCCCGCCCAGCACATAACTCGGCCGCACCAGCACCGGATACCCGATCCGCCCGGCGATCTCCACCGCCTGATCCAGCGACCGCGCAATCCCGCTCGGCGGCTTGCTCAGCCCCAACTTGTTCAGCATGGCGTCGAAACGATCGCGATCCTCGGCAAGGTCGATCGAGTCCACGCTCGTCCCGATGATCGGCGCCCCCGCCGCCACCAGCCCGTGCCCCAAGTTCAACGGCGTCTGCCCGCCGAACTGGATGATCAGGCCGTGAACCAGCCCCGATGAAGCCGCGGAGTCACCAGGTGCCAAACCGCCAGTGGGCTCGGAACTCACACCCACTCTGCCGCTTTGCCGCTCTGCCGCCTTGCCGCTTCTCCCATCCAGCCGCTCCACCACGTTCAACACATCTTCCAGCGTCAGCGGCTCGAAGAACAGCAGATCGCTCGTGTCATAGTCCGTGCTCACCGTCTCCGGGTTCGAGTTGATCATCACCGACTCAAACCCCAGCTCCCGCGCCGCGAAACTCGCGTGCACGCAGCAGTAATCAAACTCGATCCCCTGCCCGATCCGGTTCGGCCCCCCGCCGAGGATGATCACCTTCGGCTTGTCCGTGATCCGAATCTCATCCGCGGCCGCCAGAGACCGCGTTCGTGGGCTCGAACCGATGCCCGGTGCCTGATGCCCGGTGCCCGCTTCATACGTCGAGTAGAAGTACGGCGTCACCGCCTCAAACTCCGCCGCGCACGTGTCCACCAGTTTGTACACCGGCTCGATCCCCACCCCCTGCCGATGCCGGCGCACGGCGAGAATCGTCTCCACGCTGATCTTGCCGAGATACAGGTTCGCCAACTGCGGGTCGCTGTACCCGAGCTGCTTGGCCCGAAACAGCACCTCCCCCGGCACGTCCTCCAGCCGCTTGTACCCAAGCAGCACATCCTCGAACTCCACCAGCCGCCGGAACTGATCCAGGAAGAACGGATCGATCTTCGACAACTCGAAGATCCGCCCGTCGCTCCACCCCATCTTCATCGCGTACCGGATGTAGTACAGCCGTCCCTGGCTCGGCACCGCCAGTTTCCGGCTCAGTTTCTCCTCGGGAATCGGCCACTCCAGCGCCTCCCCGTCCGCCGTCTTCAGCCCCGTGTCCGAAGGCACCGCCCCGTCCGCGTCCAGTTGCAGTTGCTTGCTCTCAACCGCGCGCACCGCCGCCAGCCACTTGTCGTTCCGATCCAGCCCCAGCCCGAACCGCTTCACCTCCATCGACCGGATCGCCTTCTGCAGACTCTCGCAGAACGTCCGACCGATCGCCATCCCCTCCCCCACCGACTTCATCTGCGTCGTCAGCGTCTCGTCCGCCTCCGGAAACTTCTCGAACGTCCACCGCGGCATCTTCGTCACGATGTAGTCGATCGCCGGCTCGAAGCACGCGCTCGTCGTCCCCGTGATGTCGTTCCGCAACTCGTCCAGCGTGTACCCCACCGCCAGCCTCGCCGCGATCTTCGCGATCGGAAACCCCGTCGCCTTCGACGCGAGCGCTGAGCTCCGCGACACGCGCGGGTTCATCTCCACCACCACCATCTCGAAGGGCTTTCGACCGTCCGGCCCCGGCTTCGGGTTCGGGTTCACCGCGAACTGCACGTTGCTCCCCCCCGTCTCCACCCCCACCGCGCGCATGATCGCCATCGCGGCGTCGCGCATCGCCTGATATTCCTTGTCCGTCAGCGTCAGGATCGGCGCAACCGTGATCGAGTCCCCCGTGTGCACGCCCATCGGGTCGATGTTCTCGATCCCGCACACGATGATGCAGTTGTCCTTCTTGTCCCGAACGACCTCGAGCTCGTACTCCTTCCACCCCAGCACGCTCTGGTCGATCTGCACCTGCGTGATCGGGCTCATCCGCAGCCCGCGCTGCACGATCTCGTCGAACTCCTCCGTGTTGTACGCGATCCCGCCGCCGGAGCCCCCCAGCGTGAACGCCGGGCGGATGATCGCCGGCAGGCCGATCTCCTCCAGGAACGCCCGCCCCTCCTCCAGCGTGTTCACCGTCGTGGCCTTGGGCATTTTCAGCCCCAGCCCCTCAACGATCTCCTTGAAAGCCTGCCGATCCTCAGCGCGATGGATCACCTTCCGGTTCGCGCCGATCATCTCCACCCCGAACTCCTCCAGCGTCCCGTTGTCAAACAGCGCGCAAGCACAGTTCAGCGCTGTCTGACCGCCCAGCGTCGGCAATATCGCGTGCACCGGGTCCCCCACGGCCTTCTGCGCCTCGATCACCTTCCGAACCGCCTCCGGCGTGATCGGCTCGATGAAAGTCCGATCGCTGAACTCCGGATCGGTCATGATCGTCGCCGGGTTGCTGTTCACCAGCACCACCCGATACCCCTCCGCCCGCAGCGCCTTGCACGCCTGCGTCCCCGAATAGTCAAACTCGCACCCCTGCCCGATCACGATCGGCCCGGAACCCAATATCAGAATCGTCTTGATGTCGGTGCGCTTCGGCATGGAGTTCCCGGCGGGGTGATCGGATCAGATCGGGTCGGAACGAACGGGCGGCGCGCAAACTCGGCGAGTATAGGTGCCAACCGCTCCCGCAACCCGCGATCCGCGCAACGCGCTCCGCCCCGCGGTCCTCATATGGTCTGGCATGCCCTCCACGGCCCACGGCCCCCGCCGCGACGACGACGCCGACGACTCGCGCCTCGTCCTCGCCATCGAAACCAGCAACCCGTCCGCCGCCACCGCGCCCGACCAGCCCGGCCCGGGCCCCGGCCCTGGCGTCGCACTCGTCCGCGTCCCCGCCCGCCCCGACCCGCGCGCGCCGATCTCGCTCGCCGCTTTGGCCGTCGAGCGACTCCCCCCCCACTCCTCAACCGCCGCCCCCCACCACCGCGCATCCGGCGACGACTTTCTCATGCCCGCGATCGACCGCCTCCTCGCCGCGGCCCGGCGTGAAACGCCCGGCTTGCGCGCCACGGACATCGACCGCATCGCCGTTTCCGCCGGGCCGGGCGGTTACACAGGAACGCGAGTCGCTTGCGCGGTCGGGAAATTCCTGGCCGAAGCGATCAATTCCCGCCGGGCAATTCCGTGCATGTGTGTCCGAGTTCCGTCCCATTTCGGGCCGGTTCGGAACAGGATTAAGGAGTTGGAAATGGGGAATCAAGAGACCACCGGTTTTGGGGTGGTCGCCTTGGCGAGCAAAGACGACACCGCCTGGTTCTCAAATCCCCTAGGGAGGGGGTGTTCCACGTGGAACACCCCCTCTGCAAACATGCCGAAATTCGGGGAAGTCCTGGGTGCTGGAGAAATTCCGGCCCTTGCGGAAGCGGGCGTGGTGGAGATTTTGGCGGATCGTTTTTTCCCGGCGTCTCTGAAGAACGCGGCGGAGAGCGCGGGAATTCGGCTGCGCGAGCCGGTTTTCGATCCGGTGGACGTTGCGGAGGTGTCGTGTTTCCTGCCGGAGATCGATGCGGCGGAATTGAACCCGATCTACCCGCGCGAGCCGGACGCGGTGACGCTGTGGCGGGCGCGGGCGCGTGACAAGAGTTCATAAGTGTTCAGCATTACTGCTGCGTGAAGTGCAACTTGAGTTTTGTGAGGACACCGGGCCAGGCGCGGGCGAAGTAGGCGCGGGTTTGGGGGAGTTCGGCGAGCAGATCGGCGCGGGTCGGGTGTTGCGCAGCGAGTTCGGCGAAGCCGAGGTGGTCGAGGCGGATGCGCGTGGAGGTTGGGGAGACGGATTCGAGTTGGAGGACGACCCAGGTTCTCTCAGCGCGGGCGTGCGGGAGCGTGGGCGGGGCGTTCCAGGTGAAGGAGAGCATCTGGTCGGGGAGGAAGGAGAGGAAGACGCAGCCTTCGCTGCCGCGCTGGCCTTCGGGTGCATCGGGGGCGAAGAAGAGTTCCATCGGCCCGCCGGGGCGGAGGTCGATGTTGGATTCGATGCCGAGGAAGGACTTCCAACCTTCGGAGGTGGTGAGCGCCTGCCAGACCGCTGCGCGCGGGGCGGGGACGGTCTCGGTGATGGAGATCGGCGCGAGGGGGCCTTCGTCGTGGGCCTTGGAGAGGTCGGGCTTGGCGGCGTTCGGATCGAAGCGTGATTGCAGCATCTGGATGCTCGCGGCGTTTCCGGTCTTGAAGAAGTTGCGCATGGCCTGCGATTCGGGGCGGTTGTCGTAGCCGCAGCCGGCGATGCGGAGGTGGGTGCGGTTGTTGCCGAGGTCGGTGAGCGTGAAGACGCTCCAGGTGTTCCGCCAGACTTCATCGGGGAAGGGGAAGCCGCTCGGGACTTTGTGGATGCGGATGGCGAGCATGCGGCCGGGCTCGAAGGCGAGGATCTGCTGCTCGATGGTGCCCTGATCGCCGATGACGCCCTTGGGGTTGTAGTGGGTGCGGATGAGGCCCCCAACGCGGAAGTCCATCTCACACTGCGCCACGCCCCAGGCCTTGTAGCCTTCGGGCGTGCTGAGGACGGCCCAGACGCGGTCGATGGGGGCCGCGATGACGCCCTCGTGGATGAGGGGTGAATCGGGGGTGTGCGCGGCGTTGTTCGCGGCGTTGTGCGCTGGGGTGGGTGTGGGATCGGGTGGTTCGTGCGCAGCGGCGGCGGGGGCGTGTTGCGCGTGGACGATGAGGAGCGAGAGGGCGGAGAGGAGGGGGAGGAGTTTGAGCATGGTGTGTGACTCCGTGCGGGTCGCGGGCGTGTGTGGGCGTGCGAGCTTGCGCGGCGTCGGCGGCTCAGCGCCACGCGCCGAGGATGGCGCCGGTCATGAGGAGGAAGGCGAGTTGGTACGCGAGGTCGATGGCGGTGGCGGTGAACTTCTTGGATGAGGCGAGCCAGGAGGTGACGCCGATGGGGAGCGCCACACCGAGCCAGAGGAGGAAGCCGGTCTGCAGGCCGGTGACGACGCATCCGACGCCGAGCCAGGAGAAGAGGAGCGCAACGGCGACGGCCATGATCGCGTAGGAGACGATCATGCCACCGAAGAAGACGGGGGGCGGTCGGAGCGCCTTCATGTTGGTGACGTCGGCATCGGTGTAGCCGTGGGCGGCCTGCCAGACCTTGCCGAGGAGGGTGTACCAGACGCCACCGAGGAAGAAGGTGGCGAGCGCTGCGACGAGGACGGCGAGCCAATTGATGTTCTGGAGTGCTTCGAGCATGTGGGGCTCCTGTGGGTGTTGGTGCGCGTGTGGTGTGCGGATGGCGCGGGGGGGTGAGGGGGGCGGGGGCGCGATCAGGTGTGGGTGGGGTTGGGTGGCGGAGCGTGTGACGCGGGAGCGATGATGAGGAGGTTGACGTATGCGCGGAGTTGGTCGATGGCGTGGTCGATGGGTGCGCGGGACTTGAGTGCGCGGGCCTGCATGAGGCCGCCTTCCATGACGGTGAGGATGAAGTTGGCGAGGCCGTCGAGGTCGGCGTCGGGCTTGAAGCGTGGGCGGGCCTGTTCGAGCCATTCGCGGACGGCGGCGGTCCAGCCGTCGAAGTTGCGCGCGATCCATTCGCGCGCCTGGGGGTCATCGTCGGCGACTTCGAGGGCGAGGTTGCCGATGGGGCAGCCCATGCGGAAGTCCTGGGCGGCCATGCCGTCGCGGTAGTTTTCGAGGAGGATGAAGATGCGCTCGACGGGGTCGGCGGAGCGGGCCTCAACGGGGTCGATGATGATGGGCCGGAGGAGGGCGGTGTACAACTGGAGGACACCGACGAGGAGGGCGGACTTGCCGGGGAAGAAGTGGTAGAGGGTTCCGGAGTTGACGTCGGCCTCTCGGAGGATGGTGGACATGCCGGTGGCGTGGAAGCCCTGTTCGTGGAAGAGCCGGCGCGCGGCGTGGAGGATGCGTTCTTTGCTGGGGAGCGAGGCGGGGTCTGGGTGGAGTGGGAGGGTGGCGGCGGCGGGTTGGCCGGGGGTGGTGTGGGTCGGGCTGGTGGTGTTGGTTGGGATGGGCTGCGGCATGGAGGGGGGTGATTGGGTGTGGGCAAGGTACAGGCAATTGAACGATCAGTCAAGGGGGTGGATCAGGGATTGTGAGATCGCGTAAGACGATTGGGGGTGGGAAGTTACGGGGTCTTTTTGACGCTTTGCCCCGCGAGCGTTTTTTTGCCCGTTCCCGCCGCGGTCGTGGAGCGATGGAAGAGGATGAGGGCGAAGCCAGCCCGCTCCGGTGAGGGCGGCAAAGCCGTCGTGTACATGGTCCTCGAGGTCAGTACCGCGGCGAAAGGTGGCCGCGGCCGGAAGTCAAGACGGCGAGGGTGGCGTAAGACTTTGCTGCGATGGAATAGTCACGGACTGCTTACTGGCGATCGACCAGAGATCGAAGGGAGGACGGAAGCACATACTCCGCGCCGTGTTCCACTACACGGTCCTTGAGCGACTTGACGACCTCGGCCTTCACGTCCGATGGCAGGGACAAAAGCTCCGCACGAAAGCGGTCGATGCCAAGTTCACAGAAGGAAGCAGGGAAACACTTGGTTGTAATAAATCCGTGGGAAAACGTTTGCACGATGTCCGCGTGAATCTGAAAATAGTGGACCAGCGTCGATTTGGTTAACTGAACCCAAAATGGGATACGTATCAATTGTATCGCGTTGGCGGCTGCAAATGCGGTCTTCTCGCGGTCTGCTTTGATCTTCAGGGTGTTGCAGTAGTGGTCGTCACCATCATACTCGACGGCGGTCGTCACTCCGTCGATCACGTAGGCCATGTCCCATGTGCTCTTGCCCTTTCCGGACTTGACTTGACGACCGAGCCAGCGCGACCCGAGCAGAACCTGGAGCACGCTCGCCAACTTGTCTTCTGTCAGGTAGCCACTGATATTGATTGCATCCATCGGTTCCTCGGCGATTTGGCCTGACCACATTCTCTCGGATGGCGTCTTGACGAGTCACTTGCTGAACGTGATGCGATCAACGAGAATGCCGTGAAGGTCCTCTAAGTCCAGCATGTACTTTGGAGGTCGCGGCGCGCCGTTCGAGTTCCGGCCTTGGTTCATGCAGCCCATGCGGCTCACCGCCGCCTTGTCGAACCGAAGAAAGAGCAGTTCGGCCAGTTCGGCCTTGGTCTTGCGGTAGCGCGAGACTTCGGTACGGGTGCGGCGTTCCTTCTCATAGGCCGACAAGCCGCCCTTGAGCTCGCTGTGCCACTGCTGGAACGTGCGGTTTACGTCGTTGTACTCAACGTCACAGAGCGCGATCAGAACGCCGTGCTCCCCGTATTTGGCAATCGTCTGGTCGATCGCGCTGCAATCGTTCAAGATGCACTTGTGATCGTCGGACTTGATCGCCTTCGCTTTCATGTCCCAGTTGACGCAGCCTTTGAGGTCGAAGCCAACGGTACCAAACCGCTCGCCGGGAATCTGGAAAACGCCATCAAGCCGCTTATGGCAGAGATGCTCGAAATAGAACGCCCACCATTCCATTTGCCGCCAGTTGTAATCGGCGGCCTTGAGCTCAAGAACCGACTTCTTGCCCTCCCACACGCGGGGAAGCGTAGCAAGTGCTTTCTTGGCTTTGGCGATGTCCTCAGAAAAGGCGGACGTCATTGGCCACCTCCTCTTGCATGCGCCTCAGCCCGATGCGGTGGTACTCCTCGTTGATCTCGATGCCGAGATAGTCCCGCTTGTTCTTCGCCGCCATGACACAGGTTGTCCCGCTGCCGCACATCGGGTCCAGCACGAGATCGCCCGGCTTTGAGAAGCACATAATCAGGTCTTCCGCGAGCTTGTCGGGGTACGTCGCGGGATGCTCCAACTTCGTCCGGTTTCCCTCCGTGTTGCTTGTCGCGTACTCCCAAAGCGTCCCGCGACATTTCATGTCGTTTACCGCTTTAGGCTCAATCTTCTTGAAGCCGCCATTGGTCAGGCGGTCAGTACCCGAGTACACCTTGCCCGCGTGCTTTGACGGGACCATGAGCGTGCCTTTGTCGAAGTGTCGGGGGCGCTCGCCGCGAAAGAAGATCAGGATGTACTCGTGATCGACGCGGAAGCGTTGCGTCCACCAGGCACCTGGGTTTCCGTGCCGCTGGTAGATGCAACACTCGAACAGGCGCCATCCGACGCGATCGACCCAGTCGACGGCCCATCGGAATGTCGTGAGCGACTTTGCGAAGTGCTTGGTTCCGTCGCCGATCACCACAGCGCAGACACCGCCGTCGGTGGTGGCGTGGAAGAGGTCAGTGCCGAGTGTCTTGTAGTCCAGACTCCAGTTCTTGCCGTAGTCGCGGATGCCGTCGTACGGCGGGCTGAAGACCGTGAGATCGATGCAACCACTCGGAAGACCGGCGAGGGTCGTCAAGGCATCGGCGTGCAGAATCGTGTTTCTGGGGCAGGCAACCGCCGGACTGGCGGCGGACACCCCGTTGTTGCGTGTGGGAGAGTGGGTGGCGGGCATCTGTCGGATCACCTCGGGGCGTTTACGGAGGAGGCCGCGATTCCCGCGACCGACCACAGACCGTATGCACTGTTGCTTGCCGAGAAGCCTCGGTTCAGGGTTCGAGGGGAGCCAGCGCGTTGCGCGGCTGGAGTGACGGCATTGACGGCGAATTCGGCCGAGCCCCTGGCAACGGTCGTCCGCCCTGCGGGCGGGGGAAGAGGGGGAACGGAAGAATGTGCGAGCGAGGAGGCGAGCGGTGGGAAACACGCTCGGAGCGCCCATTTCATGGGCTTGAAGAGGGGAAACATCCTCCGCCCCTGCCGGGGCGGTCTGGGATTGAGCACCTCTTTCCACGGGTTGCGCAACGCTGCGCGTTGCTCCACCGCGTGGCTACATGCCGCGGCCCCCGTTGGGGGCCGGGGAAGAGGGCGAGCGGAAGAGCGGGCGGGACGGCGCGGGATGGCGCGGGGCGGGGCGGGGAAGGAGCGTGAGCGGGCATGAGCGAGGCGGCAGCGGTATCAGCGTCAGCGGCGTCGACGGCGGCAGCGGCATCAGCGGCGGCGGCAGCGCACCCGATGGTGGAGCACTTTCGCGGATTGTTCGAGTATGAGTGCCGGGCGAACCGGATCGCGCTGGATGGGCTGGCCCGGGCGCGGAAGCACGTGGAGGAGGTGGGTGTGGCGTCGCTGGCGGCGCCGTGGCAGCGCGGTGTGGACGTGTTTGCGCACGTGCTGATGGCCCGGCGGATCTGGTTGCACCGCGTGCGGCCGGACCTGATGAGCCCGCCGGGGGAGGGGATCTTTCCGGCGGGGACGATGGAGGGGAACGAGCGCGAACTGGCCGGGCAGGATGCTGCGTGGGGGGCGTATCTGGAACTGGTGGACGGGGCGGAACTGGGGCGCGCTTTCGAGTATGCGCGGACGGAGGATGGGGCGCGGTTCCGGTCGAGCGTGCGAGGGGTGCTGACGCACGTGTTCAACCACGGGACGTATCACCGTGGTCAGATCGCGATGCTGATCGCGTCGTGCGGGGTGAAGCCCGAGCCGACGGACTATGTGTTGTGGGCGCGGGAGCGGGTGGGGTAGATGGGCGGGGGGCGATGTTGCGCAACATCTTGTTGGGCATGGATTTGCGCCGGGTGGATGGGAGGAATTGGGGGAGGGAGCGAACAGGGCGGGGTTGGTGGGCGAAGTAGTTGTTGCAACAAGTTTCCGGGCGTCGGGCATCGGCGCTGCGGGAATGGGCGAACCATGGATACTGGCGCTGCGGCGTTGCAGCGCGGAAGGTCGCAGCGCGGGCTGCGAAGCGACGGGAACCTGAACAGCAGAGGAGTCGATCACATGAAGGGCATCGAGAACGTTGGTGTTGGTCGTTGGTCGCGCGCGTTGCTGGTGGTGGGGGCGGTTGGGGCGTTGGGTGGCGCTGGGGCGCTGCTGGCGGGGGCGGGGGCGGGGTCGGGATCGGGCTCAGCGCGTCAGGCGGGCGGTGCGGCCACGAGCGCGCCGGCGGCGAGCGGGGCGCTGACGGTGGACGGGTCGCACTCGAGCGTGATCTATCGCGTGTCGCACGCGGGGGTGGTGAACTTCTACGGGCGGTTCAACAAGGTTGAGGGCACTTTCGACTTCGATCCGGCGAACCCGTCGAGCGCGGTGTTCGACGTTTCGATCCCGGCGGACAGCATCGACAGCAACAACAAGCAGCGGGACGACCACCTGAAGAGCCCGGACTTTTTCAACGCCAAGCAGTTCCCGACGATCACGTTCAAGGGGAAGGAGGTTCGCAAGGCGGGTGAGCACTTCGAGCTGGTGGGCGACCTGACGCTGTTAGGGCAGACCAAGCCGATCACGGCGAAACTGGAGCACATCGGTGCCGGGGACAGGGGGCCGCGGATGGGGTATCGCGCGGGGTTTGAGGCGACTTTCACGTTCAAGCGGTCGGACTTCGGGATGACGTACGGCGTGAAGGACGGCATGCTGGGTGACGAGGTGACGGTGATCGTGGCGCTGCAGGGCATGCGTCGGTGAGTCGGCGGCTGACGTGGTGAGGGGGTTGGGAGGGCGTGCGTCGAACAGGCCGCGTCGGCGTGCGTAGATGTGTGTAAGGAGTCTCCTCTTCGCCGCGGCGCGGACCACGTGGGTTCGCGCCGCGGTTTTTGATTGCGGGAGGGGAGGGGGGAGGATTTGGGCGGGGTTGCTGGAGCGCGTGCGATGAGCGAAACGGAGATGGTGGTTCGGCTGGGGGTGTGCGTGCTGGCGGCGGGGGTGATGGTGGTGATGCACGCGCTGGTTGTGCGCGGGGGCGGTTGGAGCGGCTGGCGGCGGGCGCTGCTGCCGGTGGCGGGCGCAGCGCTGGGCGGTGCTGCGGCGTTCGGCGCTGCGCGGACGCTGGGGAAGGTGCCGGGCTTTCGGCCGGTGCTGAACGACGAGTGGGTGTTCTGGTGCGTGCTGTTGTCGCCGGTGGCGGCGGGGTTGATGGCGTCCGCGGCGGCGGGCGCGGGCGGGAGCGTCTTGGCGCGATGGGGCGGGCGCGCGACGGCGGCGGCGCTGGCGGTCGGGTTTGCGGCGTTGGCGGCGTGGTTGGCGCTGGGGAACGCGGTGCGCGCGGGGTATCACGTTGGTGCGCCGGTGTGGGCGGCGTGGGGGCTGAGCGTGGTTGCGATTGCGCTGCCGTGGCTGGTGGCGCACTGGGGCACGGCGTGCGCGGAGCGCGAGCGAGCGGGACGGTGGTCAGCGCTGGCGGGGTTGGTGGGGGCGGGGGTGATGATCGGCGTGTTGATGGCGGGGATGTTCTACTCGCGGTATGTGAAGCACGTGGAGATCGCGGCGACGGCGGGGATGGCGGCGGGGGTGTTCGCGGTGATGCGGCTGGTGGTGGTGCGCGTGCCGGTGGCGGGGCTGGTGGTGGGGCTGGCGTCGGCGATGAACGGGGTGATGTGGCTGACGGCGCTCGGGTATGCGTCGGCGCCGTTGTGGGCGGCGGTGATCGGGGTGTGCGCGCCGCTGGGGCTTGGGCTGGAGTTGGTGGGGTGGGTTCGGCGGCGGCCGGTGGTGGTGCGCGCGGTGATTGTGGCGGCGGCGGTGGGGGTGATCGGCGGATCGGCGGCGATGATCGCGGCGCGAGAGAACCGCAGGCCGGACGACTTGTATGGATCGCTGCCGGGGATGCGTGCGCCGGTCGGTGGGGAGGTGATTGGCGCGAGCGCGGGGGCGGTGGTGGCGGCGGTTCAGATGTCGCAGGCGTCGCGCTGAATGCGGATGTGCTCGACGGGGAACAACTTGCCGTGGTCCATGCCGGGGCAGACGCGCTTGGCGCTCTCCCAGGCCTTGCGCGACTTGACGACGCTGGGCCAGAAGGGCCAGGTTCGGCATTGGAGGGGTCGGTCTTCGTAGACGCCGCAGATGGCCTTGCCGGGGATGGTGTCGCGGTCGAGGAAGACGCAGTCGAGGCCGTGTGGGGTTTTCTTTTCGTTGAGCGATCGGCCCTTGCTCATGCGGTGTGTGTAGCGTTTCTTGAAGTCGTCGGCGGAGAGGTTGAGTCGGCGGGCGAGGGCGTCGCACTCGTCGTCGGAGAGGAGGATGTAGCCCTCTGGTCCGGAGCAGCAGTTGCCGCACATGGTGCAGGCGAAGCGGAGGCCGGGCTCGGGTCGGTCGTGGTCGGGGTCCGGGGAGGCGAACCACTCGGCGGCGCGGGGCGCGGCAGCGCGATCGGCTGGGCTTGGGTGTGCGGGGCGTTGGGGCATGCGTGTGAGGGATCAGGCGGACTGGTCGGTGAGTTCCATGACCAGGAGGGTCTGGTCGTCTGCGCGGCTGACGGAGTTGGTGTGGGCGAAGAGGCCGGCGTGGACGGAGTCGACGACGCAGTCGGCCATGCCCGAGCACTTGACGAGTGCGGCGTCGAGCCCCTCGATGCCGAACATTTCCTGGCGCGAGTTGAAGGCCTCGGTGATTCCGTCGGTGTAGAGGACGAGTGTCTGGCCGGGCTCGAGTTGTGCGCGGTTGTTGGGGATCTCCATGTCGAGGGTGATGCCGAGCGGGAAACTGGACTCGCCGTCGAGGGAGCGGACGAGGCCGGTGCGGCGGTCCTTGAGGCGTGGGGGCGGGTGGCCGGCGTTGGCGAAGGTGAGGGCCTTGGTTCGCGGGTCGAGGAGGCCGACGAAGGCGGTGACGAAGGAGCCGTCGAGCGCGGCCTCGACGAGTCGTTCGTTGGCCCAGCGCATGACGGCGGCGGGGGTGACTTCGTGCGAGTCGGCCGGGTATGCGTGGAGCATGGCGTGGAGCATGGCCATGACGGTGGCGGCGCCGGGGCCGTGGCCGGAGACGTCGGCGACGACGATGCCGAGCTTGCCGTCGGCGAGCGGGAAGAAGTCGTAGTAGTCGCCGCCGGCCTGCTCGCTGGTGAGGTAGCTGGTGGCGAACTTGATGCCGGGGAGATCGGGGAGGGTTTTGGGCAGGAGCGCCTGTTGGACGCGGGCGACCTCTTCGAACTGCTTGTTGAGTCTTCGGGTGAGTCGGCGGTTGTCTTCGAGGGCGACCAGGCCGCGGGTCATGGAGCCGAAGAGGTTGCCGATGAGCACGGCCATTTCGAGGTCGTCGGGCGTGAGGCCGTCGGGCTCGGGCTTGAACTGGAAGGTCCAGTTGAGGGTTCGGCCACGGTCGAAGGTGGGGACGGCGATGACGGAGCGCATGTGCGCGCCCTTGCGGAGGTCTTCGCCGATGACGGGGTCGGAGCGGAGGTCGATGTCGTGGAAGAGTTGCGGCCTGCCTTCGGCGATGACGCTGCCGATGAAACCGCCCTCGTGGGTGGGGATGGAGTTCCAGTCGCGCCAGGGGTTGCCTTCGTCGCGCTGCTGCACGGGGCCGTTCGGGCCGGGGACGACGCGGAATCGGCGCGTGATCTTGTACTGGCCTTCGGGCAGGTTTCGGGTGCTGGCGGCGAAGAGGAGGTCGATGTGGCGGAACTTCCAGTAGCGGCTGGCGAAGGCGGCGACGGCGTCGTTGGGAGATTCAGCGCGCGAGACCTCGGAGAGCATGTCGATGAGGACGGCGAGGCCGGGTGAGTTGGAGGTGTCGATCTCGCGCACGGCGGGATGGTAGAGGCGTGCGGCGAAGGTGCTTGTGCGCGGGGTGCGATCGGCGGGTCACTCGACCAGGGCGAGGAAGAGGATGGGAAAGCCCAGGCCGACGCACCAGGCGATGACGGCGATGAGACGGCGGTGGGCGCGGTCGAGGGCGATGAATCGAGGCCGGCGGAGGATGAGCAGGAGCATGGCGGGCGCGGCGGTGAGGACGCCGAGGAAGAGGGGGACGAGGTCGCGGAGGGGCGGGCCCATGCGGGAGAAGAGCGTGGAGATTGCCACCAGGAGGAGCAGGAGGCCGCAGAAGCCCAGGCCGATGGAGAGGCCGACGAGGGCGGAGAGGAAGGTGGCCCAAGCAGGCTCGACGAGGCCGACTCGGACGGCGAGGGGGATGTGGCAGTGCGGGCAGCGGTCGGAGGCGAGGTTGCGCAGGTTGCAGCGGCAGGCGGGGCAGGGAACATCGCGATCGGCCACGAGTCGGCGGAGGAAGTCGGTGTTGGTGGGCGGAGTCGGGGCGGGCATGTGTGGAGGGGAAGGGCGGTGCGTTGGCGGAATCAGCGAACGATCATGGCCCAGAAGAGGAACGGGAAGCCGATGCCCGCGAGCCAGGCCAGGACGGCGAAGCCCTTGCGGGCGCTTGGGGCCCACTTGATGAAGGCGTGTCGGCGTTTGAGGAGAAAGGCCGTGCCCGCACCGCAGGCAAGCACGCCGAGAACCAGCGGGAGGAACCCGATGGCGCGGCCCACGCCGTGGCGGAAGAAAGCCTCGACGAGTCCCCACGCGCCGACGATGGAGCAGAAACCGAGGCCGACGGAGAAGCCGACGAGGGCGGCGATGTAAGCGCCCCAGGCCGGGTCGGCCAGACCGACGCGGAGGGTGAGCGGGAGGCCGCACTCGGGGCAGCGGTCGGCGGTGAGGTTGCGGAGGTTGTAGCGGCAGGCGGGGCAGGGGGCATCGCGATCGGCGACGAACTCGCGGAGGAGTGCATCGGGATCGTGCGTGCGCGCATCGCCTTGTGCCGGCGCATCGGGCATGGGGAGGATGGTAACGGAGCGCGGGCGGGGGCCGGGCGAGGGGGTGAGACTGAGGGCGAGAGAGCGCCACCGTCGCTCGCGTTGCTCGCCGACGGTGGCGGGACGGCGGGCGGAATGATGCCGCGGGAAGAGGCGGCCAAGGATCGTGCATGGGCACGGCGATGAACGACGGCGGAACTCGGCGGCCGGTGGATCGCTCATCGGTGCTGACCGAGCAGCGGAACGCGCGGTCGATGCGGCTGCACGAGATGAGCGTGGCGGAGATCGTGGCGCTGATCCAGGAGGAGGATCGGGGCGTGCTGGAGGCGATGGCGGCGGGTCGCGAGGCGCTGAGCGCGTTGATCCACGCGATCGAGCCGCGATTCACGGCGGGGGGTCGGCTGATCTATCTCGGGGCGGGGACGAGCGGCCGGCTGGGTGTGCTGGACGCGGCGGAGTGTCCGCCGACGTTTCAGATTCCGCACGGGCGGGTGGTGGGGATCATCGCGGGTGGCGATGGGGCGCTGCGGCGGTCGAGCGAGGGGCTGGAGGACGATGTGCACGGGGCGGCGGCGGAACTGGAGTCGCTGCGGCTGACAGCGCGGGACTCGGTGGTGGGGATCGCGGCGGGTGGGACGACGCCGTACGTGCTGGGCGGGCTGGCGCGCGCGAAGCGCGAGACCGCGCTGACGGGGCTGATCGCGTGCTCGGCGGTGAGCGAGGAGGCGTCGGCGGTGATCGACCACGTGGTGTGTCTGCCGACGGGGGCGGAGGTGGTGACGGGCTCAACGCGGATGAAGGCGGGGACGGCGACGAAGATGGCGCTGAACACGATCACGACGGCGCTGATGGTTCGGTCGGGGCGGGTGTACGAGAACCTGATGGTGGACGTGCGCGCCACGAACGAGAAGTTGCGGGACCGCGCTGCGCGGATCGTGATGGCGCTGACGGGGCTGGATCGCGACGGGAGCTTTGCGCTGTTGGATCGGGCCGGGGGCGCGGTGAAGACGGCGGTGGTGATGCACCGGCGCGCGCTGGCGCGAGACGCGGCGGAGGCGCTGCTGGAGACGGGCGACGGGCACCTGGATCGCGCGCTGGCGGATTGATCGGCGCGCGCGGAGGGTCGGTCACTCGCCGAGCGTGAGGCCGTCGAAGGCGAGGCGGATGTTGGGCGGGAGGTCGGCCTCGGTCTGCTCGTGGGCGAGGTCGTGGGCCATGTGGACGAAGTAGGTGGCGTCGGCCGCTGCGTTCTCGGCGATGTTCACGGCCTGCTGGAGGGTGAGGTGGGTCGGGTGGTGTCGGTGTCGGAGGGCGTCGAGGACGAGGGTGCGCAGGCCGCGGAGGTGGCGCCAGGATTCGGGTGGGATGGCGGAGACGTCGGTGCAGTAGGCGAGCGGGAGTGGCGAGCGGGTGCGCTGGTCGGCGCTGGCGCTCTCGGGGCGGGCGTCTTCGATGCGGAAGCCGAGGACGGGGAGTTTGCCGTGGAGGAGGGGGATGGGCGTGAAGCGCAGGCCGTGGATCTCGAAGGGGGATTGGTGGTCGATGCGGTGGGCGATGAGCGTGGCGACGAAGGAGTCGTTGACGTTGCGGTGTGCTTCGAAGATGTGGGTGTAGACGCGGCGGAGGTGGGTGAGGGTGTGATCGTCGGCGAAGACGTCGATGGGGGCGCGCTGGACGGCGTTGAAGCGTCGGAGTTCGTCGACGCCGAAGGTGTGGTCGACGTGGTTGTGGGTGAAGACGACGGCGTCGCAGCGCTTGAGTCCGGCGGTGAGGGCCTGGGCGCGGAGGTCGGGGGTTGCGTCGAGGAGGATGACGCGGTCAACGCCTGCGGCGTCGGTGAAGCGGAGGCAGGCGCCGGTGCGGAGCCGGCGGTCGCGCGGATCGGGGGAGGTGCAGACGGCGCACTCGCAGCCGATGGCGGGCACGCCCGCGGAGGTGCCTGTGCCCAGGAAACTGAAGCGCATCGTGGTTGAGCGTAGCCGGGGCGGGGTGGCGGCTGTGTGCGTGCGCTTGCGGTTCAGCCGGCGCTGGCTTTGGCGAGGTTCATGAGGACGGGGTGCTTGCGTCGCTTCTTGAGTCGGAGTCTTTCGACGACGCTGGGCGGGACCATGGAGCGGAGTTGCTCGGGGTCGCCGAGTGCGGTGACTTGGCGGATGAGGCTGGAACTGGTGTAGGCGAAGTCGGGGCCGGCGACGACGAAGGCGGTTTCGAGCCCGCCGACCTGGCGGTTGGTGAGGGCCTGCTGGACCTCGCTCTGGAGGTCGGAGAGGTTTCGGATGCCGCGGAGGAGGACGGGGGTGCAGGCACGGCCGGCGTGTGACTGAGCGACGCGGCGAGCGAAGTCGACGGTGAGGCCGTCGAAGGCCTCAACGACGACGGGCGCGCCGTCGGGCTCGCGCTGGGTGAGGTCGTCGACGAGTTCGCGGAGCATGGCGACGCGCTCGGTGAGGGAGAAGAGGGGTTCCTTGCCGGGGTTGCGGCCGACGCCGACGACGACGGAGTCGAAGAGCTTTCGGCCGCGAGCGATGACGTCGAGGTGGCCGAAGGTTGCGGGGTCGAAGGAGCCCGGGAAGACGGCGACGTGCGCGGCGTGTGCGGCGTGGTTTGCGGGGGTGCTGGAGCGGGGTTTGGTCTGCCGGCGGGCCATTGGAGCAGAGGGTACGGGGTTGGTCGGGTGGATGGGCCGCACAGTCGGCGCAGATTGACGCGCGGGAGCGAGTTTGGGTGAGGGTTGCTGGCAAATCGGGGAGGCCGATCGCACACTTGTGGGGTCGGTGGGAGTCGGAAGGCTCTGGCCGCGAACAACACCCAGTTTCGTAAGTGAAAGTCCCGTCCCCGTTTGCCTCCCGGGGGCGGGTACTTTCACTTTTGGGCCGTGAGGTTTCCGGAGAGGGGTGCGCGAGTGTGGCGAGAGGTTGCAAGTATCAGACTTATCAACACCTTACGGTGAACGACCGGCCGATAAAAGAGCCGGAGGCGGGCTTGGGGAAGCGTGGGGGCGGGAAAACGGAACACGGCGCTAGCGAATGGCGTAACCCAATGTAGAATAAACACTTACGGGGCGTGTCCACTCGATCTTCCGCCGGCCGCTCGAATTGCCGGTGCCCCTCGCAGAACCCAGTGTTTCGGGCCGGTCCGTGGCGGACGGCCCGAGTGCTGAAGGCCGCTCGGCCGGGGGAATGCGAAGGTGCCGCGCAAGGGCGAATGAAGGGAAGTCTCGGACGGACCGCTCCGTCAGTTTCGGCCACCCCGGTGCGGAAGCACCGGAACGCAAGGAGTAGTCCGCCTTGCCACGGCTCCACGGTCTCCCGGTGTGTGCGCCCGGGCAGATGCGTGGAACGGACCAACCGGGACCCGCTCGTCCCGTCAAGCACCCTTCGGCTCACGCCGAAGGGTTCTTGTTTTTTGGAGAGTTTGAGGGGTGGCGGCGAGGACGGGGGCGTCAGCGCACGGCGCTCGCGGAGGGTGCGGCGGGATCGGACGGCCTGTTTGCGCGCGGGATGTCGATCTCGCCCTCGATTCGGAACGGGGCGGAGGGGATTCGGAAGCCCTGATCGAAGAGGAGTTCGGCGAATGCGCCGGGGGTGACGTAGGTGACGGTGCCGGTGAGGACGTAGCGGCGGAGGCCGGAGACGTCGGCGGATTCGGACTCGACGGGTGCGGAAGCGGCGAGGCGGACGGTCTGGTCGCCGTTGGCGCGGATGGTTGCTTCGGCGGAGCGCGTGCCGCGGAAGACGGTTTGGCCGTCGATGTCGAGGGAGTAGGAGAGTGTGCGGAGCGGGAGGCCGAAGTCGTTGTCGTTGGTGGCGATGAGGAGGAACTCGAAGGCGACGCCGGTGCTGGTGGAATCGGTGACGGAGGCGGAGTGGGACTCGAAGCGCGGGGCCTTGGCGGTGGCGCAGCCCGAAGCGAAGATGGGGAAGAGGATCGCCGCGAAGAGGGCGGGGAGGAGGGAGGGCCTGGTGGAGGAGGTGCGCAGCGGTCGGTGGGTCATGGCGGGAGTGTAGAGGAGGATGGGGGGGCTTCGGGCGCGGGTTGTTGGGGCGGGGCGGGCGGGGTTGGGAGGCCGTCGTCGAGCGCTTGTTGGATGGCCTGCCATGCGCCGGGCATGGAGCGGATGGCGGCGATGTGGGAGCCGGTGAGTTCGTGGAAGCGTGCCCAGGGGGCGACGTTGAGCAGGTCGGTGGCGTGGTGGAAGGGGATGATCTCGTCGGTGTGGCTGTGGAGGATGAGGGTGGTGGGGCGCGGGGAGATCTTGGGGAGGGCGCGGTCGGTGCGGAAGGGGCTGCGGACGAGGAGGGCGGGTGCGCCGTAGCCCGTGGCGAAGCGGGCGACGCTGGAGAAGGGGGACTCGAGGATGAGGACGGCGGGTGGGCGTCGGAGGGCGACCTGGGCCGCGACGCCGCTGCCGAGGCTTCTGCCGTGGAAGATGAGGCGTGAGGGATCGACGCCGGGACGGGCGAGCGCTTCGGCGATGAAGCGGTCGGCGTCGTCGACGATGGCGGCCTGGCTGGGCTTGCCCGCGCTTCGGCCGTAGCCGCGGTACTCGGGGATGAGGACGTGGTAGCCGCGCTCGCGGTAGATCTCGACGGGTTCGAGGCAGTGGTCGATGAGTTCGCCGTTGCCGTGGAAGTAGACGGCGAGTGGCGCGCCGGGCTGGCCCGGGATGAACCAGGCTTCGACTCGGGGTGGGCGGCCTTCGTAGGGCGTTTTGATCTGGAGCCAGAGGCGCTCGACGTCGGAGGGGATGAGGTGGGCGGGCGTGGGCTGGCCGGCGAGGTGGCGCGGGAAGATGAGGTCGGTCTGCTTGAACCAGAGCATGGCGCACCAGAAGACGTAGACGACCAGGGGGAGGAGGATGAGCCTGCGGATGAGTGCGCGGCGGAGCGAGCGCGGGAGAGCGCGTCGGCGCGGGCGTGCGGGCGCGGGGGGGTGGTTGTCGGGCTTGGCGGTGGTCATGCGTTGGGTGATTCGGCGGGGGCGGGTGGGGCGCTTCGGAGTGCGCGGCGAGCCTCAGCGCAGAAGAAGGCGGCGAGCGCGAAGAGGGCGAGCGCCACGGCGGCGTTGAGGATGGTGGGGTTGAGTCTGCGGGTCTCGCCCGCGTTCCCTCCCTCGACGGCTTCGACGATGGACCACTTCATGGCGAAGGCGTCCTTGGCGCCGACGAAGACCTGGATTCCGAGCGCGCAGGTGGTGATGAGCATGACGAAGGCGGCGGGGAGGGCGACGTACCAGACGCGGGCGTTGCGGCGTGAGCGGATGAGCCAGACGCAGACGCCGGTGAGGGTGAGGGCGGCGAGCAACTGGTTGGAGGTTCCGAAGAGTGTCCAGAAGAGGAGGTAGGAGCCGGAGGGCGCAGCGAGGATGATGAGCGCGGGGATGCCGGCGGTGAGTGCGGCGGCGAGGACGCCGAAGGCGCGGCTGCGCTTGCCCGTGAACTCCTGGATGAGGTAGCGGCCGAGACGGGTGGCGACGTCGAGGGTGTCGAAGATGAAGGTGGCGACGGCCATCTGGCCGAAGGTGCGCGCCACGGCGAGCGCGCGGCTGCCCTCGGACGCATCGAGGCCGAGCACGGCGCAGATGTAGGCGGCGAGGCCGTCGCCGTAGATGGCGCCGGGCTTGCCGGCGTAGCGGGCGAGATCGTCGCGCGAGAGGATCATGACGGTGGTGAGCGCGATGACGGCGACGAAGCCTTCGAGGAGCATGGCGCCGAAGGCGATGGGCTTGCAGTGTGATTCCTTGTCGATCTGGCGGGAGGTTGTTCCGCCGCAGACCAGGCCGTGGAAGCCGGAGCATGCGCCGCAGGCGATGGTGACGAAGAGGAAGGGGAAGACCAGGTCGGTCATGCGCGGCGGGGTTCGGCCGTCGGCGGTTGGGGCGCTGAAGAAGGCGCCGTAGTCGGCGATGGGGCGGAAAGCGGGTTGGCGGACCTCGAACCCGCCGAGGAGGACGCCCAGCACGCCGACGGCGATGGCGAGGTAGAGGACGAAGCCGCCGAGGTAGCCGCGGGGCTGCTGGAGGAGCCAGAGGGGGAGCATGCTGGCGGCGAAGCAGTAGGCGAGGATGATGAGTGACCAGGAGCGCTGGTCGAGGACGAACCAGTGGGAGACGGCGGTGGAGCCGTAGATGACGGCGAGCGTGGCGGGGACGAAGACGATGGTGGAGAGCCACATGGGCGGGCGGAGGAAGCGCTGGACCGCGCCCATGAGGAGTGCGAGGAGGAGGTAGAAGGTGCTGGCGCCGGCGACGGCTCCGCCGACGTGGAAGGCGGGCGCGGATGCGTCGGCGGCGGGTTGGCCGGCGGAGAGGGCCTCGCGCGCGGCGGTGAGCGCGCGGAGTTCGTCGGCGTCGCCGACGAAGGCGCGGGCGGTGACGTCGGTGAAGGCGACGATGACGTAGATGAGGGCGAGCCAGATGAAGGCGACCAGCGCGAGGGAGGCGCGTCGGCCGAGGTGTGTGCGGGCGACGTCGGCGATGGAGTGTGCGCCGTGGCGGACGCTGGCGACGAGGGCGGAGAAATCGTGGACCGCGCCGATGAAGATGACGCCCAGGACGATCCAGAGGAGGCACGGGCCCCAGCCGAAGGCCATGCAGGCGAGGACCGGGCCGATGATCGGCCCGGCGGCGGAGATGGCGGAGAAGTGCTGGCCGAGGAGGTAGAAGGGGCGGGCGGGGACGAAGTCGATGCCGTCGTTGCGTGCGTTGGCGGGGGTGACTCGGCGGTCGTCGAGGTTGAAGCGGCGGGCGATGAAGGAGCCGTAGACGAGGTAACCGACGGCGAGGAGGGCCAGAACGCCGAAGGCGATGAGGGGGAGTTGGAAGGCCGGGCCCGAGGCGAGGGTGAGGGCCGGATCGACGGGTGGGGATGGGATGGTCAACGACCGCATGCGGGGTCGGACAGCGTGTCAGAAAGTCGGTGGGTCGTCAACTCGTGGTGCGCGGTCGAGGGGCGTTGCGCGCGGGGGGTGGCTTACGCGACCCCGGCCTCGGCGTAGCCGCCGACGGCGTTGGCCTCTTCGACGAGGCGGCGGTGTTTGTGGACGTATTCCATGACGGTGGTGACGACGGTGGCGTGGCTCCAGGTGAGGGGGCTGACGCTGAGGGTCTCGCCGGTGTAGGGGTGGTATTGCTCGGCGAGGACGCCGCTTTCGCGTGCGCGCTGGGCGGTCCACTCGAGGAGGGGGAGCGCTTCGCGGAGTTCGTCGAGGGTTCGTGCGAGGGCGATGCGGTGCTGGGCGTGCCAGAGGGTGCAGATGACCCAGGGGTTGCCGGGGACGGCCTCGATGTTCTCGCGTTCGATCATGTGGTAGTAGTCGCGCTCGTAGCGCGCGCATCCGCCGATGGGGGTCTTGACCCAGAGTCTGCGCCAGAGGGAGTGCATCTCGGACATGACCATGGGGTTGCCGGGGCGGAAGGCGCCGAAGGCCCAGAGGGCGTAGTTGGCGCTGTCGCGGGTCATGTCGAGTCGGTAGTGGGTGGGGCCGGAGTCGTCCGGGCCGGTGCGGACGGGGGTGGCCATTCTGGCGAAGCAGTTGGCGTCGGAGTTCCAGAGGTGTCGGACGAGCGCTTCGCGCATGCGGTCGGCGGCGTCGCCGAAGGCGTCGGCGCGTTCGTCGCAGAACTCGCGTGCGAAGGACTCGGCGGCCTTGAGCGCGCCGATGGTGGCGGCGACGGTGAAGGTGTGGACGCCCCGGCGCTCTTCCCAGAGGTCCCAACTGGGGAGGGGGAGGCCGTTGTCGTCGACGTGGGACATCATCCAGAGGGCGGGCTGGATGATGAGGGGGTTGAAGTGGGGCTTGATGAACTCGACGTCGCGGAACTTCTCGAAGTGCTGTCGGAGCGCCCAGAGGACCAAGGCGGTTTCGTCCTGCTGGATGGGGAGGACGGCCTCGCCGTTGATGACCCAGGGGTGCCAGCTGGAGCCCATGTGGCCGGCGGGCGTGTACTTGTGGAGGAAGTATCCGTTCTTGTTGATGACGCGTGCGCAGTAGCGGAAGAAGTTACGTGAGAGTTCGCTCTGGCCGGTCATGATGAGTGCCTGTGCGACGAGCGCGCCGTCGCGCGGCCAGCAGTATGCGTAGTGGTCGCCGGCGAAGTGGGAGATGTCGCTGTCGGTGGCGGCGATGATGGCGCCGCGGTTGTCGATCTGAGTGCGGAGGATGAGTTGGCTGCGGACGAAGAGTTCGCGGATGGAGTCGGAGAGATCGACGCCGGGGTAGTCGCCCTTTCGCGCCCAGATTCGCCAGAAGGCCTCGGTGCGCGAGAACATCTTGTCGACGCCCTTGGAGAGGATGACCTTGTTGAGTTCGCGGACGCGCTCGTAGCTGTTGCCGCAGGCGAGCCACATGGCGCTGCGGACCTCGCCGGCGGGCGGGATGGTGAGGTTGACGCCGACGGTGGCGTCGACGGATCCCTGGCTGATGGCGTTGCGACCGAGGACGCCGTCTTCGGCGTCGCGCCAGGTTCCCTCGGCGTTGCCGACGCGCTTGGCGCCGATGGCCCAGTGGTCGATGCCGGGCTCGCCGCCCTCGTCGGTGGTGTTGACCAGGAAGTAGGAATCGTCCTTGTAGAGGACGAGCGCGCGGGTCTCGGGGTCGTAGTCGGCGGTGTCGCCGAGGGGGGACTCCTTGATGGAGAGATCGACGTGGAAGAAGAGGCGGACGTCGCGCTGGCGTCCCTGCTTGTCGCGGACGATGAAGCGGCGGAGGTAGACGGGCTCGTGGAAGTCGACGCAGTCCTGGCAGATGAGTTCGAGGCCCATGCGCTCGTTGTAGAGTTGGACGCGCGTGACGAGGGTGGCCTCGTCGTAGCGGATGCGTCTTTGCCAGGAGGGGTGCTCGATCCAGGCGAACTCGCCGTCGGCCCAGACGCCGAAGCGCTGGACGTGGCCGCCGGTGTGGTTGTAGCGGCCGACGCAGGGGTAGTAGATATCGCGGAGTCGGTACAACTCGTCGAAGTTCACCAGCAGGTCACCGTTTCCGACCGGGATATCGCGTGCCATGTCGCCTCAGGGTTGTCCGCCGCGTCGTGGGGGCGGGGTCGTGCCGGGGTGTTGGTGCGGGCCGGAGGCGGGAGCCGCCGGGCGCAATCTTTGCGCGGCCGGAGGGTCCGCGCGGTGATGGCGCGCGATGGAACGTCCGGCCGGGATGATCTTCGGCCGGATTCGGGTGGAGATTCCACGAATGCTCAGGGCTGGCCGGCGAGGGCGGGCTCGGGCGTCTCGGCTGGGTCGGGCTCGGGGCTTTCGGCGGGTGTGCCGAGTGCGGCGATGCGCTGCTTGATGTCCCCGATATAGGTGAGACGGATGCCGAAGTTTTCGCCGACTTTCACGGCGTAACCCGTGCCGACGGCCCGGTTGTTCACCAGGAGGGTGAGTTCGTCCTCGGCTTTCTTGGGGAGTTCGATGATGGCGCCGGGGATGAGGCTGACGACCTCGCGGGCGCGCATGAGGCGCTCGCCGAGGACGACGATGATCGGCACCTCGAGTTTGAGGATCGTGCGCAGATCGGAGGGCATGAGTGTGGATATCGGCCGGGCGGCGGCCCCGGCTGGATGGGCAGGTCAGACGACGCGGAGTTCGGCGCCGAGTTCGCGTTTGGCGAGGTCGACGAGACGCTGGACCGGGCCGTCGACTTCCTCGTGGCGGAGGGTTCGGGCGGGGTCGCGGAAGCGGAGGCGGAGGGTGACGCTCTTTCGGCCTGGGCCGGCCTGCGGTCCTCGGTAGGCCCCGACGAAGGAGGCGGACTCGAGTCGCTCGACGTTGGCGGCGTGGACGAGCGCGTCGATGCGCGCCCAGGGGGTGTCTTCGTTGATGATGAGAGAGAGGTCGCGCTCGATGGAGGGGAAGGCGGGGAGTTCGTGGACGAGGGAGCGTCCCGGGAAGAGATCGATGAGCGCGGGGAGGTTGAGTTCGGCCATGACGACGGGGGTTTCGAGCCCGATCTGTTGGCGGAGTGCGCTCGAGAGGAGGCCCATGAGGCCGAGGTGCACGGGCTTGGCGTCGGTCGTGGCGCGCACGGAGACGGCGGAGCAGCCGCCGGGCTCTTTGGACTCGAAGGCGCTGACGGGGGAATCGGTGATGGGTGCGACGTCGACGAGTGCGCCCGCGCCGCCGAGGGCGCGCGCGAGGGACTCGATCGTGCCGCGGATGGTGCGGAGTGCGGCCTGCTTCTGCTCGAAGGCCTTGGCGCCGGCGGGGAAGCAGACGTCGGCGAGGAGGCCGAGGTTGACGTTCTCGACGGTCCCTCCGCTCTGATCGGCGAAGACGCTGGAGATCTCGAAGAGTCGGACTCCGGCGTCGGCGGCGGAGGCGCCCCACGATGCGCCGTCGCGGTGTTCGCGTTCGCCGCCGGTGTCGCGGTTGGCCCTTCGGCAGGCGAGCAGGCCGCAGAGGACGCTGGGTCGGAGGATCGGGTCGGCCTTGCGGCGTTCGTCCTGCACGGAGAGGAGAGAGAGGCCCTTGGGCAGGAAGGGCTTGGCGGCGGCGGCGGAGACGAAGGAGAAGGTGACGGTTTCGAAGTAGCCCTGGCCCGTGAGGACGGAGGTGAGTTCGCGCATGGCGCGCTCGGATCGCTGGGGCTCGCGGACGATGACGGGTACGTAGGGGCGGACGGGGAGTTGGTCGATGCCGTGGACGCGGGCGATCTCTTCGATGAGGTCGATCTCGCGTTCGAGGTCGGGTCGGTGGGGCGGGATGGCGCAGCGGAGCGCACCGTCGGCGGAGGCGGGCTCGGCCTCGACGGCGATCTCGAGCGCGGTGAGGATTCGGCGGATCTCGTCGATGCCGACGGCCAGGCCGAGCATGGCGCCGACGCGCGCGGGGCGGAGATCGACGGTGCGATGGTCGAGGAAGGGCGCGCCCGCGCAGGCGATGGGCGGGTCGATGGTTCCGCCGGCGACCTCGACGATGAGGCGGGCGATGCGGTCGGCGGCGATGTGGACGGTTCGCGGGTCGACGATGCGTTCGAAGCGGTGGCTGGCCTCGGTGCGGATGTTGTGGCGGCGGGCTGCGCGGCGGACGATGGCGGGCTCCCACGTTGCGACTTCGAGGAGGACGTCGGTGGTGGTGTTGGAGACCTGCGTGGATGCGCCGCCCATGACGCCGGCGAGGCTGACGGGGCCGGAGGGATCGGCGACGACGAGTTCGTCGCCCGCGAGGGTGATCGTCTTGCCGTCGAGCAGGGCGAGTTTCTCGCCCTTGCTCGCGAGGCGGATGGTGACGGTCCTGGAACCGTCGGGAGACTTGGCGACGGTGCTCCAGTCGAAGACGTGGCTGGGCTGGCCGAGTTCGGCGGCGGCGAAGTTGGTGGCGTCGACGACGTTGTTGATGGAGCGCTGGCCGACGGCTTCGAGCGCGCGGACCATCCGTGCGGGGCTGGGGCCGACCTTGACGCCCTTGATGAGGCGGGCGGTGAAGATCGGGCAGCCCGCACCGACGCCGCCGGGGCCTTCGTTGAGGTGGCCCGGGACGAGGTTGTCGAGGGTGAGGCCCGGCACGTCGCGGCTGACGTGGGAGACGGAGACGCAGGGGCCGCACTGCGCATCGGAGGCGGAGGCGCCTGGCGTGAACGGGGGCTTGAAGGCTCGGCCGCTGAGCGCGGCGACCTCTCGTGCGACGCCGACGTGGCTGAGGACGTCGCCGCGGTTGCTGGTGACTTCGACGTCGAGGACGGAGTCGCCGTCGGCCGTCGAATCGGTCGATTCGATGGGGAAACCGGCGAAGGTCAGGAGGCGTTCGGCCTCCTGGGGCGTCAAATCGCCGGGCTGGAGGTACTCGTTGAGCCAGCGGAGCGAGATCTTCATGGGACGAGGGTACGTCGGCGGCTCGCGCGGGCGTGTCGGCGCGGTTGCGGCGGCGGGCGGGCCGGGCTTGTTACACTGCACGCATTCGCGGCCCGGGTTCCCGGGCGCGGGACGGGATCGGTGAGCGGGGCGTGGGGGCAGCGATGAGGAGCAAGATATGGGCTTCGTGAAGGAGTTCCGGGAGTTTGCGCTCAAGGGGAACGTGCTGGACCTTGCGGTGGGCGTGATCATCGGCGGCGCGTTCGGGCTGATCGTCAACTCGATGGTCAAGGACCTGATCATGCCGGTGGTGGGGCTGGCGGGGAACGCGGACTTCAGCAACATGTACATGGGGCTGACGGAGTCGACGCGCAACAAGATCGACGCGGCGACGAACCGGATCACGCAGGCGGACGGGACGGTGGTGGAGATCGTGCCTCGGCTGGACGATGCGCGCGCGATGGGGCCGATCCTGGCCTATGGCAACTTCATCACGGTCGCGATCAACTTCATCATCCTCGCGTTCTGCATTTTCCTGATCATCAAGTTGTTCAACACCGCGCGGAAGAAGTTTGAGAAGGAGAAGGCGGCCGCGCCGCCGCCCGGCCCGACTGCGAGCGAGGTGTTGCTGACGGAGATCCGTGACGAGTTGCGCGCCCGGCGCGGCTGAGCGGTCGAGATCGGTTCGAGATTCAATGGTCGTTGAGCGCGCCCGGCTCGAGGGGCGGGAGCGGCTGTACGCCCGCGGTGTCGGACGGATCGATGGTCCGGCCGTCGTCGGGGGCGTCGGCGGGGAGGAGGACGGTGAAGGTTGCGCCGCGGCCCTCGGCGGAGCGGAGGTAGATGCTGCCGGCGTGCTCTTCGATGATGCGCTTGGTGACGGCGAGGCCGAGGCCCGTGCCGCGGAGGCCCTTGGTGGTCTGGAAGGGCTGGAAGATTCGGGCGTGACGGTCGGGGGCGATGCCGGGGCCGTTGTCGATGACGTCGATGCGGACGGCGGAGCGTTCGGCTGGGTTGGTGGCGGGGAGGTAGGACGCGCGGATGGTGACAGCGCCCTTGGCGGGCTCGACGGCCTCGACGGCGTTGACGAGCAGGTTGACGACGGCCTGGTGCATGAGCGCTGCGTCGAGGGGGATGGGTGGGATCTCGGGGTCGGCGTCGAGGATCATGGCGATCTGGCGCGCTGCGCACTGATCGGAGAGGAGTTGGGCGCACTCTTCGAGCAGGGGCGTGATGGGTGTGAGTTCGGCCTCGATGGTGCGTTGGCGCGAGTAGGCGAGCATGTTGAGCGTGAGGCCCATGATGCGGTCGACGTTTCGTTTGAGGATGGTCCACCCGCCGCGGGCGACCTTGAGGTCTTCCTTGGTGAGGCCCATGTCGACGACGTCGGCCCCGCCGCGGAGACCCTGGAGGATGTTCTTGATGGAGTGTGAGAGGCTGGCGACGGTCTCTCCGACGGCGGCGAGTCGCTCGGTCTGGAGTTTCTTGGCGTAGGCCTCGGCGTTGGCGAGCGCGAGGCCGGTGTGTCGGGCGATGGCGTTGAGGAGGGAGAGCTGGTCCTGGGTGAAGGTGTAGTTGGCGATGGAGGAGTCGATGTAGATGGCGCCGAAGCGGCGGTTCTGGAACTCGATGGGGGAGCAGAGGGCCGAGCGGATCTTGAACTGCTGGACGCTGTCGCCCTTGGCGAAGCGCGGGTCGCTCATGGCGTTTGAACTGAGGACACCCTCGCCGGATCGGAAGGCGTGCTGGAGGATGGTGCGCGAGACGTGGATGCGCGCGTCCTTGCGGTCTTTGGGTGGTGTGCGGTGGCGGACGACGGCGGTGCGGAACTCGGGGAGCGGGAACTGCGCGGGGAGTGGCGTGGCGGGGGGCGCATCGGCGGGTGTGTCGGCGAGGACGATGAAGCCGCGTTCGGGCTTGAACTCGTTGAAGACCAGTTCGAGGACGGCGGTGAGGAGGGCGTCGCGGTCGGTGAGGGTGGTGGTAAGGGCGGTGAGTTGGTAGATGAGTTGGAGTTGGTGGAGTGCGGCCGCGCGCGGCTCGGGCTCGGCCATGATGACGCTGTCGTCGTTGCTGGCGAGGGTTCGCTCGATCTCGGCGTCGATCTGGTCGGGCTGGAGGACGCGGACGAGGTCGAGGTCTTCGCGCTGGTCGAGCGGCTCGCCGCCGCCGAAGACGAAGAGGGTGCTTCCGCAGCGGACCTGATCGCCCGGCCGGAGTTTGGTTCGCTCGCGGATGGCGACGCCGTTGACGTGGGTTCCGTTCTGCGAGTTGAGGTCGCGGACGAACCACTCGCCGCGGTCGGGGGTGAGTTCGGCGTGCCGGCGCGAGACGGTGTTGTCGGAGAGGGGGAGAGCCTCGCTGGAGCGGCCGATGAGTTGGGGCTCATCGGCGGGGAGTTGGAAGGTGCGACCCTTGTCGGGGCCTTGGATGACGGAGAGGAGGAGCACGGGGAAGGGTACGGCTGGGAAAGTGGCCCGCGAATAGTTAGCGCGAACCACTCGCTTACCGCCTCTTGTTGGTCCAGCATGTCATTGGGTGGCTTGGCAGCGTGCACTTCCAGCTAAAATCGCCCATGCGTCGGTCAATCGCGCCAAGCACGTACGCACGAAAACTATCGTTCTTCCAGCACCTGACAACTTCCTCAAAGCACCGCCTGCATCTTTTACAAGCCATCTTGTCTCTCCAAAATGGGCTATCAATGTCGCGATGCAAATTCACATTACAACCCCCATGCCCCAATGCGCGTTCGGCATGGCGTCGCAATTGATCGTGCCCCATTTTCATTGGCGAAGACCAAAGTGCAAAATGATTCCACGCCCGCTCTGAGACATAGCGGAACAGAATCTGACAATCAAACTCTATTTGTGCAGCACTTGGCAGCGGATAGCTTGCGAATATTACGAGTGGGTCATCTGTAATGTCGATTCTTACATCAGCAGACGGGTCACACGTCCACTGCACATCAACCATTTCCCGAACGCGAGAGGCGCGGCATGCAAAGTCATGCCACAAAGCCTTGGCTTCGTCAAGCATGGCCGCGCTTGTGTCATATGCGACGATTTGGAGTGGGCGCTTTGGTTTCGGCAAACACCCAGAAAGATACAGAATCGCCATTGCCCACACCACAGCACCGGTGCCCGTTCCGTAATCAATCACGGCACGCGGACGATCAGTTTGCCAATGCCTTAATGCTGTGTATATATGACAAATGGCGTCGTGCAGGCGCCGGCCATGAAACAGTATCGAATACATCGGACCACTTGAACGCAAGGAATAGTCTGGCAGGGCAATTCCATGAAATGGATTATTCTCAAATATACTACTCAAAGAAGTATAGGCGGACCATACATCAGATGGTGTGTGTAACCGTAGTCGGGTCGCGGCGCTGAAGCCCACTATTTCCGCAAGAAACCGGCTGCGGTCGGTTTGCACCAAGAAATCGTATGGAAACGTGTTCATGCCAACGCAAACCCAGTGTTGCCTTCACCCAGCTGCGGCAACTTCTCGCTAAGCACGCTTCGGACCGCTTGGTATTGACTGTGCGTCCATTGAAAGCGCCTGATTAGTGGTATGGCCGTGTCCTTTGTTCCGGCCGAGTACTGACCCTTCTTGGGGTGGAATGGCTGCACGATAAAGCGACGCACGCCGGTTGCTAGCAGAGTGTCTGCGAACGCTTCCGCGTCGATCACCGGCAAGAGTGGTGTCATGGTGATGCACGCCTGGATACCGGCGGCGGCGACCAAGGCGATGCCATCGAGCCGTTGCTGATTGGAAGGGCAGCCGGGCTCGAATGCGCGACGAACTCCCTCGTCATCGGTTGTCACGGTCATGTTGACCTGCACGACCTCGAACTGTTGGAGCAGGTCTATGTCGCGCGCCACCAACGGACTGCGGGTCTGGATCACCAGTCGCGGTTTATGGTGGACCAGTTCGCGCAGGATGTCTCGTGTGAGTTCGAGTGTCCGTTCGATCGGTTGGTAGGGGTCGGTCACGCTGCTGATATAGATGGACTTGCCGGACAGATTACGGCGCAACCGACGCAACAAGTCGAGGGCGTTCTCCTTGACTGTGACCCACTGGCCCCAGTTGCTGGACGACTCTTCGTCTCTCGCGAAAGCGGCGGCATAGCAATACGAACAGCCGAACGCGCAGCCCGAGTACGGGTTGATCGTGAAGTCGTATCCGGCCATGAACCCCTTGGGCTTGGTCAGAATACCGGAGACCTCCTTGTAGTCGATCACTGTCAGGCCAAGGCGAGTTGGCCGGTCCTTGGGCGTCTGGGTGGTGATCGCGTCACTCAACCCGGCGAAGAGCGTGGGAATCGACTCAGGATGGTCACGGTCGAGGGTCATGTGGTTACCCACAGATTCTACAACACGACGGCCCAAGGTGGTTCGCTTGTCAGCGAACCGGATTGTCACCCGCTGCACGGTTCTTGAGGGACTGGCCGGAGCGCGTGTTATCACTCCCTCCGCGCGCGTCATCTGCTTCGGCTCCCGCAGCGGGCGAGTCGGCCCTTTGCTGTGTCAAACTGTTGACACTCGGTTCTTCTGCTTACGATGCTGCCATGCCCCCCAAAGCCGCGGCCAAGGCCTCGCCGAGCGACGTGACCGGAAAGGTCCGCTTTCTGGTGCTGCACGGCAAGGAGCGGCGCTTGCAGGACGAGTGCCTGGAGAACCTGCGGGCCGCGCTCAAGAAGGCGCACGGCGAGGACGGGTTCGACACGGTGCGGTTCGACGCGATGCAGGGCGGTGCGAAGATTCTGGCGGACGTGCTGGACGAGTGCCGGTCGATGGGGCTGATGAGCCAGTACAAGATCGTGCTGGTGGAGAACGCGGACCTGCTGTTCAAAGGGGAGGAGGATGAGGGGGGCGGGGGCGGGGGAGGGGGGGCGGTGAAGCCGGCGGGGAAGGGCAAGGGGGCGAGGGTGAGCGCGCCGAGTTCGCCGAGGGAGGTGCTGGAGCATTACGCCGCGCAGCCGGAGGAGGGGGCGACGCTGGTGCTGCGGTGCAACATCTGGCGCGGCGGGAACCTGGAGAAGGCGATCAAGGCCTTGGAGGGCGGGCGCGGGCTGGTGGTCAAGTGCGAGCCGATGAACGAAGTGGAGGCGACGCGATGGGCCGTGGCGCGGGCCAAGGACGCGCACCGATCGAGCATCGACGCGAAGGCCGCTGCGCTACTGGTGGAGTCGGTCGGGGCGGATCTTGGTCGGATCGACAGCGAGTTGGAGAAACTCGCGGTGGCGGCTGGGGGCAAGGGGCAGCCGATCACGGGTGCGCTGGTGCAGAAGATGACGGGGGTGACGCGCGAGGACGAGTTCTGGACGATCCAGGAGCGTCTGCTGGCGGGAGACGGGCCGGGGGCGCTGGCGCAGTTGCGGGAGTTGCTCGAGATTTCGCGGCACGATCCGGTGCCGATCACGTGGTCGTGCGTAGACGCGGCTAAGAAGTTGCACACGATTTCGCGCGGGCTGAGCCAGGGGGCCTCGCGCGGCGAGTTGATGAGCGCGCTGCGGCTGTGGGGGCCGAGCGTGGAGACGCTGTTCCGGCGGGCGCAGGCGGTTGGGCCGGAGCGGGCCGCGCGGATGTTGAAGATGGCCGTGGACACCGATGCGCGGGGGAAGTCGGGCTTTGGTGAGCCGGAGCGGAACCTGGAGTTGCTGGTGCTGGGGATGACGGGCGTTCGGTGAGGAAATCGCGGCGAACGGTGGTGATCGCGAGCCGTGTGGCGATGCGGGCGCCGACTGGTCGAAATAGGTGGGAGCGATTGACGGTTGCGGAACGTCGGCAGGAGGCCGGCGGAAGGAATGGCGGAGCAGGAGGCTCATCGATGATGCGTGGAATCGGACGTTCGGGGTGGCTTGCGGGCGCGGCGGCGGGGGTGTTGGGCGCAGCGCTGGCGGGGTGCGGCGGCGGGGGCGGGTCAAAGGCGGAGTCGGGGCGGACGAGCGGGGGCGGCGAAGCAGCGCGCGCTGGGGGCGGGAGTGGAGGAGCGCAGGAGCCGCTGTCGGACGCCGCGACGAACCTGCAGGCGCTGTACGACACGCTGGGGCAGCGTCAGGCGAGCGTGGACCGGAGCGCGGGCGGGGGGGCGGGCGCGGGGGGGCAGAGTGGTGGCCGGCCGGTGACGCCGCCGGCGAGGAACGTGCAGGGGCCGGGCGCGGGGGACGTGGCGGTGCCGGAGTTTGAGGCGCCGGCACCTGCGCCGGAGCCGAGGCGAGTCGAGACGGTGATCGTTGACAAGCCGCTGTCGCGCGCGGAGTTGGCGTTCCGATTGGCGGAGCGGATTCGCGTTGAGCCGTGGAGCCCGCTTCGACAGAGCGTGGCGATGGTGGGGCTGGAGTTGATCGAGCCGGGCGCGGGCGGGCCGCAGTTGGCGGATTTGGCCCGAAGGATGCCGGGCGAGCAAGCGGCGGCGATAGAGGGGCTGCGCCGGCTGATGAGCGACGTGCGGTCGAGCGAATCGGCGATGGCGAACCCGGAGCAGTTGTCGCAGGCGCTCTCGAGCGCGGCGGGGCAGTTGTCGCCGGCGCTGCAGCGCACAGGTATGGAACTGGGCGCGGTCGAGTTGTGCAGCCGGGTGGAGAGTTTCGGTCGGTTCGTGCCGTTCCAGGCGAACCGGTTTCTGGCGGGGAAGGCCGCGGCGATGATCGTGTACACGGAGGTGAAGGGGTTTGCGCAGCGCGAGGAGCGCGGCAGCGACGGGAGCGCGCGGTACGCCGTGGAGTTGAGCCAGGAACTGGAGTTGTACTTCGACGCCGACGGCTCGCGCCAATGGCGTCAGGCGGAGCAGACGGTGAAGGACTCGGCGCGGAGCGCGCGGAGCGATTACTACCTCGTGCAGAGGATCGACCTGCCGGCGAACCTGAGCGTTGGGCGGTACGTGCTGAAGGTGATCGTGCGGGATCGCGGGAGCGGCGGGGCGGTGGCCGAGCGGACGATCCCGCTGGAGATCGTGGCGGACCCGAAGTCGACGCGGTGAGCGGGTGGTGAGCGGGCGGCGGGAGGGCGTTGAGCAGAATCTGTGCGGGTTTGTGGAGGGCCGCAACCGGGGGGGCGGGAGCCGCTAGACCCTGTGGGCGGGGTGGCGTGGAGAGCGCAGCGCGGGCTGCTCGGGAGTGTGCGTGGCGACGGTGAGATGCGCGAACCTGTGGATGGTGCGGGGGTGGATCGTGCCGGCGGTGGTCGGGGGTGTGGTCGCGATGCTGGCGGGTGTGGCGGCGGGTGGCGTGGCGGGGAATGAGCCGGATGCGCTTGCACAGGTGAACGCCAGCGCGGGAGCGCCGGAGCCGCTGGTGGAGCACGTGCACGTGCACATGCGGAGCGGGGTGCTCTCGGCGACGTTGCGGAACGGGGTGGTGGTGCACGCGCGGGAGATGCGGCCGGCGGAGAGGGCGGGCGTCAAGATCGACGAATCGATGGGGCGCGTGGTGCTGCCCGGGCATGTTCATGTGGTGGTTGCGCTGAACGGTGGGGAGATATTCGAGACGTTCGAGACGCGCGGCGTGACGCTGATGGCGGCCGGGGCGTTTGAGCGTGCGGAAGAGTGCGAGGGTGATGAGGGGGCGGCGGGAGCGGCGGGGGCGCGGGTGCGGTCGCTGGTGCTGCCGGACGCGGTGCTGGTGCACATCGAGGGTACGGCGGTGTGTGTCGAAGAGGCTCTCGGGTGGCTGTCCGGTCGGCTGGGCGACGAGCGCGGGGCGGGATCGGTGGAGCGAGGGGTCGACGACGCGATGATCGATGAGCATCGTGCGCGGCTGCGGGCGATATTCGACGATGCGAAACAGAGGCGGCGGATCGAGGTTCAGGATGCCGCGATTGCGGCGCTGCACTGGAACACGCCGGACTCGCGGGCACAGTCGCCGGGTTGGGAATCGATCCTGCGGGTGACGAATGAGCAGGCGCGGGCGTGGGCCGCGAGACTGGCGAGGGCGTCGCCGATCGAGGTGGGCGTTGCGGGCGACATGGCGGCGGACGACGCGGTGCGGCTGATTGCGCGAACGCTGGGCGAACTGGCGGATCGACCGGCGGTGGAGCACGACTGGCAGCGCACCCTGCGTGAGATTGATGGCGGGCGCGGAGGACCGGGCGCAGTACCGCCCGAGGGCGATGTGGATCTCAAAGTGCCGGTGGTGGTGGGCTTTCGGGGCGCCGACTTTGGCGACGTGCGCGGGCAGAGGCTGATGCGGGCGACGGCGATGGTGTTGACCGATGCGTGCCGGTCAGCGATGGAGAAGAGCGGGGCGAAGTGGACATCGCCGCCGGAGATCGCGGAGATTGAGTTTGTTGCGATGCCCGGGCTTGCGTACCGCGGCACGGGGTTCGTTGCGGCGGTGTTGCCATCGAACGGTTTGCCGCTCGCGCACGCGGACTCGGCGAGTGCGATGGCCTTTGCGGTGATGGATGATCTGGCGGAGCGCGGACCGACGCTCGAGGCGCTGGCGCGGGCGGTTCGGCGGCTGGTGGAGCAGGCCGATTCGTTCGAGGGTGACCCGTGGCTGTGGTCGGCGGTGCTGGCGCGAAGCCGGGTTCGCGGCGTGGACCCCGAAGCGCTGAGCGGGGCGAGGGCCTTCTATGAGCGGTTGACGCCGGGGGACATTGCTCGGGCGCTCCGAGAGCACGCCGCCGGGGAGGGCGGGCGCTTCTCGGTTCGGCTGTTCGAGCGGTGAGTCCCGCGGCTCAGTTGAGCGCGGCAGCACCGGAGATGATCTCGGTGAGTTCGGTGGTGATCTGCGACTGCCTGGCGCGGTTGAACTGGCGCGTCAGTCGCTTGCCCATCTTGCCGGCGTTGTCGGTGGCGGCCTTCATGGCGACCATGCGCGCCACGTGTTCGGAGACGATGGCGTCGTTGAAGGCCTGAAGGAGCGTGGACTTGACGGCGGCGGGGAGCAGGCTGCCCAAGAGTTGCTCAGCGCGGGGGCTGAACTCGTACTCGACGCTTGCGCCGGCGGCGGCGTCGCTGTCGCCGGGGGTGGCCTCGCGCTTGGTCGGCTTGAGCGGGAGGAGTTGCATGATCTCCGGGCGCTGGCGGCCGGCGGAGATGAAGCGCATGTAGATGACGTTGACGACGGAGACTTCGCCCGCGATGAAGCGGTCCATGTAGGACTGGGCGAGGCCCTCGATGGTCTCGAGGCCGACCTTGTCGCCGAACTGGTGCTGTTCGCTCGGCTCGATCCCGGCGAAGCGCATGAAGCCGGCGCCCTTCTTGCCGACGAGTTCGATGACGCCGGCCTTCGCGGCGGGGTTCTCGCGCAAGAAGGCCATGGCGGTGCGCAGCACCGAGCCGTTGTAGGGTCCGCAGAGGCCGCGGTCGGAGGTGATGATGAGCGTGAGGGGCTTGGGCTCGAACCTGGGCTTCTCGGTCGGGCCGGTGAGGAGCGGGTGGGAGGCGCTGGAGGCGGCGGCGATCTGGCGGACGAGCTCGAAGACCCCCTCGGTGTACGGCTTGGTCGCGGTGGCGCGCTGCTGGGCGCGCGCGAACTTGCTCGTGGCGATCATCTGCATCGTCTTGGTGATTCGGCGGATGTTGCCGACGGCCTTGATGCGCTTCTTGATCTCGCGGGTCTTGCCCATAGGGAGGGAAGCGTAGGTGTGGGGGTGGTGCGCGGCAACGGACGGGAGCGGGGGTGCCCGATCTCGTAAATATCTGTTATCATTGAGTTTATGCGGTGATCGTGACGAGGAATCCCGCACGGCGGCGCGTCGCGCAGCCCTCCCGGGCGGGCGGGATTGTGTCGATATCGTTCGCGGGAGCGGATGGTGCACGCTGTCGAGAAGGACCGGAGGGAGTCGCGGCATGGGTGATCGGCGGGACACGCACAACGCGGGCGATCTCGGGGGCGGCGTTGGAGGTGAGGAACTTCGTTCGGCCGTTGCTGCGCTGGCGGGTTCGATCGAGCGCGAGCCGCTCTCTCGGCGCGGGGCGGTTGCGGGACGATTGAGGGCGGAGGGGCCGGTGCGCGGGGGTGGCGGTGAGGGCGGCGGGCTGGTCGAATCCGATCTCGGTCGGGTGCGCGAGATGATGGACCTGTTGCGCCGGCTGATGTTCCCCGGGTACTTCGATCCCGAGGGGCTGCCGGTCGGCGCGGCCTTGCGCGATCACGTGGGCGTGTTGTGCGCGCGCGTGTCTGCACACCTGGTGCGTTTGGTGGAGGCGGTGCGCGGGTACGGGCGTGAGGAGGGCGGGAGCGCAGCGCGATCGGAGCGGGGACCTGACTGGGCGGAGCGCGTGACGCGCACCTTCATGGTCCGGCTTGCGGCGGTGCGCGAGATGCTGAGCGAGGACGTGCTGGCGGCCTATGAGGGCGACCCGGCGGCGGAGCACACCGACGAGATCATCCTGTGCTACCCGGGGCTGGAGGCGGTGTTTGCGCAGCGCATCGGGCATGAGCTGTACGCGTTGGGCGTGCCGGTGCTGCCGCGGATCATCAGCGAGCAAGCGCACTCGCGGACGGGGATCGACATTCATCCGGGCGCGGCGATCGGTCGGCGGTTTTTCGTGGATCACGGCTCGGGGGTGGTGATCGGCGAGACGACGGTGATCGGCGATCGCGTGAAGGTGTACCAGGGTGTGACGCTGGGCGCGAGGAGTTTTCCTCGTGACAAGGACGGGCGGGTGATCAGGCGGGCCAAGCGGCACCCGACGATCGGGAACGACGTGACGATCTACGCGGGGGCGGTGATCCTCGGCGGGGACACGGTGATCGGCGACGGGTGCGTGATCGCCGGCGGGGTGTTCGTGACGTCGAGCGTGCCGGCGGGGCACGTGGTGCAGCAGGTTCGGCCCGACCTGACGCTGCGGCCGATGCCCGCCGCGGGCGGGCCGGCCGGCGCGGACAGGGCCGCGAAGTCCGGCGCTCAGGGCGCGGGCAAGCCCGGGGTGGACGTGGGGTGGCTCGCGGACGGTGCGGGGATCTGATGGGGGATGCGCGGCGTTCGATCGCATCGACGCTTGTCAATTGAATCATCGAATCGGCGTGACTCTCCATGCGTCCCAAGTCCATTCATCTCGTGGTCGTGAAGGTCGGCTCGGCGGTGCTTGCGCCGACGGGGACGCTGGAGGAGGAAGCGGTTCGGCGGATCGCGGACGATCTGGCGGAGGCGGTGCGGTCGGCGGGTGCTTCGGGCATTGCGGGCGTGCCGGGGGTGCGGGCGCTGCGGATTGTCCTGGTGTCGTCGGGGGCGATCGCGTCGGGGTTCATGGCGCTCGGGCTGAAGGCGCCGCCCGCGCAGATCGTGCTGAAGCAGGCGGCGGCGGCGGTGGGTCAATCGCGGCTGATGCGGGCGTGGGCGGACGCGTTTGGTGCGCACGGTTTGAACGTTGCGCAGGTGCTGCTGACGGGAGACGACCTCGACCACCGACGACGCCATCTGAACGCACGCGGCACGCTGCAGGCGCTGCTCGAGCGGGGCGTGGTGCCGATCGTGAACGAGAACGATTCGGTCTCATTCGACGAGATCAAACTGGGCGACAACGACCGGCTGTCGGCGCTGGTGTCGGGGCTGGTTGGGGCGGACCGGTTGATCATGCTCAGTTCTGCGGGGGGGCTGGCGGATGGAGGCGATCCGCGGCGGGTGATACCAGTGGTTGAGCACGTGGCCGAGGCGCGGCGGCACGTGACGGGCGAGCGATCGGCGGTGGGGACGGGGGGCATGGCCACGAAACTGGACGCGGTGGAGACCGCGGCGGCGGCGGGCGTGCCGACGGTGGTGGCGCCGGGACGAGAGGTGCGCGTTGTGACTCGGCTGCTTTCGGGCGAGTCGATCGGCACGTCGTTCCCGGTTCGCGTGCGGCGCGTGGAGGCGCGCAAGCGGTGGATCGGGTTCGCCGCGAGATCGCGCGGATCGATCAGCGTGGACGAGGGGGCCGCGCGGGCGATCGAGCAGCGTGGCGCGAGCCTGCTGCCCTCGGGGATCACGGGCGTCGACGGCGACTTCGCGGAGGGCAGTGTGGTGGACCTTCGCGTGCAGGTGTCACCGTCGTGCGAACCCTTCGCGCGCGGGCGTGTGGCGTACAGCGCGGACGAGATTCGTGCGATCGCGGGGAAGAAGGCAGGGCAGATCGGCGGCGTGCTGGGCTACGTCTATCGTGACGAGGTGATTCACCGAGACGATCTGGTGCTGCTGAACAATGGGCGCGCGGGCGATGATGGTGTGCGTGCCGCGAAGGCCGGGGGTGCGGCGTGAGCGGGGTGCGAGCAGCGGCCGAGCGGGCGCGGGCGGCGTCGCGCGCGTTGCAGTCTTTGCCAACGGCGCGCAAGGACGCGCTCCTTCGCGACCTCGCGGGTTTGCTGCGTGCTCGGTCGGCCGAGGTGCTGCGGGCCAACGCCCTGGACGTGGAAGCCGCGACGGCCGCGGGCCTTGCGCCGGCGAAGTTGCGGCGGCTGACGCTGGATGGTCGCGGGATTGAACAACTGGCGGCGGGGATCGAGCAGGTCGCGATGCTGCCCGACCCGGTGGGGCGGGTGACGGATGACCGCCAAGTTGCGAGCGGGCTGCGGGTGCGGCGTGTGCGGATTCCGCTGGGCGTGATCGCGATGATCTATGAGTCGCGCCCCGGCGTGACGCTCGACGCGTTCGCGCTGTGCTTCAAGAGCGGCAACGCCGTGCTGCTCAAGGGCGGGCGCGAAGCGCAGCAATCGAACGCGGCGATGGCATCGCTGGCGCGGGAGGCGCTGGAGCGGTCCGGGCTTGCCGGGGAGGGGCTCGCGGGCGCGATGACGGACCTGACGCCGATCTCGCGGGAGGAGGTCTGGGAGATGCTGACGCTTTCGGATCTGATCGACCTGGTGATCCCTCGCGGCGGGGAGGAACTCATCCGCGCGGTTGTGGAGCGATCACGCATTCCGACGATCCAGCACTTCAAGGGTGTTTGCCACGTCTACGTTCACGAGTCGGCCGATCTCGATCGAGCGATCAAGGTCTGCGTGACGGCCAAGACCAGCGCGCCGGCGACTTGCAACGCCGCCGAGTGCGTGCTGGTGGATCGGGCGATCGCGGCGAAGTTTGTGCCTCGCTTGATCGCGGCGATGAGGCGGGCGGGCGTCGAGGTGCGGGCCGATGCGGAGTCGATGCGGCTGGCGTGGTCGGACGACGGCGACCTTGGGCTTCGTCTCGCGGAGGAGGGCGACTATGGGCACGAGTTCCTCGACACGGTTGTGGCGGTGCGCATCGTGGAGGGTGTGACCGGGCCGGGGAGCGCGGTGGAGCACGTGGCGCGGTACGGATCGAACCACACCGAGGCGATTCTGGCGCACGATCCGGCGGCGATCCGTGCGTTTGTGGAGGGCGTTCCCTCGTCGTGCGTGGCCGTGAACGCCTCAACGCGGTTCAACGACGGCTTTCAATTGGGTCTTGGCGCGGAGATCGGGATCAGCACGTCGCGGCTGCACGCCTACGGCCCGATGGGGCTGGAGGAGTTGACGATCGGGCGGTTTGTGGTCGAGGGCGACTACCACACGCGGTGAGGAATCGCGAAGGTTATGGATAAAAACCCCCGCCGTAAGTTGGTACGGCGGGGGCTGGTGTTGCTGTTGCAGGGTGCGCCGAGTTGCTCAGCGATCGGGGTCGGGCATCGAGCCGCTGCCGGGCGGCGGCGTCGGGGCGGGGGGGGCCATCGGCTCGCGGAAGACGCTCGAATCGGAGGGGCCGGTCGGCTGAGCGGGTTGCTGCGGCTGGCCGAAGAGCATCCACAGGGGGATGCCGCCGCCGCCGATCTTGTCGGTGTTGTAGATGTATTGAGCGTCGAGCACCTTGTCGATGCGCAGGGCCGTCTCCTGAAGGTGGCCGGCGGTGTAGTCGTCGAGCCGCTTGAGGTCGTTGTCGATGATGGGCTTGATCTTGCCCTTGATCTCGCGGAGTTTGGCGAGCGCGAGGTTGCTGATGGGCCTCGCCGCCGCGCCCGAGAGCGAGCCGGGGCTCGTAAGGTCGATCAGTCGCTCGAGGTGCTCGCGCTGCAGGTTGCGGCGGAGGCTGGAGACCATCGGCTGGCGGTTGGTGAAGTTCTTGCTCGGGCGCGAGTCGATCTCGCTCCAGACCGAAGCGCTGACGGTGTTCATGAGTTCCGCCAGCGTGAACATCTCCTGCTCCGACGCGACGCGGAACTCGTTGTCGAAGACGCGCTTGAGCGTTGTGGGGTTCATGATCGCCGTGAGCAGCGATGCCTGGATGCCCAGGATCCGGTCGTGCACGGGCCAGGTGGGGTCCTCGAAGATATCGCGGAAGCCGCCCTCGTCCCACCACTTGTCGACGGTCATGTACTGCAGCAGTTGCGGGGTAAGGCCGAACGCCTCATCGCGGAAGCCGTTGTCGAGGATGAACTGGAGGGCCGCGCGCTGCGTGCCCGCGGGGATGACCTCGATCGGCGGACGGCCGTTGGGGTCGCCCTTCTTGTCGCGGTTGACGCGTGCGCCGCCGACGAAGTTCGCCATCGTGCTCAGCGCCGAGGTCTGCTGCCAGAGCGAGATCTGGTAGCCGCGGCGGGCGCGGGACCAACTCTCACCGTCCTTGACGAACTTCTCGATCAGCCGATCCCGGTGGAAGCGGGCGAGTCGCATCTGCTCCTTGGCGTGCTCGATCGGGTCCGAACCGAGGTCCCAGCGGCGGGCGTAGGGGTCCGGCCCCCACGTGTCCTCGTCGGTGGCGTAGGCGAGTTCGGGCTCGGCGACGCGGGCGAGCACCTTCTTGGGGTCGTCGGTGGTGTAGCCGTATTCGATCGCCCACATGTCGTACGGGCCGATGTCGATCGGGCCGAAGTCGCCCTGGCGGTCGCCGCTCTCCATTCGCACGTTGAGCGGTGCGTACTCCATCACGGAGTTGGACCAGGTCTTCTTTCCCTTGACGGCCTCGGAATTGATTTCGGAAACCGTGAAGAGCGTTGAGCCCTTGAAGTTGTGACGCAGGCCGATCGTGTGGCCGACCTCGTGCGCGACCAGATCGGAGAGCAGAGGGCCGACGAACCACTCGGGGATGCCGTCGAGCATGTCGCCGGGGTCGCGCTTGGGCTTGTCCTTCTTCTCTTCGTCCTTCTTCTCACCCTTGTCGTCGGTCTTGTCGCCGTTCGACTCGGGCTCGTCGTCCATTTCTTCGAGCAGGCCGGCCATTTCGAGGTGGGCCCGCATGAGCGTCATGTTCATGGCGACGCCGCGCGCCGCCATGCACAGGCCGTTGACCTGGCTCGTCCGTCCCATCAGGCCGTCGAACTCGGCCGAGCCCATGAGCATGTCGGGCTCAGCGCCGGCGGGGTGGCCGCCGAAGCGCGTGACGCCCCGGCGGGCGCGCTGGGCGAGCAGGAAGTCTCGCTGCGACGGAGCGGCCATGCGGATGCGCGGATCCCACTGCGGGTTGGACTCGAGCCACGCGAGGGTGTCGGGCCCGAAGCCCTCGGTCATCACCTCGGGCAGCACGTCGTTGAAACTCTGCCAGTAGCCGCGGATGAAGCCGTCGGTGAGGATGACGTCGGCGTCGAGGATCTGCCCGGTGCGCGGGTCGACGCGCGACGGTCCGATCGCGGTGCCCTGGTTGTTGCTGAGCCAGCGGATGAAGTTGTACCGGACGTCCTCGGGGTCCTTGTCCATGTGCGCGCCCGAGGCCTTGTCCTGCTGATAGACCTCGATGGCGTTGACGAACCCGACCTTCTCGAACGCCTTGTTCCACTTCAGCACGCCGTCGCGGACGTAGCGGCGGTAGCGCACGGGGACAGTGTGCTCGATGTAGAAGACGATGGGCTGCTTCGGCGGGCTCATCTTGAGTTTCGGGTCCGCCTTCTCGAGGTGCCAGCGGTTGATGTACCGCTTGAAGACCTGATCGGGCTTGAAGACGCCCAGGTCGCTGTACCCGGTCGTGAAGTAGCCGACGCGTGCGTCGGCCTCACGCGGCTTGTACCCGGTGTTCTCGGGGATGCGGGAGAGCGAGTAGTGGAACGTGCGCAACTGACCGCCGGCGACCGGCATTTTGAAACTCAGTTCGACGTTCTCGGGGAAGGCCTTGGCGTCGGCGATCATCGCCAGGCGCGTGTTGGCGCCGGCGGCCTGGCGTCCGAAGAAGCGGTTGGCGTTGCCGACGAGCAGCTCGTCGCCGTCGATCACGGGCTGGCCGCTCGGCCCCATGGAGACGATCGGCACGTCGAGGATCACGCGGTCTGTGAAGATCCGCTGCACGCTGCTCTTGCTTTCGGCGTCGCCGGTGGATCGGACCTCGACGTTCGGCTGCATGAGCGCCATGCGCTTGTCGAACCGCTTCCAATAGACGTAGAGGTCGCCGACCTGCAGGCCGGCGTAGGTCTCTCCGCCGGCGACGGTGAGGGCGATGAAGTGGCGCTGGTTCTCGTAGCCGCGAGGCAGTTCGAGCAGCATTTGCCCGTCCTTCTCGCGCGTCCACACGCCGTAGAGCGTGCTGCCCTCTGTGCTGCTGACCTGCTTGAAGTCCTTGCTCACTTCCGCGAAGGGCGGGAAGTCGGGCTTCTTTGCGTCGGGCCGGGCCGCAGCGCCCGGGGCCTCGGGTTGGGCCACCGCGCGCCCGGTGGTGTGTGTGGCGGCGAAGAACCCAAGTGCCGCAATCGCAGCGGCCGCCGCCAGTCCCGTCCGACCTCGTTTCCACGCTACCATGATCGCAACTCCATTCTGAATAAGTCTTTATGACTTGTTATGACGGCGATTCCCGTCGCGTCTGACCGACCCGGGACCACGCCGTGTCGTCGGCGGCCCGGAGATTTCGACCGCCCGGAGTGCCGGGCTGCACGAATGCCCATGTTTCGCACGCTCTGGCGACCGCGCTGCGGCGGGCGCAAAAACAGCCGAAACGACCTGGACTCCCGACTCCATGCCGCGGTTCGCCAAGGCGAGACCGTGGGTAAACAGGTTGTTCAGGCTAGGCCGCCTTGCGGTTTCACGCTCGGTGGAATCTCGCACCGAATCGGTCCGGCTATGTGCTTCGTTCGTTGTGCCGTTCAGTTCAAGCCGACGCCGAGGGAGAGCACGCCCGGCTCGCTGAACACCCCCTGCACGCGCAGCAGCAGCAGCACGCCCGTCACGACGCCGAAGCCGAGGACGCCCAGTTGGAATCCCCGGTCGCGCGTGGCCAGCTCCGTCGGGTCGTCGTACACGCCGCGTTCGAGTAGGAGCACCGCGCGGAGCAGCGCGTACGTGGCCGGCACGAGGGTTAGCCAGAGCAGGTTGAACCCCATCGTGTACTTGTCGGCCTGTCCCTGCACATAGTCGGAGTAACTCAGCAGCGACGCCACGGCGGTGATGACGACGAGCATGCGCAGGGTTTCGTCGGTGTAACTCGACTGCACGCCCCTGACCGTGGCCGCGCCCTCGCCACCACCCATGGTCCGGCGCTCGCCCAGACGCTTGCCGAAGGCCAGGAACATCGCGATGAACAGCGTGCAGTTCAGGAGCCAACTCGACGGCTCGACCATGGCCGCCGCGCACCCGCCGAGCACGCGCAGCACAAAGCCCGCAGCGAGGCTCAGCACGTCAAGCACCGGTCGTTGTTTGAAGAGGTTGGTGTAGAGCAGGACGTTCAGCACGTACGCGGTCACGCACGCGGCCGTGAGCCACGCGCTCCATCCCGTCCACTCCGCCCCACGCCCGATCGCGGAGTTGAGCGTGTTGGCGGCGGTGTCTCCCGCTTCCGCCGCGGACGTGCCGGCGAAGACGAGCCCGACGCAGAACGTGGCGAGCGCCAGCAACGCCACGGAGATCCCGCGCGCCCAACCAGCACTGATGCGCCCGGCGGCGATCGGCCGGTTTCGCTTGCGCGGGTGCCGGCGATCGGCCTCGACGTCGCGCAGGTCGTTGAGGATGTAGCAGGCGCTCGAAGCGAGCGCGAAGGCCCCGACCGCGCCGGTTACCGAAAGGACAACGCCGGGCTTGTCCCAGGCAAGGCCGTAGACTGGTCCGATCAGGACGAAGACGCTCTTGGCCCACTGCTTGGGGCGGAGGAGCCGGACCACATCCATCGCTCTCGGCGGGCCGGCCGGGCCGCGCGGCGCGGGATTCGTTGGACTGGTGGTGTCCGTTCGTGCCGTCATCGTGTCGTGGCGCTCCATCCCCGCTGGGGCTTATCGGCAGGCGGTCGATCGGTCCATGACGCCCCGGTCTTGAACCCCCCCTGCTTCCGGCTGCGGGTTTCGCCCGTGCCGACCGGGCCGAAACCGTGTACCGTCCGATGCATGCCACCGACCGTCGGCACGAGCCCGGGCCACACCAGCACCGTCGCGAGATCGACGGATCGGTCGGGCGCGTGGGCTGCGTGCGTCATGGCGGTGCTCGCCGCGGCGGCGGTCTGGCCCGGGATCTTCCTGTTGAGATACGCGGGTCGGGCGGCGGACGATCAGGCACGCTTCCACGAACGGGCGGTTCGCGCGTTCTCAGCGCAGTGGCCCGCGCCCGACTTGCATGATTACGCCTCGGCCACCTCGCCGGGGTATCACTTGGCGCTCGCGGCGATCGACCGCGTCATCGGGCCGGAAGCGGGCCGCACGACGCTTCAGTTCGCCGGTTCGATGTTCACGGTGGCCTTGGCGGCGCTGCTTGCGTGGTTGGCAAGAAGAGAACTGCGAGAGTCGCGCGACTTTGCACGGCACGATCGTGCTCTGCACGCCGGGGCGCACGCGGGCGAGCGCCTCGACGGGCTTCGTTCGGTGGTGGTCTGTCTGCCCGTGCTCGCGAGCATTTATGTCTGGTCGAGCGGCGTGTGGATGCTGCCCGACAATGCGGGCTGGCTCGGCATGTTGGCGGTGCTCGGGCTGGCGCTGGCCCGGGTCAATGGGTGGGCCACAACGCCGCAGCGGCTGCTGATCTGGTGGGCCGGGGCCGCTTCTGCGCTCGCGCTGGTCGTCTTCACTCGGCAGAGTCACGTGTGGGGCGCGGGGCTGCTGCTAACCGGGGCGTACCTCTTGCCCGCCGGGTGGCCGAAACTGATCGTTCGCGACGAGTCTGCGGCTTCGCTCGTGTTCGGCGTGCTCCGACGCCTGCTCGCGGCGTTGATGGCCCTTTCGGCTTGCCTGCCCGCCGTGCTCATTCTGGCGTATCTGGCGAACCACTGGGGCGGGCTGGTGCCGCCCTCGTTCCAGGCCCAGCACGCCGCGGGCGTGAACGCGGCCACCCCAGCGCTCTCGATGTCGCTGCTGGCGATCTACTCGTTCTTTTTCGCGGGGTTCCTGCTGAGCGCGCTGGGCCGGGTCTGGCACGAGCACCGGTGGATCGTGCTGTGTGCCGTGGTGCTCGGGGTGCTCATGGCCGTGATCCCCGAGACGACGTACAAGCACGAGCCGCGCGCCAGCGGGCTGTGGAACCTGGTGCGGGCGATGGAAGTCCGCGGCGTGGTGCTCTTGGGTCGCACCAGCCCGCTGCTTGTTGTGCTCGCGCCGATCGGGTGCGTGGCGCTCGTCGCGTGGGTGGCGATGGTTCGCGGGGCACGGCGTTGGCTCGTGCTCGCGGCGTTCGTGGGGTTCATCCTCGCGCAGACGGCCAACTCCAACGCCTGGCAGCGCTATCTCGAGCCGGGGCTGTTGATGTTCGCGGCGATCTGGTCGGCGTGGGGATGGAACCCGCACGCGGCCGGGCACCACCGGCACACCCGCCACCGCGATCGCCGCCTGGGCAATCGCTTGGACCCGACTTTCCCCGCGTTGGCGTGGAGATGGATCGGTCCCGCTGCGCTCGCGTTCATCCTTGCGGGCGTGACCGCGCTGGATCAACGCAACGCGTCCCGCGTCGCGACTTACGCGGAGCGTGCTGCGCGAACGACGCCCTGATCGGCGGGCACGCCGCCCGCGATCGAAACCACCGCCGGGTTGTCGCTGGTTGTGGCCGGGTATCGATAGACGCGCTCGATGCGTGCTGAGACGCGGCAGAGCAGTTCGTGCGTGATCGAGCCCGCCGCCGCTGCGAGCGTGGGCGGGTAGTTGGGCGCGAGCGGGTCGCGTCCGAGCAGTTCGACTTCCATCGCCGGGCCGCCCGTGTCGGCCGAGCGAACGAACGCCTCGGGAACGTCGGTCACGTCGACGGTGATCTGATCCATGCTGACCCGGCCGACGACCGGTGCGTAGACGGTGTTTGTGCCGGCGGACTCGTCGTCGTCCGGCGCACCCGCCCCGCGCCGTTCCCATGGCCGGCCCGTGAAGCCGACCCACGCGAGCACGCCCTGGGCGCGGTCGGCCGAATTGGGGAGCGTGTGAACGAGCGGCCTGCGAACGGCGGAGGAACTGAGCGCGCGCGGATAGCCGTCGGCGTAGCCGACGGGGATGAGCGCGATCCGGGTTCGCCGGCCGTCCGATCGCTTGGGGGCGCGCCAGGTTGAGCCGTACCCCACGGGCCAGCCGGGATCGATCTCCTGAACGTGCGACGCGTAACTGGTCCATCGCACCGCCGGCACGAGCCTGCGCGCATCGGCCGCGAACTCGAAGTCGTCGAGCGCGCCGGGACCATCATCCGTCGCGTGTCGCGAGCGGGTGTGACCGATCATCGCTTCGTCGAGCGCGTAGCCCAGCAGGCATTGACCGACTCGGACCATCGTTCCGTGCAGCGCTCGCGAGCGGAACGTGGCGCAGGTGTTGGCCATGTGCATCGCCAACTCCGCGAGCCCGCCGGTGCCGACGAAACTGTCGCGCGCGGGCCGCGGCGGGTTGTGGCCCGCCACCAGCGCTGCGCGCAGCACGGGGGCGATGTCGGCCATGAACGCGCTGAACCGCTCGGCCTGCTCGGCCGTGAACGCTCCGTCGGTGCAGGGCGAGGCGAAGTGCGTCATGACTCCCGCGAGCAGCAGCCGCTGTGAGCCGACGATGCGCTCGACGAGTTCGCGTGCGCCCTCGTGCGCCAGCCCGCCGCGCGATAACCCGGTGTCGAGTTGCACGTGCACGGGCAGGCCGACACCGATCCGGCCCGTGAGTTCGGTCAGGCCGTCGAGTTGGTCGTGGTCGTGCAGAACCAGATGAAGCCGGCCCTCGGCCGCAGCGCGGTAGAGCGGGTCGTGGCGGTCCATCGTGCTGACGGGCATCAGGACGAGGATGGGGGTCCGCGGGACGGCCTCGTAGAGCGCGCGGGCCTCGTCCAGCGAGTACACGCCGAACATCTCGACCCCCGCGGCAAGTCGCTTGGCCAATCGCACAGCGCCGACGCCGTAGCCGTCCTGCTTCAGGATCGCACAAACGCCCGGCGACGAGCGCGCCGATCGGGGCTCGGGCGCTCGGGTCGCCATCCCCGCCGGCGCGAGCACCGACCGGACGACCTCGAGATTCCGGTCGACCGCACGCAGATCCACTTCCAATCGGCTCGTCGGCACGCGGGCTCCGCGGGTGGTGTGTCGGGGCGGGCGCGGGGCGAAGGATTCGGTCCCCGCGGCGGATTGTTGTATCGACCCGCGCGGTTCCCTAGGATCAGATGCCGAAAATCGGCGTACCCAACCGTCGGCGACCGGCGGGACGATCGTTCCCGCGTCCGCCGCCCGACGCTCAGATTCCACGCGCATGACCACACCGTTCACGCACGAGCCGCCAGAAGGCTCAGGTTCCAACCATTCGCACCCGAGCGCCGATTCCGCGCCCGATCACTCGCGATCCGACGGTCAGGGTGGTCAGGAGGGCGACCAGCCGAGGAAGCGTCGTCGCCGCCGGCGGCGAGGGGGTGGCGGTGGTGAGGGTGGCGAGGGCGGCGGTGGCCAGGGCGGATCGGCACAGGGGCAGGGCTCGGGTCAACAGCACGGCGGCGGCCAGGCACTTCCCGCCCAACGGCGCCTACGCGCCAAAGACGCCGCACCGCTCTCGGACGAGGCGAAGCGCGACATCTTCGATACCACGATCACCTTCGCCGACCTGGGCTTGTCCAAGGAACTGCTGGACATGATCGGGGAAGTGAACTTCGTTCACCCCACGCAGATCCAGGCCCAGATCATCCCGTTGATCATCCAGGGAAAGGACGTGCTGGGGCAGGCGCGCACCGGCACGGGCAAGACCGCCGCGTTCGGCCTGCCGATGCTCGAGATCGTCAAGTCCGGAACCGAGTTCCAGGGTCTTGTGCTCGTGCCGACGCGCGAACTGGCGATCCAGGTCGCGGCGGACCTGGCCGAACTCGGCCTGAAGCGAGGCCTGACCGTGCTCCCCGTCTACGGCGGCCAGAACATCCGCACCCAGGCGGACAAACTCGCCAAGGGCCCCGAGATCATCGTCGCCACGCCCGGCCGGGTGATGGACATGCAGCAGCGCGGCTACCTGCACTACCGGAACGTGCGCATCGCCGTGCTCGACGAGGTCGACCGGATGCTCGACATCGGCTTCCGCGACGACATCCGCAAGATCCTGTCGGCCTGCCCGACCGAGCGTCAGACCGTCTTTGTCTCCGCGACCATCTCGTCGGAGATCGAGTCGCTGGCCCGCAAGTACGCCCGCAACGCCGAGAAGATCGTCGCTTCGAGCGGGTCGCTCACCGCCGCGATGGTCAAGCAGTTCTACCTGACCGTTCAGCCGTGGGACAAGCGGTCGCTGCTGCTCCACCTGCTCACGCACGAGGAGCCGGCCCTCACCGTCATCTTCTGCCGCATGAAGCGCACGGTCGACGAAGTGACGGCCTATCTGATGAAGAAGGGCATCGACGCGCACGCCATGCACGGCGACATGTACCAGACCAAGCGCAACCAGGTCATCGCCAAACTGCGGACCGGGTCGCTCGGTGTGCTGGTCGCCTCGGACCTGGCCTCGCGCGGGCTCGACGTCGAGGGCATCTCCCATGTCATCAACTATGACTTGCCCGAAGATCCCGACCTGTACGTCCACCGCATCGGCCGCACCGCCCGTGCCGGTCGCGATGGCGTCGCTTGGAGCCTGGTGACGCCCGAGCAGGGCGGGCTGCTGACGCAGATCGAACTGCTGATCAACGCCGAGATCCCGAAGCTCGATTATCCGGACTTCAAACCCGGGCCGGTCCCCAAGGGCGTGATCGAATCACAGGAACTCGACGCCAAGCGGGCGGAACTAGCCAAGACGTTCAACCGCTACGCCGCGACGCCCGCAACGACGATCGGGCACGTTTCCAGCGAATTAGCGGACCCGAATCGATTCCCCGGCGGGATCGTACCCAGCAAACTCCCCGATCGGAGACTTGGCGGACGTATCCGGACAGCCCGATCGATGAAAGCCGCGATCTCGCAAACTTTTATGACACCCCCGCCTGGCGCAACACCGGGTGAAACCGGGCCGGCATCCTCGGCCGAGCCCGGGTCCAGGCCCTGATTTTGATAGGGTTGTGTTTGTTGAAATCGAAGAATCTTCGCGTTTTGGGTGCCGGCGTCGCAATCGTCGCGTAAGTTATGACGTTAAGACTTCGCTCAACGGGTATGTCGCGCAGTTCCGGCGCGTCATGACCGGGCGGGGTCACAGTATCGAACGTGGGTACTTCGTGAGGTTTCCTTTTTCTTGCAAGAGGTGAAGAACATGTTGAAGACACGCGTTGTGGGTTGGTCGCGGCTCCTGGCCGCGGCCGGGTTGTGTTTCGGTTCGGCGGGCGTCGCATCGGCGGGCGACCTGTGCTCGGCTCCGACGCCGTTGTCGGTCGGCGTGACCAACGGCACGACGATCGGGACGACTTCGGACTGGGCGTTCAGTTCGTGCAGCGGCGCCGACCCGTTCGATTTCTTCTATACGTTCACGGCGGCTTCGACCAGCCAGCACACGTTCACCGTGGTGCGCACCGCCGCAACGTGGGATCCGACGCTGTCGGCCTACACGGCGTGCAATCCTGCGACCGAGATCGCCTGCTCGGATGATCCGTTCTCTTCGGCAGCGCCCGAGACGATCCAACTGAACATGACGATGGGCGAGACCGTGCTCATCCGCATCGCGGGCTGGAGCAACAGCCGCGGCCCGTTCACGATCACCGTCGCCGATGCACCGCCGCCGATCCCCGACAACGACGAGTGCGACGACGCCGAGGTCATCACGCTCAGCATGGGCAGCGCCACCGTCACTGGCACGGTGATCGGCGCCACGCAAGGCGCATTGCCCAACCCGATCATCTCGTGCGGCTTCGGCGGCGCTTCGTACGACCCCGATGTGTGGTACGTGTTCACGGCGCCTGAGGCGTCCATCTACCGGTTCGACACCGAGGGCAGCACAGCGCTTCCGGGTGGTTCGGCCGACACCGCACTTCAGTTGTTCGCAACCGACTGCTTCGACATGTTTGTCGAACTGGCCTGCGACGACGACGGCGGCTCCGGCCTGCTCTCGAACATCGAGATCGCGATGGCCATGGGCGACACCGTGCACATCCGCGTCTCGACGTTCCCCGGTGACGAGGGTGCTTTCAGGCTGAACGTGACCGACCTCGGCGACGGCAGCGCGCCCGCGAACGACAACTGCCTCGGCACCCCCGCCGTGGCGATGCTCGGCGCGAACAGCGGCACCAACCTGTTCGCCTCGCAGGACGGTTCGGTCCCGACGTGCGCAACGGGCGCCGCCACCATCAACGACGTCTGGTGGACCTTCACGCCCGCCGCGACCGGCATCTACCAGATCGACACGTTCGGCTCGGCCCTGTCCGACACCGTGCTCGCCGTGCTCGACGGCTGCAACGGCGCTCAGTTGGCCTGCAACGACGATTCCGGCGCCGGCCTCCAGTCTCGCGTCATCCTCGAACTGACGATGGGCACCACCTACTTCATCCAAGTCGGCGGCTTCGGCGCCCTGACCGGCAACCTCGTGCTCAACATCAACCCCGGCTCCATCGACAACAGTTGCAACACCAGCGCCACCGTGCTGACGGTCGACATCCCCGTGTCGGGGAGCAACAGCATGTCGCCCGGTACGAGCGGCATCGCCTCCTGCGCCTTCGCGGGCGCTGCCGAGTTCGACGCGTTCTTTGAGTTCACCGCGGCGACCGCCGGCTGGCACCGCATCGTTGTTTCGACCGACGATCCGGCGCTCGACCTGGTCGTCCAGGCCGCGACCGACTGCACGTTCACGGACGGCGCATCGATCGATCCGACCCCCCTTGCCGGTTGTGCGGACCTGTTCGATCCGGGCATCACGGAAGTCCTCGCCGTTCAACTCGCGGCGAGCCAGACGATCAAGATCCGCGTCTCGGGCGGCGCCAACACGCAGGGCGACTTCGAGATCGTCGTGAACCGTCCCGCCAATCCCTCGAACGACATCTGCGACGACGCGATCGTCATCACCGGCGACGACTCGATCCTCGTTGACGCTCTCAACGCGGCGGACGATGCCGGTTCGATCGCGTGCGGTCCGGGCTTCGTGTCCCGGTCCGGCGTGTGGTATGAGTTCCAGACCACCACCCCGGGCGGCTTCTTCGTCATCGCGCCGGACTTCGATAACGCGATCATCCCCGGGAACCTGCCCAGCACGTTCCTGGCCGCTTTCGACGGCGGTTGCGAGGCGCCCACCGAGTTCGGTTGCGTCGCCAACGCCGTGACCGTTCTGACGCTCCCGCCGAACTCCTCGGCGCACGTCATGATCGCCTCCAACGGCGACTTCCCGCCGATCATCGGTCCGTACTCATACTCGGTCACCTTCATCCCCTTCTCGGGCGCCTGCTGCACCGGCGGCACCTGCTCGATCCAGAGCGAGGCCGACTGCATCATGGGCGGCGGCACCTACATCGGCGACTTCGCGAGTTGCCTGCCGACCCCGGACTTCATCACCGAGGATGTGCCCGTGGACATCCCCGACGCCTCCGGCTTGGGCTTCCCCGCCGAGCAGACGATCACGGTTGGCGCTGCCGAAGCCGTGATGATCTCCTCGATCGAGGTGTTGGTTGACATCTTCCACTCGTGGCCCGGCGATCTGCAGGTTCAGATCACCGCGCCGAACATGGCGACGGCCCAGTTGATGACCCGTCCGGGTCGGGGCGCTGACTGCGATGCGGTCGGCGTTGCAGCGCCTTCCTTCGGTTCGGCGAACGACATCGACGGCGTCTTCCTCTTCACCGATGCCGCAACGCAGAACGTGCACGATCTCATCGTGGCCGGGCCTGCGCCGATCTTCGGTGGCACCGTCCGCGCCCAGAACTGCGACAACTCCGTCGTCAGCCTGGACACGGTCTTCGGCGGTCTCAGCAGTGAAGGAACCTGGACGGTCCGTGTGGGTGACCACTTCGCTGGCGACGTCGGCACCCTCTTCGCCATCGCCCTCAACTTCAACGGCTCGGGCGTGCCCGTCTGCGACGACGAGCCGCTGCCGTGCCCGGGCGACTACAACGACGACGGCGTGGTCGATCTGGCCGACCTCCTGGACTTCCTGGGTGATTGGAACCCGAACCTGGGTCAGTCGGGCATGGGCCTGCCGGGCGACATCAACGGCGACAACGTCGTTGACCTGGCCGACCTGCTCGAGTTCCTGGGTGACTGGAACCCGAACCTCGGCAGCACCTGCCCGTAAGTTCGGGCGAGCGTGATGCTCGGACGCGGCTGACCGCGTCACATCTTGTGTGATCTCCCCGACCCCCGCTCCCCTCGGAGCGGGGGTCTTTCTTTCTCTCGGTCGGTCGTCCGCCCGCCGGACGATCGGCCCAGCGCTCGTACCCTCAACCCATGCCCAGCCGCACACGCGTCTCGACCGCTCGCAAGCGCCCATCGGATCGACCCACCAACACCCGCGATGTCTCCTTCTCCGCCGACTCACTGCGCCATCGACAGCGGCGCACGCTCCTCGAACTGACCCAGATCCCCACCGCCGCCGGGCGCGAGGGCCGCGTCGTCGAGTTCATCCGAACTTGGGCCGCCGCCCGCCCCGATGTTCGCATCGAGACCGACAAGGCCTGCAACCTCACGCTCTCGTCCGATCGTCTCACGCGCGCGGGCAAGCCGAGCAAGTCGAGCAAGCGCCCCGGCTCGCCCGTCGGCCCCATGCTCATCACCGCCCACCTCGATCATCCCGCCTTCGTCGTCGAGCGCATCATCGGCCCCGCAACCGTCGAACTCTCTTTCCGCGGCGGCGTCATGGACGCCTACTTCGAGTCCGCCCGAATCGTCATCCACCCCGACGGCGACGCGCACGCGGGCGCCCGCCCCGAGCCCATCGGCGCCACGCTCGTCGGCGAAGCGCACGACTCGCCCCCTAGCCCGTTCGGCAAACTCTACCTCGCCGAACTCGACGGCGACCATGATGAACAAGCCGAGCAAGCCGAGCAAGCCGAGCACACCGAACACACTGGCCCGAGCGGCATCCGCCCCGGCGACGTCGCCGTCTGGGCGCTCCCGCCCGCCCAGATCGACGAGGTCGGCATCCTCCACGCGCCCGCCTGCGACGATCTGGCCGCCGTCGCCGCCGCGCTCGAAGCGTTCGACGCCCTCCGCGAGCGTCCCGCCGCGCGCAACAGGCCCGAAACACGACTGCTCTTCACCCGCGCTGAAGAGATCGGCTTCATCGGCGCCATCGCCGCCTGCAAACTCGGCACGATCCCGCGGCACGCACGCATCGTTGCGCTCGAGAACTCCCGCGCCTTCGCCGATTCGCCGGTCGGTGGCGGTCCCATCGTCAGGGTCGGCGATCGCCTGAGCGTCTTCTCCCCCCGTCTCACCGCCGCGTGCGCCAAGCGCGCGGAGGAACTCTCGGGCCGGCCCGCCACACCCAAAGCCACCGAGCGCGCAGAGCCGGCCCCCGCCGCCCCCCCAGCCATGAAGTGGCAGCGCAAACTCATGGCCGGCGGCGCATGCGAGGCCACCGTCTTCTGCGCCTACGGCCACGAAGCAACCTGCCTCTGCCTCCCTCTGGGCAACTACCACAACATGGCCGGCCTCGACCGCGTGCAATCGGGCGAGCACGACCCGGCCCGCGATGGACCGCCGCGAATCGCCCGTGAGTTCATCTCCGTTGTCGACTACTTCGGCCTGATCGATCTGCTCGTGGCGCTCGGCGAGGGGCTCCCCGATGTCGATCCGATCATCCCCCGGCTCGAAGGTCTGTACGCGGGCAAGTCCGCCGTGCTTCGCGAGGGTGGTCCTGTCAAGCCGGCGCGCGCTCCGAAGCGACCGGCGTTGCGCTCCAAGCCCGCCACGAAACCCCGCTCACGGAGCGCGAGCCGCACCACACCCAAGCCACAGCCCAAGCCCAAGTCCGGGCTCGCTCGTGCCGGTTCCAAAGAGCGCAAGCGCTGAACAGCCGCGCCTGTCGCAACGGTGGCGCGGGCGCGCGCCCACGTTTACACTCACTCCAGCATGACCACCCTCACCTCCCCCGGCAAGGACGCCGCCCGGGCCGCGTCCGGTCTCTCGAAGCGCGCCAGCGCCAAGGCCGCCGCAGCGCCCAAGCCGCGCAACACCGACGCGCTCATCGCGCCCGACTTCGCCCTCACCCACAAACTCAACGGCGCTGACGCCCGCGTCTGGATCGGCGACTGCCGCGCGATCCTGCCGCGTGTCGAAGAGGTCCGCGCCGGCACCGTTGATCTGGTCTTCGCCGATCCGCCCTTCAATTGGAAGCGCGCCTACGACCGCTGGGACGATGACATGCCCGAGCGCGAATACCTTGACTTCACCTACGACTGGCTGGACCTGTGCGTCCGCGCCCTCCGCCCCGGCGGCTCCATGTGGGTCAACATCCCCGACGACTGGGCGGCGGAGATCGTGTGTTACCTGAAGGGGCGGTTCGCCGAGCGAAGGCCGCCCGCAACCATGCACATGCAGAACTGGTGCGTCTGGCACTACCGGTTCGGCCAGAACACGACGGAGCGGTTCATCAACTCGAAGGTGCACGCGCTCTACTTCACGCGTGCGGAGGCTCATGAGCCGGACGCGGTTCCGCCCGGCGTCGACGCTGCCTCGATCCGTCACGCCGGGCGGCGCGTCTGGAACGCCGACGAAGTGCTGGAGATGTCCGACCGTGCTGCGATCTACGAAGACCCGCGCACGCAGAGCAAGAAGGACGGCATCGCCCCCGGCATGCGCGTGCCGATGGACGTCTGGTACGGCCAGTTCTGGGGCCGCATCCAGGGCAACAACAAGGAACGTCGCAGTTACCACGACAACCAACTGCCCGAGGTCTATCTCGAGCGCGTGATCCGCGCCTGCTCGCACGCTGGCGACCTGGTGCTCGATCCGTTCCTCGGCTCGGGCACCACCGCCGTGGTTGCCCACGCGCTGGGCCGGCGGTTCATCGGCACCGAGTTCAGCAAGGACAACGCCAAGAGTGCCAAGGCCCGCATCGCCGCGGGGCCGATCCGTATCGGCGCCGCCAAGGGCCAGAGCACGGCGATCTTCCCGCACCGTCGGAAGGGGAAGCGGTGAGCGACGCGACCTTCGGTAAGTTCCCAACGAGCGGGTTTGCTTTCACTGCTAAACTTCCCGCATGTCCGATTCTCGGTCCTTCCCGGTCGTCCTCCTGCCGCAACCCGATGGCGGGTTCGTCGTTCAGTGCCCCACGCTGCCCGGCTGTTACAGCCAGGGCGAAACGGTCGAGGAGGCGCTCACCAATATTCGGGAAGCGATTGAACTGACCCTTGAAGACATGGCCGAAAGCGGTGAGTCTGTCCCTTCGGTCGGTCCGCCGATCTTCACGGAGATCACCATCGCCGCATGAGCAAACTGCCCGTCATCTCGGGCGGGGAAGCGATTGTGGCGCTCCAGCGCCTCGGGTATGTTGCCGTGCGACAGAAGGGAAGCCACATCCGTCTGCGCCACCCAAGCGACGCCAAGCGGCAACCCATCACGGTCCCCGATCATCGGACGCTCAAGCCGGGGCTGCTGAGAGCGATCATCCGCGATGCAGGCCTGACCGTGGACGAGTTCGCGGACTTACTCAGTTAGGACCCGGCCATGTCTAGTAAGTCTCGCAACACATCCGCTCGCTTGACACCCTCACCATACGACACCTATGTCTCACCCCTGGCCACGCGCAACGCGAGCGAGCGGATGCTGCGGCTGTGGTCGGCCCGGCACAAGTTCAACACGTGGCGGCGGATCTGGCTGGCCGTCGCGGAGGCCCAGCACGAGATGGGCCTGCCGGTGACGAAGGAGCAGGTGGAGGAACTCCGCGCGGTCGTCGAGCGGAAGAACTCCGACGGCTCGGTCGGCATCACCGACGACGAGATCCGGTTGGCGGAGAAGTACGAGCGCGAGTTGCGGCACGACGTCATGGCGCACGTGCACGCGCTGGGCGACTCGTGCCCGAAGGCCAAGGGCATCATCCACCTGGGGATGACGAGCCAGGACGTGGTGTGCAATGCGGATTTACTGGTGGTGCGAGAGGCAGTGCGGCTCGCAATGTCAAAACTGACGTTGGTTGCGTGTGATCTTTCCACCTTCGCCGACCGTTGGAAGTCGGTGCCTTGTCTGGGCTTCACCCACTATCAACCTGCCCAACCCGTAACGATTGGTCGCCGCGCCGCCGTTTGGTCGCATGATCTCTACTTGTGCGAACGCCGTAGGAATGAGACGATACACCTGCGCGGGTTTCGTGGGGCAACGGGTACCCAGGCCAGCTTTGTGGCATTTCAACAGGGAGGACGTCGTAAACAGAGCCCTTTGGGCGCATGTTATTCAGCGATCGCTGAATGGGAACGTTCTGCCAAAGGAATCGACCCGGGCACAACACGCTATCAATATGCGCGAACAGCCGAGCGTGTTGTAAGAGATCTGAACCGATCAAACAGTATCCATCTACTCGCGGACGACAATGCCAGCGCATTCAGTCTGCTCCAGGCCGCTGGATGGGACAAATCGCATTGGTATAGTACGTTCAATCAGTACTTATCACATTTAGAATCTGTATTGCCCAGTGTTCGTTCGTCGCTTCAAAAGTTCATGTCTGGCTCCAGTCAAGATGTTGTAGATATATCGTCGAATACATGGCACGAGCTCGAAGAGCGTATCTTCAAATCACTACGCGTTGAGCCGTCAACGTTTGCAATCACTTCTCAAACCTACCCCCGCGTCATCGACACCTTCATCCTCGCCGACCTCGCCTCCACCGCCGCCGTCCTCCACAAGATCGCCACCGACATCCGTCTGCTCTGCAACCGCAAGGAACTCGATGAGCCCTTCGAAGACAAGCAGATCGGCTCCAGCGCGATGCCGTACAAGCGCAACCCCATGCGCTGCGAGCGCATCTGCGGCCTGACGCGCTTCGTCATGAACCTCGTCGGCAACGCCTACGACACCGCCGCAACGCAGTGGCTGGAGCGAACGCTCGACGACAGTTCCAATCGCCGCCTCTCTCTGCCCGAGGCCTTCCTCGCCCTCGACGGCGCGCTCGACCTCATGCACAACGTCGCGTCGGGTCTGATCGTCCACGAGGCCACGGTCCGCAAGAACCTGATGGCCGAACTCCCCTTCATGGCCACCGAGAACATCCTCATGGCCTGCGTGAAACTCGGTGGCGACCGGCAGCACTATCACGAGATCATCCGTGTCCACGCCCAGGCCGCGGGCATGCGCGTGAAGCAGGAAGGTCTCGACAACGACCTGCTTGACCGCCTCAAGGCGGACCCGCACTTCCAATCCACCGCCCGCGGCGGGAAACTAACGGGCGAACTCGACTGGGAGGGCGTCATGGACCCGATGAAGTACGTCGGCCGCAGCGTCGAGCAGACCGAGCGCTTCATCCGCGAGGTCGTTGAGCCGCTGCGCGAGCAGTACAAGGACGAACTCGCCGATCTCGACGACTCCGGCCCGCGCGTCTAGTTCACGGCCTCAACCCGCTCACGGGCAGTTCTGCCCCAGATTCGGGTTCCACCCGCCGAGGAAATCGAGCAGATCGGCCAGGTCCACGAATCCGTCCTTGTTGAAATCGCCTGGGCACGACGCCGGTGCATCGTGCCAGTTGCGGATCTTCTGAGCGGTGACACCCGCGAACAGTCGGTCGTTCCGACCTTGACCGATCAGGTGCTGCGCACGATCGCGCATCGCCTGCCACCCGCCGGCACGCCTATCGCCCACGAGCGCGAAGTGCACAAAGGTCGCCGACTCGCCCGGCTGCAGCGTGATCGAGCGGTGCACGCTCCGGTCGTCAGCTTGACCAAAGAGCGCAATGATGCGACCAACATCCAGCGCCTCGCCGTTGTTCCCCCAAATGAACACCACCGGCGGATCGAGAAACTCCGGCGACGCCCCCTGCGTTGTGATCCAATACATCTGGCCATCGAACTGATCAACGGTTCCGACGTCCGAACCAAGATTGCCGCCGAAATAGACGTCGAACGTCCGCACGCCGCCGCTGGTGTTCGTGATCGTGTCTGTCCACCTCCACGCGCTGTCGCACAGCGTCGCGATCGTCCGCACATCGCGATGCACCGCGCGGTCCGCCAGCGCACCCGTCACGTGGATCACTCCGAAATAGTCGAACGCGTCTGCGCCACCGTCGACAACGGTGCCGCGCAGATCGTTCGTTATGCCGATCCCGCTCGCCCAGAACCCTTCCCCGGAGTTCGGGCCGATGTACGTGTGGCCCCGAACAACGCCCACGTCCACCAGCACGTCCCAAGTGTTCATGTGGCCGCTCTGCGGCGTGTACCAGTTGGCGATCGGCCCGGGCTGGTCACAGCCGATCTGCAGCAGCGGGTCGCCGGTGATCTGATCGAGCCCGTTCACCTTGCCGATGACGGCGCTGTTCCCGCCGGTCAGCTCCGTCGCTCGATTGATGCAATACGTCACGCCCGCTGGGGATGGTGCACCCAGGACAGCCAGGTGAATCAGTGTGACCGACGAGCGGGGAGGAAGCAGGATCTGATACTCCACGAAGACGCCGTCGACCGCCGCGTGAAACCCGGGTTGAACGCTGAACACGCCGCCCGCGACCCCGCCTGCTCCCCACACCAGAGCCACCGGCGGGTCGAAGATCCCGCCGTCGTGCGTGACCCGGTAGCCATTGCCGACCGCGGCCTGGGTCGTGGCACCGTCTGATCCGTAGTCTCCGCCGAATCGAACAGTCAGGAACTGATCTGACGGCATGAGATTGGTGATCGTGTCGATCCACCGATACGCCGAATCGCCCCCGTTGCCCGTGTAGATCGTCTCCACGCGACGGAAGACCGAGCGATCGGTCGTCAAACCCGAAACGTGAATGAAACCGAAGAGGTCGAACGCATCACCGCCGCCATCGATCACGCAGCCTCGATAGTCGTTGTCGGCGTCAACGGGCACCCCTCCGGCGATCAGCCGGAGGCACACGCCGCTGTGCGGTCCGACGTACGACCCGCCGACGGGGCCCACCGAGCCGCCGCCGATATCGGCATCGGTCTGCATGACGTTGCTCAGATGGATCCCGGTGAAATTCTGGGCCAATGCGCTCTGTTCGCTCAACACACCCAGCGCGCAGCACGCAGTCAGGCCGACCAGCAACGACCTTCGTGGAGCATTCATAGTGAGTCTCCGTCGCTTGACTATCGATCACAGCTACCGGCTTCAACCGGCCACTTTGATCGCATCAGCCTAGAGGAAACGCCGGGTTAGAACAACCCTAAACCGATCCTTCCCCTGCAAAAAACGAAGATCTCTGTTCTCAGACGTTGGCACTCTCGCCGTATCTAAGGTGACGCCCGCCCGGCGCCGAGCCACTCAGGCCGACTTCACCGCGTCCGGATCGGCCCGAGAATCGTCCGGCGACGCACCCGTCGTCTCTGCCTGCGCGGCGCCGGGGCGCTCCTCGCTCAGCGTCCGACGACGCTCCTTCAGGTCCTGCGACAGGCTCACCCGCACCTTCACCACACGCATCGGCGTCGTCTCCAGCACCGTCACGATCGCCCCGTCGATCTCGAAACTCTCGTTCACCTCCGGCATCCGTCCCAGGTGCGTCGTCACCAGCCCGCCCAGCGTGTCGTACTCCTCTTCGTTCTCCGGCAGCCGAAGGTCCAGCGGCTCCAGCGCCTCGTTCACCGTGTGCATGTCCGCGCGCGCATCGATGTCCGCCAGCACGTTCTCCACGTCCAACTCGATCCGCGGCGGCTCGTCCTCGGCCTTCTCGTACTCGTCCTGGATCTCGCCGAACACCTCCTCGATGATGTCCTCCAGCGTCACCAGCCCCGCCGTGCCGCCGTACTCGTCGGTCACCATCGCGATGTGAACCTTGCTCTGCACGAACTCGTGAGCCAGGTCGCGCACCGTCTTGGTCTCGGGCACGTGCATCGCCGGCCGCATGATCACTCGAAGGTCAAAGCCGCGCCCGCCGCCCGCCCCGTTCCCGGAGAGCCCCTCGCCCGCGAGCCACTTCAAGAGGTCCTTCACATAGAAGAACCCGATGACGTCGTCCAGCCCTCCGCCCCCCGCCGCGCTCCCCGAGCGATACACCGGGATCCGCGAGTGCCGCGCCTTCCGCACGAACGCCGTGATCTGCCCGAGGTTGTTCGTCAGCTCCAGCGCCTCGATCTCGCGCCGCGGCGTCATGATCTGCCCGACCGTCGTCTCGCGCAGCTTCACCACCGCCTCGATCATCTGCGCCTGGTCTTCGTCGATCTGCCCCTCGCGCTCCCCCTCGTCGATCACGCTCAGCAGTTCCGCCTCGATCTCCTCCCCCTTGTTGCGCTTCTTCCCGCCCGTCACCGCCTGCGCGATCGCGTCCATCCCCCGATGCACCGCCCCCACCGGCCCCAGCGCCCGGTGCGCTGCTCGCACCACGCTCGCAAACCGCAGCACGATCCGCTCCGCCGCGTGGTTCGCAAGGCTCTGCGCCAGCACCACGCCCACCAGCCACAGGGCCGATGCCCCCGCGACCACCGCCAACAGCCCGTGCAGCGGGCGAACCAGCACCACCCCACGCTCGGCCCCGCCCGCCAAGCCCGCGCCCACCGCTGCGCCGGGCGAAGTCGACGCCGTCTCTCCCCCGCTCTTCACCGCCCACCCCAGCGAGTGCTCCAGCGACGCGAACAGCCACACCAGCGACACCACCACGATCAGGTTGCACACCACGCGCACCAGCGCCACCGATCGCGCGTGCCCGTCCACGTCGTCCAGAATCCGCCCCACGCGCTCTCGGCGCATGCGCGACACGCCCGCCCCCTCGACCAGATCCTCCAGCGTGCTGCGTGTGAGATCCGTCAGCGACAGGTAGATCGTGCTCAGCACCCCCGAAAGCACAAGCCCCACGACAACGATCGCCAGCGCTCCGATCAAACTTGCGCTCCATTACGCCCGCCCGCCGTCCCCGAACCCGCAGCACCGTCGCCACGCGCCGATACGCCGAACGTCCGCCCCACGCCGATCACCTCCAACACCCGATCCTCCTCGGCGTGCATCGCCGCGTACCCGGGCTCCTCGTGATCGTCATACCCCAGGCAGTGCAGCATCGCATGAACCACGTACAGCAGGATCTCGCGCTCGACCGCGTGCCCGCGTTCCTCGGCCTGCCGCTTTGCCTCGTCAACGCAGATCAACACGTCCGTGTCCAGTTGGGTCAGGTTCGCAGCCCGCCTGACCGTCCCTCGAAGGTCGAACGTCAGCACGTCCGTCGTCGAGTCGTCCCCACAGTGCCGGGCGTGGGCCGCCGCCATCTCTTGATCGTCGATCAGTCGAATCCGAACCTCCCCCGAAGCCCCCGTCCCACCGACCACCTCCGCCGCGGCCAACGCGCGATCACGAACCCACCCCTTCATCGGGGCCGGCAGCGAGCGGGTGTTGTCCACGACCTCGATGTGCATCTCGAACCGGTCTGGCTTGTTCAGATCCGCAACGCAAGAACCCAACTCCACCGCTTCGGCCAAGCCGCAGGCGGCATCACGTTGAGGGAAAGTACTGGCTCTGCGTTCCTCGTATTCGTCCATAGTCACCCACCCCGCCCACCGACACTGCCCAAACGACGCTCGCTTTCGCTTGCGAACACTGGACTTACCGCGTTCCCGCCCAAGACGAAAGAACCCGGATATCCCATCGTTCAGCCCGCGGCCGCTCGCCGTAGCTCTTTGGCATTCTAACGCCAACGGACCCAACCGCCAGCGAATTCGTCCGAATGTTCGTATTTTGTACGCAATTCGCTCCCCGACCGGGAGCGCCCCCTGACTTCCCGAAGCGACCCTCCCCCCGTGCGGCCACAAAACAAGACAGCCGCCGAGCAACACTGCCCGGCGGCCGTCCCACATGAAAGCACCTTCGCTTTCGATCGCACTGAACATCGGATTCGTCGAGCGGCCGTCGTGCCGTTATGCGCGGGCCGCGCCACGAACACCGCCTTCCTGCTCAGTCACTTCTTCTCCGCGGCGGGCGGCAGAATCACCGTGTCGATCACGTGAATCACGCCGTTCGAGGCGTTCACGTCGGTCTTCACCAGACCGGCGTTGTTCACCATGGCCTTCCCGTCCTTCGCCGCGATCGTGATCGCGCTCCCCTGCGCCGTCGTGGCCTTGCCCGCCTTCAGCGCCGCTTCAGAGAACACGCGCCCCGGCACAACGTGGTACAGCAACACGCTCCGGAGTTGCTCGCGATTCTCGGGCTTGAGCAGGCTGCTCAGCGTCTCCGGCGGCAACTTGGCGAACGCCTCGTCCGTCGGCGCAAACACCGTGAACGGACCCTCCGACTCCAGCGTGCTCACCAGACCCGCGGCCTCCAGCGCTGCGGCCAACGTACGGAACGTGCCGGCCCCCGCCGCCGTCTGCACGATGTTCTTGTTCGACGGCATGATCACCGCATCGATCACGTGAATCACGCCGTTGCTGCAGACGATGTCCGTCCGCGTGACGTTCGCACCGTCGACCTTCACGCCCGACTTCGCATCGACGCCGATCCGCTGCCCCTGGAGCGTGACGGCGCCCGTCAACTTCGTGACGTCCGACGCCATCACCCGGCCGGGCACGACGTGATACGTCAGCACCCCGGCCAGCGCCTTGGGGTCCTTCATCAACGCTTCCAGCGCGGCCTTGTCCACCTTCGCGAACGCCGCGTTCGTCGGCGCAAACACCGTGAACGGCCCCTCACCCGACAGCGCCTCCACCAGCCCGGCCTGCTTGATCGCCGCAACCAGCGTCGAGAAGTTCTCGTCGGCCATCGCCGTCTCGACGATCGACTTCGCCGCGACCTCGTTCTCGAGCGACGCGGTCAGCACCCGCGGCTCGTCGGACTTGCCCGACGACGATGGGCACTGGGCGAATGCCCCGGACAGCCCGCCGGCAATCATGGACATGGCGATACCACCAACCGCAAGAACGGCCTTCTTCATGGACAGGTCTCCTGAATGTCTCGTGCTCGTTGCCGGCCCACAGTCCGGACAATCTGTCGCACTATGACTTCGCTCGAACGGGCGATCGGATTCACCCTTCGACCCACCGTTCGAAGCGGACGAAAAGCAGGCCCGGGGCGTTGGTCCCGGGCCTGCGCTCAGTGTCGAGGTCTGAACCTCAACGATGCTCAATCACTCTCAGAAGTCAGCCGGCCGCCGCCCGCGCGTCAGGCCTGCTCATCCAGCGAACCACCCAGCGCCCGCGCCAGCCGGTCCGCCGCGATCGTCTCCTTCACCCCCGATTCGTACGACCCGGCCTCGATCTCGCGTCGCACGCGATCAACCAATTCCGGCCGGAACGTCCGCTCCGATTCCCGATCCGATCCCGCCGGCCGGATCGACGCGATCAGCCGAGCCCGATCCGAAAGTTCCACCGAGTCCGCCTCGCGACCGGGGGCCGCGTCCTGTCCCTGCGACAACGCCCGCGCAGCGCGCTGCGCTGACAGTTCATCGCCGGGGCGAACGCCCTCCGCTGGACGCCAGGGTGAAGTGCCGAAGAAGGAAGGAGAGAAGTCGGTCATTCGTGCGTGTTCCTTGCGAGTAGGGCCCGAACCGTGCGCGAAGGCACCATGGGCGGTGCGCAACCGGCCCGGGCGGCTGTGAGATGGGGCAGTCCTTCGCTCGCCGCGACGGGCAGTCCGTGCCCGCCTGACATGTCCCCTCCCACCCCCGAAACGCACCCCCCTCCGCCCCTCTCTCCCTCCCTCTCCCTGTACTCCTGCTTCCTACTCTCTCAGTTCTGTCTCTCGCCGGGATCGCTTCCCCGACTCACATGAGTATCGACGGAGCGATCGGTTTGGCTTGAAGATTGGCCAAAATCCGAACATCGTTGCAAACATCTACAAATCAAACACTTACACCGCGTCGGCAAGTCTTGCCGACACCCCGAAATCAAGATTCGATCCGGGGTGAACCTGCGGACGGATCTCCCTGAATGCCGAAGCGCTGAAACACGCCGACACGCGGCGCTTCGCGACCTCGCCCCGCAAGGAGTACCAGGCATGAGCAACGGAGTGCCCGCCGCCCACACGCGCTCGCCCAAGCGCGCTGCCACGATCGTCCTCGCGTTCGCTTCGCTTCTCGTGGCGCTCGCGCTCCCATCCCCGGCCCACGCGCAGCGCCGACAGGAGCAGCGCACCAAGGAAGACATCAAGGAAGAAGGCCGCCGCGTCTTCAACCGCGAGACCGCCGACCCCAACCGCCGCACCGACGGCGGGGCCTACGTCTCCGACGGCAAGTGGAGCATCGCCGTCATGTCCCTACGCGGGCCCGAGCGCGATGAGGCCGCGCCGATCGCACTCGCACGCATCCGCGCTGAGGGCCGCCTCCCCGAGGCCTTCGCCGAGCGCCGATCCAGCGCCACCATCATCGCCGTCGGCAAGTTCGATTCTCCCGACGACCCGCAGGCCCAGCGCGAACTCCGCCGCATCCAGGAGATCCTCGTCAACGGCGTCCCCGCATACTCCTTCGCGTTCCTCTGCCCTCCCGAGGCCGAACCGAAGTTCGGTGCGCACCCCGAGTACAACCTCCTCCGCGCCAAAGAGACGTTCGGCAGCGCGGCCATCCAGACGCTCCAGGTCGGCGTCTACGCGCGCGACGATCTCAAGAACCCCACCGAGAAGGACCTCGCCGAAGTCCGCAGACTCGCCGAGTCCGCCGCCGTCAAACTCCGCCAGGAGGGTGAACTCGCGTTCTACTACCACGGCCCAAGACGCAGCATGGTCACCATCGGCGTCTTCGACATCTCAGACTTCGATCCACAGATCCCCGGCTACAACAGCCCCCGCCTCGTCGCCGCCAAGCGACGGCACCCCCACAACCTCTACAACGGTCAGGGCATCCGCGAACGCAACCCGCAGGACGGCACCAGCCGACTCCAGCCGAGCACCCTCGTCGCCATCCCCGATCCTCCTCCCCAGCCGCGACGTCCGGCCGACCACCCCCCAGCGCAGCCCGGCGCAGCGCCACAGCGCCAACGCTGACCGCTCGCTCACGCTCTCGCGCCCAACTGCCCGCTCGCCTGCTCCAGAATGGCGTTCGCCATCGCCTCGGGGTTGTACCCGCCCGTCAGATACACCCACGGCTTGCCCGCCTCGGCCGACCACGCCCGCGCCGATTCCGCGTGCAGGTGTCCCGCCAACTTGATGATCACCACCACCAGCGCCGTCTCCGGCCTGAAGATCGGCGCACGCATCGGCGCGCCCGTCCCGTGCTCGGTCAGTTCCACCCAGTCCGTCTCCTCCAGGTCAAACGCGTCCGTGATCCGCTCGATCGCGTGCGGCATCGGCTCACCACCCACGATCACCAGACGCCTCCCGCGCAGCAAGTCCCGCACTCGCCGAACGCGCTCGCTCCAACGATCTCCCTTCTGCTCACCTTCCTCGCCTTCCCGCTCTTCCCGCTCTCGTTCTCCCGCCGCCGCACGCGCCAGCGCCTCGCGCAACGCGGCCGACGCCGCCGGTTCCTCATCCACCGGCCACCCTGCCGCCGCCGCACGCCCGATCGACCCGCCGATCCGCGGATCGCTCGCCGCGAGCCCGACCTCCATCAGGTGCGCCACCGCGTCTCCGATCCGTCGTCGATCCACCTCGCTCTCGCCGTGCCCCTTCTTCACGATCTGGCCCGCGTGATACCGGATCTTGTTGAGCGTTGCGCTCACGTCGCGCAAGCGCCCCGCCTCGTTCTCCACGCGCCCCGCCAGCGCCGCGATGCTCCGCAGCAGATCCTCCGCTCCCGTCGGGTCCGCCGGGTCGTCGACCGTCATGTGACGCGCGATGTACACCCGCCGCATCGACGTCTGCCGCCGAAGCCACGCGTGAACGTCCGCCTGGTCGCGGTCGTCGTCCTTCAGCCAACTCGCGCGCATCGCCACCCGCAGCGCCGAGTTCGCCTCCGCCAGGAGCGCCATCGCCTCGGCCATCTCCTCGCACCGCTCGCCGGGGTGCAACTCGTCCACGCGCCGGCAGAGTTCCGCCGCCGACGCCTGCGCCTCGTAGCACTTCGCGATCCGCTCCAGCGTCGCGTCGTCCGGCTTGGGCCGATCCTGAAACAGCGCCCACAGGAAGCACCCTTCCAGCGCCTTGCCCTCAGCCAAGAGCCGCTTGATGCGCGCCACCGCCTCGCGCTCGGCCTCCGAGCCAGGCTCGGCCGCGCGCCGCTCGGCAAACAACCGGCACGACTCCGCCTTCAGCCGGCACCGCTGCACCACCAGCGACAAACGAACATCCGCGTTCGCGCCCGCGCTCGAACCCCCCCACTCCCCCTCGTCGTCCACCCTGGCCTTGAACTCCACCGCCTGCCGGGCCTTGCCGATCTCCTCTGTCGTCCCCTTCACCTCGACGTGCGTCGACGCCCCTCCGATGTTCAGCCGCACGATCCCGGTCTTGGCGCGCACCTCGGGCTCGATCTTCCGAACCACCACCTCCCCCGCCCCCTCCCCCCCCGTCGCGTCCGCCTGCTCCGCTCCGTCGCGCTCCTCTCGAACTTCTATCAGTCCATTCCGCTCGCGTTCTATCCGGCCCGCTTCCTCGATCAGCCGTCTGCCGATCGAGTCGGCCGCTCGTCTTAACTCCTCAGATCGTTCCAGATGCGGCTTCAACGCCCCGGCGATCGCCTCCGCGAGCCGGCCGATCTCCTCGTCCGTCATAAGTCGCTCCTTGCATCAGATGGACCTAAGTAGATTCCATACCCATCCGCACACACCCACGCCCTGCCGATCTCGGCCAGCCCCGGACAAGTCCGACGAGTGCGCCTGACCTTGAACCATACGGACACACGCCATCGCGCGGTCCGATCGAATCGCGAAGCCGAACAGAAGCACCGAGGTGTCTGACATTCAGACACCCAATGCCGAAATTTCAGACACCACATGCCGAAAATTCACCCAAACACCGATCAATTCCCAAACCGACGAGCCTCCCCAGGATTCACCATCCCGTCCAACTGCAAGCAGTCGATCGTCGTCGCACGCCACCGATACCCCGACGGATCCCCCGGGTCAGACTCCCGCCGCCACCCGATCCGCCACCACGACCGCGCCAACGCAAAGTTCCCCTCCGCCCGAACCCACACCTGCGTAAACCCGCTGTTCCGATCCCGCGACTGCGCGCTCGACCGCACCACCGCCGCCCGCTCCACGCGCACGCCCCACTTCGGCACCGTCTCCACCTGCGCCATCACCTGGTCGCTCCCGATCAGCCAGTCCTGACCACCCATCATCAGTACCACGTCTTCCGCCAGCAGATCCGCGAGCGGCGGATCCTCCCCCCGCGCGATCGTCGCCCCCAACTGATCCGCCGTCACCCGGATCAACGCCCGAGTCCGCTCGACCATCTGCTCACGCGGCGTCTCCACCAGCATCGCCGTCAACAGCAGCGCCCCCGCCGCCGCCACGCACCCTGCCCCGGCCAGCGCTCCCTGCCGCGCCTTCCCCGCGCGATTCAACAGCCAGAACGCCACCACCCCCGCCGCCAACAGCCCGATCGCCGGCGTCCACGCCGACTCGAACAGCCACACCTCCCACAGCGGCGGCCGTGGCAACTGCGGCACCGTGCTCGGGTCCGCCCCGGCCAGTGAGAACTGTCCAAGCGTCAACGACCCTGTTCCCTGCACCGCGTGCTCCATTCCTCCTCACCCGTCCCCTTCTCCGTCCATTGTTGCAGACGCCCCGCCCGCCCGGCCGATCCCACCTTGTTCGGGCGGGTTCACACAGTCTCCTCCCTCTATTCGCACGGCGGAGTCGGGCGAGTTCTTGGAAGCGGTCCAAACCAGCGTCCTGGCACGGAACCTCGCCGCCCTGCGCAAGGGCAGCCCCGACGCCGCTGCGCGCATCGAATCCGCCGCACCGCGCACCGACGCCCGCATCATCACCACCGACGACGGAGCCTGGAGCGTCGAACTCGGCCCGCAGGCACTCGCCAGCCGACGCCGGCCCCTCGACGAAGCACGCCGCTTCGCCGACACCGTTGACCCCCGCCGCGCGGCGATCGTCGTCATCGGCGGCTTCGGCGCGGGCCACCACGTCCGCGCCGTCGCCGAGCGCCTCGGTCGCACCGGCGTGGTCATCGTCTTCGAGCCCGACATCCCGCTCCTCCGCGCCGTCCTCGAGCACGCCGATTGCTCCGCTTGGTTCGCCCGCCACAACGTCGCCATCCTCACCGACCCGGACGACGGCGCCGCCATGGCCGAGGTCGTCCGCGGCCTCGAAGGCCTCGCCGCGATGGGCGTCGAACTCGCCGAGCACCCGCCCAACCGCGCCCGCCTCGCCGACGCGCTCCCCCTCTTCCACAAGCGCTTCATCGATCTGGTCCGCTCCCTGCGCATGACCGTCACCACCACGCTCACGCAGGTCCCCACCACGCTCGCCAACGCCACGCAGAACATCGACCACTACGCCCTCGCCGAGGGCGCCCTCACCGGCATCGACGATCTCGCCGGCGCCTGCGCCGGCCGTCCCGCGCTGGTCATCAGCGCTGGCCCCGGCCTCGCGGCCTGCCTCGAAGCGCTCGCCGACCCCGCCGTCCGCGACCGCTGCCTCATCGTCGCCGTGCAGACCGTCCTCCGCCCACTCCTCCGCGCGGGCATCCGCCCCCACTTTGTCACCGCCCTCGACTACTCCGAGATCTCCGCCCGCTTCTACGAGGGACTCACCGAGCGCGATCTCCACGGCATCACCCTCGTCGTCGAGCCCAAGGTCAACCCCGCCGTCACCTCCGCCTTCAGTGGCCGCGTCCGCTGCACGAGCGACCTCAACCTCGACCGCCTCCTCGGCCCCGAACTCGCCGCCCAGCGCCAAAGACTCGAACAGGGCGCCACCGTCGCCCACCTCGCCTACTACCTCGCCCGCCACTGCGGCTGCGACCCCGTCGGCCTCATCGGACAGGATCTCGCCTTCACCGACGGCGCGTACTACGGCCCGGGCGCTTCCATCCACAACCTCTGGGCCTGCGAACTCAACGGCTTCAACACCCTCGAACTCATGGAGTGGCTGCGCATCGTCCGCATGGCCCCGCACCTGCGACGCGCCACCGACGTCCTCAACCGCCCCGTCTTCACCGACGAGCAGATGGACACCTACCGCCTCCAGTTCGAGCGCGACTTCCGCCTCGACGCCGATCGCGGCCTGCGCGTCTTCGACTGCGGCCCCGCCGGTTCGCCCGGCTCGGGCGTCCGCAAGCAGCACGCCCAACCCATCACCCTCCCGGACTTCCTCAGCCGCTTCGCTCACGCCGCGGCCCCTCATCACCGCGAGCCGATCGACGCCGCCTTGGCGCGCGCCTCCTCCCCCGCCGCCGACCGCCGCACGCCAACCGCCCCGCCACCCACAAGGCGACGAGTCCTCGACCGACTCGCGCACGTCCGCCGCCAGGTCTGGCGCATGGGCGAACTCTCCCGCCGCGCTGAGTCCGACCTCACGCAGATGCTCGAGCACCACGCCGATCAGGTGCGCGTCAACCGCCTCATCGCCGAGGTCGAACAGATGCGCGCGGAGGTCGGCACGCTCGAACCCGGCGCGTTCCTCGTCCACACCCTCAACCAAGCCGGCAGCCTCGAACGCATCCGCGCTGACCGCCTCCTCCAGATCGAAATCGCCGAGGCCGAGCGAGCCGCCGCCTCGGGCTCCGGTCCACCCATGGACCCCTTCGAGGCCCAGCGCCGAACCATCGAGCGCGACATCCGCAACGTCCGCAGCCTCGCCCGCAGCGCCGACGAAATGAACGCCATGCTCCGCGCTGCGGAGGAGTCGCTCAGCGGCGCGCCCAAGCGCACACGCCGCGAACGCGCTGCCGCCAACGAGTCCGACAACGCCCGCGACTCCGGCGAGCGCCCCGCCGTCCGACCCGGACTCCGCGTCGAAGCCCTCGTCCATCTCGACACGCGCCGAACCGCCCTCGGCCTCCCGCGCCACGACCTTGTCCGGCCCGTCTGGCAATCGCTCCCCGGCCCCGCTCTCTGCGTCCGCCGCCTGCTCGCCACGCCCGGCCTCGACGCCGTCCGCATCCTCACCGACAACGCATCGGTCGCGCGCCGGGCGCTCGGCGAGGAGCTCACCACCAACCCCAACGTCCTCATCGAGCCCCTCACCGATCCCGAGCTCGCCGCTCTCGACGGACCCGGCCGCAGAGCCCTCATCGCCGCTCGCTCCGCCGCCCCCGCCTGCTGGCGCGGCGCGCCCGGCGGCCTCACCGCCTTCGACGAGGCCCTCGACCCCGCCCCCATGTCCCGCGTCATGCACGAGCGCGCCATCGACGCCGCGCTCGTCATCCACGCCGACGCCTGGCTCGTCTGCCCCGATCGATGCGCCCGCCTGATCGAACGTCACCGCGCCGACCCCGACTCCCACCGTCTTGTCTTCTCGCAAGACCCCCCCGGCCTCGGCGCAGCGCTCCTCGCGCGATCCCTCATGGCCGACATCGCCGCCCTCCGTGCGACCCCGATCGCGCACAACCAGCACACGTCCGCGCCCCTCGAAGGCGCGGGCAAGTTCGCCGGCCTCTCCGGCGCGCTCGCCTACGTCCCGAGCGCTCCCGCGATGGACCTCATCGCCCAGAGTCTCTGCGTCGATACGCCCCCCGCCATCCGCGACAACCCGCGCCGCTACCTCGCCGACACGCCCTCCGGCTGCGCGCTCCTCCTCACGCTCATCCACCGCGCTGGCGATTCAGGCCTCGACCCGCTCTCCATCTCCGCCGAGACGATCACCGATCTCGCAAACACCCACGCCGAGAGCCTCCCCAGCCCCGTTCAACTCACCCTCCCCGTCGCCGAGCACGATCCCGCTGTCCACGGGTCCATCCGCTGGGCCTCGCCCGATGACGTTGCACGCGCGCTCGCGCGCGTTGCCCAGTCCGGCCTCGACGTCCTCTCCGTCACCCTCACGGGTTCCGCCCACGGCTTCTCCCCGCGAGCCCTCGACCCGCTCGAACACCCCGCACGATGGCCCGCACTCCTTCGCGCAGCGCGCCACGCCCTCCCGCACGCCGCCATCCACCTCCGCACGCGCCTTCTCGCAAGCGAGCCCGCCGTCCGCGCCCTCGCCCTCGACGTCGACCACCGACCCGACCTCCTCAGCGTCGACCTTCTCGCCGAGTCCGCCGACACCTACCGCGCCATCACCACCGACGACACCTTCGGCCTCGCACGCCGAAACATCGACACCCTCCTCGCCGCGCGAGAGCAGCACCGCGCCTCCGCCGTCCCCGCGCACACACACGGCGCATGGTGGGCCACGCCCGTCATCATCGCCCGCATGGTCCGCTGCGACGCCGCCTACGCCGACGTCGAGACCTTCGTCAACCGCTGGATGACCAACGCCGACTGGGCCGTGCTCGACCCGCTCCCCTCCTCCGCCCCCGCCTCACTCCGCGGCCGAATCGCCCCCATGCCCCTCCCGGACCACGCCCGCGCCCGGCTCGAGCGCGAGCACGTCTCGATCAACCCATTCGCCGAATCGGACTCCGCGCAAGCGCACCGCTCAGCACCCGCGCACGTACACCTCCGCGCAGACGATCCTCAGCGTGCCCGCCCCGCCGGAGCCGCGCCATGACACGCACACCACCCGCCGCACTCGCCGTCATCCTCGCCCGCGCCGGCAGCAAGGGCCTCCCGCGCAAGAACACCCTCGCCGTTGCGGGCAAGCCCTGCGCCCTCTGGACCATCGACGCCGCCCTCGCCTCGCGCTCGATCGGGCGCATCGCCCTCTCCACCGACGACCGCGACCTCGTTGCGCTCGCCCGCGCCCACCACCCGCGCTCCGTCGAGATTGTTGAGCGACCCGCCGACCTCGCCTCCGACTCCGCCACCATCGACGCCGCCGCGCGCCACGCGCTCACCGCGCTCAACCACAACCCCTCCGCCCCAGTCGTCGTCCTCTACGCCAACGTACCCGTCCGTCCCCCCGGTCTCATCGATCGCGCCCTCGACGAACTCGCCCGCGCCGACGCCGACAGCGTTCAGAGCTACGCGCCCGTCGGCAAGTTCCACCCCTGGTGGATGGTCCGCATCGATCAATCGCACGACGCCAACGCCGTCCGCCCCTGGCAGGGCGACGTCCTCAACCACGGCGTCTTCCGTCGCCAAGACCTTCCCCCCGCCTTCGTCCCCGACGGCGGCATCATCGCCCTCCGCACGCAAGCCCTCACACTCAGCATCCCGAACGTCCACCCGGGCCCGCACGCCTTCCTCGGCAGGGCCGACCGCCGCGCCGCCGTCATCAACGCCGAGGGCGACGTCATCGACATCGACTCGCGCACCGACCTCCTCGTCGCCGACGCCATCCTCCGCGAGCGTGAGCGCGACTCCGCCACCGTCCCACAAAGCCCAACCACTCCATCCCAGCCCAATCCGACCGCCGGAGCCGCGCGATGCTGATCGCCGACCGCGCCATCGGCCCGCCCCCGAACCCCGTCTACATCATCGCCGAGATCGGCGTCAACCACGACGGCGCGCGCGACACCGCCCTCCGGCTCATCGATGCCGCCGCCACCGCCGGCGCCGACGCGGTCAAGTTCCAGTGCTTCCAGGCCGACCGCCTCATGAGCCGCGCCTCCGCCCTGGCCGCCTATCAGGCCGGCGCGGGCGAGCGCGACCCCGTCGAGATGCTCCGCCGTCTCGAACTCTCACACGACGATCTCTGCGCCTGCATCGCCCGCGCCCACGACCGCGCCCTCCACGCCATCGTCACCCCCTTCTCCGCCGAACTCGTCCGCGCCTGCCAGTCCATGCGCGACCCGCGACCCGGGCGAGTGGGAGGGGGAGGCGGAGGCCGCTCGTGGGACGCCTACAAGACCGCCAGCCCCGACATCATCCACAAGCCCCTCCTCGTCGCCCTCGCCGCCACCGACAAGCCCCTGATCCTCTCAGCCGGCGCTGCCGAGCCCGACGAGATCACCCGCGCCCTCCGTTGGCTCGCCGACGCCGGCCCCGACACCCTCGAACGCACCGCCCTCCTCCAGTGCGTCTCCGCCTACCCCACGCCCCTCGACCGCGCTGAACTCGGCGCCATCGCCGCGCTCGCCGCCATGCGCGCATCCGAGCCGGAGCCCGGCCCCGTCGGCTACTCCGATCACACCCCCGAAACCGCCACCGGCGCGATCGCCGTCGCCGCCGGCGCTCGCATCCTCGAAAAGCACCTCACCCACGACCGCGCGGCCCGCGGCCCGGATCACGCCGCCTCGCTCGACCCCGCGCAGTTCGCCGAGTACGTCCGCCTCGCCCGCGCCGCAGACACCGCCACCTCTTCCTGCCGCAAACGCGTCACGCCCGACGAGCGCGAAGTCCGCCAACTCTCCCGCCAGTCCCTCGTCCTCCGCCGCGCACTCCCGAAGGGCACGCGCATCGACCCCGCCGATCTCACCTGCAAACGCCCCGGCACCGGCCTACCCCCGTGGATGCTCCCCGAACTCCTCGGCCGCGAAACCCTCCGCGACCTCGACCCCGACACGCCCCTCACCGATCTCGACGTCCGACTCGTCGGCGCCATCGCTCCCCACGACCGCGGCTCATCGCCGCCGCTCCGACTCGATCCCCTCCGCGTCTGCGTCGTCACCGGCTCGCGCGCCGAGTTCGGCCTTCTCCGCCCCGTCATCGCCGCCCTCCGCGCTGCGCCCGAGATCGACACGCGCGTCATCGCCTCCGGCTCCCACCTGCTCACCGACTCCCCCACCATCGCCGAGGTCCGCGCCCTCGGCCCCGTCGATGCCGTTGTTCCCATGCAGTCCCACCCCGCCGCGTCCTTCCTCGGCGACACGCGCCGACGCGACGCCGCCGCGCTCGCCGCCGGCATCGACGGCTTCCGAGCGGCCTTCGAGCGACTCCACCCCGCGCCCCCGGACTGGGTTCTCGTTCTCGGCGACCGCATCGAGGCCTTCGCCGCGGCCTCGGCCGCCGCCGTCATGGGCATCGCCGTCGCCCACGTCCACGGCGGCGACCGCGCAGAAGGCATCGCCGACGAATCCATGCGCCACGCCATCTCCAAGCTCGCCCATCTCCACCTCCCCGCTACCGAATCGAGCGCCCGCCGCCTCGCCCGCATGGGTGAAGACCATTGGCGCATCACCACCGTCGGCTCTCCCGCCATCGACGGCCTCGCCTCCGTCGAACCCATGACCGACCACGACGCCCGCGCCCTGGCCGATCCCGCCGTCGTCGTCCTCCTCCACCCCGCCGGCCTCTCCGACCAGGACGAACGCCGTGCCGCCCGCGCCCTTTTCGACGCCATCGACGCCGACGTCCCCCGTCGATTCCCCGCGCGGGGTGTGCTCGCCCTCATGCCCAACCACGACCCCGGCCGAGAACCCATCGCCGACGAACTCCGCAAACGCGCCCGCGACGGCTGGCTCATCCGCGACCACCTCCCGCGCCCTGCCTTCCTCTCGATCCTCAAGCGCCTCGCACAATCCTCCCCCACCCGCGCCCCCGGCCTCCTCATCGGCAACTCCTCCGCCGGCCTCATCGAGGCCGCCGCCCTCGGCCTGCGCGTCCTCAACGTCGGCCCGCGCCAGGCCGGCCGCGAACGAGCGGCCAACGTCCTCGACCTCCCGCTCTCCGAGATCCCCCGCCTCCCCGCCGCGCTCGACCAACTCCTCGCCATCCCCGACGACCGCCTCCGCGACCACCCATACGGCGACGGCCGCTCCGCCGAGCGCATCGCCCGCGCCCTCCTCGCCGTCGACGCTCCCGCGCTGCTCGACCCGCGCTCCGCGCGACTCCTCCGCAAGCGCAACGCGTACTGACGCTCTTCTCCACTCCCCCGCGCCCCCGTACAAACCCCCACGCGCACCGCCTGCGCGCGCAGACGGTGCGCCTCAAAAACAAAAATCCGAAAGACCGCAAAATTTTTAGTTTGCGTTCCCCGCTCGACTTGCGCGCAGGCCCCCCGCGCTTTCGCACGCCCTGCGCGCGCAAACGGTGCGCCCCGCCCCCAGGTGCAGACGCGACTCAACCACTCGCACACGCCAATCCCGCTGGAGCGCACCCATGCCCAGGCCCGCCACCTTCGACCTCGCCCCCTTCGCACAGTCCGGCCTCACCCTCCCCGTCCTCGAATCACTCGTCGACGAGCACGAGCGCCTCGCACTCCCGCGCCACGAACTCCTCTGGTCCTACTACCGAAACCCCATGCGCCTCGCGCCCCCCGCCGCCGCGAGCCTCCTCGCCCGATCAGGCTCCCCCCTCTCCCGCTGGCGCTCCCCGCGCAGCGCTGCGCCGCACGGCCGCTACCGCCTCGCACAAGAACGCGGCCTCCCCACGCGCCTCCTCGGACGCTCCGCCCCCTCCAACGCCTCGCGCCCCCACACAGGCTGGATGCCCCCAGACGACCGCTTCTCCTCGCCCGCACGCAAGGAGATCGTCATCGAGAACGACATCGCCTGGCGCATCCACACCATGATCGAGTTCCTCATCGGCTCCGGCGTCACCATCGAGTCCGAAGCCGCCGACCCCGAACGCCGCGCACGAATCGAGTCCGCGCTCCGCGCCGTCTGGGACCGTTCCGGCGGTGTCTCCCTCCTCCACGAACTCGCCCTCCTCGCCCACGTCCACGGCCACGCCGATCTCCTCGTCCGCGCACACCCCGCCGCGCCCGAGCCCCACTCCAGTGCCGATGAACCCGCCGTCACCGTCGAGATCGTCGATCCGTTCCGCGCCATCCCCCTCGTCAATCCCCACGACTACCGCTCCATCGACGCCTACGTCATCCGCTGGTGCCGCCGCGGCGAGCCAACCCCCACATCCGCGCCCGAAGCGCCCTCGCCCAGCGCAACACCCAACCCCACCACCCCCGCCCGCCTCGCGCCCTCCGCCCCCTCCATCCTCCGCCGAATCCTCGACCGCTGGTCCTCCTCCGCACCGACCGACGCCCTCTCTCGCGCTGACGACCCGCGTCCCGATCTCCACACCCCCGCCGTCGTCGTCACCGAGATCATCGACGCGCACACACGTCGCGTCTTCGAGCAGCGCGTCCTCGACTCCGGCCTCCTCGACCAACCCGTCCTCACCGACGAGTCCCCCTCGCTCGTTCGCTCCGATCGCAACCGTGCGCTCGGTCCACCCGTCGTCCACCTCCAGAACATCACCCAGCCCCTCGCCTACGAGGGCCTGAGCGAGGTCGAGCCCCTCATCCCACTCCAGGACGAACTCAACACCCGCCTCAGCGACCGCGCCAACCGCGTCACGCTCCAGAGTTTCAAGATGCTCCTGGCCAAGGGCTTCACCGACGTGCCGGGCTTCACCATCGCCCCAGGCACCATCTGGAAGACCGACAACCCCGACGCGCACCTCGAGTCCTTCGGAGGCGACGCCGCAAGCCCCAGCGAAGAACGACACATCGAGGAACTCCGCGAAGCCCTCGACAAGGTCTCCGGCGTCCCGCCTCTCGCCGGCGGAGTCGTCCGTGCCAGGATCGGCAACCTCTCCAGCGCCACCGCCCTCCGCGTCACGCTCATGGGCCTCCTCAGCAAGTCCGCGCGCAAACGCGTCCTCTACGGCCGGGCCATCGCCGCCGCTTCCGCCCTCATCCTCGAAGCGCTCAACGCTCTCGACATCCTCAACACCCGCCCCGACGAGCGAGCGCTCCGCGTCAAGTGGCCCGACACCCTCCCGCGCGACGAACGCGAGTCACTCGACGCCGCGCTCAAGAAGATCGAACTCGGCGTCGACCGACGCACCGTCCTCGCCGAACTCGGCTACGCAACGTCCGCGCCAACCGCCTGACCGCCGCGTCTCCCACCCGTCACTCCGCACGCACCGCCCCCCCCACACACAGGAGCACCACCTTGACCGCGCCCACCACCAACCCCGACCCCGACCCCAACCCCGTACACGATCCCGATCCACAACCCGACCCGCTCGCCGATCTCCGCAAGCAGGTCGATGCCGCCCACGCCATGGCACGCGAAGCGCGCGAACTCGCCGAGCGCTCCGCGGCGCGCGTCGCGTCAACCCCGCGCCCCGCCCTCGGCGGGCGATTCGACCCCGACCCGCGCGACGAACTCCAATCCGCTGCGCGCATCGCCGCTCGCACCGGCGACCGCAAGGCCCTCCTCGACTACCTCGAACTCAAACGCGCTTCCGCCTGATCGCGCACCCCCGTTCCCCAAACACCTGATCCCCTCCACCGCTCAACAGGCCCTCGCACGCTGTGCGCGATCGCCACGCCCGCACGTCCCCATCCAACCGCAGAAAGGACCGAACCATGCCCTTCACCGGCAAAGCCACCTACTCCGCAGGCGTCGACCTCCCCGAACTCGCCGAAGACGTCTCCGACATCATCGGCATCGTCTCCCCCTTCGAGACGCCCCTCCTCGACCACCTCGGCGACCCCAAGCGCCCCGCCGCCAGCACCGTCCACGAGTGGATCGAAGACACCCTCCTCCCCAACACCGACGCCGTCAACCAGACCTCCTTCTCCCCCAACGCTCAGGACGCAACCGCCATCACCGTCAACAACGGCCCGCGCTTCCGCGTCGGCGATCAGGTCCGCCCCGACGGCGCTCGCGAGATCCTCTTCGTCACCGCCGTCGCCGGCAACGTCCTCACCGTCGTCCGCCGATACGGCGGCACCCCCGCCAGTTCCCTCGCCAACCTCCAGAAACTCCTGATCCTCGGCAACGCCGCCTCCGAAGGCGACGACCGACCCGCCACGCGCTTCGGCGACCGCGTCCGCAAACGCAACTTCACCCAGATCTTCACCTCCTCCGTCGAGGTCTCCGGCTCCATGCGCGCGGCCCGCGCCGTCGGCCTCGACGACGAACTCGACTACCAGAAGCAGGAGCGACTCCGCGAACTCATGCGCGACCTCGAAAACTGCGTCGTCAACGGAATCGCCCCCTCCGCCAACCCCCAGGGCTCCGCCTCCGTCCGTCGCTCCATGAACGGCATCATCCCCTCCATCGCCACCAACGTCTTCACGCCGGGCCAGGGCGGAATCCCGCAGGGTTTCGGCGGCACCAACCAACTCTCCGAGCCCGTCCTCAACGCCGCGCTCCGACTCATCTGGGAGCAGTCCTCCGGCAAGATCGACACCATCGTCGCCCCCGGCATCCAGAAACGACGCATCAACGAGTTCCTCCAGGGCGTCCGCTTCTACGCGCCCGAAGACCAGACCGTCCGCAACGCCGTCAGCGTCTACGAGAGCGACTTCGGTGTCTGCCGCGTCGTCCTTTCCCGATGGATCCCCGCAGACACCATCCTCCTCCTCGATTCCTCCCGCGTCTCCGTCCTCCCGCTCATCGGACGCAGTTTCCACTTCAAGCCCCTCGCCTCCGCCGGCGACGCCGACGTCGGCATGGTCCTCGGCGAGTACACCCTCGAGTTCAAAAACGAAAACGCGCACGGCCTGATCCGGGGTCTCACCACCGCCTGACACGGTTCGCCTGCGCACGACGGCCGGGGGGGGACGCCTCCCCCCGTCGCTTCAACGTCCCGCTCGCTCACCCACCCACCCAACCAACGGAGGCCCACCATGCCCGCCACCGACCGCGACCTCCTCGTCCTCGAACCCCTCCTCTTCCGCGACGTCGGCTTCGCCGCCACCATGATCGCCCGTGGCACGGGCTCACTCAACGCCGGCCTCCTCACCATCTCCGGACTCAACCTCCCCGCGCTCGGCATCACCACCGGCCACGTCGCCATCATCGACGGCCTCCCCGTCGAAGTCCTCGCCACTTCCGGCTCCGGCGTCACCGTCTCGCTCCTCCGTCCCACCGACGCCTCACCGCCCATCAACCCAGGCAACCAGACCTCCAAGCCCGCCTCCATTTCCTCCTTCGTCCCCCACATCCGCGCCGTCCACGACCAACTCATCCGCGACTTCGGCCTCGACCCCGCCTCCGCCGCCCTCGCCCCCAGCGCAATCGAGTCCAGCATCACCAACCCCGAAGCGCTCACCCGCGCCTCCGCCCTCGGAGCGCTCGCCCTCATCTGGGGCGCGATCGACACCGACCGCGCACGCGAACGCGCGGCCCTCTACCGCCGGCGCTTCGCCGCCGAACGCGAACGCGTCCGCCTCTTCCTCGATCTCGACGGCGACGGCCTCCCCGAGGCCGTGCGCACGCTCGTCTCCGCACAACTCACCCGAGGATGAACCATGCTCGTCACGTCTCCACGCTCCGTCCGTTTCGGCAACCTCTCACTCGCCGACGCGCGCCTCGTCGCCATCGACCGCGCACCCGTCGAGCGCGTCGAAGAGTTCGATCAGGCCGGCCCCTTCTGCGTCCTCGCCGACGTCACCCGCCGACGAACCACCATCCGCGTCGAGCGCGAACCGCCCGACGCCGCCTGGCCCGCCGAGCCCCTCCTCCAACTCGGCGCTCAGGCCGAACTCGTCGTCCACGCCTCACCCGCCGCGGCCGACGCCGCCCTCGTCCGCCTCTCCGCCACCTGCGTCCTCGTCGCCGTCGATCACCGCCTCGACGCCCGACCCGCCCTCCAGACCCTCACCTTCATCGCCGTCTCTCCCGCCGGCGACTCCGACCCCCTTTCCGTCACCCACAACACCCGCCTCGAAGCGCCCTGACCCCGACCCGACCCACACCGCACACACGGACCCACCCCATGGCCACCCCAGCCTCCTTCGACAGCGTCGATCTCTTCGGCCCCGGCCCGCGCCGATTCATCGAAGGCCCACGCGGCGAGCACGTCGTCCCGCGCGCCGTCATCGATCCCTTCGACCCGGCCCACCTCGCCACCGGCGTCATCGAAACCACCGTCCGCGTCGAGGGCACGCTCGTCGCCCCATCCGATCCCGACCTCGACACCCAGATCGAGACCATCACCGCCCTCCTCGAACACCCGCCGCGCGTCGGCACCCTCGCCGACGGTCTCGGCCACGAATGGCACGACATCAGTTTCACGCGTTTCGAGCGACTCGGCCCCACCCGCCGCGGCCGAGTCGTCTCACAGCCCTACCTCATGCTCTTCCGCACGTTCTCTTCTTGAACCCCCTCCCAGAGGGAGGGGGCAGGGGGTGGGTTCGTCACGCACATTCGCGCAAACTGCGCTGATCCCTTCGCTCGTCAGATGACAAGTCAGGCCGCATCGCGCACACTCGGAGAGCCTTCGCCCATGGACCCCGAATCCCTCGCCGCCATCGCCCAACTCGGCGCTGCAGGCCTCATCGGCTACCTCTGGGTCACCGAGCGACGCTGGGCCGCCGAGCGCGAGCGTCAACTCCGCGAAGCCCACGACGCCCTCCTCGACGAGCGCCGACAGGTCGACGTCCTCGTCCGCGTCGTCGAGGCCAACACCCGCGCACTCACCGCCGTCGAGGCCGCCCAGCGCGATCTCTCCGCCGCCTTCCGCTCGGCCAACCCGCCCCCCGCCGCCGCCCCCGTCTCGCCCGCACGCACCCACCGCGCCGACAGTACCATGCCCATATGACCGCGCCACGCCGCGCTCCGCTCATCTTCCTTCTCGCCGTTGCGCTCTTCCTCCCCGCCTGCGCTGACGACGGCTGGGGCCGCGCCTCCGAACCCTCACAGTCCGATGCTTTCCGTCGCGACCTCTCAGGCGGCATGGTTGCGCCGCGCCGGCTCATCGTTCACCCGCTCTCGCGCATCACCGTCGAGTCCGCCGCTCGCCCCGCACGCGCCGGCACCCCCGCCGAGCCCTCACCCGTCCGAATGATCCTCCACCTCGAACTCCGCGACGAGTTCAACCAGAGCGTCAAGTCCCTCGGGAGGTTCCGGATCCACATCGACGCTCGCGGCGACCGCCCCCCCCCCCCCCCCCCCCCCCCCCCCCCCCCCCCCCAACCCC
>JAHBXK010000049.1 GCA_019636535.1 Phycisphaeraceae bacterium | reverse complement strand
GGGGTGAGCGGTCGGTGCTCTTGGCTTTCGCATTTCGTGGCGGGGCGGCATCAACCGATCCCTCCCTCGCACGCGCAAACCCGGCAGGGTGGCATCACCAAGACACCCTCCCCGTGCCACCGCCGTCGGCGAGCGCAGCGAGCGACGGTGGTGCCGTGGGGAACCTGCTGACGATGCGGTTCGACGGCAACGCCAACTCGAACTACACCAACGGCGTGGGGGGGGGGGGGGCGGGGGCGAGGTCGATGATGTCCGATCGTTCAACCGCGGGTAGGGGGCTCGCCGACAATGGTCGGACGGCAAGTTGTCTTGGCATGGCCGGCAAGTCCATGTAAACAATGGGTTTACCGCCGTAGTTCACCGGCCGGAGGCCGACTCGAATGCGAGCAATCCTCGAAGTCTCGGGCCGCGCCCAACGCCCCCGCCATCCGAACGCCCCTCCCCCGCCAAGAACCCCCAACCACATCGACCGATAGATGGTCAGCGCTTCCCCTCCGCCACGCCGCGCGCATCACCCATCAACCAAACTAATCCCAAACTTTGCCACCACCCCCCCCCCCATCCACCTCCCAACCCGCCTCCCAACCGGGCCCCCCCGCCAAGGTCGCCCTCATCACCGGCATCACCGGCCAGGACGGCAGTTACCTCACCGAACTCCTCCTCTCCAAAAACTACACCGTCCACGGCATCGTCCGCCGAGCCAGCAACTTCAACACCCAGCGGCTCGACCACCTCTACGTCGACCCCCACGACGCATCCGCCCCCGGCCGCATGATCCTCCACTACGGCGACGTCACCGACTCCGCCGTCCTCGAAAGGCTCGTCCGCCACATCGACCCGCACGAGGTCTACCACCTCGCCGCGCAGTCCCACGTCCGCGTCTCCTTCGAACTCCCCGTCCACACCGTCGACTCCGTCGCGCTCGGCACCTTCCGAATCCTCGAAGCCCTCCGCTCCCACGCCGAATCGCGCGCGGGCGCTCACAAGCGCGTCCGCTTCTACCAGGCCTCCAGCAGCGAGATGTTCGGCGCAAGCCCGCCCCCGCAATCCGAAACAACCCCCTTCCGCCCGCGCTCCCCCTACGCCATCGCCAAACTCGCCGCCCACTACGCCGCCATCAACTACCGCGAGGCCTACGGCATGCACTGCTCCTGCGGCATCCACTTCAACCACGAGTCACCGCGCCGCGGCGAGACCTTCGTCACGCGCAAAATCACCCGCGCCGTCGGCCGCATCAAGGCCGGCCTCCAGCGCACCCTCTTCCTCGGCAACCTCGACGCACGCCGAGACTGGGGCTTCGCCGGCGACTACGCCCGCGCCATGTGGCTCATGCTCCAACGCGACACCCCCGACGACTACGTCATCGCCACCGGCCGAACCGCCAGCGTCCGCGACTTCTGCGAGATGGCCTTCGCCCGCGCGGGCCTCGACTACCGCGACTTCGTCCAGGTCGACCCGCGCTACTTCCGGCCCGCCGAGGTCGACGAACTCCGCGGCGACGCTTCCAAGGCCCGCCGCGAACTCGACTGGCACCCCACCGTCTCCCTCGAACAACTCGTCGACATGATGGTCGACGCCGACATCGCCCGCGCGGAAAAAGAACTGGCCGTCCGCGCCATGTCCGACGGCCGAACTCCCTGAACCCCCCCGCCCCATCCCACTCGCGCTCATCCGAACGCACGCCCGCACGCACGATGTCCAGCGCCGCCGCCAACCCCTCCCCCGATCTCGCCGCCGCGCTCCGCGCTGAGTCGCACGCCGCGCGCGACCTCGACCCGCGCACCCCCGCACACGACGGCCCCCTCGACCCAGTCCACGCCGAGCCCGTCCCCGAGTCCACCCGCCCCGACACCTCCAGCCTCACCCACCGAACCGCCGCCGGCCTCACCTGGCTCCTCGCGCAGGCCGTCGGCTCCAAACTCATCGGCTTCGCCTCTCAACTCATCCTCGCCGCGATCCTCATCCCCGAGCAGTTCGGCATCTACACCTTCGCACTCGGCATCGCCACGCTCATCAACGTCCTCCAGCACGCCGGCGTCGGCGAGATCCTCATCCACCGACACCGCCGACTCGACCTCTGGACCAACCCCGCCGTCTGGCTCAGCGCCTCTCTCGGCGTCGTCGCCATGCTCGCCGTCCTCGCCGCTGCGCCCATCGCCGCGCTCATCCGCCCCGAGCCAAACGTCGCACGCGTCGTCGCGCTCGTCTCCATCACCGCGCTCCTCTCCGCCCTCGCCATCGTCCCCGCCGCCGTCCTCCAGGTCCAGATGCGCCAGCGCGCCATCGGCATCGTCGCCCTCGTCTCCACCATCACCGGCGCGCTCGTCAGCGTCACCCTCGCCTGGCGCGCCGCCGCGTGGGGCGTCCCCGCCCTCGGCGGACCCGTCGCCCTCGCCCTCGGCGCCATCGCCTCCGGCCTCTGGCAGACCACCGCCCTCTGGTCCGCCGCACGCGACGCCCGCGCAGCGCTCCGCCCCTCCCCGCAACTCCGACGCTGGCGATTCATGATCGCCGACTCACTCCGCCTCCTCGCCAGCGGCGTCATCAACACCCTCACCAGCCAGGGCGCCACCCTCATCCTCGGCGTCCTCCACTCCATCCACGTCGTCGGCGTCTTCTCCTTCGGCTTCATCCTCTCCCTCCAGTCCGTCGCCCTCCTCCAGACCAGCCTCAACGCCGTCCTCTTCCCCGCGCTCTCCAAGCTCCAACAAAGCCCCGCACGCCTCCTCGGCGCCTACGTCCGCTCCTCCAGACTCCTCGCCATCGTCGGAATGCCCGCCTGCTTCCTCCAGGCCGCCGCCGCTGAGCCCGTCATGCGCGTCCTCTTCGCCGAGCGTTGGCTCGAGGCCGTCCCCGTCGTCCAGTTCCTCAGCATCGGCATGGCCTTCGGACTCCTCGGCTCCATCAACACCAGCCTCATCAAGGCACAGGGCAAGTTCGATCTCCTCGTCAAGATCACCATCGCCTACGGGCTCACCTACCTCCTCGCCACCGCGCTCGGCGGCTTCCTCGGCGAGCACGTTGCCATGTCCGTCGCCATCTGCGCCTACATGATCCTCTGGGGCCCCCTCGGCGCACTCATCGCCGTCCGCACAGTCGGCGGCGGCATCCGCCACATCCTCGCCATCTACGGCTCCCCCGGCCTCATGGCCGCCGCTTCCGTCTCACTCGCCTACGTCCTCGGCTCACAACTCCCCGCCTCCTCCAAGGCCGACTTCGCAGCCCAGGCGATCGTCATGACCGTCATCGCCGCCGCCGCGCACGCGCTCCTCGTCCGCCTCTTCGCGCGCGACGCCCTCACCGAACTCCTCGAACGCCTCGACGCCGTCGCACCCGCCGCGCTCACCGCCCGCGTCCGCCGCACGCTCTGGATGTAACCAACCCCAATCTCCCACCACCATGCTCGCACCAGCCACACTCCCCACCGCCTTCGCCGATTGGAACCGCCGCCACCGCGCGCCCCTCGGCCCCGCATGGTGGCAGCGCCTCCTCGCCACGCGCTTCTACGACCGCCTCTGGCGCAACCGCTTCAACCTCCCGCTCCCCATCCTCCGCGCTGCGGGCCCCTTCGCCCTCCAGAAAAACAGCCCCCTGCGCACCTTCGAGTACCCCTGGTGCTTTGAGCAAGTTGCGCCCGCACCCGGCATGCGCTGCCTCGACGTCGGCTCCGGCGCTTCGGGCTTCCAGTTCGTCCTCGCCGCCGCCGGCGCGCACGTCACCAGCGTCGATCCACTCCTCAAACCCCCCGGCGGCACCGAGTGGACCTTCTCCCGACGCGAGTTCGACCGCTGCAACCGCGCCTTCGGCAACAAGGTCACCTTCATCCAGGACTTCCTCGAGAACGCCGACCTCCCCCCCGCCTCCTTCGACCGCGCCACCGCCGTCTCCGTCATCGAGCACATCCCCCCCGAGGGCGTCCGCTCGCTCGCACCCGCCTTCGCCCGCCTCCTCAAGCCCGGCGGCCGCCTCATCGCCACCATCGACCTCTTCCTCGACTGCGCACCCTTCACCGACAAGCCCACCAACGACTGGGGCTCCAACATCGACGTCCGTGACTTCGTCGAGCGCACCGGCCTCCGCCTCATCCTCGGTGAACCCGCCGAGCTCCACGGCTACCCGCAGTTCCACCCCGCCCACATCCGCTCCCTCGCCGCGGCCCAGCGCCTCGTCTGCAACGGCGTCATGACCCAGTGCCTGGTCCTTGAAAGATGACCACCCACCCCAACCCATCCTCCCAATCCCCCGCGCCCGAGCTCCGCGCTGACCGCGACCGCGCCGACGCCGCCACCACCCCCGCGCGCCCCCGCGCCCTCTTCGTCACGCTCAGCCCGCCCTTCCCGCCCAACATCGGTGGCTCGCAGCGCACCGACCTCATCCTCCGCGCACTCGCCGAACGCTTCGACATCGATGCCCTCATCCTCGACCGACCCGAATCGCTCAAACCCGGCGCCGACGCCTACCTCCGCTCCATCTGTAAAGAAGTCCACTACCGACTCCCCCGCACCTGGGACCGCTTCCGCCCCTGGTCCATCCTCCGCCCATTCCTCGGCAAATACGCCCGCTCCATCGCCTACCGCCTCGGCTCCCCCATCAACTACCTCCGCACCGATCCCGACCTCCTCGCCCTCGTCACCCGCCTCCACACCCAGCGCCGCTACACCCTCTCCCTCTCACGCTACCTGCTCAACACCCACCGCGCGGGCGTCACCACACTCCCCAACGTCCGCCACCTCCTCGACGCCGACGACGTCGACACCACCGTCCTCGAATCGCAACTCCACGACATCGCCCGCGCAAGCGCCACCGCGCGCTCTCCCCTCTCGCGCCTCAAACTCCTCGCGCGCAGCGCCCTCCTCCGACGGCACCTCCGCCACGTCCGCGCAGCCCTCCCCGCCCTCTACCGCCAGTACCACCACATCACCGTCTGCTCACACGCCGACGAGTCCGTCGTCCGCGCCCTCCTCCCGCACCCGCCCCCCAACAACGAAACAAATCCCTCCCTCTCCGTCCTCCCCAACATCGCCTGGATCTCCCGCGATCAGGCCCGCACCAACCCCACCATCCAGCCCCTCCCCAGCACCCCAAACTCCTCCTCCATCCTCGTCGTCGGCTCCTGGTCCTACGCCCCCAACACCAACGGCCTCACGCGCTTCCTCACCTCCGTCTGGCCGCTCATCCTCGCCCAACGCCCCGACGCCAGACTCCTCGTCGCCGGCGGCAACGTCCCACCATCCCTCCACCACCTCCTCAAGCACACCCCCGCCGTCCAACCCCTCGGCTTCGTCAACGCCATGCCCGACGCCTACCGCCCCGCCGCCTTCGCCATTGCCCCCGTCTACACCGGCGGCGGCACCAAACTCAAAGTCGCCGAGGCCGCCGCCCACGCCCGCGCCTGCGTCTGCACCGATCACTCATACCGGGGGTACGAACGCATCTTCTCCCCAGACCAGCACCTCCTCGTCGCCCACGACGATCAAGCCATGGCCCAACACTGCCTCACGCTCCTCAACGACCCCGCACGATGCGCCCAGATGGGCCGCGCCGCCGCACATCAAGCCGCTCAACACCTGAGTTGGCCCGCCTTCCGGTCGATCCTTGACCACGCATCCTCTCCCACCTCCCCCGCTCCCACCCACACCACCTCATGACCCAGACCTGGCCCTACATCCTCGGCAAGATCAAGGCCGTCCGCACCATCCCCGAGCGCCTCGCGCGCTTGCGCGAGCACGAACGCTTCGCCCAACTCGGCCACTACTACAGCCCCGATACCTCCGCCGCCGACATCACCCGCCGCGCAGACGAACTCTTCCAACCCCCGCCGCGCGACCTCCCCGGCATCGACCTCCGCACCCCCGATCAACTCGCCCTCCTCGACCTCCTCGCCCCCCTCGCGCGCGAAGCACGCTTCCCCACCGAGCGCGACACATCTCCCACCGGCTACCGCTACTGGTCGCGCAACGACTTCTTCTCACTCACCGATGCGCTCGTCCTCACCGCCCTGATGCGCCATCACCGCCCGCGCCGAATCATCGAGATCGGCTCCGGCTTCTCCTCCGCCGTCATGCTCGACGTCCGCGACCGCTTCCTCTCAACCCCCGACGCCCAGCCCTGCCACCTCACCTTCATCGAGCCGTACCCCGCCGAGCGCCTCGACGGCCTCCTCCGCCCCGCGGACCGCCAGTCCTCGCGCGTCCTGGTCAACTTCGTCCAACAGGTCCCCCTCGCCACCTACGACGAACTCGACTCCGGCGACTTCCTCTTCATCGATTCCTCCCACGTCTCCAAGATCGGCAGCGACGTCAACCACCTCTTCTTCAACGTCCTCCCGCGCCTCAAGCCCGGCGTCCTCGTCCACGTACACGACATCTTCAACGGCCTCGAATACCCGCGCCACTGGCTCGACGAAGGCCGACGCTGGAACGAGGCCTACCTCCTCCGCGCATTCCTCCAGTTCAACTCCGCCTTCCACGTCCACCTCTTCCCCAACTTCCTCGGCATCCACGAGCACGACCGCTTCACGCGCGCCCTCGGCCTCACCAACCCCCCCTCCCCCACCTCCACCTCCACCGCCCACCCCGAACGCCTCGGCGCGGGCCTCTGGATGCGCCGAGTCGCCTGACCAGCCCTCACTTCTCCGCACCCGCGCCCCCCTCCGCGCAGCCCGCCCACGCACCCCGCCCGCCAACCACGCCCAGCGTGACCACACCCCAACACCCAACACCCTCCACCCCGCCCAAACACGATGGGCTCGCCGGCAAAACCGTCCGCGGCGTCATCTGGTCCACCGGCGGAACCCTCGCCGCGCAGTTCATCCAGTTCGCCATCTTCCTCGTCCTCGCAAGACTCCTCACACCCGCCGACTACGGCCTCGTCGCCATCGCCGTCCTCTTCCTCGCACTCCTCCAACTCGTCGTCGAGGGCGGGTTCACCCACGCCATCGTCCAACGCAAAGACCTCACCGACAACCACCTCTCCACCGGCTTCTGGATCAACCTCTCCCTCGGCGCGCTCTGCGCGGTCGCCCTCTTCTCCGCAGCGCCCCTCCTGGCCCGCTACTACGAGTCGCCCGTCCTCCGCGACGTCGTCCGGGTCATGTCCGTCAACCTCCTCATCGCCCCATTCTCCAGCGTCCCCCTCGCACTCCTCCGCCGCGAGATGCGCTTCAAGGCCATCACCGCGCGCTCCCTCATCTCCACCTCCGCCGCCGGGGCCGTCGCCATCGCGCTCGCCTTCGCCGGCGCGGGCGTCTGGGCCCTCGTCGCCAACGGCGTCGTCGGCGCCGTCGTCGGCGCAGCCCTCCTCTGGCGCGTCACCTCCTTCCGCCCCAGCCGCATCGTCTCCGCCCGGTGCTTCAAGGACCTCTGGTCCTTCGGCATCAACATCCAGGGAAGCAACCTCGTCAACTTCGCCAACGACCGCGCGGCCGACTTCGCCATCGCCCACATCCTCGGCAAGTCCGCTCTCGGCTTCTACACCGTCGCGGGCCGAATCTCCTCCCTCGTCTCCACACTCGTCGTCCAGAGCACCGCCACCGTCGCCTTCTCCACCTTCGCCAAACTCCAGGAAGACCCCCCGCGCTTCGCCCGCGCGTACTACTCCGCCGTCGGACTCACCTCCGTCATCGCCCTCCCCGCCTTCGTCGGCCTCAGCGTCCTCTCGCCCGAAATCGTGGCGGCGCTCCTCGGCGAGAAGTGGGCCGACACGGCGCCCCTCATGCGCATCGTCAGCCTCCTCGGCATCGTCACCAGCATCGGGTCCTACACCGTCGCCGCCCTCGCCGGTCTCGGCAGGCCCGCCTGGAACTTCCGCCTCGACCTCCTCAACGCACTCGTCACCATCTCCCTCATCGTCGCCGTCGGGCTCCTCGACGGCGGCATCGAGGCCATCGTCTGGGCATTCGTCGGCAGAGCCTTCGTCCTCTGGCCCATCCGCTACGCACTCCTCACACGAATCGCCCCGGTCACCTTCGCAGGCCTCGGCCGCGCCGTCGCCGGCCCGGCCATCGCCTGCATCGTCATGGCCGCCGGACTCACCGCCATGCGCCGTCTGATCGGGTTGTTCGATCTGTCCGGGCTCCTCCCCAGCGCAGTGTTTTCATTAGTTCTACTCGGACTCATGGTCTTCGCCGGAGCGTCGATGTACCTTCTGGCCCTCCGAGTCACCGCCCCGGCGGCGATCCGAAGGCTCCACGACCTCCTCTCCGGCGTCCGCCGGAAGGTCGCAGGGCAGTAAGCCCGCTCCCCATGACGGCGAGGGTCTGAAGCATGGACATCTTTGTGACCGGTGTCACCGGCATGGGCAACCGCGGAGTCGAAGCCCTCCTCACGCCCATCGTCCACAGGGTGCGCGACCTCTACCCCGACGACGACATCCGCGTCCTCTCGCGCGACTGGAAGGAAGACGCCCGCCGGGGCGCAGACCTCCCCTGCACCTTCGAGCCCGACTGGTTCCTCCTCATGCGCTCCCGGACCTCCCGCGCACGAGAGCGCCTCCAGCGACTCCTCCCCGGACGACGCGCCGCCATCGCCGATCTCGCCGCCAGGATCCGAAAGGCCCGCGTCGTCATCTCCACCGGCGGCGACGTCTTCTCCGCCGACTACGGCGACCAGCAGCGACACCTCGAGCCCCTCGAGCACGCGATCAAGGGCAAGGTCCCCGTCGTCATGCTCGCCCACTCCGTCGGTCCCTACAAGAACGACGACGACAAGCAGGCCTGGGCCGACGTCGCGTCGAAGTCCGCGCTCGTCACCATCCGCGAGCCGCTCTCGTTCGACTACGTCACTCGCGACATCGGGCTCCGCGGCGACTCCGTCAGGCAGACCGCCGACGTCGCCTTCCTCCTCCAGCCCCCGCCGGACGACGAAACCGCCGCGATGGTCAACTACTACGGCCTCGACCCCGACCGACCCATCGTCGCCTGCGCTGTCAGCCGAGGCATCTCGCGTTTCCGCGGCCTCAGCACCTCCTCCGAGGAAACCTCGCGCCGACACTTCGAGTCCTGGGTCCGCATCATCCGCCACATCACCGACCACCTCGGCGCAAACGCGCTCCTCATCCCCCACGTCCAGGACGCCGGCAACAACAACGACCTCCTCTACTGCAGCGAACTCGTCCGCGCCGGACGCTTCGACCGACGCGTCTGCGTCGCGTGGGGAGACCACCGCGCCGCCGAATACAAGGGACTCATCTCCCACGCCAAACTCGTCATCGCCGAGCGAATGCACGCCGGCATCGGCGCACTCTCCACCGCCACCCCCACCATGCTCGTCAAGTACTCCGTCAAGGCCGAGGGCGTCCTCCGCGACCTCGTCGACGACCACCTCCTCGCCAGCGCCATGACCACGCTCGAAGACTTCCTCGACCCCGACACCGCCGTCCGCGAAGTCCAACGCGCATGGGACGATCGACGCTCCCTCAAGCAGTCGCTCAAGCACTCCCTCCCCACCGTCAAGGGCCTCGCCGAAGAGAACTTCACCCTCCTCAAGCAGGCCGTCCCCTGACGACCCCCGCCGACATTTCCCAAAAACCCCACGAACCCAACCCCCCCGGCGCGCCTACAATGGCTCATCACGAATCCTTTGGACCCGAACGGCCAACGGATTCCGGCCTCCGCCGCACCGGGCAGACGACAACCACCAAAACAGGTTGTCAAACCCCCGAAACTGGGCGTTCAGATACACTCTGATACCCCCTGGCCAGGGGTGTTCCACGTGGAACACCCCCCCACCGTGCGGACTTCTCGACCGATCCATCCGGAATCGCCGAGGGCCGATTGATCGCCGCCGAATCGGAATTTCTTTCCGCCGGCCGCGACCGCCGTTCACGGGATTCTCTTTCTTTTCACTCGAAAAAAGAGCGTTCCAAACTCATCCCCGCGCTGCGCGCGTTGTTCGCGCCGGCCGAGGGAATCGGGCTTGGTCCGCACACGGACAGGATGCAGCAAACTTGCAGATTCTTTCGATAAACAAGCGACTTCCCATCTCTTTCAACCAGGAAACCATGACAAAGTCACAGACCGCCGCGATCACCTTCGATCGCATCCACGCCGAAAACCCCGAGAAAACCGCGCTCTGCGAGCCGGTCCTCCGCGCCGTTTCTCAGGAAGGCTACTCGATCCCGACGCCGATCCAGGCGCGCGCGATCCCGCAGATTCTCGCGGGCCGCGACGTGCTCGGCTGCGCGCAGACCGGCACCGGCAAGACCGCCGCTTTCAGCCTGCCGATCCTCCATCTTCTCCACGCGCGCAAACCGGCCGGCGCGCACCGCGCGATCCGCGCGCTGATTCTCAGCCCGACGCGCGAACTGGCTCTGCAGATCGACGAGTCGATGCGGACGTACGGGCGGCATTTGAAACTCCGCACGGCGTGCGTGTTCGGCGGCGTGGGCCAGCACCCGCAGGTCCGCGCGCTCCGCGCGGGCGTGGACGTGCTGGTCGCGACGCCGGGGCGTCTGATCGACCTGATGGAGCAGGGCTACATCGATCTGTCGCGGGTCGAGATTTTCGTGCTCGACGAGGCGGACCGGATGCTGGACATGGGCTTCATCGCGCCGATCCGGCGGATCGCCTCGGAACTGCCGGGCAAGGGCGAGCGTCAGACGCTCTTGTTCAGCGCGACGATGCCGCCGGCGATCCGCGGGCTGGCCGAGTCGCTTTTGCAGAACCCGGCGAAGGTCGAGGTCGCGGCCGTCTCATCGACGGCCGAGCGCGTCGAGCAGTCGCTGTTCTTCGTGCCCAAGCAGAACAAGCCGGCGCTGCTCTCGCACATGCTGCTGGACCTGAGCGCCGATCGGGTGCTGATCTTCACGCGGACCAAGCACGGCGCGGACAAGGTCGCCAAGCACCTGAACCGCTCGGGCGTGCGCGCGGACGCGATCCACGGCAACAAGCGGCAGAACATGCGTCAGCGGACGCTGAACGACTTCCGCACGGGCCGGATCCGGGCGCTGGTGGCGACGGACGTCGCGGCGCGCGGGATCGACGTGGACGGGATCTCGCACGTCTTCAACTTCGACCTGCCGAACGAGCCGGAGACGTACGTTCACCGGATCGGGCGCACCGCTCGCGCGGGCGCCACGGGCGAGGCGATCTCGTTCTGCGATCGCGGCGGCGACGAGCGCGGGTTCCTCCGCGACATCGAGAAACTGATCAAGAAGCAGATCCGCGTGCGGACGGACATGCCGGAACTTCCCCCGCCGAGCGCTGTGCGATCGTTGGACGCGGAGGGCGAGGACCGGCACGAACATCGCCACGCGCCGCAGCGCAGCGCATCGCGCAGTGCGCACAGCGCGCACGGCGAGTCGCGGCACGAGCGTCGTCCCGAGCGATCGGAGCGGCCCGCGCGTGCCGAGCGCACTGAGCGGCACAGCGCCAGCAAGCCGGGCGGGCGCGGCACGTCGCAGCACAGCGAGCAAGCGCCCGCGCGTGCGTCGCGCAGCGAGCAGGGGCCCGCGCGGGCCTCGTCGCGTGGACACGGGCACGGCCACGGCGGGCCGGAGCAGCGTCGGAACTCGGGCGGTCGGCCCGGGCCGGGCGGTCCGCGTCGGCGCGAGCAGGGTGAAGTCCGCGGCGACAGCCGGGGAGCCAGCCGGGGCTCGGGTGCGGCTTCGGCGGGCACAACCGCGTCGCAGGGCCACGGGAAGGCGTCTTCAGGTCCGAATAAGTCGAGGCGGCTGTACGGCTCGCAGACGAAGCGTCGCGGCTTCGGCGGTCGTTGAGGGCCATAAAAACCGGGCGATTGTGCTTGCTGGACGGTGATCGGCGCGGTATTCCTACATGGAAAGCCCGAGAACCTCGCGCGGTGATCGCGCGTTCGGCACGGAGCGCACCGGCACGGTGCGCACGGAAAGGAGGGCACAATGAGATCGTTCGAGCGGCTCGCTGCGCGGTGGGTGGTGATCGCGCTGGTGGTGTACGTGATGAGTTCGACGGCGGGGCGCGTGGCGCACGCGCAGCCATGTCCGACGGCGCCGACGCCGACGGCCTCGACGACCAACTGCGGCGGGGTGGTGGTGTCGTGGACGCAGAACCCGCAGGCGTCGAGTTACGACGTGATTCGGATGGGCCCGGACGGGACGATCGTGATCGCGATGTTCGTGAGCGGCCCGACGTACCTGGACGCGACGGCGCAGATCGGCTTCACGTACAAGTATCAGTTGGCGGCGCGGCGGACGTCGACGCTGGAATGCCCGCTGGGGATCGGATCGCCCGGCGCGTTCTCGAACGACGGGTTCCGCGCGGGCACGCCGGGGCAGCCGGCGCTGAGCGTGCTGAGCACGACCTGCTTGATCCAGTTGATGGTGCAGAGCGGGGCGCACACGAACTCGGTGACGGTGCTTCGATCGACGAGCCCGTTGTTCACGGACCCGACGGTGGTGGGGACGGTCGGCCTTGGCTCGAATGTATCGACGCCGATGTTCGACCTCAACATCCAGATGGGAGTGACGTACTACTACCGCGCGGTGGCGACGGGGGTGTGCGGGGATGGGCCGGTATCGGCAACGGTCTCGACGACGCCGACGGCGGTGGTGTTGACGGAGGTGCCGCTGGTCGAGGCGGAGGCTGGGTCGGAGTGCGGGACGATCCGTTTTTCATGGAGTCCTGTCGCCGGGGCGACGCAGTACTTCTGGGCGGTGTTGCTGTTCAGCGAGATTGAATCGTCGGGCTCAACGACGGGGACGGAGTTGGTGTACACGCCGCCGGACGGCGGGCCGCGGCGGCTGCGGGTCGTGGGTGCGGGGACGTGCGGGAACTCGCCGCTTGGTCAGAGCGTGCTGGTGTCGGCGAGCGTGCCGCCGGGGGCGGTGGTCGCCGGAGCGCCTGAGAGCGTGTCGGTGGATTCGGGCGGGACGGCGGTGTTGAGCGCGGAGCTCACGAACCTGCCCTCAGCGCAGTGGGTGCGGTGGGAGAAGGACGGCGTGCCGCTGAACGATTCGTGGCGGGTTCAGGGGACTTCGACGGGGGAGCTGACGATTCAGCACGCGACGGTGCAGGACGCGGGTGACTATCGGCTGGTGGTGCAGACGGGGTGCGGGCAGGGTGCATCGACGAAGGCGGTGCTGGCGGTTCGGCCGTCGTGCGCGGGTGACTACGACGGGTCGGGAACGATCGACCTTGCGGATCTGCTGGCGTTTTTGCAGCCGTGGCTGTCCGGGCTTGGGCAGAACTGTCCGTGAGCGGAGGGGGCGGGGGGAGGGGGGGACGGGGCTGCCCGGTGCCTTGAGGGGGCGGGGCATGTTGGTGATGCGTGTGCAGGGGGACCTGCGGTCCCCCTGCAACCCCCTGCTTTGGTAAGAGGAGTGAAGGGTGAGTGTGGCGGGGCGGATTGTGAAGGGGCGGGAACGGCACCACCGTCGCTCGCTGCGCTCGCCGACGGTGGTGGCACTTGAAGTCAGTTAGGTGATGCCACCCTGCCGGGTTGCTCGTCGGTCTGAGAGGGCAGCCGGTTCCTCACGCCTCGGACGCATCCCACATGGGCAGGGCTTCAAGGCCCACGCTCGGATAAATGAATGGGATCGCCTCCTCGCTTGACTTCCGACGGGTCTTCATAGAAGTGGCACGGAAAGCACAGAACAGCAGTCAGTGCCACGCTCCCGGGTGGGCAAGGGAAGACTGCGGGGCGATGGCGGCGTCGGGAGATCGTCGCTGAACCCGCTCACGCCGTCCCCGTCGAACCGCATGGTCAGCAGGTTCCCCACGGCACCACCGTCGCTCGCTGCGCTCGCCGACGGTGGTGGCACTTGAAGTCAGTTAGGTGATGCCACCCCGCCCCGGGACAGCCGACGGTGAGCGCCGCCACCCGACGACAAGTCGAGGCCGCCGCGGCGAGACTTCGATCAACAAACCTCGCCGCATAGTTCACGGCGCTGAGTGGCACGGGAAGCAAAGAAAAACAGTCAGTGCGACGCTCCCGACGCAATTGCGCGGTTGTTCAGAGATTCCAACATTCTAACCAAAGCCCGCCTCCCTCGTGTTGACTGTAAACAGGCAATCAATTGTAGTATGCCTATCAAGACAATTATGTGAAGAAGTACTGACAAGTGTGTTCGCCAATGCGATTGGAAGCTAACTAGCATTGCTTCATGCTCACTCAGTTTGTCGACTACATCACCAGAAATCTGAGCCATCATACGCGCAATCAGCATGTCTTCTTGAGTAACACGTACAAGAAAACGCACGTCGATATACGTGTTCACCGCGACCGAAAAAGCAACGAGAATCAAAAATCGTTTGAACCAAGCAAAGCCAGAAGTCATTCGAGATATGTGCAAAACTGTGAACCTGCATCCGCATTCTGGGCACGTAACACGCTGTTTTTGAGTTAAGCCAGTCAGATCATATCGACAAACAACACATTTAATGCATTTGTTCAACATTGAACTCACCAGTTATCTTCTCCTGGCCGCATGCACTCTTCTCCTGGCACCATCGGCAGTTCTCCTGGCAGCATCGGCCGGGGATTTGGGCTGAGCTTGCAGTTATTCACGCAGGTATTGAGATGCGCAGCCAGCGTGGGCCAGTTGTGGCGTCCTCCTTTGTTAACGTTTCCGCACTGAATGATTAGATTATGGTTTACCATGCAGCAGTTAACACAATCTGTCCTGTTGTCGCTACGGTTAAAGCACTCCGTGACCCAGACACCGTTATCGCAGGGGCCAAAAGGGTCAGGAGACGGGTAAGTTGGTCTTATCGGGACGGTGGGCTCTGGGTAGGTGGGTCGGGGGCGAGGATTGGGTACATACCCAGGAGGCGGAAACAGCGGATGCACATAGTGCCAACTATTCTGGCGACAAATTTCAAGCCTTCGAGCTCGCTGTCCCATGCAGAACGCAAATGTCCGATACGCTTGATTGAGGCAGCCGTCTCGAGAAAGCGTGTCTTCAAGGCCCCTATACACAATCATGCATTCTGCACGCTCTCTTGTAAAAGTCGCGACGCAGGCGGTCCACCCGGTTACCCATGTGGTGAAACAACCGTCTAGGCACTCGGTGGTGGTGTAAGGGGGCGAAGTGGATGCGGCGGTTCGGATGCTTGAACCAGTGGAGCAACTTGCGCACAGACCAAACGGATCGAGACGAATGAATGGTTGATTGAGTACATAGTTATAAAGACTCAGACTGTCCACATACCCCAGCGGATCTCTCCGTGTCCACGTCCCCAAGTCCGCGCGGTAGAACCTGTGCCGGGCCAGTTGCATCAGCGGCCCGGCCTCGGCGTTGGGGACGCCGGTGGGCGGCGTGCCGCTGAGCGTGAACTCGGTCCACCACGGCTCGTGCTCGTACCCGGCGTACCCCTTGCGGTTGCCGCCGTGGGCGCGCAGTTCCCCCGCGGTGAGGACGTCGCGGCCGGTGGCGACGCCGAGGGTGGGGTTCCATTCCGCCAGAAAGGCGATCA
>JAHBXK010000048.1 GCA_019636535.1 Phycisphaeraceae bacterium | reverse complement strand
CAATGTAGATGGTCTCTACTGGAGGTCAATGCAGACTAGCAGCTTCCACCGCATGTGTGGCGGTGAGCTCAACCTTTACCCGGCTGAGCTCGCAAGTCGGCACCAAGATGTCCTGGCTCGGGTCACCACGAAAGTCAAAGACTGGGTGGACAGGGAGATAGCGCACATGGACAAGAAGCAGGCGGTTCCGGTGAAAATTCGAACGGCACGGCGAGCGCTGGACGCATGCACCGCCGCGTACTGCCGGTATCAGTTGCTTCTGACAGGCGTACATGTAGACGTGCGGGGAGTGCTGCTCCCAAACAACTGGCAGCAGGGAATCAGTAGGCCGTGGTTTTACTTGCCGTACCTGCACAACGGTTTGTGCACGCATCTTCCGCACAGCCGCAAGGGTCCACGCGGGGCTTGGTATCGTCGAGCCTATGGTCAGGACGACGCGTCGATCGACTGATTCGTTGAGCCCGACATGCGCGTCGCGTTGTGTCCTTTCTGCTCGTTAGGAGAAGTCACAATGCTCGCTCGCGTCACACCTGTTCGCCGACGCGGATGAGCTGATTTCTTGTTTCGCGGCTTTCGCGTTTCCCTTCGCGATCTTCGCGTTGAAACCCGCCCCCCCTCCCCCTCTGTGTCCTCTGCGCCTCTGTGGTAAAACCGCCTTCTCTTCTCCGCGTTCCTCCCCAATCTCCGCTATCTCTGAGTTAAAAAGCCAAAGGCCCACGTACGCGCAAGGCGCGCGCTCTCGCTCACGCCCCCCCTCGGGCTGCATGTCCTGCCCTTCGTGGCTGCGTGGCCGCGTGGCTTTGTTCCTTCCCTTCGTGCCTGCGTGCCTTCGTCCCTTCGTGCCTGCTCAGTGCGGCACTTCCTTCACCGCGTTGCGGTTCCAGGCCGGGACGCGGACGACGATCTTGCCGGGCTTGAGGATCTCGCACTGGCAGGCCAGGCGGGAGTTGCGGCGGACGTCGGGGGCCTCCTCGACGCGGTCCTCCTCGGCCTCGGTCGATTCGCTGAGCAGGTCCATCCCCTCTTCGATGTAGACGTGGCAGGTGGAGCAGGCGCAGACGCCGCCGCAGGCGTGCTCGATGTTGATGTCGCGGCCCATCGCCAGTTCGAGGAGGTTGTGCCCCTCCTTGGCGTTGACGATGTGGTCGCGCTGGTCGGTGCCGGTGACGGCCTGCGGGTCTTCGCAGACGTACTTGACGACCGAGGTGGCCGCGTCGGCGTTGATCTTGACTCCGTGTGCGTGCATCGTGCGGGGGTTCTCGGTGGGGGATGGAGGAAAGCAGAGCCGGGGGGGGGTCGCTTGGAGTTTAGGGGCGGGGGGAAGAAGAAGCGGCAAAGGGGCAGAGCGGCAGAGCGGCAAAGTGGCAAAGGCGGCGGGGGCGGGGGGGGAGGTTGCGGGCACAAGACCCTATCATGTGCGTTCATGTCCGCCACCCCCCCCCCCACTTCCCACGCCACGCCCTCCTTCGAGCCCGGCCAGACGCCGGGGACGGCCGGGACAGCGGGGCCAACGGGGCACCGAGTGCTGCTGTCGGTGGTGGCCCCCGCGCACAATGAGGAAGGGAACGTGGCCGCGCTCGTGGAAGAGGTGGGGCGTGCTTGCTTAGGGGACGGAAGGGGGAACGCAGGGTTGACCTGGCCCGACGGGACGCGGGTGGGGCAGAGCGGCTTTGAGTTCATCATCGTCGACGACGGCAGCACGGATTCGACCCGGGCACGCGTTGCTGCGCTGATGGCCGACGGCCGGCACCCGTGGCTGCGGTGCATCGCGATGACCAAGACCCCACCCGGCAAGGGGAACGGGCAGTCGGCGGCGTTTCAGGCGGGGTTCGCGGCTGCGCGGGGGGAGTTGATCGCGACGCTGGACGCGGACCTGCAGAACGACCCGGCGGACATTCCGGCGATGCTGGAGTTAATGCGACAAGCGCGGGCGGACATGGTGCAGGGGGACCGCTCGCACGCCCGCAAGGACAGCATCGTCCGTCGGTACGGGTCGATGGTCGGTCGGGCTTTCCGCAGGTGGCTGCTGGGGGACACGATCCGGGACACGGGGTGCTCGCTGCGCATCATGAAGCGCGAGATCGCGGTGCAACTGCCGCTGACTTTCAAAGGGATGCACCGGTTCATCCCGGTGACCGCCCGGCACATGGGGTACACGGTGGTGGAGATGCGCGTGAGCCACCGGCCGCGCACGGCGGGTGAGACCAAGTACGGGATGGGGATCACCAAGCGGGCGATCCCGGGGCTGGTGGACTTGTTCGCGGTGCGGTACATGCGGAACCGCCGGCGGAACGTGGAGCACGCGGAGATCGGCGTCGCGCAGGCGGGGTCGGCGTTGCCCAAGGCGGTGGTCTCGGTCCGCGCGGAGGCCGGGGTGGTCGGGGGGGCGGCGGTCGGAGCGGGTCGATGAAGGTCAAGTGGGAGCCCGCAGCGCTGATGCTGCTCGTGCTGGGGCTGGGGTTCTGGCTGGCGCTGGGGCCGGCGTCGCGGCCGAAGTTCCCGGTGCGAGAGGGGTCAACGCAGGTGCAGATCCGCGTTGCGGACACTCGCGGGGTGCTGGAGGCGTGGCGGCCGTCGGCCGAGAGCGGGCCTGAGGAGACCGAGTTTCGCGTGTTCATGAAGGGGGGGCGGGGAGACGTGGGATCGGACGGGGGGGAAGTTGAGCCGAGCCGGGTGTACTCGTCGGAGGAGATCCGCGAGATGTTCGGCGAGCGGGTTCTGGAGGCGGCGGTGGCGCTGCGCGGCAACCGGCTGTTCACGATGCTGAACATCACGAGCTGGGTGGGCGTGGTGTGGGTGGGGATCGGGTTGCTGGGTCAGTTGGCGTTCTCGGGGCGGATGCTGCTGCAGTGGTTCATCAGCGAGCGACGGCGTGAGAGCATCATCACCGAGAGTTTCTGGTGGTTCAGCCTGTTCGGGGCGCTGATGCTGTTCAGTTACTTCGTCTGGCGGCAGGACCCGGTGGGGATCCTCGGGCAGGCGTCGGGGATCGTGATCTACGCGCGGAACATCCGGCTGATCTTCAAGAAGAAGCGTCGGGCGCGGGAGGAGCAGCGCCGGCTGGAGGCGATCGCGAGCATCGCGGTGGCCGAGTCGCTGGGGGAGAACACGCTTGCGCCCGCTGTCGCTTCCGCGGAGCCTGATTCCGCATCGGCGAGGGGGCAGGGACCGGCCGCGGTTGTTGCCGTGGGCCGATCGGCCGACCCGGTTGGGCCCCGCGCGGTACATTGACGCCCCGCGCGGCCTTCCGACCCGGTCACCGGCCGCGATTGACCAGCAGGAGATTGACCGATGCGACTGCAACTCGACGGAACAACGCTGCGGGCGGACCGGCCGACGATCAAGTCCGCGCTCGACGCGGCTCGCACGGCTGCGCAGGCGCGCGGGCGGGTGATCGTTGAGGCCCGGATCGACGGGCACGCGATGGGGGATGAGGAATTGACCGCGCCGGACGATCGGGAACTGCCGAACGCGAGCCTGGAGTTCGTGTCGGCCGATCCCGGCTCGCTGGTGCGTGTGACGCTGCTGGAACTGGCGCCGATGCTGGAGGAAGCCCGCGCGAGGCAGCAGGCCGCGGCCGAGTTCGTCGGCACGGGAGACCTGGCGACGGCGTTCGAGTCGCTCAGCCGTGCGTTTGAGATCTGGAACGGCGTGCAGCAGGCCGTGGCGAACGGGAGCGAGTTGCTCGGGCTTGAACTGGACTCGGTTGCGGTGCAACTGCCCTCGGGGCCAACGACGCTGGCCGAGTGCGTGCGGACGCTTGCGCAGGGGCTGGGTGAGATCAAGCGGGCGCTCTCGGTGCAGGACCTGCCCGGTTTGTCGGATGCGTTGCTTTATGACATGGACGTTCAGACACACGCGTGGGACGCAGCGCTGAAGGCGCTGGCCGACCGCGCAGCGCCGCCGACTTCGCGATCGTGATTCTGATTACGATCGTTGTGGCGATCGTTGCTGCTCCCCCCCCTTCCCCCTTCCCCCCCAACACCGTCTCCCCGCCGCCCTCTCCCCTTCCCCACGGACCCAACCACGGCGTTGCCCAGCCGTTCACCCGCCGACCCTCCCACTCCGTCACACCCTGCCGATCGATAGCCCTGTCAAGCATGCGATGACCGCCGACGCGCACAAGCCGGACACGCCACGATCAACCGCGGGATTGCCCGGCAAGGGCTCGCGCCACAAGATCGATACGCTCATGGAGCAGGCGAGCAAGGCGCTGGTGCATCGGCGGTACTTTGAAGCGGAAAGGCTGGCGCTGCAGGCGCTGCGGAAGGCTCATGCGCTGCTGGACTACGAGCGGATGGCGCGGATCCTTCTGCCGCTGCAGGAGGCTCGCCGGCAGAAGCGCGACCTGGCGATCGATGCGTGCGGCACGGCGGGCTCTGGGGAGAGCAAGACGGGCAAGGGTTCGTCTCGGGCGAGCGCAGCGGGGAAGAAAGTCACGAAGAAGACGGGTGGAAGGAACCTCGTGCCCGCGCCGGGCGGGTCCGTTCCGCCGGGCGTGTTCGTCGTGGACGGTGAACTTCCTGGGCCGAAGGGGCTGCGGGCGGGGTGCTATCTGGTTTCTCCGCCGCGTGTGGGCGTTGACGGACGGACGCTGCGCGAACTTGCCGACAAGCACGAGGTGCCGATCGTTGTCACGGTGCGCGAGCCGACGACGCAGGCGGGGCTGTGGCCGGTGGTGGCGGTGGGGCCGGTGACGCTGCGTGCGAAGGTGCCGCCGCCCGCGGTTTCCTCGCGGCGGACCGGATCGCACGCGGGGCGCGGTAAGGACGTTGCGAAGCGCAGCAGCGCCACCAAAGACAAGGCGGCTGCGACGAAGGCTGATCGTGCGAACACGAACGCGCGCGGTGAGGGCGCGGGTGGCGGTGAGTCGTCGTCGTTTGCGCCCGGGCCGGAGTGGTTTCTGGCGGCGAACGAGGCGCTTGGGGATGCGGCGATCGCGGCGATTCCACCCACGGCGAACGCGCGGCAGCGCGTGCAAGCGCTGATGGAGCGGCTGGAGGCGATGCCGGACCACGAGAAACTCCATCAGGCGCTGGCGGAGGCTGCGCGAGAGGCCGCGCACGAGCCGGCGGGCCGCTCGTCGCGTTGAGGTCGATCGGCGTGAGCGTGATGGCCGCGTCGGGAGTTCGCGCTCTGGCGCGGCGTTCGTGTGCGAGCGAGCGTTGCTTCGTTCGCGTGTGCATGGGGCCGGGCCGGTGTGGCGGGGTTCAGTGTCGGGTTGGTGATCTGGCCCAGCGAACGGACCTGCACGAGGCGGCCGAAGAGGTCGTACTGGTAGAGTCGGAAGCCCGTCGTCTCGTCGCCGTCGAAGACCAGGCGGCCGAGCGCGCCGCGGAGGACCCGGAGGGTTCCCACAGCTCCGAGACCGGGTCGTACTCCTCGCGGAGCAGTTCCTGGATCTCGTTGCGGGCGTTGGTCACGTGGCCGATGGCGGTTTGGGTTTGCAGCGTGCCGGTGGCCGATCGTGTGGTCTCTACCAGCCCGGCTGACGTACTTCCCCGTAGGGTCATGACTAGCTGAGCCTGACCGGATCGTCCGGGATAGGCTGATTTGCCGTGCGAAACCGCTATGTCGTCCGTTCCAGGATCTCGGAGGCCCGTTTCCGCCGCTTCGCCCGGTGCGTGGCGGCCGATCTCACGGCCGTGCAGATCGCCCAGCTCACGGGCCTCAACCGCAACACGGTCAACCGCCTGCTCGGCTGTCTGCGTGAACGCATGGCCGAGGCCTGCGAGCTCGAGCGGCCCTTCCGAGGGCACGTCGAGGTCGACGAGAGCTACTTCGGACCACGCCGCGTCAAGGGCAAAGCGGGACGGGGCGCGGGAAAGAAGACCATCGTGTTCGGCATCTGCAAACGCCACGGCAAGGTCTACACCGAGGTCGTCGCGGACTGCTCCAAACCCACGATTCTGGCCGCGATTCGCGGCAGAGTGGACCTCCGGTCGATCATCCACTCCGACGGGTTCAAGAGCTACGACGGCCTGGTGGACATGGGGTACAAGAAGCACCTGCGTGTCGATCACGCCCGCGACGAGTTCAGCAGCCGGACCGTGCGCGGCAACCACATCAACGACATCGAGAGCTTCTGGGGGTACGCCAAGTCCCGCCTGGCGAGGTTCAAGGGCATGCACCCGAGCACCTTCTACCTCCACCTCAAGGAGTGCGAGTTCCGATTCAACCACCGCCGTCAGGACCTGTACCATGTGATCCTCAGGCTCTGCCGCGACAACCCCCTCAGCTAGTCATGACCCTCCCCGTATCTACCCTCGAACCCAGACTCCTATGGAACTCGGCGCTGAAAGCACGTACAGGTCATCGCTACGTCCATATGTCATACTTTGATTTCATCGAAGGGTCGGATGGCACGCACGCATCATCTCGGTGAACAAGCTCGAAGTACTCGTTAAACAATTTTTTGTCGTACGGTTCAATATGTTCGCCTTTGTATCCCGACATTGCAACACGAAACTCTTCTCTCCAGATGTTAGGCTTCAATTGTTCCACATACGCTTCGTAATCTATATTGTGTGTAAATGATTCCCGTGCGGGAACGAGCCACACCCCGGCCGATTCCGGCGACATTATGTCATCGGCTGTAAGATCACTATCGTGATCACGTAGCAATTTATCAATTCGATTGATGAATGATTGTCGGTAATTCACGATGATAATCGAAAACCACAATCTTTCGAGACTAAATCTGAGTTTCATCCACGACTCCAATTCAATGTACACGCATTCCTGTCGCAGATTCGAGCGACCGGATGATCTCGCCGCGCCACTGCTCGGGCGCATACCCGTCGCGCGAATGTTGATTGTTCAGAGACCTCGACAACCAGTGAACCCTAAGTCCTCCGTTCTCTAGGAATGCGGTAAAGCCAACAAGATCGCTCCGTTCCGAAGCATTGAGCGTTGCGCCTACCTGACGATGTCCACCACGGCGTGGTACCCAGCCGGGTGGAACAGGATCCCCGGCACCGTTCGTGCTCGGCCTGGCCGCAATCGTCCCGGTCGCACGGTTGTAAGCACATGAGAATCCTTGCCCATTTGCATGACCAGCAAATACCCTTGCAAGATATCCATCTGATGGGCGAGCAAATGTTGCCAATACTGCATCATCTGCTCCCCAGTTTGTGAACATTCTACCAAAGAGTTGTCCCCCTTTAAATAGTCCAGCACCTGTCGCACCAGAGATCAAGCCCGCGAAGACTTGTTCCGCGCTACTGGCTCCGTATAAACCCGCGTGGACAGAGCCGCCGGCGAATCCGCCCGTAACAACTGCAATTAATTCGCGGCTGCCAACTTGAGTTATCAACCCAGAAAGTGACGATGCAAAGCCATAGTAAGCCCCACCAACTGCTCCGCTTGCGGCTCCAGCAAGCGACGCATATGCAATCTCTTCTCCCGTTCCGTCTGTGGCATAAGCGCTCAATCCGCCTGCCAATCCGCCTAGCACGCCGCCAAATAGTGCGTTACGGAGTATCGCAGCAGCAGCACCGGGCGCAAGAGGGGCTAGGTGAGCAGTAGTGAATAGCCCGAGCGGATCACAGAGTCCGATTGGATTGCTTGCGAACGCCGCGTGGGCGTTCATGCCGTCGCCGAAGTGGGCGAGGTAGTCCGGGTCGATCGAGGAGGGGCCGATCGCGATGCCGCCGAACGACAGGCCGTCGAGGATGGGCACGCCGGTGGCGTTGGGATCGACGCTGGTGAATCGCTGGTGCCGGGGGCTGAAGACCCGGTTGCGGGCGTGGTAGACCACCTCGTGCGAGGCGGGCGGCACGCCGCCGAGGATGCCCGTGTTCGTTCCCCCGCCCCAAGATGCCAGACCGTCGGTCCCCAGCGGGTCCAGCCACGGTCCATCCACGTCCAGCCGCTCGGCGGGCAGGCCCTGGAAGCCCAGGCGGTTGGTTCTTGCCGCGGCGAGGACGCGGTTCCAGTAAGTGGACGTCGTCGCGTTCGGGTCGGCGTCGTAGACCGCCGCGATCGGCGGGCCGGTGGCCGGGTTGGCCATCAGTTCCGCCGAGCGGACCTTGCCGTGCGGGTCGTACGTGTACTGCGCGGCGAGCCGGCCGTACTCGTCGGCCAGGGCGACGACGTTGAAGTTCGCATCGCGCAGCGTGTAGAGCGTGATCGGGGGCTGGCCGAACGAGGGGTTCCCGTCGGCATCGAGGTAGACCAGTTGGGCCAGGACCTCATCCAATTGGGCACCCGCACCTCCGTGTGCCGCTTTGTCATGCGAAGCAGTGAACAACACGAGCGAGAGCAGGGCCACAATGTGCTTGGCCGCCCTTGATCCCGGTCCGCTTGCTCGGATCGGCATCCGGGGCAGGTTGGTCTCCGCGGACTTCCGCATCAAGCCTTCTTCCTCCCGCGGCTGTTGGGACGCCGGCGCTTGTTGGCCTTGATGAGAGCCGCCGCCGCGTCTTCCTCCACTCGCCGACGCTCTTCGGGGGTCTTGGTGTAATCGACCTTCTGCCACGTGATGGACTCTTGTCTGTCGACGCTCGCGATGCGAGAGAACTGCGGCCCCACGAAACCGGCCTTCTTCATTTTCAGGCGAAGGTCGTTGCGGATCAGGCAGGTGACCTCGTAACCCTTGAGCAATCCGAGCACGCCGTCGGGCGGGATGCGGGAAGGGTCGATGACCGGAACCTCGACGAACGTCCCATTCTCATCGGTGTTCATCGATGCCTCCTCGTCGAGGCAGTCGAAGACCTTGATGAAGTTCATCGCCCAGTAAGGCCCAGGGATCTTGTTGCAGTCCGGGCCTTCGAAGCGAATCGGCATGTACTGAACAGCGTCCGGTGCTTCGAACTCCAGGAACTCACGCAGACGCTGGGAACAGATGTACATGTAATCCAACGGCCACGGCATGTCTTCTACACGCGGCATATGCGTGTACGTGAACACTGGCGGTGGATCGGGCCATTGGCCATTGGGGATCCGCCGTCCGGAACGGAGCGTAACGTGTACTTTCCAGCTCCAGTTACCATCTTTGGCCTCGACGTGCCATCGCCCACCGCGAACATCGCCGGAGTGATCGAACTGCCAGAACTTGGCGGGCTTGGCGTGCATCCTTGTCATGGCAAACGAAGCCTATACCGTCCCCGAATCGAGACCACAAAGTCGCGCATCCCGCGCCAGCCGGTCGCCACCCCTCCGGCGGAGTTGTACACGAAGTGCGGATTGCGAAACACCTCCGTCGAAGCGTTGGACGGACAGTTCCAGTGGCAGGAGGTGGGCTTGGGCGAGCGGACGTTCGACCGGCTCGGTCGGCTGGTGGGAATGGATTGGCGCGTGAACCAGGCGCTCTCGGACCGGACGGTCTACGACTACGACTCGGCGGGCCGTCGTGTGAAGCGGACGCTGGAGGACGGCTCCTACTGGGAGTACGGGTACGACGACCTGGGGCAGTTGACGGTCGCATCGCGGCTGCTGTCCGAGCAGAAGGTCCTCCCCGGCAGCCAGTTCGAGTACGAATACGACGACCTGGGCAACCGCAAGAAGGCGTGGATGGGGGGCGAGTTCGATCCCAACGGCCTCTACGACGCCTCCTACACCGCGGACGTCCTGAACCGGTACACTCAGCGGGACGTGCCGGGGTACGCGGAGATCGTGGGGCGATCGGAGTCAACCGTGGTGCAGGTCAACGGCGTCACCGCCAGCCGCGAGGGGGACTTCTACCACCGCCAGGTCTCGGTGAACAACGCCAACGCCGCCGCGCAGTTGGACGTGGCGGTGCTCGAGGTGCCCGGCGACCTGACCGAGCGGCAGTTGTTCTTCGCGGGCGACCCGGAGGAGTTCGAGTACGACGACGACGGGAACATGACGCTGGACGGGATCTGGTCGTACGAGTGGGACGCCGAGAACCGGCTGAAGGCGATGCAGATGCGGCCGGAGATCGCCGAAGTGCGGCTCGCGGGAACGGACCCGTGGGTGCGGCTTGAGTTCGAGTACGACTGGGGTGGCCGACGCATCGCCAAGCGGTACCTGACGGCGACACAATCGCAGGTGACGCACGAGGGGGGCGGGGTGTACACGATCGCGTGGGACCGCCCGCTGCGTCAGAACTTCGTCTACGACGGGTGGCACCTGAGCGCTTCGTACCGGACCAAGGACGACGGGGAGTACCTGTCGGTGGACCAGAGTTACGCCTGGGGTCCGGACCTTTCCGATTCGCCCGGCGGCGCTGGCGGCATCGGCGGCCTCGCGATCTACCAGGACGACCTGGCCGACTCCGACGGGGGCACCTACATCGGCCCGATGTTCCCGTCCTACGACGGCAACGGCAACGTGGTGGCGCTGTACCGCCTTGCGCCGAGTTCGCTCACCGTGCAGGCCGCAGCGCGGTACGACTACGGCCCGTTCGGCGAGGCCCTCGGCCTCGTCGGCAAGCAGGCCCACCGCTTCCCCTTCCGCTGGAGCACCAAGTTCACCGACGCCGAGACGGGGCTGGTCTACTACGGCTACCGGTACTACCACCCGAGTTTGGGCAGGTGGATCAGCAGGGATCCGATTGGGGAGCGAGATGGGCCGAACGTGTTTCAAATTACCCGTGGCAACCCAGCAATGCACGTTGATCCATTCGGTCTCTATACGAATGAGCATGGAGAACCCAATTGTGGTCCATGCGATAGATCGCTACCGGGATATCGGTTCGCAACTGAATATTCTCAATCTAAAGAAGACTGGCAGCGTGATGCCCTCCTGTTTGCCGGCATTCATCCATCATTATGGCTGACTTTTGCAGAGGGCTGGGTTCACGACACTTTCAATAGAACAGAACATCACGCGGGTAGTCGGTTCGTACTAACGAGAGTCTATCGTGGCTACGCCAATTTCTTCTATCAACGACCCCAAGAACTACTTTGGTCTGGTGCCGCCGCGCTCGCTGGCGTCGGAGTCTTAAACAATCTTCGCGATCTCGACAGAATCCACGACGGAGGCCGAGACAGGGCCGTGAGTTGGGCAACAGGCCCACTGCGAAGGTCGTTCATACGAATGGCCAAAGCGGTTTATGATGACATGGCATGGCAGCATCTCGCTTATCTCAACGCCGGGCTCGGGGAACTGCGAGCCCTAGTAGACTCCGGCGATATTCCCGAAGAGGTGTTCTTCGATGGTTGGTGTCGTATCGCATACGGCGACGTTCAAGATGGCAACTTGACGCTGCTCAAATACGAACAGCTCGATGTACTTCAGCCACATTTTTCCGCACTTAGAAGGACATACGGCCCCCTTCTCGTAGAAGAAATGAGCCGTCGCGCCTCGAGTGATGGCGTGCCAGGTACGATGACATTCCGGGAGTACGATCCCAATGGGGACATAACCAAGTTCACGCAACGCTGGGGTTGGGTTCAACATGAAGTCATGAGGCAATGGTTTATGTTTTCGGACGACATGCGAGTGCACATTGTCTATGCCAATACGCCACGGTGACATGTCGCGACTTGTACACGTTGTAACCAAGCATCGAGTTGCAGCATCTACAGCAATTATCGCGGCCGCTGCATTAGTGATGGCTTTGGCGATGTGGCCACGATGTTCAATGTTACCAACAGTTTCTCATAATGGCTTCAGCGAACCAGCGATATTCGAACTACGTCTCTACTCCACGATTATGTCAACGGAGGTTGGTTGGCCGGTGAACATCGCATCAATGTACTTTACAAAAGATGACGTATCGAGAGTTCGTATCTGGCTAGAACCCGACAAGTACTTTGATACGGATGTCGAGATGATTGATTTTGAACGCGACGAATCGCATGCTGTTCGAAGTATTGTTTTATGGTTACCACCGTTGCCGTCCATGCAGGCGTGTATGGTAGTGACGGAGTTGGATCAGTTGTTTAAATTTAGACTTGGCGCGCATCGTGACAAGTTTGAGCAATTTGCATCACAATTGTGCGGCGTTACCACCGACCTGCCTAATCGATCTTGGAGAAAGCACTTCTATGGAACGATCTCGCATGGTCGTATGAATGTTGGGTCTAGTGCAGATGATCCGAGACAGATCGACATTTCAATACACTTATCGGCTAAAGGGACAGTATCGCCATGATCGCGTCTGCGACGCGATGCCCACGACCGTCCCCCCTGCTGCCATCGCCTGCTTCAGAATGGACACGGTGACCAAGCGGGCCATGCTCGCCCGCTACGACTACGAGCCCCCTCAAAGCCAGCGAGCGACGGCGATGCGCCATAGAATGAACCACATCATGATCGTTCGCAAGGTTATATGCCTGCTCCCTGTGTTCGTGTCCGGGGCGCTGATTCTCTACTTTGTCAGCAACATCTGGACGGGGCGGATCGGGGTCGAACCCCGCGGCCTTGCAATACTCCTGGCGGCTTCCGGGGTTCACGCCGCCGTTTGGGCGGTCTACTTAGCCGCAAGACGGTGGAGGATGAATCTTGCCGAGAGCGTTGTAGTTGGGCTGCTCATTCCCTTTGTTTCCTGTATTGCAAGCGTGGTTGCCATTGCTGTAGTCCCGTATTTTTTGCTCCGATGGTACATCCCGGGATCGATAGGCATCATTTGCGGGATTGCTACGTATACTTTGCTGAGCATTGTCATGGCCGCGCCGAGGTTGCATGCAGGAGCGGGTTCGGCCGCGGGCGGGAGTCAGTGAGCAACGCGAACGCCGCAACCCAACTCGACGTGGCGGTGCTGGAGGTGCCCGGCGACCTGACCGAGCGTCAGTTGTTCTTCTCGGGCGACCCGGGAGCCTTCGAGTACGACGACGACGGGAACATGACGTCGGACGGGATCTGGACGTACGAGTGGGACGGAGAGAACCGCCTCAAGGCGATGCAGATGCGGCCGGAGATCGCCGAGGTCCGGCTGGCGGGGACCGATCTTTGGGTCAGGCTGGAGTTCGACTACGACTGGGGGGGCCGCCGGATCGCCAAGCGGTACCTGACGGCGACACAATCGCAGGTGATCGCCATATCGGACCCCATCGTCAGAGAAGACTGGCGTAGCAGAGTGGAGTCCGCGGAAACCGAGTTCATGTTCTTCTGCCAGTACGAGATTCACACTCGCGCTTACAGCAAGGTGCTGGAACGTGTGAAGAAGCCGTTGTCGAAGTCGATCACCATCAGCGATCCCGAGACCGGCGAGTGCTCCCCGCCGTACAGCACGCTCGCGGTTGTGGGGTTCAGTTGGGGCGGCTCGGCCGCGCTCGAACTGGCCCACCGCCTCGCGGCCGACTCGGTGCGGGTCAACCTCGTGTTCACGGTCGACCCGGTGCACAAGTTCCAGGAGACGTTCACCCGTTTCCGTAAGGCCCGCACGACCGACCGTTTGGTGAACCACTACCAAACCATCGGCAACAACATCGTGCATGGCAAACCCGTCGCCGGCGCGGACGAGGAGCACCACTTCCCGCACCCTCGGAGCCTTCACCCGCTCGGTTCACAAGCGACCGACGATCAACTCACGGCGCTGCTCGAGAGCAGGTTGCCAAGGCCGCCATTCAATCTAGGCACGCAGGCCGAGAACAGCCTGCTGCACTTAACTCTGTGGCAATCGCATCTTAAGGAGAACTTCTTTAGATCGCATGCCATGCTCGGAGGAAGTTTCACTGTAATCGATCGGCTAGCCCGAGAAGTCACCAATCTGCCTCGATCCCGACACAGTTGGAGAGAATGACCATGATCCGAATAAGCCTCCGCGGTCGATGTACCGTTGGGCTCATGATGATGATCTTGGCTGTTATGGCGGCCGGCTGCATCTCTCCGGTCAGGCCGATCGGTTCGGCCATCCGGATCAAAGAGCCTCCCATCGGCGATGGGGTCCGATGTCGATCCGTACAACTCAAGGAGATCGGATTCGATTTCGACAACTTCCATCGCCGTTCGCCAGTCTGTCTGGAGCAGGATGGTGCCTTATATTACTTTCGGTACGATCTACGAGGCAACCGCCTGATGGGTCTCGGCCCTGACGTGTTAGTCAAAGAGCTAAACGACCGATCCATCTCCTGGAAGCATCCTGTATCAAAGGTCTTTGAACATTCGGATAGTGTATATTTAGATAAGGCGTATAGAATCGGACATGACGAGCATACGTCATTGCTATTTATACAATCAACCCATGGCGTATCCATCGTCCGGCAATCAGATGGCGCGTTCCTCGTGCAAATTGGCAGATTCTACGGTCTCGATCATAACGAGACGTTTGATGTCGAACTGTGCGTTCTAAACGGCGACCTCGCCATCGGTCTGTTCGTAAAGATGGCGGACGGTGCCCAGGAGCAGCAGTGGTTCGTTCTGTCAGAGTCTCTCCTGCTGACGCCCGAGCGATAACCATCGGCAACAGCGTTCTGCAGGGCAGGCCCGTGACGGGAGCCGACTACGAGCAGCATTTCCCGCACCCGCGCGCACTCCACCCGGCCGGGAGCGCCGCGACGATGGATCAACTGACGGCGCTGATCGATGCGGCGGCTACGGCCAGAGGTGCGGGCAAGTACCAGGAACTCCATTTGGCACTGTGGAAGGAACACCGTGAGTACCCACTGCATGGTTCGCACGTCGAACTCGCCAAGCACACAGTCACAACTGGTAGGCTTTTTGATGAGATCGACAGGCTTTCGATCACTCGTCTGAGTTGGAGGAAGTGAACAATGTCCAACGGACACTGCGGCATCACGCTCTGGTATGTGTCTGGGTCTCTCTTGATGGTGCTTGCACTCATCGGCTGCGTCCATCCCGTTGAACCCATCGGCTCGACGTTGAGGGCGGACTCAGATTCGGCTGTTCGCCGCGCCGATTGCCAAACCGTCAGGCTGAACGAGATCCAGTACGATTGGAACCGCGACCGTTCATGCTCTTTGCCGTGCCTGGAGTTGGAGAACGCCGTCTACTACATCCAACGCGGCGGGCGGAATCATCGCCCGCTAGGCACTGTCCCCAATGTGCTGGTCAAGGAGCGACCCGACCGCCAGATCGTCTGGAAGCACGCTGTATCCGCAGGGCATCAACATCCCAAAGACACATCGTTAGATACTGCACGTCTCGTTGGTCACTATGACAATGCATCTTTGATTTTCATCCAATCATCTTACGGTCTATCCATTATCAGGGAAGCCGATGGTGCATTTTTGTATTTTATTGGACGATTTTACCATCCCGACTTGCAGGCCAGGGACGTCGATGTGTGCACCATGAACGGCGACCTTGTCATCGGCCTGTTCTTGAAGAAGGGGGGTGGCGTCGAGGAGCAAGAGTGGTTTGTTCTGCCCAAGTCCCTCCTGATGACGCCCGAGCGATAACCATCGGCAACAGCATCCTGCAAGGCAGGCAGGGTGGCACCGACCGCGACCTCTTCCCGTGCCACCGCACCGCGGCTTGGAGGGTGAGCGGTCGGTGCTCTTGGCTTTAGTCGTTCGCAGGCAGCGCGGCATCTCAATGTTCCCCACGATCTTGTCATGCCTTGACGTACCCCCATCGTCGACGAGTCCCCTTCCCTTCAAGCCCGCCGCGCGACGGTGGTGCTGATTCGCCCTCGCATGGTCTGACCACACGGCGAACTGCCGCTCGCCCGCGTCAACCGCCCTCCTCGCCACCAGGCGCCTGCCGCCCGCTGATAATCCCGCTTTCCCCGCAACTCGGCACCCTCAGGGCTTCGGGGCCGTTGCCGCCTCGCACCCCGTCGCCTGCAGACGCGCCGCCAGCGCTTCGAACGCTTCGGCCAGTTCCGGACGGGCGACCATCTCGGCGTGGACGTTCCAGCCCGGCGGCCGGTCGGCGTCGTCCGGCAGCATGCGCAGGACCCGGTCGGCGATCTCGTATGACTGCGGGTCCGACAGGATCGCCCGGATCAGGTCGGGTGCCTCGCGGTCCCGGCAACGGGTCGCGGCGGCGGCAATCCCCTGCGCGGAGCGCTCCAGGCGGGCGAGGCGGTTGGTCAGTGGCATGTGGAGTCCCCCCTATCAAGTTCGGCCTCGGCGCTGTGCCGGTCAACTGAGATGCAGCACAAACTCCCACTTGAACAACTGGCCGTTACACGAACACTCAAGCCGAATGGGCACAAACGACACTCCTCGCCACACAAACGTGAAGTCCAGATGTTTGACGCCGAACGGCTGGATCAGCATCGGCGACTCGGTCATCAGGTACTTGCAAACGAACGAGTCATCCGGGAGCGCGTCATTGATCCACAGATCGGGTGCGCGAGGCGCAGTGACATTCGGTTGGGAGGGTACGACACCCTGCATGTTGTCGGTGAAGAGGTAGACCACATCGACTCGCGTCGTCACCGGGCTGGCCTTTGCGTGGAACGTGACTTTGAAGCCGGCCACGCCATTCCCGGTCCAACCCTTGATCGGCATTTCGCGCCGGTGGTCGCCGGGCGAGAGCGCAAAGTTCTCGACGATCAGCTCAAACGGGCAACGCTTATTCTGAGCCCGCGCGACCGCGTCGCTGCTCAGAATGCCCTGAATTCGCTGTGCGAGCTTTGGAACCAACTCATCCAGCCTCTCGGGCTTGTACTCGA
>JAHBXK010000047.1 GCA_019636535.1 Phycisphaeraceae bacterium | reverse complement strand
GAGGGAAGGTCAGCCACGATGCCCAACACCCCGTCCCCAGGTCCGATCGGTGAGCCGGCCAAGCCGGGCAAAGACACCGCGATCGCACGCGAGTTTCGCCTCCTCAAGCAGCGAATCGTCGACGAAGCGATCGCGGCCGTGGGCATGGTCGAATCGTCGTTGCGGGCGTTGTTCGATGTGGACGTCGCCGCGGCCGAAGAGATCCTCCGTCGCGACGACCGGATCGACACCGAAGAGGTGAAGATCGAAGAGCAGGTCTTCCGGCTGATGGCGCTCCAGGCTCCGGTCGCCAAGGACTTCCGCGGTCTGGCGTTCTGCCTGAAAGTCAATACGGACATTGAACGCGTCGCCGATCACGCCTGCTCGATCGCGAAGATCACACGGAAACTGGACGCTTCGATGCCTCCCGACTGGCCGACGTCTCTGGTTGAACTGGCCCAACGCGTGCCGATCACGTGCCAGCAACTGTTGAGAGCACTGGTCGACGAAGACGTCGAGGCCGCCAAGAGGATCATCGTCGACGATCAAACGATCGACTCCCTGCACCGCAAACTGTTCGACGAGACCGTGGAACTGATGGAGCGCATGAGCACACCCCACTCGGTCGGGCTGTTGGTCTACCGCGTGGGCCGCGAACTCGAGCGGATCGGGGACCTCATGGTGAACATCGCCGAGGACATCGTTTACCTCGACACGGGCGAGATCGTCCGGCACCGCAAGAAGGAGTTCCGGCGAGAGAGCAGGAACGGCCTCAGCGCCGATCATCCTCGATTCGATCAGTAACTTCATCGCGAACGCGATGCGGAGTGCTCAAGAACGGTGCGACGAAAAACAACAACGCCCGCTCGTTTGAGCGGGCGCTGCGCCATCGTGAGATGGTTGTACAAGAAAGACAGTTGGGTGACCGTTCAGACGCACTCGCGTGCGTCCTGTCCGCCCGGCGGTTAACCGTTGACGGCGGACGAGAGTGAGCTGACTACCCGGTGCGGATCGCTCCGCGGCCAAGCCCTGAAGGGCGAGGCGTCCGGGTCCAAGGAAATCCCTTAGAAAGGAGGTGATCCAGCCGCAGGTTCTCCTACGGCTACCTTGTTACGACTTAGTCCCAGTCACCGATCTTGCCGTAGGCACCACTGAGATGTGGCGACTTCGGGCACTACCGGCTCCCATGACTTGACGGGCGGTGTGTACAAGGCTCAGGAACGTATTCACCGGAGCGTAGCTGATCTCCGATTACTAGCGATTCCGACTTCATGCAGGCGGGTTGCAGCCTGCAATCCGAACTGGGGCGCGTTTTTTGCGATTTGCTCCGCTTTGCAGCCTTGCTTCGCTTTGTGCGCGCCATTGTAGCACGTTTGCAACCCTGGATGTAAGGGCCATGAGGACTTGACGTCATCCCCACCTTCCTCCGCCTTACAGCGGCAGTCTCGCTAGAGTCCTCGGCATTACCCGTTAGCAACTAGCGACAGGGGTTGCGCTCGTTAGAGGACTTAACCCGACACTTCACAGCACGAGCTGACGACAGCCATGCAGCACCTGTGCACGTTCCACCCTTGCGGGTGTCACCGATGTTTCCACCGGCTAATCCGTGCATGTCAAACCCAGGTAAGGTTCTTCGCGTTGCTTCGAATTAAGCAACATGCTCCACCGCTTGTGTGAGCCCCCGTCAATTTCTTTGAGTTTTAGCCTTGCGACCGTACTTCCCAGGCGGCGCACTTATCAATTTCTCTACGACCACTACCGGGTCAGACCGGCACCGGTCTAGTGCGCATCGTTTAGGGCGTGGACTACCAGGGTATCTAATCCTGTTTGCTCCCCACGCTTTCGTGCCTCAGCGTCAGGAAACCCCCAGCCGGCTGTCTTCACCTTTGGCGTTCCGATAGATCTCTACGCATTCCACCGCTCCACCTATCGTTCCGCCGGCCTCTAGGTCCCTCAAGACGCGCAGTATGCCCTGCAATTCCCCGGTTGAGCCGAGGGCTTTCACAAGACACTTGCGCATCCGCCTACGCACCCTTTAAGCCCAGTAATTCCGATTAACGCTCGGGGCCTCTGTATTACCGCGACTGCTGGCACAGAGTTAGTCGCCCCTTCCTCTGGAGATGTTCAGTATTACTATCTCCTGACAGCGGTTTACACGTCGTAGACGCTTCATCCCGCACGCGGCATTGCTCCGTCACACTTTCGTGCATTGCGGAATATTCGTTACTGCAGCCTCCCGTAGGAGTCCGGGCAGTGTCTCAGTCCCGATGTGGCCGGCCGCGCTCTCACGCCGGCTACCCGTCTTTGGCTTGGTGGGCCTTTACCCCACCAACTACCTGATAGGAGTATCGCCGCTCCCAAGGCGCCGTAGCTTTGCTCCTTGGAGATCATGAGGTATTACGCACAGTTTCCCATGCCTATCCCCCACCTCGGGGCACGTTCGATACCGTTACTCACCCTTCCGCCACTGACCTTGCGGTCCGTTCGACTTGCATGTTTTAGCCATGCCGCCAGCGTTCAATCTGAGCCAGAATCAAACTCTTCAGTTGAAGTTCGTTGCTCCGAACGGCGTTTGCGCGCCGCCCGGCAAGCTTCTATGAAAGTTGACCTGTCAAACCCCGCGAGGTTCCTCGCGGGTGGTCGCACACGACCGATCGGGGGATCGGACCGTGTGTCCGTCCGGGGGCTTACCCGGACGGAAAAGCTGTTCTCGTTTACATCTTTGCGCCCACGGCGGGTAGCCGCGGGACGCAGGGTGTAGTGGTTGCGAGAACAACGCTCGGGGGCTGTGACCCCGATCAGCGTTGGATATTCGAGCCGGACTGGCCTTGCTGAAGGCCCGGCAACCGCCGTGTCCGGCCCGCTCATTCTCGCGGACCACCCAACTGTCTTTACTTTCCAGAGAGCGTCCATCACACGCCACCGTCCGGAGGCGTCGATGCCGGCACTGCGTTTCTCGCAGACGCGGGGGAGATCGTAGCGTGAACCGTTCGACGGTCAAGGCACTGCGACTTGGGCGCCCAAAATTCCGGACGCGTCCCGCTCGTGGCTGTCATTACGTGGATCGGTTGGGGGTAGTTCGTGCACTGCCTGAAGATCTTATCCGTACAAAATACTAACTTACTGCGCCCTCCCTGCCGTCGCGATCGCGTCCGGCGTGGCTACGGCCAATACCGCCGCGCACACCCATACCGTGTTTGCCGGCCCCCCGATCCCCTGTTGCCTGAGGCAAGCTCGCAAGGCTCGGCATGCCGCACGCATTGTGGATCCGGTTGTCAGAACGTCGTCCACGACCACCCATACGCGTGGGGCTGGATCACCGAAGCGGAACCAACGTCTGGGATGCACGCTGCGTGCCGCGTTGGCTGCTCGGTCGCTCGCCCGCACCTCAACCTGCGATGGCCGGGCCTCGCGCCAAAGCGGCCGCGTGACGCGCCAAGCACCGCTCCCCGATTCCCAAGCCCTCCGATCCGCCATGCCCCTCGCGATCGCCAACGAGTGATCGATCCCGCGTGACAACCTGCGTATCGCCGACTCAGGGATCGGCACTACACCAACGCCATGTCGGAAGTGGGCCGGATCTAGCCTTCCTTCCTCCACGTCCTGCGCGAAGCACGCCCGCACCTGCTCGGCGAGCAGGCACCCCGCATCTTGCCCAAGCCGGCGCCACGACGTGAACTTGATGTCGTGGATCACGCCTCGAAGCGGATGCTCGTAAGCGCCAAGCCGCACGAGTCGGTCCCACGAAACCTTCAACCAATCTTTGCAAGCCAGGCACTCGCCAGCACGGGACTCGAACTCGCCGCACGCGTTGCCGCAGCGACGGCAGAACGTGTCGATCGGCGCGGGCTTCCACCGGGCCAGTTCAAGCCGACGGTTCAGCGGCGGCACTTTGACATCGAACCAGTACGACTCGATCCGCTCCCAGAGTCCTGGCTCGCGCGGGCACTGTGTCGTTGGGACGCTCGTTCCATCGGGCTGCTCATGTGAGCCCGTGCTCGGCGGTGACGTCGGGCGAACTTCTAAATCAAGTACCTTGGCGGGTGGCCAGAAGAAGGGGCGTTGTTGCGAACGACGCGAGAGTTCGGCGGATTCGTCCGGGAGTTGAGCACGATTTGCATCAGCCTGGGAATCGGAACTGGCCATGCCGCATCATCCCGTAACCCACCCCGCGCCCGGTTCGTCGTGAAGCCCTGCAGATTGAACGTCACCTCGCGCCGTACTGCACGCTCTCGGGGAATGGGTTGGCCCAGCAACAGCCACCCGAGTTCGCGCAGGCGATGGGCGGCAGTCTATCGCAAACCGCCGAGCCACTTGGCCCAGATCGACAAGACGAGCAGCATGTAAAGGCGTTGTGAGTGGTCGCGCTTCACGACGCCGCTGGGCCCAGTTCCGAGATGCTCGTCGAGCATCTGCCGAACATACGCCATGTTCAGTTCGATCCCCAGCGAAGGCGGACCGAAGGGCTCCGCCGAATTCAGGTGATCGAGCAGCATGGTCCGCAGCCCGCCGTAGTCTGATCGGAACCACTCGCCGATGGGGATCGCAAAGCCCATCTTCGGCCGATCGACGATCTCGGAGGGGAGGTACTTGCGAGCGACCTGCCGCAAGAGTCCCTTGCGCTGGCCGCGGGGCATGAGGGAGGACAAGGGAGCGCTCAGACACGCATCGACCAGCGCTCGCGAGAGGTAGGGCGAGCGGAGTTCCAGCGCGCACGCCATGGACGCCGTATCGGTTTTGCGGAGCAAGTCTTGCGGCAGGTAGGTTGTGAAGTCGTCGCGCAGCGGGTCGTCCGACGTGGATCCCGCGCGGGATCGGAGTTCGCCGCCGGTCAGTGTCTCCCACTCGGCCGCAGGGAAGATCGCGAGCAGGTCGTGGTAGCCATCGGCTCGTGCCGCGGCGACGAGGCGGGCGAGTTTGGCGCGGCGGCCGCGCGGGTGAGCCCCGCCCGGGTGAATGGGGAGCTTTGCGAGGAGTCTTCGGAACCGCTGCAACGCGAACGCGGCGCGGTACCGCTCGTAACCACCGAACAGTTCGTCTGCGCCGTCGCCGCCGATCGCGACCGTGACGTGTGAGCGAGCGGCGCGGCTCACCCAGTGCGTGGGGAGCAACGAGCTGTCGCCAAACGGAAGGCCGAGTTGATCGACGAGCGTGAGCAGGTCTTCCGCCGGTCGCTGATCGCAGTCGAGGACTGTGTGCCGCGTGCCGATGATCGATGCGACGCGAGTCGCGGTCGGCGATTCGTCGAAGCGTGCGTCGGGCATGCGCACCGAGAACGTGCGGAGTCCGCGGGCGAGGGATGCCGCGATGGCCGCGACGAGTGAGGAATCGACGCCGCCGGACAGGAAGCACCCCCATTCGACGTCGGCGTGCAAGCGTGACCGCACCGCTTCGCGGATGAGGGTCTCGGCTTCGTTGGCCTCAAACGGAGAGCCAGTCTGGCGCTCCGGGAGAGGGTCGTCGGCTTCATGGATGATCGCCACCGATACTTCGCCCGTCGACGGTTCGAGAGCGCGATGCACGCTCGGGTCGACCTCTTGAATCCAGGCAGACGGTGGTCGGAACCCGTATCCGTAACGGAGCCAGTGATCCCGGAGAATCCACCGGCTGTCGTCGGAAATCTGCGCGGCCTCATCGAATCCGCTGGCCATGAGCCCGCGCATCACTGCGGGGACCGTACTGCCGAAGACCAGCCAGCGTGCGTTGCGAGGCACCCCTTCATAGAGCGGCTTCTCACCAGAGTGGTCGCGTGAGAACGTCAGCGTGCCTGCGGCCGCGTCCCAGATGGCCATCGCGTGCATGGAGTCGAGATGGCGAAAGAGAGACGGTCCCCACTCTCTCCACCCATGCACCAAGACCTCCGTGTCCGAGTGATCGGATGTGAACACGTGGCCCGCGGCCTGCAACTGCGCACGCAGTTCCCGGTGGTTGTAGATGCATCCGTTGAAGACCACGCACACGCGATCGCTCAACGCCGCATTGCCGCCAACTCCATCGCTACGCTCTCCCGCCCCACTGCCTTTCTCAGTCCCGCCTGCGACTCCGTGGTCGATCCGCTCTGCGGCGGTCGAGCCGCCCCCGGCCAACTCGCTCGCCGCATTGCGCTCGTACAGCCCCAGCCCCTCGCCCAGCATCAGCCGCCTGGTCCCGGTCACGACCCCCCGCCCCTTGCCCAGCGACAGCATCGGCTGGTGCCCGCCCGCGTGGTCCAGGATGCTCAGCCGACGGTGCACCAGCGCCACATCGACGACGCTCCCGTCCGGCCTGAGCAACCGATCCCGGAACCGGCCGCGTCCGTCCGGGCCCCGGTGCTTCACCGCGTCGTCGATCACGTCCAGCCACGCCTCGGGGATCGCCCGCACCGGCGGCGTCGCCAGCGCCTCAGCACGCTGCTCGGGAGACCAGACCCTCAGGATGCCGCCGATGCCGCACATGCGAACAGAGCGTACCGGCGAGTCCGAACCGCCGCGAGAGACGAACGACCATCAGAACCTCTGTCTCTGCTCCACAGTCCATTCCCTGTCCGCGATCAGGTATCCTCAACCCATACCGTGAGCGAGCACCGCACCATCCCATCGGTCCAGCACGAGTACGCCGGCCTGCCGAGGCTGGGCGAACTGACGCTCTACCGCCGACGCGAGGGGTTCTTCCTGCTGTTCGCGGGGCTGTTTCTTGGCACGCTCGCGATGCTGAACATCCTGGGCATCACCCGGTTCATCAAACTCTTCGAGATCGACTTCGACGGCGACCCGGCCACCGGCGCCACCGCTTTCGCCGTCGCCGTGGGCGTACTCCCCTACCCCATCACGTTTCTGTGCACCGACTTCATCAGCGAGTTCTACGGCCGACGGCGAGCGAACCTGGTCGTCTGGATCGGGCTGCTGCTGAATCTCTGGGTCGTGTTCGTCCTTTGGCTCGGCGGCGTGCTCCCGGGCTTCGAGCCCGCGGATACGCCTCGCAGCGGCGTGTTCTTTGAGGTCCAGCGGCTGGCCTTTGGCGCGGTGACGGCTTCGATGATCGCTTACCTCGCTGCGCAACTGGTCGACGTGCACGTCTTCCACTTCTGGAAACGGGTGACCAACAACAGGCACCTGTGGCTCCGCAACAACGGCTCAACGCTCGTCAGCCAACTCGTTGACACGACCGCGGTCATCCTCATCACGCACTTCTACGCCCGAGCGCTGCCGATCAACGATCAGCAGGGCCTGTGGCCCCAGTTGCTCGTGTTCATCGCGACGGGCTACCTGTTCAAGGCGCTCGTCGCACTCGCGGACACTGTGCCTTTCTACGTGGGGTCGTACTGGCTCGCACGGCATTTGCGCCTGCCGCCGCCGCACGTTCCGATGGCGCGGTGACATGCGAACGTCTGATCCGGCACGGTCAGCATTCGGATGGAAGCTGGCCGATGCTTCGGCAGCGTCGGAGCGGCAGGTCCCGTGTTCAGCGCAAGAAAGAGGGAGCGGCCCGAAGGCCGCTCCCCGCTGTGCCGCAAGTCAATCGCAATCTTCGATCATTACGGGCACGTCACGCCGAGATTCGGGTTCCAATCGCCGAGGAAGTCGAGCAGGTCGCCCAGGTCCACCACGCCATCGCCGTTGACATCGCCGTTGGTGCCGGGCGTGACCGACTGTCCGAGATTCGGGTTCCAGGTCCCGAGGAAGTCGAGCAGATCCGCCAAATCGACCACGCCGTCATCGTTGAAGTCGCCGGGGCAGGGACCACCGCCGGGCGTCACTCGAACAAGGGCGTAGGGGATGCCGGACGGCGTAAGGTCGACGCCGCCGCCGGCTTCGGACCGCAGGCTGACGAGCGCGTACACCGTCTTGTCCGGCGCAATACCGATCTGGCTCGTCCCTGCGAACGCGGAGTTGGTCACCACAGCGCGGCCGATGTACGCCGTCCCGTGTCCGGGCACCTGCACGGGATCACCCTCGCGCAGCACGACCTGGCCGTTGACGACCAGCACGTCGTCGAATGCCGGGTCGACGTTGTCGGACTTGCCAGCGATCACCCAATCGCCGTTCCCGTTGCCCTGAACGCTGAACATCGTCGATCCCCAGTTTCCGGAGCCGATCGAGTCGCCAGTCTTGGCGAGCATGGCTCCGTTGCGGATGACGAATGCGCCGCCAGAATCAGCGCCACGCACAAACCAGTCGTTGTTCGGGGCGACCGCCGCCTGGTTGATCGCCGTCGGCACGATTCCGAGGACTGGGACCGTGGTATTGACTTGGACACGAACCTGTCCGTCGACGATCACGCAGGCCGGATCGGCCGGAATGTTCGAGTTGTTGCCGTCCACGTCGACCGCGCCACGAATCACCACACGCGAGCCGTCGGGCGATACGTTCAAGACCGACAACGTGCCTGTCGATCCGACGTTCGTCAGTGTGATCGGCGTCATACCGTCAATCGCGGTGACGGAGTCCACGATGACCTGCAGGTACTTCACGGCGTCGACGGCAACGATCGGGCGAAGGGAAGGACTGACGTTCTGAACCGTTGAGTCGTGCCAGTAGACCTGACCCGAATCGAGCAGACAGATGCTCCCGAACGAGTTGCCGATCGCTTCATCGCCGGGAGTGCCGGTGTCGAGCACGCCCGTGTACAGATCACCCATCTGATGAGCGATCGAACCGACCCCTGCGCTCGTGAACTTGATCAATTTCTGGAAAGTCGAGGCAGCCCCACCCTTCGCGCGGAAGGTGAACGCCCAGTCGTTGTTCGCGTTGAAGGGACGGTTGTTCGTGCCGGAGAAGAAGTCCACCAACTCGCCGCCCACGGCACCCGGGAAGGGACGGCCGTCCTGCAGCACGATGCTGCCGGTCGTGCCCGATCCGAGGATCAGAAACGCATCATGGGTCGTCGGAGCATCAGAGGCACCCCGCAAGAGCCACTTGGTGCCATCTGGGCTCAGGTAGAAGTCCAGCATCGAGACGAACTTGGGGGAGATGGGATTGCCCATCAAGTCTTCCGCGCCCGGAACGGTCGAAGTCGGGCTCGCCGCAATGCGAGAGAAGATCACGTCAACGCCTGCCAGTCCAACACTCGCCCCGGCTCCCAACGCCAGCGCCCCCGTTACAGCCAGTTTCCAATGCCTCATCGAACGATCTCCTGTTGAACGCCGATCCCGGACAGACCGCCGGGTTTGGTTTGCGCGGCCCAACCGCGTTGGATTCCGCCCCCCCGCAACATCCAGCGTACCTCAAACCACGGACGATTCAAAGAGGTTGCATCGAAAACCCGACCGAGGGGGAACCACGGCGACGATCCTTCGCCAGCGATCGGCCGAGCTGCCCAATTCCGAGCTCCCGGCAAGACGGGAAGTATGGAAGGAAGGTGATCCTTCACGCGGCCGCCTTCGACTCCTGAGACACGTGCTGACGCCGCCGTTCGGCCGAACGCTCCTGCTGGATCATCCAGATGGTGTGAGCTGTCCGCGTGATGATCGATGCTGCACCGTACCCGATGATCACCGTCCACGCCGGCTGGATCTGCGCAATCAAGGCCAGTTTCTGACCGCCGAACGCGATGAGGTAGAAGAGCGGCGAGAGCACCAGCCTCTGCCCCTGCACGATCGTCGCGTCGCGAAAGAAACTCGGCTTCGGGGTCTCTTCCAACAGGTGCTTTGTCGTCTGGCTCACCGGCCCATGAAGCCGTCTGGGCCAGTGGTTCGCGACCCAGTGCAACCCGTAGTAGAGCACGACGTCGAACGTGAGGTCCACGACGAAGGTGAACCCGACGATGAACCAGCCGTGAAGGTCGTGCAGGCCGATGTGCTTGCCCAGATGCACCACCAGCGCGGTCAACACCAACGCCAAAAAATTCGCCAACAGGATGTTGACGTTGACATTGACGATGCGCCGGGAGTACAACCTGCCCAGACCGTTCAGCATGCAGTCCGATGGTAGCCGACGGCCCCTGAAGCCAACGGGCCCGTGTTCACACTCAACGGCCGATTCAGCCGGCCAACACCGGCGCGCGGCCCACGCTGTAGTAGTTGAACCTCGCCGCGGCCATCTGCGACAACCTGTAGAGGTTCCGCCCGTCGAAGATCGTCGCCGACTTCAGGGTGCGTCGAATGCGATCGAAGTCCGGGCTCTTGAACTCGTCCCAATCCGTACAGACAACCAGGGCATCTGCTCCTTCGAGCGCGCCGTACATTTGGTCGCAGATCGTTACCGGATCGCCAAGGTCGGCCAGATCCTTGCGTGCGTTATCGTTGGCGACCGGATCGTGCGCACGAACACGGGCGCCCGCCGCGACGGCCTGGCGGATCAGCGTCAACGCCGGCGCTTCGCGGATGTCGTCGGTGCGGGGTTTGAAGGCGATCCCCCACACGCCGATCGTCTTGCCCTTCAGTCCGTTCCTGCCGCCGAAGTGACCCTCGATCTTCGCGAAGAAGTGGACGCGCTGACGCTGATTCACCTCGTGCACCGCCGCGTTAAGCGTCGAAGGCCGGCCGACGGCCTGGCCCATGGCGATCACCGCCAGTGTGTCCTTGGGGAAGCACGATCCGCCGTAACCGAGACCGGGATAGAGAAACTGGTTGCCGATACGTCGGTCCGCGCACATGCCCTCGCGCACGCGGCTGACGTTGGCCCCGTACGCCTCGCACAGACTCGCAATCTCGTTGATGAAGCTGATCTTGCAAGCGAGCATCGCGTTGCTCGCGTACTTCACCATTTCCGCGCTCGGAACGTCCATGACGTGGATCGGATGTCCGTTGCGAACGAACGGGTCATAGAGATCACGCATCTGCTCGCCCACGGACTCCTTCTCGACGCCGACGACCACTCGGTCGGGCTTGTTGAAGTCCTCGATCGCAGCGCCTTCCTTCAGGAACTCCGGATTGTCGGCGATCTCGAAAGGGATCTTCCCGCCCGTTCGTTCGCGGATGCGGTCGCGGACCTTGAACGTCGTGCCCACGGGCACGGTGCTCTTGACCACCACAACCTTCGGCCTGCCCGTCGGGCCCAGTTTGTTTAAGACGTCGCCGATGTCGTCCGCGGCACCCAGCACATACCGGAGGTCGGCATGCCCCTCCTCGTCGCTCGGTGTGCCCACGCAGATGAAGATCATGTCGGCGTCGCGGTGCGCCTCCGTCGCGTCGGTCGTAAACCGCAGCCGCCCGGCGGCGATGTTTCGCTCCATCAACTCCGTCAGCCCCGGCTCGTAGATGGGGCACTCGCCACGCCGAAGCCGCTCGATCTTTGCCTTGTCGGTGTCCAGACAAACAACCTGGTTTCCCGTGTTCGCCAAGCACACGCCCGTGACCAGACCCACGTACCCCGTTCCAACCATGGACAGATTCATCACGCTCCTCCGATTTCCATCGGCACCGGGCGAATACCGCCCGGTGCCGTCTAGATTAGTCGCCGCCGATCGTGCTTTCTTGACGCTCCGACGGCTGGAGTTTGCCGCTCGGAGTCTTACACTCCGCCTCCCTATGGCGAAGCGTTCACAATCCAGTTCAACTCGGGCGTCTTCATCGCGCCGCAAGGCGTCAAAGCCCCGGGCTCTCCCCATGTCCAGTCGGGCCGATCGGCACGATCTGTACCAGCGCGCCGTGCAATGCGTCGAGGCCGAGATCGACTTCGTGGATGCCCAGTTCAAGCGCCTTCGAAAGCGCACCGCTGTACGTCTGCGCGAGGATTTCTGCGGCACGGCCAACACAAGTTGCGAATGGGTACGCCGACGGGCCACCAACTCGGCCGTCGGACTCGACCTCGACCCCGAGCCGCTCGCGTGGGGCGCGGCCAACAACGTCTCGAAACTGACGCCATCCCAGCGTGAGCGCACCCGTCTCGAGCAGGGCAACGTTCTGGACGACCACTCGAACGACCTCGGGCACTTCGACATCGTCCTTGCAATGAACTTCTCGTACTGGTGCATGAAAGAGCGGGCCACGCTCCTGCACTACTTCCGTCGGGTTCGAGAATCGCTCGCCGAGGGCGGCGTCTTCTTCCTCGACTTCTACGGCGGACCGGACGCCATCCGCGTACTCAAGGAACGACGGCCGATCGGACGCAAAAACGCCCGCAATTCATTCACGTATGTGTGGGACCAGGCCGAGTACGACCCCATTTCCTCCGACTGCACCTGCTACATCCACTTCCGATTCCCCGATGGTTCTCGCATCGACCGCGCATTCTCGTACCACTGGCGTGTCTGGACGATCAGGGAGATCCGAGAAGTCCTCCAAGAAGCAGGCTTTGCACGATCCACCGTCTACTGGGAAGGCGACGACGGCGAGGGCGGCGGCAACGGCGTGTTCACCGCCGCCGAAACGGGTGAGGCCTGCCCAAGCTACGTCTGCTACATCTCCGCCGAGCGATGAGGCCACCGCCCAATCCCGGCCACGGTCACGCATACCGTTCGTCGATGCCCGTTCCCTCTTCATTCGAAGCCGCCGACGTGGCCGAACTTCCGCCCGGCGCGGCCGATGCGCTCGCACAGGTCAACGGCGCGTTGCGGCGTGTTGAACTGACTTTCGACGAGGCGCTTCGGTCGGATCTTCCGCCTGTCCAGCACCTGGTCCGTCACATCGAGGCGTACCGAGGCAAGATGCTTCGTCCTCAACTCGTGCTCGCGTGCGGCCTAGCCGCGTCTGGGCACTCCAAGCCGGGGACGCTCCCGATCCGACCGGAACACATCGTGATTGGCGCTGTGTGCGAGATGATCCACATGGCCACGCTCGTTCACGACGACGTTCTGGACGAGGCCGACGTTCGCCGACGCGGCGCCACCGTCAATCGCCTCCGCGGCAACGAAGCGGCCGTGATCCTTGGCGACTACCTGTTCTCCTCGGCCTATCGGCTCTGCTCGACGCTTCCCGGCGCGGAGGGCCAGCGTTCCGCCCTGCTCATCGGTCAGACGGGCATGACGCTCTGCTCGGGCGAACTGCTGCAACTCCACCACCGCGGCAACTTCTCGCTCGACGAGCCGACCTATCTCCGCATCGTTGAGAAGAAGACCGCCTCGCTCATCGGCGCGGCCTGTCGACTCGGTGCACTGGCCTCGGGCGTAGACGCACCAACGGGCGATTGCTTCAACGCCTTCGGTGTGTCGCTCGGCATCGCCTTTCAGATCCAGGATGACTTGCTTGATCTGACCGGCAACCAGAGCGTGGTCGGCAAGCCGCTGAACCGCGACGCCGAACTCGGCAAGCTCACCCTCCCGGTCATCCACCACCTCGCCCACGCCGATCCCGACCGCAGAGGACGCACACTCCTTCTTCTCAAGCAGGTCAGCGAGCAAGAGACGGATCACGCTGAACATCTGCTGAACGCGCTCGCCTCGACCGGTTCGGTCGACTACGCCCGCGACCGAGCGGTGCGACTCGTGGAGGAGGCCCGTTCTTCTCTCGTGGATCTTCCCGAAACACCCGGCAAGCAGTTGCTGATGCACATGGCGCAGCGCGTCGTTGCACGTTCGTTCTAAACCGACCCACTTCCACCGAACGCCCCGACATGCCTCTCCAACCACACGTCGCCGTCGTCGGAGCCACCGGAGCCGTCGGTGCCGAGATGCTCAGCATTCTTGGAGAGCGGCGATTCCCGCTCGCGTCGCTGAGGGCGCTCGCGTCACCGAAGTCCGCTGGCCAACGCATCGGCTTCGACGGACGCGAACTCGTCGTCGAAGCACTCACGCCTCAAGCCCTCGATGGCGTCGACATCGCGCTGTTCAGCGCCGGATCGGCGATCACCAAGCAGATCGTCCCGCTCTTGCGAGATCGCGACTGGCCGGGTTGCATCATCGACAACTCCTCGGCTTTCCGCATGGATCCGGCCGTGCCGCTGATTGTTCCGGAAGTGAATCCCGATGCGCTCTTTGTCTCTGGTAGAGCCGCTGGCAACTTGCCACACCATCCCTCTCACAATCGGCCCTCGATCGTCGCCAACCCGAACTGCTCCACCATCATCCTGCTCACGGCGCTCAACCCGCTCCGCAAGGCGTTCGGCGTGCGCGAAATGATCGTCAGCACTTATCAGGCGGCGTCCGGCGCCGGCGCCAAGGGCATGGCCGAACTTGAGGCCCAGACCCGCGCCGATCTTGCGCGCGAAGTCGTCCGCGCCGGCGTCGATTCCGGTGGGGTTTTCCACGAGCCCTACGCCTTCAACCTCTTCAGCCACAACTCCGACGTCGACCCGACCTCGGGCCTGAACGTCGAGGAGGTGAAGATGATCAAGGAGACGCACCGGATCTGGAACGATCCGTCCGTCCGAATCGCCCCCACCTGCATCCGCGTACCCGTACGCCGCGCCCATGCCGAGAGCGTCCACGTCACCCTCGACCGACACGCGACGGAAGCCCAGGTTCGCGACGCTCTCGCGCGTTCCCCCGGCGTCCGAGTCGTTGATGATCGCGCCCGCAACGACTTCCCCACTCCCCTCAAGGCCGCGGGACAAGACGACGTGCTCGTGGGCCGAATCCGACCCAGCCCCATCCAGCCCGACGAGCATCAACCCGCGGGATCAGATCCCGCATACCGGCGGTACGACCTGTTCATCTGCGGAGATCAACTCCGCAAGGGCGCAGCGTTGAACGCCGTCCAGATCGCCGAACTGCTCATCGCCGATCGATAGGCCACCTCACGCCGACGGCTTCAGGTCCTCGCTGATCTTCGACACGCCGTCGAACATGTCGCAAGCGGCCCGCACCATCGCGTCCACCTCCGACGGTGAGAAGGCGCGATCCCCCATCTCGGCCTTCCACGCCGCCCACACCGCCCGCTGGCCCTCTCCGTACGGGTCCAAGTACCGATCCCCTTCGCCCGGCCGCACGTCCATCCCCTTCCGCACGGCCATCGCGATGAACTTGTTGCCGTTCATGCTCCCTTCCAACACATAGTGCATGCCCAGCAGCGCGATCGGCTCCTCTCGCTCGGCCCTTTCGATTCGCCCGCACAGCCACGCGGCCCCGGCCAGCGGCTCAACCGCAGACGGCTCAGCGCCCAGCGACCGCAGATCGGCCTCCAGGTTCCGCGAGTGGCGCTGCGCATCGGTCACCACGCCCAGCGCAGCGCACGCAGGTCTCACTCCATCGATCGCGGACTCGAGCGCACGATGAACAACCAGCATCTGACCCAGCCACGCGGCGTACTGCTCACGCGTCAGCCGGCCCGAAAGCAGCGTCCGCTGAAACCGGTGCTCCTCCGCCCGCTTGTGCCGCTCGGCGGTCTCCGCACGGAGCCGCTCCATGATCCCGCCCGGAACCGTTGTCGTTGTCATTCGTCGGCCCTCTTTGGCCGCGTCGCGAGCACCGCGGCGGGTGAAACTCACGTCCCCAGGTCGGTCAGCCACGGACCCAGGAACTCGAGCAGGTCGGCAAGATCCACGAACCCGTCCCCGTTCACATCCGCCGGCCCAGAAACCGTCTGCCCGAGCGTCGGCCCCCACGCTGAGAGATAGTCGAGCAGGTCGGCAAGGTCCACGACGCCATCGCAGTTGAAGTCCGAGGGTCGACCCACGCACACGCGGATCTCCAGCGACACCGGCACCGCACCTTCGATCGGGTCTCCCTCTTTGCACCAGAACGCGGGTGAAGCGGACGACTGCTGCGTCACCGTCGCCAGCGATGAGAACGAGAAGTTCAACCGGCCGAAGTTCAGCCCCTCACGTAGGTACCGCTGCACGTCTGGGTTGTTGCCGAGGTCGAGGTTGAAGGTGAACACCGTTCCGGCCGGGACCAGCGTACCCGGCGCCAACGGCGCAGTCCCCACCCCGAGCGGCCGAGAGTCGAACCGCTGATCGACGTTGTTCGACACGTCGCGCACGATGCCGCTCCCGGGCGGGTCATACTGCGCACTGAACGCGTTCTTGGTCCCCTTCGCCGGCAGCGTGCCGGGCGCACCCGGTGCGAAGGGCGTCGTCTCGGTGTACGTCGCCAACGACCACGGCGCGCGATACCCGACAAGGTACACCTCGAGCGGCCTGCCGGGGTCTGTGTCCGCCACGAACTCCGGATCGGTGTTGGGGAAGTAACTCTGCACCGGATCCAGAGACGGGTCGTACGCGAATGCCAGGTCGCGGCTCACCACCGCCCGGAGCCTCGCCTCGAGCACGCGGTAGCGCGTCACGCCCTCACCGGCAGGAATCAGCGGAGTCGTGTCGAAGCCGACGATCATCTCCCCGTCACGGTTGTCGAAGAGCGCCTGCTGCGGATTACCGAACGGGGAGAACAACGGCGCATCCGGCTCGCTCCCGGCCGGAAACTGGCCGAAGCCGGCAAAGACGTAGTTCCAGCGGTCCAGCGTGGGCGTTGCATAAGTCTGGTGGATGTCAGCAGCCGACACCGACCCCGCCGAAACCAGCAAGCCCGCCAATGCAGCGGCGTACTTCCAACGACTCTGGGAACCCGGCACGATCAACCCTCGCATGATGACTCCTTTGCTGTCCAGAATGCGGATCTACAGGTCATATGCCGCGTGTCTGTCGGCATTCCTGCTAGAGTAGACGGATTCTTGTCTAGCAGCGAATGGCGACCTATCGTTGCGACTCGTTCTCAACAAGTCAAGCCAATCCACACAAATGCCCCCGTTCCCATCCACCGCACACTCGCCGCTGCCCAGTCGGTCCACCCGTTGGCGGGCCGCACGACCCAATTCATGCAGCGCTTTCACACTCATCGAACTGCTCGTCGTGATCGCCGTCGTCGGCGTGCTCGTCGGTCTCTTGCTCCCTTCGCTCGGCAAAGCCCGGCGCGCTGCCGAGATGACCCGCGAACTCGCTTCGGGCCAGTCGCTCGCCGCGGCCTACGCCGCGTACACCGTCGATCACCGCGACAACCTGCTCCCCGGCTATGCCCCCGCGAACTGGGTGCTCGAATCGCCGCCTCCCGGCACACCGATGCTCACCGTGCTCGACGACGCCGGCGAGCCGGTGCACGGCGTCGAAGCGCAGCGCTACCCCTGGCGCTTGGCGCCGTACATGAACTACGACTTCCGAGGGCTGTACAAGGACGAGCGCGTGCTGCGTCGCTATCAGCAGCGCTCCGACTTCCGCTACGTCGTCTCCATCTCACCGAGTTTCGGCCTGAATTCCGTCTACGTCGGCGGTGACGCCGGCACGGGCAATTTCGGCTTCAACCAGGCCGCGATCAACGCCTACGGCCAGGTCTACGTCACGCGGGCCGATCAGCCGCTTCGCCCGTCCGACCTGCTCATCTTCGCCACCGCGCGCGGCGTCAACCCCGACGGCGGCGAACTCGTGCCCGGCTACTTCCGCGTCACCGCACCCTACCGCACCACGCGCATGTGGGCGCCGAGTTTCGATCGCGCTTCGCTGCCGGGCACCACCGGAAACGTCGACCTGCGCCACGCGGGCAAGTCCGCAACGGTCATGTTCGACGGGCACAGCGCCACGTTGTCGTTCGAGCAACTCGAGGACATGCGCCGATGGTCCAACCGCGCCACGCGCCCGGATTGGACGGTCGGTTCGGACTGATCGCGTCACAAGGGCCGTGCCAGAACGTGAATTGGCTGGCCTGAGTGCGCAGTGAGTTTGGGTTCGGATGCTCACCACAAGCGACAGCCTGAGCGAGCGCAACGGGCCAGCGTGCGCAGCCAGAAATTCCTAACAAAATACGATCAAAGGCTTGATCGTCGGCTGAAGGCACCAAAAACTGGTGTTTATTTGTCGAAAGCCAACTTTTTTGGTCGCAAGGACCGATCCCTTTGGTAGACTCACTATTGGAACCGAGTCCCCATATTGACTCGAATGTCAAGTAGGCCATTCGGCCGCCGGTGCAGTGTGGGAGTTCGGGACGATTTCTCTGGCCGTTGAAGACCCGAATCGGGAGGACGCCATGAACACACGTTTGCTTGGTCGTCGGTTGCGCGCATTCACGTTGATCGAACTGCTCGTGGTGATCGCGATCATCGCGCTGCTTGTCTCGATCCTCTTGCCCGC
>JAHBXK010000046.1 GCA_019636535.1 Phycisphaeraceae bacterium | reverse complement strand
GATCTCTTCCTCGCGACCGGTTCGCCCTTGGTCCAGCGACGACCGAAAGCGCACGCCGAGCCGGACCTTCGCAGACTTGCCGCCAACCCGTCGCGTTTCGGTCTCCAACCCGCGTGAAGCGAACGCCCTTTGCAGTTCTCCCTGTGGCACCGGGTCAACGCCCTCGTTCCCACACCACCACTCGTAGCGCTTCCGGAGCGCTTCCCACGTCTCAAACGCCTGTGGGTTGAATCCCTTGGGGACCTCCTCGATCTCCAGGCACTCCTCGAAGAAGCGACCAACTTCGTCCTCGTCGCGGCGGTACTCCGCCGTCGCCGCTTCGACCCCCGGTGCCGTCCCGAGCCCCGCACGCTGCCATTCCAGGCATCCGTCGACGAGCCGACGGAGGATGCCGGGGAACTCGCCGCAGAGACTTTCGAGCAGGTCCGGGTCGCGTCGCTCCGCAGGCACGACCACGTCGAACGGAATCAGACGCAACCGCCGCCACGCCGCTTCGGAGTCCTCGTCAACCCGGGGCCGGTTGTTGGTGATCATCAAGAGTTTGTGAGTCCGTTCGAACTCGAAGAAGTCCTGCCGCATGAACCGACCCTTCAGACTGGCGTCCCCGGTGAGCCGCTTGACCAGTTGCAGTTTGAGACGAGCGCCCTTCTCCGTCTCGGAGGCAACCACCAGCCTTCGCCCCATCAGATCGGCAATCTCCGTCGGGTGCTCAGAGTGCGTCGACTGCACCAGAAGCGTCGGCGCGGCAAGGGACGCGTAGTCACCCATGATCGCCTGCACCGTGTCGAGCAGCACCGACTTTCCGTTCCCGCCCGCGCCGTGGCAGATCACCAGAATCTGCTCCGAGATGTCGCCGGTCAGGCACATGCCCAAGTAGCGGATCAGGTACGCTCGCACGGCCGCGTCGGGGAGCACTTCCTTCATGAAGAGGTCGAACCGCGGGCAGGACGCCGACGGGTCGTACTCCACGTCGGACAATCGGGTGATCAGATCGCTGCGATCGTGTAGCCGCAGTTTCCCCGTTCGAAGGTCGATCGTCCCGTTGCGAACATTCAGAAGCATCGGGCCGGCGTCCAGGTCGTCGGGGAGCAAGGTCTGACCGGGGATGCTCTTGGCGAGTTCGACCATCGCGGAAATGCGAGCCTTGGCTCGGCTGGACTTGGCCCACCGGACCAGCGCGTTTCGGACGCCGATGCCGGACGCAGCTTTCGCTTCTTCCTGCACGATGAGCGAGACCTGCGACGCGAGCGACTCGACGGTGCCCCGAAGATCGCGCTCCCAGCGCTGGCCGGTCCAGATGAACCAGCACCCCATCGGGTGGCAGTAGCGGATGCGATCTCCGAACCGCTCCACAAGGCGGCGGGCGTTGCACAGATCCGTTGTGGGTAAGCCCTTCCAACCGTCCGGCGGTTCTCCCAAATCGGCTTCGATCTCCTCGGCGCTGGGCTCGGCGGAACGTTCGGGCGAGTATGTGTCCGAGCACCCTTCGATCGCCTTCTCGATCGTCATCTGTCCGTAGGTTCGGGCACCGCGATTCTCATCCCACTTCTCCCGCATCAGGCCGGACTTGCGAAAGATGCGGTCCATCTGATCGGCGTCCTTGCCGGTCCAGAATGCGAGCATGTCGCAGAAGGCGAGATCGGCCCGGCTCTCGTCCCCGCCGTACTCCGATGTGTCTCCGGCCCACAGTCGCGAGAACTTGTCGCCGTTCTTCGCATCCCGGGCCCGCTCGATCAGCGCGTCGTCGCTGAGCGATGACGCACGCCACGTTCCGGCGCTCCGGTCATCGCGTTTCGATCCGGCTGCGGGCTCCCACTTCCCGCTGGCGCGACCCTTCGACGGTTCCGGCTTGGCGTTGCATCTCGCCACGAGGCGGTCGAGCGCCTCCTGCCCGTCACGCACTTCGGTCGGCGAGCCGGGCAGCGCCCGACCGGTCACCGTAAAGAACCGCGCTTGGCTGTAGCACTCGATCTTGCTCATGCCTTCGAGCGGTCGCCCGTCGATCGTCGAGAACTGCCTGCCCCCGCCGCCCGGCATCGCGCCCTTTAAGATGATCTTCACGCCGGTGCCGCTCGGCGAGATTTCGGCGTACGAGCCGCACTCGTCGTTGATGGCCTGGGCCTCGGGGCTGATCAGCCCGTTCGCACCAATGCAGTCGTCCAGATCGATGCCGCAGTAGGGGTCGTTGGGCGAGAACACGAATCCCACGCCGTCGTAACCAAGATCAAGCGAGCACTTCGACATGGCCGTCTGAAACGACGTCCACGTGCGCTCGTCCTTGGAACTTGCACTCTTCAGCGTGCTCGCGTCGATCGGGACTTTCGTCCAGTCGGTGCGGTCCTTGTTGCGCTGGTACCGCCAGCACACCCACTGTGCTCGCTCGCGGAGTTCGAGCGGGATGTTCTCGACAACCGGCGGCGCGCAGACCGGCCTCGGCGGCGGCGAAGTCTGCTTCGACTTCATGATCGCGCCCGACTCTGGCCGTGAGACGTCCGTCGCTTCTTCGCGTTTCGTTGCCATGATCACTCCTTGATCGAAGACGCGTCCGTGTCGCACGACGCGAGCATGCGTTCAAACAACACCAACTGTCGATCCCAATCCGGCTCTCTCAGGATCAGCCGTAGATCACGCTCGCCGTAGCGCTCACGGCCCTTATCGGGCTTGAGCTCCAACAGCACGCGCTCTTGGATCGACGGGGCCAACAACGACAGGTCGGTGATCTGACTCACGCGCGCCCGCGACAGACCGGCCACGAGTGCGACTTGCGAGTAGTCGTCGAACTCGCCGCTGCGAACCAGCCCGTCGATGCGGTGCGCCAGCGCCAGCAGCCGCGCTGCTCGCGTCGGCACGCGCGGCCGGATGGGCGGCTCGGGTGCCTTTCCCTCGTGCAGTTCAACCCGACCGCGCGACTTGCGGGTGAGGTGTATCTTGAACGTCTCAACGTTGCTGCTCATGCGGCCTCCTCCCCGGCGGGGGCTTCAGCCTCGCGCCGCTCGATGGTGATTTCGCCGTTGGCGGCATCGAACCGCACGCGGCGGACGACGCGGGCGAGCAGCCCGCTGCGTTCCGTCGGCGTCAAACTGCGCCACAGCCCGTCGAAGTCGCGTAGGGCGGCCTCGACGGTCGCCCTGGTTGGCACGTCGCGGCGGACGCGGGCAAGGTCCCGCCCAACCACCTCCGCCTCCTTGGCGTACCCACGGGCGGCCGTGGGGGCGTTGCCCGCCTCGGCCTGCTCCTTGTTGGCATTGGCGAGAGCCAGTCGGGATTCGAGGTCGCGAACGCGCGAATCGGCCGAGTGCCGCAGCGTATCGAAGACCAGGCCGACGATGTCCGGGCGGACGAATTCATGCTTCACGCGATCGAGGACGAATCGCTCGATCTGCTCGGCCGAGATGTTCCCACTCTTGCAGACGCGCTTGCCGACGAGCGCGGGGGTTCGGCACGTGTAATACCGGTAAGTCACTCGCGTTCCGCTGCGCTTGTCTTTGACGGTGGGCTTGCTGGTCGACGTGTGCACCATCGCCGCCCCGCACCCCTTGCACACGAGCAGGCTCTTGAGCAAGCCGCCCCACTTGTTCTGCTTCAAACTCGCGCCGCACGTCTTGTTCTCAGCGAGCAACTCCTGCACGCGCTGGAAGACCGCAGGGTCCACGATCCCGTCGTGCTGCCCGTCGTAGACAACCTCGTGGTGCGGAACCTTGCCCACGTACAACGGATTCGCGAGCAACTGTGCAATGCCGCTGAGGACGAACGGCTTGCCGCCCATCGGCCTGCCATCGCGGGTCGTCCACGCCTTGTTTGTGACGACTTCTTCCGCGAGCTTCATCAGCAGCGACCGCAGCGATTGAACTTCGATGTACCAGCCGAAGATCGATCGAACGGTCCGGGCTTCGGCGGCGTTCACGACCAGTCTTGAGCCCGCGAAGTCGTAGCCGAGAATCGGTCGGCCGCCGGTCCATATGCCCTTCTTGCGCGAGGCCGAGATCTTGTCCCGCGTCCGCTCGCTCGCGAGTTCGCGTTCGAACTGGGCGAACGACATCAAAACGTGGACCATGAGCCGACCCATCGAGTCCTGCGTGTTGATCGACTGCGAGACGGCCGCGATCGCCACGCGCTTGGCGTCGAACGTTTCCATGATCCGGGCGAAGTCGCGAATCGAGCGCGTGAGCCGGTCGAGTTTGTAGATGACGACAACATCGATCCGTCCCGCGTCGATGTCTTCCAGCAGTCGCTTCAGCGCCGGCCGCTCCATGTTCCCGCCGCTGAAGCCGCCGTCGTCGTAGCGGTCGGGCAAGCACATCCAGCCCTCGGATGCGCGGCTCTGCACGAACGCCTCGCCGCCCGCGCGTTGGGCTTCCAACGTGTTGAACTGCTGCCCGAGCCCTTCGTCGCTGGACTTGCGCGTGTAGATCGCGCACCGAACGGTGCGGACCGCTCCATCGCTTGGGGGTTTCGTCTTGACCTTGCTCACTGTTCCCCCTTCCGCTTGGTCAGGCCGAAGAACAGCCTGCCGTTCCACGCCGAACCGGTCACCGCCTCGGCCACTGCCGTCAACGACGGGAACTCCCGGCCGTCCCACACGAAGCCGCGCTCTAGGACCTCGACCTCGATGCGCCGGCCGCGGTAGTCACGCACCAGCCGCGTTCCCGGTGGCGGCAACGCCGATGTGGTCGAAGTAGCGCCGTCGGCTTCGCCGCTCGTGCGGCCGAACGCCGCATGCACTTCCCGGGGCGGTCGGATGCGGAGTTCCAGATCGCTGGCCAGTTCGGCCGCTCGCTTGCGGGCCATCTCGCTCAGCCCGCCGCGCTCGGCGGCCTGTTTACGCCAAGCGATGCGCTTGATCAAGAAGATGGAGTTGTTCGAGCGGGTGGGCTCGCCCCACGCCGCCTGATACTCCGCCTTCAACTGCGGCAGGCTCAGTTCCCGCAGCCGCACGATCTCGCGTTCGATGTTGGTGAGGTTCATCGGCGATCGCCTCCTTGCTCCAGACTCGGAGCGGAGCGATCAAGGGGCGAGCATTCGGACCGGTCAAGCAAGAGCGCGGAGGTTGTTGGAGGTGTTTCGCGATGTTGATCCGATGGCTCGAAACGCGACCAACGGCGCTCGATCCCGGCCGCGAGGATCGCGGCGATGGACCATGCTCGGTCGTGGTCGGTGAGGCGATTGCGGCGGGTGCTCGGGTTGACGGGTGTGTTCGTCATCACCCGTGATATTGGCACGAAACGCCGCGTCGGATCAGCCCGCGGACGAGTTTGCGCTCGGTATCACTCGGTATGTCTCCTTATCACTCCATCGAGCGACAGAGACCGCCTCCAGTCCGCCGATGTGTGGGCTGCGCGCGGTGCGAAACGGGCGATTGGCTACTGCTTCTTAGACCGATCGCGGTATTTGGGCGCAAATCCGTCCTCAAGGGCATCGTTGATCAGAGGTGCATACGCAGCCAGCATCGGATCTGCGAGCACACTGGCGACTGAGTAAGTCCATGTGCCGTTCGCGCGAGTCTGAGTTCCGACAATCCGCTTGCCGAGTGCCGCCCTCCGCAACTCGCTCGCCTTTAACTCGACAGTCTTGCTCTTCCGATAGGCCTTGACGACACCGACAAACCACGCAGCGGGGCGGTGATCAGTAGGCTCAATCGACTCGGCCGTCGGCCGTTGCGTGCCCGCGGTGTTACCAATCGAGCCGATCGCTCCCCTTGCCTCCAAGTCCAGCTTCACCCTCAGATCGTCGAAGTCGATGGCGCTGAACTCCAGCATGCGCATCGCGTGGTCCATCTGGAGTGGCGAGAGCGACTTCCACTCATCTGCGAACAGTCGCTCCGCGTCGTAACGGGACGTCACGCCCGCCTTCTTTCTCGCGGCGAAGCGCTCGACGCGCAGCATCGCCGGAGCGATCTGTCCCCATCCCATCGGCTGCAGCGCCTTGGCCTTCTCCGCCGCCTCACCGGCGTCCGGGTCGAGCGGCGTGCGACGCCCCGCGAACACCGCGTTGCGGAGCCGAATCCCCAGTTCGATCCGCACGAGTTCGAGCAGCGACGCTGTCGAAGGTAGCTTGTCGATCCGAGGCGGCGGGGACCCAACCGAGTAGACGCTTCGTGCGGCCTGGATCACCTCGTGCGTGACCATGAGGTTCAGGTCGTGCTGCGCGACCATCGCCATGCCGTATTCAAAGCCCAGGGCGCGGTCGGATTCGGCGAGACCCTGGCGCGAGCGCCTCAATCGCGCTGACGCCGCCAGCGACGCGAGGTTGTCGAGCAGTTCGACCGCGGCCCCGTACGCCTCGTCCACGGCGCACGCCTCGCACCAACGTTTGAGCGCTTTCATCCGGTCAGCGCCACGCTCCGGCCGGTCGGGCAAGGGCGGGAGCGCGGGTCGTTCCTTCCGCATCGACTCGGCGGCGCTCCAGAACCCTTTGGATTGCACTTCGCACGCGTCGCTCGGCCGCTTCATGCCGGAGCGCTCGACACAGTCCATGATGACCTCGGGGTCAAGCCCCCGCATGCGGTTCAGCAACTCCGCGGGCGACTTTGGGATCCCCTGAACCGGGAATCCATGCTCCTCAAGGACTCGCATCTTCGTTTCCCAGATCCGGCGGCTGAAGTCCCGATAGGTCTCGCCGTCACTGGTGTCACCGCGAAGGACGCCACCGATCTTGTCGAGGAACGCCTGCTGCTCCTCAGCGATGGGCTTGACCGCCTCCGCCACGGCGGCCTCGGCCTTCCTCCACCGCTCGCCTTGCCGAGCCCAGCGCTGGAACCACGGGTCGTCGAGGAGGGATGTCTTCTGCGCCTCAAGGCGTTCGGTCGGTCCCGGCGCGGGTGCAGCGGCATCACCGTTACGTCTCGGCGTACTGCGCACTCTCTTAGGCTTAGCCTTCTTCTTGCCGCTCCCTCCCGATCCAGCCCCATCGCCCCGCATTTGGCGCTTCCGTGCCATGTCTTACCCCCTGCATCGCCGCGAGTCGGCACCGCGCCGTTCCCGCCGCGGCCGCAGGATACCGCAGACTGTCTGGATGAGCCACGAATTCCGTACACCACCGCCCACATCACAAAGGCGTTTAGCGGAGCGGGCAGATTTTGCAGAGCGACCGGCGTATCGGGCCGAGCAAGGCACCCCGACTCGGGCACGGAGCCGCGTCACGATTGCTCTGACCGGGGCCGCCGAACCGCGTTTCTGCGCTGACAACCGCGACGATCTCGCGCTGAAAACGCCGCCGAGCCGGTAAGCATAAACCCAGCATTGAGCTGGGTTTACGGCTGAAAACTCCCCGTTCGGAACGGGTTCAAACCGTCGAATCCGGGCCACTAGACGGTTTCTGATAGGTCTTTCTCTAGTTAACGTGCCGCAGAATCCAGCCGGGGGAGTTGACACGATCATCGGCACCCAGTATACTCCCCCCTAGTATGCTGATCCCCAGCAGCCATCTCCGCACCTTCTTTGCCCTGCTCTTGGTGTGTGCTGTGCCGTTCTGCTGCTGCAACCTCCGCATGCTGATCGGCGGCCTGTCGTGTCAGGCCGGCACGCTGCCGCAGGACAAGCCCGGGGTGGCTCGCCTCATCGGCACGACGGATCACGCCCCTGCGACGGGGGCATGCTGTCACGGCAGGCCCGCGAGCGAAGGTGCGAACTCGGATTCGAACTCCGAGAACACCCCGACCGACGACCCGCAGGACTGCTCGTGCGGCAACGACGGTGGCAAGATGCTCGCGGTCGAGAAGTCGAACGTGGAAGCACCGGTACAGGTCGTCGTGGCGGTCCTTGACTGGAGCCATCGGCCTGAACCTCGGCCGCACGACGTGACCGGTGGCCGTGGGCGCATCGATGAGGCGGTACCGCGACCTCTGACGTCGCTCGTGCGCATGCACTGCGCGCTCATTGTGTAGCGGTTCGGCCCGGCCGGTGCTCCGGGGTGTCATGAGACGCCCCCTCATCGAGCACGGGCGCCTGACTGCCATCGTGCCCGCATCTCAATCCGCTGTTCGCGTGCTCGCGTTCACTGTTCATTCCCCGATTGACGGAGGTTCATCATGTTCGTCCGCACAACCATCGTTCTCGTCACGTTCATTGCGGTTGGCACTCTGCTGACCAGCGCTGCCCAGCCCGGACATCAAGGTCATCATGCCCCAACGACGACGCAGCCCGACCCGCAACCGGCGCGTGCCATCAATGACCGGTGCCCGATCCAAGGTGGGGAGGTCGACCCTGACACCGCGATGCGTGTGTGGAGGGGGCAATCCATCGGCTTCTGCTGCCCGGGCTGTGAAACAAAGTGGGACGCCAAGCCCGACGCCGAGAAGGACGCGTTCCTAGGCAAGTTCGTGAAGGTCGGTCCGGCGTCGCCAGCGGTCGATCTGGCCCGGCGGTTCCACGCGGCGCGGGCCGCGGGAGATACGTCCGCGCTTGATCGCCTCTTTCTGAGCGGCGGGAGGGCCACGGTGCTCCAGAACGGCAGTGACGCGGGGACTTGGGAGCGTTACCGCGATGAGTATCTCAAGCCTGAACTCAAGGTTTTCGGTGCGAGCACGTGGCGGACAGTGAGCGAGGTCGAGACCCCGCTTGGCACCGCAACGCTCGTCGGCCATACGGTGATGCTCACGGCGGGCGAAGAGGCCAAGAAGAAGGTGTTGTCTGTTGCGGTCACGCTGGTGATCGTTGATGAAGGCGGCACGCCGAAAATCGCCCACATGCACTGGTCCTCGCGCGACACCACGTCTGACAGAAAGTGAGGCACGCCATGAGACGGACTGTTCCGCGGAGGATTGCTGCCGTGGTCATCGTTCTCTCCGTTACTCTGTTGGCTGGCTGCGCCGGCAGGCCTGTTGCAAGCGAGCGCCGGGCGAGGGCCGACCTGGAGAGTGTCCGATCGGTGTACCGGCCCGGCGACGCGAAGCCACACCTGCCCCTGCTCACGACCGAGTCGCCGCTGGCGGAGTACCTGCGGTACGCCATTCTTAACAATCCTCGTGTCGAGGCGTCGTACTACGCGTGGGCGGGCTCGGTTGAGCGCATTACCCCGGCCCGGTCGCTCCCTGATCCGCGGCTGACCTTCGAGGCCGACATCACCGACATGCTGGAGGCGGTGATGCCCGGGCTCATGCTCGACCTGCCCGGGCCGGGCAAGTTGCGCGCAGCCGGAGACGTGGCCGCGGCGGAGGCGCGGGTGGGGTACTTCGGATTCGAGCGACAGGTGCTCGCGGCCGCGTATGCCACCAAGTCCGCGTACATCCGGCTGCACTTTCTGAGCGACACCATCCGAGTTCAGCGCGACGCGCTCGCGCTTCTCGGAGATGTCGAGTTACAGGCGCAGCAGCAGGTCGGTGCCGGTCGGGGCACGATCCAGGATGTGCTGCGTGCTCAGATCGAGCGAGATCAACTCGCCAATCAGATCGCCAACCTGGAGGATTCTCGGAGCGTTCTGGAGGCGGAGTTTCGGGCCGCGCTCGGGCACTCTCCGGCCGAGATGTCAGTGCCCATCCCCGGCACGTTCGAGGTCGGCACGCCACCTCCATCCGCCGACGCGGTGCTGGCGATCGCCGCGGAACGCAACCCCGTGCTTCGGCAGATGGAGGCCGACGTGCGGCGGGGCACGGCGATGCTCGACCTGGCGCGCACGAATCGGGTCCCCGACTTCACGATCGGCATCGAAGCGGATGTGAAGGCCAGCCCGATCGTGTGGCGACCCACCGCGAGCATGACGCTTCCGATCTGGCGTGACAAGATCGAGGCCGAGATCGCCGCGGCACAGGCGGAGAAGCGGTCCGCCGAGGCCCGGCTCTCGGCAGAGCAGATCGCGATCGCGGCCGAGTTGGCCTCGATGCTTTACATGTATCGGGAGAGCGGACGGAACGCGACGCTGTTCGGATCGACGCTCCTTCCCAAAGCGCAGCAGTTGCTTGATGCCGCGCGTTCGGGCTACGCGAGCGGACGATCCACGTTCCTCGATGTGATCGATGCGCAGCGTCGGCTGCTCGAGTTCGAACTCGCCGCGATCGAAGCGAACGCCCAGCGCGAGCTGGCTATCGCGTCGATCTCTCTTGTGATTGCCGGCGCGACACCGGATGGAGCGCCTGTGCTGCCCGTGAACCCACCGAAGTCTCCGGAGCCCAAGGAGGCCCGTCCATGAAGCGAAGCACCACCATCGTATCGATCGTTGCTGTGATCGTGCTTGCCGCCGCCGGCGGGTATTGGCTCGGGCGAGGTGGCGGCGCACGGCCCGCATCAGGCGTGGCCTCATCCGGTGAGGCCGCACCCGCACCTGCCAGGCAGGTCTACACCTGTTCGATGCACCCGCAGGTCCGGCTGGATCGACCGGGCGATTGCCCGATCTGCGAGATGCCGCTCATCCCGGCGGCCTCAGCGATGGCGTCCGCGGCTGGCGATGCTCCCACGCTTCAACTCTCCGAGCACGCGCGTGCGATGGCGAGCGTGGAGACGGTGGCCGTCGAGCATCGCCCGCTGTCGCGTGAACTCCGGGCCGTCGGACGCATCGAGTACAACGAGTCGTCGCTGGCGACGATTACGCCGCGGGTGGATGGGTACGCCGAGCGGCTGTTCGTGAACTTCACCGGCGTGGAGATTCGCAAGGGGGACCACCTGGCAGAGGTCTACAGCCCTGAACTGCTGGTGGCGCAGCAGGAACTCCTCATCGCCCTGCAGGCTGGCGGTGCTGGGGAGGGGCTGGTAAACGTCGCCCAGACACGGTTGCGTCTGCTGGGGCTTACGGACGCGCAGATCGCCGGACTGGTCGACCAGAAGCAGACGACCGACCGCGTCACGCTCTATTCGCCGATCAGCGGCACGGTCATTGAGAAGGCGATCGTCCAGAATGCGTCCTTCAGGGCCGGAGATATGCTCTACCGGATCGCGAACCTTGATTCGGTCTGGGTCTACCTGGAGGTGTACGAGTTCGATCTGCCGTGGATCCGGTACGGCCAGAAGGTGCGGCTCTCCGCGGAGGCCATCCCCGGTCGCACGTTCGAGGGGTTGGTCACGTTCGTTCAACCGATCGTGAACGAGCAGTCGCGGACGGTTCGCATCCCGGTCCACATCGACAACCAGGACCACGCGCTCAAGCCGGGGATGTTCGTGACGGCGTCGATCTCGGCGACGCTGACCTCCGAAGGACGGGCCGCGCCGACGGGCATCGAGGGCAAGTTCACCTGCCCGATGCACCCTCAGGTGCTCACGGAGGCGGACGGTGCCTGCACGATCTGCGAGATGCCCCTGGAGCAGATTCCGGGCGAACCGACGAGCAGCCCGGCACATCCCGCGGAACACGCCACGCACAGTGACGAACACGGGGTGGCAGCGGCAGCAGCTCCGTCGCTCACGGCCAAGTACTTCTGTCCGATGAAGTGCGAGGGCGAGAAGACATACGACGAACCGGGACGCTGCCCGGTGTGCAAGATGAAACTCAAGGAGGTCGAAGCGGCTCCGGCGGCGGCGGCAAGCACTGCTGGTGGTGTGCTGGCGGTGCCGGTGGCGGCCGTGCTCGACTCGGGAACCCGCCAGATCGTGTACGTGGAGAAGGCTCGCGGCTTGTTCGAGCCGCGAGAACTCAGGCTCGGGCCGAGGGCGGATGCGTACTTCCCCGTACTGTCCGGCCTCTCGGCGGGGGAGCGGGTGGTGACCCGCGGCAACTTCCTGATCGACAGCCAGTTCCAGGTCACAGGGCACCCGAGCCTCTTCTACCCCGGCGGGCTACATGCGACGATGGGCCACGATCACAGCGGGGCCGCAACGCCCGCCGACGCTCCGTCGCAGCCCGGTGCTGACACGGTGCCATCAACAACGCCCGCGCCAACCGGCGGCCACAAGCACTGAGCGAAGGAGCAACCCATGGTCAACACCGTCATTCGCTGGTGCATGAAGAACACGTTCCTGATGACGCTCATCATCCTCGGCATCTGTGCCGCCGGGTACTGGGCCATTCTCCGGCTGCCGGTTGACGCGATTCCCGACATCGGCGAGAAACAAGTGATCGTGTACGCCGATTGGGAGGGGCGGAGCCCGCAGGATGTTGACGATCAGGTTACCTATCCGCTCACGACAAGCCTGACCGGCACGCCCGGGGTGAAGGCGATCCGATCCATGTCCGGCTTCGGGTTCTCGATGGTCTTCGTGATCTTCGAGGACAGCGTCGATTACTACTGGGCGCGGGCGCGCGTGCTCGAGCGGATAAACGTCGCCCAGCAGCGACTGCCCGCAGGCGTGACCCCTGTGCTCGGCCCGGATGCCACCGCGCTTGGTCAGATCTACTGGTACACGGTTGAGGGGGAAGGGTTCGACCTCGCCGAACTGCGATCGATCCAGGACTGGTACATCCGCTACCAACTGCAGACGGTGCCGGGCGTGAGCGAGGTGGCGAGCGTCGGCGGCTTCGTCAAACAGTACCAGATCGACATCAACCCGGACAAGATGCGGGCGCACCGCGTGACGCTGATGGAGATTGTCGAGGCTGTCGGCAAGAGTAACATCGACGTCGGTGCCAAGGTCATCGAACAGAACGGCGTCGAGTACTTCATCCGCGGGCTGGGGTTCATCAAGTCTGTTGAGGATCTTGAGCGGGTCATGATCCGCCAGGAGGGGGGCACGCCGCTCTACCTGCGCAGCGTCGCGACGGTCCAACTGGGCCCTGACTTCCGTCGCGGCGCGTTGGACAAGGGGGGCGTCGAGGCGGTGGGCGGCGTGGTACTCATGCGGTACGGCGAGAACCCGCGCGAGGTGATCGCGCGTGTCAAGGAGAAGATCGCCCAGCTCGAGGCGGGCCTGCCCCGCAAGACGCTCCCAGGCGGGCGTGTGTCGGGCGTCACACTCGTGCCGTTCTACGACCGCACCACCATCGTGCAGGAGACGATCGACACGCTGAAGTCGGCGCTGTTCGAGGAGGCGCTGATCGCCGGAATCATCGTGCTGTTCTTCCTGATGCACCTGCGTTCGACCGCGACCGTCCTGCCGACGCTCCCGCTGGCCTTGGCGGGGTCGTTCATCCTGATGTACGTGGTCGGCGTGGACAGCAACATCATGTCGCTGGCCGGGCTGGCGATCGCCATCGGCAGCATCACGGACATGGGCATCATCATGACGGAGAACATCTACCGACGGATCGCGACCGCGTCGCCCGAGGAACGGCGGGAGAAGGGGCACTTCGGCCTGGTGTACGAGGGTGCGACGGAGGTCGGCGGCGCGATCCTCACGGCCGTCACAAACACGATCGTCTCGTTCATCCCGGTGTTCTTCCTGACCGACCAGGAAGGCAAACTCTTCAAGCCGCTCGCGTTTACCAAGACCTTCGCGATCGGCTCGTCGGTGATCCTCGCGATCACGGTGGTGCCCTTCCTGTGCTACCTGCTCTACCGGCCTGTGGCGTGGAAGCACCGGACAACAATCGCGGTCGCGGTCGGCGTCGGGATTCTGGCCACGTTCGCGACCCACCTGGCCTTCATGTGGGGGCTCGGGGGCGCGCACGACCGTGGGTGGCTCGTGGCGGCCGGGGTGGGGATCGGGGTCGGGCTGTGCGTGATCCGGATGACGCGCGAGAAGTTCGAGCCGCTGGAGCGGAACCCGGTATCGCGGGTCATCGCCCGGGGGTACGTGCCGACGCTCCGCTGGATTCTCGACCACAAGAGGCTCTTCATGGTGGCGCCGGTGCTGATCCTCTTTGCCGGGCTCTCCGTGTGGCTCGGCATCCACCGCACGCTCGCCCCAGTCGGGTGGGTGGTGAACGCGTTTGCGTCGGAACGGGCATCGCCACAACTCAAACACGCCATGTACGAGCCGGGGGACGCTGACATCACACGGCCACTCCTGGAGCTCGACCAGCTGCGCTGGCAACGTGTCCGCGATACGGGCGGCGCCGAGAGGGTCCGTCTTCTCTGGCGTCGCCAGGACCCTGCAGCGCACGACGCCGAGTCGAACGCTGGTCTTGCGGTCGTCAAGGAGGGACGCATCCTCCCCGGCCTGGGCCGGGAGTTCATGCCGCCCTTGGACGAGGGTTCGCTCCTGTACATGCCGTCGTTGCTGCCCCAGGCGTCCCTGTCCCAGGCGGTCGAGGTCAACAGCAAGCAGGACCTGGCGATCGCGAGCGTGCCTGAGGTCGAGAGCGTGGTCGGCAAGATCGGTCGCGCCGAATCCGCACTGGATCCCGCGCCGATCGGGATGATGGAGTCCATCGTCATCTTGAAGCCCGAGAGCCAGTGGCGCACCCATAGGGTTGAGCGGGTCTTCTCCCACTGGCCGGGTGTCATCCGAACGCCGCTCTCGTGGATCTGGCCTGAGGAGCGGCGGATCACCAAGCAGGAGATCCTCGCCGAACTTCAGGAGAAGACCGCCATCCCGGGGGTGCTTCCCACCTGGCTCCAGCCGATCCAGACACGGCTGGTCATGCTCCAGACCGGCTTTCGCGCCATGATGGGCGTGAAGATCTACGGGAGCGATCTCCGCGAGATCGAGAAGATCGGCCTCCAGATCGAGCAGTTGCTCAGGGAAGTGCCTGGCGCAACGGACATCGTTGCGGACCGCATCGTCGGCAAGCCGTACATACAGATCGAGATTGATCGCGAGCGTATCGCCCGCTACGGCGTCAACATCCGCGACGTGCAGGACGTCATCGAGATGGCGCTGGGCGGGATGAACCTCATGCAGTCCGTCGAGGGGCGAGAGCGGTACCCGATCCGGGTCCGGCTCGCCCGCGACTTCCGCGAGGACATGGACGCAATCCAGAGGATCAACGTGCCCTCGTCCACCGGTGCGCAGGTGCCGCTCGCACAACTTGCGAGCATCTCGACGGTGCTCGGCCCGCAGGAGATCAAGGGCGAGCGTGGCCTGCTGGTCGGCTATGTGACCATGAACACGCGTGACCGCGATGAGGTATCGGTGGTTCAGGACGCCGAGCGCGTGCTGCGCCAGGCGTTGACGGACGGGCGGCTGACGCTCCCGCCCGGGTACTACTGGGAATGGTCCGGGCAGTTCGAGAACCAGGTCCGCGCCACCAAACGGATGCAGATCCTCGTTCCCATCACGCTCACGATCATGTTCGTAATGCTCTATCTCGGCTTCTCTCGCTGGTGGATTGCGCCGGTCATCTTCTTCGGCGTGATCGTCTCGGCATCGGGCGGGTTCATCATGCTCGCGCTCTGGGGCGTCAACCTCTCGGTCGCGGTGTGGGTCGGCTTCCTCGTGCTCTTCGGAATCGTGGACGATGATGGCGTGGTCATGTCGACCTATCTCGAAGGGATCTTCAAGGACCGGCGGTTCGCCTCGGTCCACGAGATCCGCGAGGCGGTGATCGAGGCAGGGCTCAAGCGCATCCGTCCTTGCCTCATGACGAGCGCCACGTCCGTCTTCGCCCTCATGCCGATCTTCTGGGCCACCGGGCGCGGCGCGGACATCATGCAGCCGATGGCCATCCCGTCGGTCGGCGGCATGACCGTGTCGCTGATCACGCTGTTCATCGTGCCGTGCGCGTTCTGCGCGGTCGAGGAGTGGAAGTGGAAGCGTCATCAGCGCACTGAGGCGATACGGTGAACAGAACAGCGGCACTCCCCCCCGACCGTTCTGTGCGTGGCATCCACCGCTGGCGAACTCGCCGTCGCTCGCAAGAGCACGATGATTTGAGTTGACATATATACTGGGGGGGAGTATACTTCACAAAGGAGAATCGGCATGAGTTCGACCGGCTATGCGACCGCCAATCACTCGACGTTCACGCTCACCATCGACGGCATGACATGCGGACACTGTGTGCAGGCCGTGACGAAGGCGCTGGTCGGGGTGCAGGGGGTGGGCGTCCGGTCGGTCGTGGTGGGCAACGCGGAGATCACCGCGCCCGATGGGCTCACTGTTGCCCGGGCCATGGCCTCGCTCGAGGAGGCCGGGTACTCGGCCCGGGTCAGCGAGACCCCTGGAGAGAGCGATTCCCGCGCTGGGTGTTGCGGGTGACGATGAAGTCCATGGCCAGCGTCAACACATACTCACAAGGAATGAGCAGTCATGAAGAAGCGGGAAACGGCAAAGAACGGGAGAGGCGGCAAGGGCGCGGCGGCGACACCTGACAGGAGTGCCGCGGCGTGCTGCGGGTGCGGAGTTGCGGCGGGTCTTGAGGCAGCGCGCGATGGTGTCGGCCCCGGCGCGCACGCGTCGGGTGTGGATGCGGCTCTCAAGTCGGCGAACCTCAAGCACCTCAGGCGGATCGAGGGGCAGGTCCGGGGTATCGCCGCGATGATCGACGAGGACCGGTACTGCGCCGACATCATCCAGCAGTGCGCGGCGGTGCAGGAGTCGCTGCGGTCGGTCGCCAGGAACCTGCTCCGCAATCACCTCACCCACTGCGCCAACCACGCCCTGCACGGCGACAAGACCAAGCAGGCGGCGATGGTGGAGGAACTTGTCGAACTGGTTGGAAGGATCGCTCGCTAAGAGACAGGGACCGATCGCAGAGGACACCGCACATGAGCACTGATCATCACGACTCGACCCCGGCGCATGCGCACGGGTCTGGGGTCGCTCGCACGCTGACAACGTCCGAGGAGCGCTGCGACTTGCCGATCGAGGGCATGACCTGCGCCGCGTGCGCGAACCGGATCGAGAAGCGTCTCGCCAAGCAGCCCGGCGTCTCATCGGCGAGCGTGAACTTCGCCACCAAGGTGGCGACGGTCAAGTACGACCCGGCGGCGACCCGGCCGGAGACGCTCGCCAAGGCGGTGGACGACATCGGGTACAAGGCGATCGTGCCCGGAGCCCCTTCCACGGCGGCTTCGGCGGAGCACGGGGCGTTCAATCCTGTTCATGGTCACACGGGCCATGACCACGCGGCGATGCTGGCTGCACAGGGTGCCGGAGCACACGCCGGGCACGCGATGCGCGGCAGCGGCGGGGGCGAGGACCACTCGGCGCACATGAACGTGGGCGAGGCCGAGACGCGGCGGCTGCTGATCAAGACGACCTTCGGGGCCGTGCTGTCGCTGCCCGTGCTTGTCATCGCCATGTCGCACGGGAAGATCGAGGCGTTCAACGTGCCTTGGATCAACTGGCTTCAGTTCGCGTTGACGACGCCGGTGATGTTCTGGTGCGGCTGGCAGTTCTTCCGCTCCGCATGGAAGGGTCTGCTGCACTTCAGCGCCAACATGGACACGCTCGTGGCGATGGGCACGGGCGCGGCGTACCTCTACTCGTTCGCGGCGACGATCTGGCCCGGGTTCTTCGCGGCTGTGAGCAGTGCGGCGGGGCACACCGCACACGCCGAGGGCACGATGGGCGGCATGGTCATGGTGCCCGTGTACTACGAGGCGGCCGCGGTCATCATCGTGCTGATCCTGCTGGGAAAGTACTTCGAGGCCCGGGCCACCGGCCGGACCAGCGCGGCCATCAAGCGGCTCATCGGGATGCAGGCCAGGACCGCGCGAGTCATGCGCAACGGCACCGAGCAGGATGTGCCGATCGATTCCGTGGTCGTGGGTGATCGCGTGCTGGTGCGCCCTGGCGAGAAGATCCCCGTGGACGGCACGGTCGAGAGCGGCCAGTCCGCGGTGGACGAGTCCATGCTCACCGGCGAGAGCGTGCCGGTCGAGAAGTCGGCCGGCGACAGCGTCTTTGGTGCGACGATGAACACGACCGGCGCGCTGCGGCTGGTCGCCACCAAGGTCGGGGCCGACTCGGCACTCCAGCAGATCGTGCGGCTCGTGCAGGAGGCCCAGGGCAGCAAGGCCCCGATCGCCCGCCTGGCCGACACGATCAGCGGGGTCTTTGTTCCGATCGTCATCGTGATTGCCATCGCCGCGTTTGTCATCTGGTGGTTCATCTCGCCGGTGGAGACTCGGCTGAGCATGGCGCTGGTGACGGCTGTGTCCGTGCTGATCATCGCGTGCCCGTGCGCCCTGGGGCTGGCAACGCCGACGGCGATCATGGTGGGCACGGGGCGCGGCGCGGAGAGGGGCATCCTGATCAAGGGCGGCGAGGCGCTGGAGACTGCCCACAAGCTCACGGCCATCGTGCTCGACAAGACGGGCACCATCACGCACGGCAAGCCCGCGGTGACGGACATCATCCCGGCCCCCGCGGGTGCGGGGGGGACGCTTGATGACAGCGAGTTGCTGCGGCTGGCCGCATCAGCGGAGCAGCACAGCGAGCACCCGCTCGCCGCGGCGATCGTCCGCGAGGCGACGGCACGCGGGCTGTCACTCGCCGAGCCCGTCGGCTTCCGCGCCGTTGTCGGGCATGGCGTCGAGGCCACGGTGGACGGGCACGCGGTGCTTGTCGGCAAGGCGGCGTTGCTGGCTCAGCGCGGCATCCGGTCCGCGTTGGCGGAGAATGCCGCGGCTCTGGCGGCGATGGGGCGCACGCCGATGTACGTCGCGGTGGACGGCCGCGAGGCCGGGATCGTGGCCGTGGCCGACACGGTGCGGCCCGAATCAAAGGAGGCCATCGCCACGATGCACGCGCTCGGGCTGCGCGTGGTGATGATGACCGGCGACAACCAGCGAACTGCCGAGGCGGTCGCCTCGCAAGTCGGCGTCGATCACGTATTCGCCGACGTGTTGCCCAAGGACAAGGCGGACAAGGTCAAGGCCCTCCAAGCCGAGGGACACGTCGTGGGCATGGTCGGCGACGGCATCAACGACGCCCCGGCGCTCGCCCAGGCTGATGTAGGCCTCGCTGTCGGAACCGGCACCGACGTCGCGATGGAGTCGGCGGACATCACGCTCATGCGCGGCGATCTCCGCGCGGTCCCCCAGGCCATCGCCCTTTCGCACGCCACGATGCGCACCATCAAGCAGAACCTCTTCTGGGCGTTCATCTACAACGTGGTAGGCATTCCGATCGCGGCGGGAGTGCTGTTCCCATTCACAGGCTGGCTGCTCTCGCCAATCATCGCCAGCGCCGCCATGGCGTTCAGCAGCGTGAGTGTGGTGCTGAATAGTCTCCGACTTCGGCGGGCGGCATAGATGGAGTACGTCCCCGTTCCCCCGCCGCTGGACTGACTGCTGGAGCCGCTGCCGGAGCCGGAGGAGGAACTCGACGACATCGACGACCCGCTGGACTTGCTGGCCGAGCCGGACGAGGACCCACTGCTCGAGGATCCGCTGCCGGAGCCCGACCCCGAGCCGCTGGAGCTGGACCCGGAGCCGGAGGAGTGCGCC
>JAHBXK010000045.1 GCA_019636535.1 Phycisphaeraceae bacterium | reverse complement strand
CAGTCGCAAAGCCCTGCCGCGCAAGCACTTGACAGACCAACCGCCGACGATGTTCGGCATCCGGCCGATGCTGTTTGAAGGAGTATTTGTTCGAACACGAGGAGCGCACGTTCGAACACGCGGAGCGCATGCTCGAACACGAGGAGCGCACGTTCGAACACGCAGAGCGCACGTTCGAACACGCAGAGCGCGCGTTCGAACACGCAGAGCGCACGTTCGAACACGCGGAGCGCACTCCCGAACACATGGAGTGCCCATCGGCGCTGGAGGTTCTTGAAGAGGATTCACCACCGAGCACACCGAGAACACAGAGACTGGAAACAGGAAGGCCGGGCACCGACCCGCGAAGCGCGGGTCAGGGTCGTTTTTCTGAGGCGGGGCAGTACAGCACTGGCCTGTATCGAAAGAAAAGGGCGGCGCCATCCCGCTGAGCGAGTCCGACTCGCTCACCGGAAGGGTGCCGCCCGATTGACCTGGTCTTACATCAGCCGGATCAGTTCATGCCCATGCCAGAGCGTTGCGGAGGCATCTCAATGGTGCTCAGTCTGCGGCCTGCCTCCTGCTCGATCACTCTCCAAACCGCCTCCACGCCCTCTTGGGACAGCCTGGCGCGGTTGTGCGGCGCTGTCCGCTCCTCGTGCGATGCCCTGCACCAAGACGCCGCGGGTCCGGACCAGACCTGCGATCCGTCCGAGACGTACGAAATGTCGTTCCGCCACTGCCAGAGCCCGTCCGTTCGCCAAGAGGCGTCCAATGGCGTTCGCTGATGGGAACCGCTTTGAGTCGATGGCCGCGTGGTCAATGCCAGCCACCACGACCACCGCCCGACCACGGCGACGCACACAAATGGCCGGGGCGTGTCGAAATGCGGGTTGCGCCCAAAGGAACTCCTGGGCGCCGAACAGGCGATCTCTAAGTCACCAAGAATCAGATTCATATCCATGTAAATGACTATTCCCGGCTCAATTTCTGTTTCCGAAAGTACTTGACGAATGTAATTAAAAATCATAATTGTTTCCTTTCAATACCTAATGCCTTTATTTGCTGATCGAGCCGGACAACCCGGCTCGGCGCACTAATACGTATGTCGCGGCCCACGGTTCGGTCAACCCCGCCCGCAACTTCTTGTCGGTTGTCCGCCCCGACGTGCGTCCCCGTTGACGCGTGGTGCGTTTGCACACTTAGCACGCCGAGCAACAGCAGGCTGTACGCTCACCTCTTCCCCCTCTGTGCCCTCGGGTGGGGGTGGTCGGTTGCGACTCCGGCTTTCGTCCCCTCCGCGTTGCTCCCCGATCTCCGCGAACTCTGAGTTAAGAAGCCATGGACGTCCGCTCGCCCAAGGCGCGCGCCCTCCCTGACGGTCGGGCTGCATGTTTGCTTCGCGGTCTTGGGGGGGCGGGGGGGGGGGGGGCGAGCCTTCGCGTTCAAGCCCTTCCGCTCTTCTCTGTGCTCTCGGTGTGCTCGGTGGTGAAACCGCTTCTTCTTCGCGATCAAGGCGAAGGAGATGCGGTTGCCGCGCGTTTGGCCGCCGCCGCCGAGCGCAGCGCCCCCGGTGTGGTCCGTTCCTTCTGCAGGAGGTCCGCGCCGACGACGACGCTCCAACCCTCGGCCAGGCGGTCGATCAGCCACTCGGTGTTCTGCTGATCGGGCGCGTACCCCCAGATGACGACCTCCCCGGCGGTGAGGTGGAGCGGCACCATCCACGCACGCGTGTTGCGGTCGAGGTCCTGCGGGCTGGTGAGCGAGCGCGGGTCTCGCCACTCGATGCGGTTGCGCCACAGGGGGCCGGTGATCATGCCGACCATCGCGGGGTCGTAGGCCCAGGGGGTGAAGGTGGTGGTGCCGCCCCCCCCTCCCTTCAGTGATGCGTGGTTGGTGGGGACGATCGTGTGCGCGGCCGGCTCGTACCCGACGCCGCGGACGCCGAGCCGTCGGAGCGACTGGGCCACGAGCCACGCCGTCGAGTCGGCGGACCTGCTCCCCGAGTCGTCGATGAAGATGTTGCCCCCGACGATGAGGATCGGCTCCACGGATCGCATGACGTAGTCGTGCAGGCGGGAGAGGTCGGCGGACTTGAGGGCCGGGTCGTTGCACTGGCCGAGGTAGTACCAGAAGGGCTTGCCGTAGCGGTCCTGGGCTGCGCGGGCGGCGGCGATGAACGCGTCGGTGTCGGCCAGGCGCCGGAGCGCAGCCGAGCCGGGGGTGTTGGGAGAGAGTTGCTCCGCGCGGAGGCGGGTGCGCTCGAGGGCGTCGAAGAGCATGGGCTTGTCGGGGACGTGGTCCTCAACGCCCCAGGGCCGGTAGATGATGATCTCGTCGAAGCCTGCACGATCGGGCTGGGTGGGTGCGGGGGAAGATGAACCCGACCAGTGCTCGGGGGGTGGTGTGGGGGGCGGCGGGACGTTGCCGTACGGCTCAACGAGGTTCCGCGTGGCCACGGCGAACTCGGTCTGCCAGTTGAGTTGGCCGGGGCCGATGGTGTCCCATCCGGGGTTGAGGCCGCGCGGCCCAACGCCGCTGGTGACGCTGTGCACGCCCCAGACGCGGCCGATCGGACGGGTGTTCAGCGCTGCGGGCGGATGCGCGGGCGGGGTTGCTTGCGGTGCGGCGGGCGGATGAGCGGCGGGTTGCGTTGCTGGCTGCTCGGCAGCGCTGGTGTCGAAGTTGGTGTGGGAGTTGGTGTGGGAGTTGGTGTGGAAGTTGCCCAGCGCGAGGGATGCGCTCGTGAGCCCCACCACGGTGGCGAGTCTCATCGCGATGGTGGAGAAGAGGCTTTGCTTGAACCGGTGTTTCATCCCTCGATCCCTTGATCCCTTCGTCCCTTCGTCCCTTCGTGCCTACTTCCCCTTCCCCCCCCCACCACCCTCCCCGTACCCCGTGGAGCCGAAGCGGTTGCGCACGGCCCAGAGGTCGGGGAAGAACGATCGGAGCACCGTGTTCATCAGGTACTGCGCTCCGCTCGAGCCCCCCGTGCCGGTCATCGAGCCGATCATGCGCTCCACCATCTTGACGTGGTGGAAGCGCCAGAGGCTGAACCGCTCATCGAACTCCAAGAGCGCTTCGGCGACGCGCATCTGCGCGTAGTAACGCTCGCCCGCGGGGTGCTCGTCCTGCAGGCGGTAGAGACGCACGAGCGCCTCCACCAGCCGGTCGTCGGTCTCGTGCGGCCTGGTGGTGTCGCGGTTGAGCACGTCGGTGGGGATGTTGAAGACGTTGTTGTCCTCGCGGGCCAGGTGGCGCAGGAAGTGGTCGTACGGTGTGGCCTTGTCGAGGAACGCGGCCATCTCGGCCTTGGCCGACTCGTCGTCGCCGACCAGGGCGAGCATCTTGGGGTTCTTGTTGCCGCAGGTGAACTCGAGCTTGCGGAACTGCACCGACTGGAAGCCGCTGGCCGGGCGCAGCTGGTCGCGGAACTTGGCGAACTCGACGAAGAACATCGTCTCCAGCAGCGGCAGCTGCTCGATGAGCAGGTGCTGCACGCGGTGGATGCGCTCGAGGGCCTGGTGGGCGCGGAGCGGCTTGTCCTGATCGAGGTACGCGCAGACCACCGACATCTCGTGCAGGATCTGCTTGAACCAGAGCTCGTAGACCTGGTGCGAGATGATGAAGAGCAGTTCGTCGTGGTGCGTCGGGTCGGACTGCTCGACCTGCAGGGAGAGCAGTTCGCGCACCTTCAGGTAACTGCCGTAGGTGAGTTTCGGGCTGTGGTAGATGTGGCTCTCGGCGGGGTTCGCGGCGGTCATGATCGATCGTAGTGGCCCGCTCCCGCTTTCGTCGGCGGCCCACGCTCGGCGTCGGGGTGCGCACCGGCGGACGCGCGGAAACCCGCATCGGTGAGCGTGCCGGGAAGGGTGGACGGACGCATACCCTCGGCCATGCAACTCGACCTTTCGGGCAAGCGGGCGCTGGTGTGCGGCTCAACGCAGGGGATCGGCCGGGCGGTTGCGCACGAACTGGCCGCGCTCGGGGCGAGCGTGACGCTGCTGGCTCGCAACGCCGAAGCGCTCGCGAAGGTGCGCGACGAGTTGCCCAAGCCCAACGCGGCGAACAAGGCCAACCCCCACACTTCCCCCGCTCCCCCCACCCCCGCACAAGAGCACCACTGGCTCGCGGCGGACTTCGCCGACCTCAACGCCGTTCGCACCGTGGCGGCCACCATCGCCGACGATGCGGGCAAGGGTGGCAAGGGCAAAGGCGGAAGTGGCACTTACCACATCCTCATCAACAACACGGGCGGGCCCGCCGGTGGTCCGATCGCCGAGGCCAACGAGCAGGCCTTCGCGGACGCCTTCAGCGCCCACCTGCTGGCGAACCAGATCCTGACCCGCGCGGTGTTGCCGGGGATGAAGGCCGCCGGGTACGGGCGGATCATCAACATCATCTCGACCAGCGTGAAGGCGCCGATCCCCGGCCTGGGTGTGTCGAACACGATCCGCGCGGCGGTCGCGTCGTGGGCCAAGACGCTCGCCGGGGAACTGGCCCCATTCGGCATCACCGTCAACAACGTGCTCCCCGGATTCACCGACACCGCCAGGCTCGGGGCGCTCTTCTCGGCCAAAGCGCAGAAGACGGGCGCACGCGTCGAAGACGTGACGCGCGAGGCGATCGACTCGATCCCGATGCGAAGGCTCGGCCGGGCCGAGGAGATCGCCGCGGCGGCCGCGTTCCTCGCCTCCCCCGCGGCCGGCTACATCACGGGGATCAACCTGCCGGTGGACGGCGGCCGGCTGCCGGTGCTGTGAGGCTCACCCCCGAACCGCGCCCAGCAGTTCGCGCGGCCGCCGACGCGCCAGCGCCAGCACCGTCGGGGCCGCAGCGCCCAGCGTGATCGCGATCACCGTCAGCCAGCCCGCCGCCGTCGGCAATACGGGCAGGCGGAGCGTGAGCATCAGGCCGAGCATCAGTTCGTACATCCGCTGCCCGCCCCACGAAACCTGCGCCCCCATCAGCGTTCCCATCACGCACGCCGCCAGCGCCACGATCAACGCCTCGGCCAGCACCAGCCGCACCAGCACCCCCGGTGAGCCGCCGACCGCGCGGATGACGCCGAACTCGAACGTCCGCGCCTGCACACCCGCGACGATCAGGTTCGCCACGCCGAAGCACGCGACCAGCATCGCCCCCACCGCCACCAGCGAGAAGATGAAGAGCGTCCCGGTCAGAAACTTCGTGATTTCCGCCTTGATCTCGCGCCCCGACCCGGCCGAGATGATCTCGAAACCGGCCAAGCGCCGGATCTGCTTCATCGCCTCCTTGTCGTCGACGGCCGGGTCGATGCCGATCTGGATCAGTTGGATCCCGGTGTTTCCGAAGAGCCGCTTCAGGTCGGACCGCGTGCCGAAGACACCGTTCACCGCGTTGTCGAGGTAGTCGTCGCCGATCGAGAAGAACTTGCTGGCGATGTCGAGCCCCGGCGAGTTCACCACCCCCACGATCCTGAAGTCGAACGGCGTGTCGTTGTGCGTCAGGGTCAACGTGTCGCCCACGCCCAGCCCGCGCGCCACGCGGAACTCGTTGGCGACGATCACAGCGCCCCCGGCACTGAGCGCTTCGAGCGCGCTCCGCTCGTCCCCCTGCACCCACGTCAGCCGCGTCATGCGGAAGAACGGTTCGGGGTCAAACCCGATGAACGTCGTGTTGGTGTTGTCGAAGGCTTTGAGCCCGAACGAATCGGTCCGCAGCGACTGCATGCTGACCGCCGCGACGCTCGTGACGAAGGGCAGTTGCTCGATCCGCTCGCGCGTGCGCTCCGAGAGGCTCAACCCGGCGACGAACGCGTCGGGGAACTCGAGCGTGCCCAGCCAGTCGCGCATGATCGCCCGGCCGTTGGTCCAGATGCCCACGAGCAGCGCCAGGCCCATCATCATCGCCGCGGCGGTGAAGCCGAAGCGGTACGGCGTCGCGTGCAGCGTTCGCGTCAGCAGCCCGCGCGGGAGCGCCAGCACGCGGCTGAGCAGCGGCCCCATCGCGCCTGCGATCAGCCACGTCACCGGCACCGCCATCAGGAAGTAGCCCGCGAACAACGCGGGGATCCCCACCACGATGTCGAGCCAGAACAGCCGGTCGACCGTCAGCCACCCCGCGTTGCTCGCCGCACCGAGCAGGAAGACGTGCGTGGCCGCCAGGAAGAACCCGGCGACGCCGCACAGCACGATCCGAGACAATCTCGGCTTGTGCGCCCGCACGGCGAGCGCTTCGAGCGGGCTCGTCCGCGCAGCACGAACCGCCGGCCACGCCGCACCCAGCACGCCCGCCACGATGCTGCCGATCGCGGCCGTCATCAGGCCGGGCGCGTTGAGCACGAACCCGCCGGGCAGCCGATCCGGGAACGCGCTCACCAGCACGAACGAACCGAGCACGCCCAGCGGCAGTCCGATCAGCGCGCCAAGCCCGCCGACGATCACGCCCGTCGCGATCTGCCCTTCGGCCATCTGCCATCGCGTGCCGCCGATGCACCGCACGATCGCCAGTTCGCGCTGACGCTCCGTGACACCCGTGGTCAGTCCCGTCATGATAATGAACGATGCGGCGAGGAAACTCAGCGCTGAGGCGATCCGCATCCCCATCTGCGACGAGTCGAGGTTCTTGTTCAGACCGCTGAGGATCTTGCTCCCCGCCCGAACGACGATCCCTTTCTCGAACCCCTCGCCCCGCTTCTCGGCCACGGCCTCGGCCGCGGACGGATCGTGCAGGAGCACATCGATCTCCCGCACCGCGCCGGGCGTCTGGTTGATCGCCTGCATCGTCGCGAGCGTGACGTACGACTCGGGCTTGCTCAACGTGCCCAGCGGCGGCGGACGGACGATCCCCACCACCTCAAGCGTCATCGGGTCGCCGAAGCGCTGCACCTCCAGCCGGTCTCCGAGCCGAGCGCCCAGCGCTTCGGCCGCGGACGAGTCGAGCATGATCTCGCCGTCGCCGCCCTCCTCCGATGTTCCCAAGTGGCGACCCACCACCAGCGGGTGGCGGTAGAGATCCCACTGTCCCGGCAGATCGAGCCCGAACCCGATCGTCGGCACGACGCCGTCGACCGCGCCGGACTTGACGCCCTGATCCTCATCCTGCCCCTCGGACGACCGCGGCGACTTGAGCGCGATCGGACCGCTCAGCCTCGCCACCGCGAGCCGGGTCTCGGGCCACGCTCTCGCAGCGGCCAGCACCTCGGGGACCAGCGGGTCCTTGCCGATGCGGCTGATCCTGACGTCCGCCGCGCCGACCGTCGACTCCACGCGTTGCCGAACGCCGTGGTGCACGCTCGCCATCGCGCAGGCCACCGCGGCGATGAGCGCCGACGACAGTGCCACGGTCGCGATGAGCAGCGCCGTCCGGCTACGCCGCACGGACAAGCTGTTGATACACAGACGCCACGCCGGCCGCATCCAGTCCCTCCGTGCCGATCTGACCGCTGATCCGACCGTCGCGGAGCACGTAGATCCGCTCGCAATTCGCAGCGGCCGCCGGCTCGTGCGTCACCATCAGCACCGTGATCTCGTGCTCGCGCGCCACCCCCGCCAGCACGCGCCAGAGTTTCTCAGCGCTCGCGCTGTCCAAGTTGCCCGTCGGCTCGTCCGCCAGGAGAATCCGGGGCGAGAAGAGCAGGCTCCGCGCGATCGCCACCCGCTGCTGCTCACCACCCGAGAGCGCATCGGGGCGATGACTCGCTCGTTCCGCCACACCCAGCGCCGTCAGCAGCGCACGCGAACGCGATTCGAGAAACTCCCGACTCTCTCCCGCCAACATCCCCGGCAACTGCACGTTCTCGATGGCCGTCAGTGTTGGGATCAGGTTGAATTGCTGGAAGACAATCCCGATCTCTCGCCTGCGGAACGCCGTGAGCGCTCGCTCGTCCAGGTTGTGCACCGGCTTACCGTTCAACCACAACTCACCCGAATCGGGTGTGTCGAGCGCCGCCAGAAGGTGTAGCAGCGTGCTCTTGCCCGAGCCCGACTGACCCATGATCGCGAAGAAGCCCGGTCGATCGATCGTCAGGTTCACGCCTCGCAGGGCATGAACAGGGCGGTCGCCCAGGCGGTACGACTTGTGCACATCGACGCAGCGAATCACGAGTACTGCTTGCCGTAGGTCTGTGCGTCCATGAGGGACGACAGGCCCGAGGTGTCTGAGGGTCGGATCTTCACCAGCCAGCCCGCGCCATACGGGTCCGAGTTCACCAGCGACGGATCTTCAACCACTGCCGAATTCACAGCCACGACTTCGCCGGGACACGCGCAGTAGATGTCGCTGGTCGTTTTGACGCTCTCAACCTCACCGATCGAGTCGCCCGCGCTGAACTTGTGGCCGGGAGACTTCATCTGCACGAACGTCACGTCCGTCAACTGATCGACCGCGAACCGGGTCAACCCGAGCGTCAGAGTGTCCCCCTCAACCTTGTGCCACTCGTGGCTCGTGCTGTAGACGCGGTCGTTTGGCAGCGTTGGTGTGCTCATGCGCGGGATTCCGGCGGTAAGGCGGGCGTCGGGGAGACGGTTCGGCGTTTCGGGCTGTCCGGAGCGCTTCCCGAGGACCTCGTGAAACCGGTGCGGAATCACGCGGCCGGCGATCTGAGCCCGCGAGAGGGGTCATCGTAGGCAAAATGCCCGCTCAGGCGACCCAATCGAGGCCCGGTCGGGCAGTGCCTGAACGCCCAAATGCCGAACAGTTGGCGAAACTGGCACCGAGTCGCTACATTAGCCGCGCATGCTGTTGACCCTCGCCGCCAATTCGTTCGCCGTGCGCCTCTTGGCGGGTCGGCAGAAGCCGGTCCGTACCTCGCGCGCCGCCAGCGTGGCCAAGGCCGCGCCAGTGGCCCCCGCGACCCCACCCAAACCAACGCGATCGGCCAAGTCATCCAAGGCCACCTCAGCAACCGACAACGGCGAATCGGAGTCCTCCGACACCCGCCCACTGGCACTGGAGGATCTGCCCCGCTTCACGCGAGACGAACTCGGCCTGTACGGGCTCAACTTCTCGACAGACCTGCTGGTCGGAGCGGACATCCCGAAACTCGACGCCATTCGTGAGGCCGCCGACCGTGCTTCGTGTCCCTGCTTGGTATTAGTCGAATCCACGCCGCAACCATTGGCCACGGAAGACGAACGAGTTGGAGCGGCCGCGGTCGAGCGTCTGAACAGGGTGGTGCAGGCGGCCAGCCGGCTCGGCTGCAACTCCATCGCCGTCACGATCGAAGACGCTGCCCACGCCGACGCGTCCGACTTCGCAGCCGAGCGAATCCGCATGGTTCTCTCGAAGGCTGAAAAACTCGAGGTGAACGTCCTGTTCGCCCCCGTCGTTCCCGGCACGTCCGCGACCTCGGGCATCGACAGTCTGACCGAAGAGCCCGACCGCCTGACCGACCTCATCAAGAAGGTCGGCGGCTTCCGGATCGGCACGTTCCCCGACTTCCAGGCCGCCTCCCGATCTCCGGATCCCCTGCTCTACCTCCGCCGTCTGGTCCCCTACGCCGCGGCCGTGAGCGCCTCGGTCGAGTCGTTCGCCGGTCCCGCCGCCGCCGGTCGCAAGAAATCGGATGCCGGTGGGCCGACCAAGACCGGCGCGGGCGCGCACGAGTCGTACAATCTGGTCGAGTACGCACGCACGGTCGAGAGTGTCGGTTACACCCAAACGCTCGCGATCGATTACCGTGGAGGTGGCGACCCGGTTGAGGGAGTGTTGCAGGCCCGCCGGGCGCTTGAGTCGATCCTCGGGCTTGAAGTGCCGGAGGCGGATGCATGATCGGAGCCTCTCCAGTCACGGCGATTTCGGCGGAACCGATCGCGGTGTCGGGCGGGGTCGAGGTCAAGGTGCGGGTGTGCGAACGCACGACACGCGTCGGTCAGATCGGTGCGAACCAGACGATGAGCGATGACGGCCGCATCATCATCACGATCGACGGTCCCGCGGCAACGGGCAAGTCTTCCGTCGCCCACGCGCTCGCCCGCAGGCTGAACTTCGACTTCCTCGATACCGGAGCCATGTACCGTGCCGCCGCGCTGCTGGCCGTGGAGGCCGATCTGTGGCGACCGATCGCCACGGCCGCGGGCGCGGGTGCCGCATCGCTCGATCCCGCCGATCGATCCAGAATCGTCGATCTGGTCCGAACATGCGATCTCGAGTTTGACTGGGGCACCCCCACGCCCACCCTTCGCTGCGACGGCCGCAACGTCATGGGCCGTCTTCGTGATGACGACGTCACCGCCGCCGTCGGCCCGGTTTCGGGCATCGCCGATCTTCGCACGATCATGGTCGCCAAGCAGCAGGCGATCGGCGCGGCACACCCGAGGCTGGTGACGGAGGGTCGCGACCAGGGTGCCGTTGTGTTCCCCGACGCGGCCGTGAAGTTCTTCCTCGACGCCGACCCGATGGTGCGGGCCTCGCGCAGGCACTCGCAGATGATCGATCGCAACCGACGCACCGGCAGCGCTGAAGCCGTGCCGAGCGTCGAGACGATCCGTGATGAACTGCTCCGCCGAGACCGCGCCGATGCCGCGGAAGGCAGGTTGCTCCGCCCGTCGGACGCCCTGATCGTCGACACGACGCGCCTCAACTTCCACGAGGTTGTGTCGGAGTTGGAGCGGCTTGTGCGGGAGCGTGTCGGCGAACTCGCCTCGGCGTAATCAAGTCTTGCGCTGTCGCTCGTTCGCGTTGTTTCGCAGCCGGGAGCGGCACAAGGCGCACCTGCGACCTATGCAATCTGTGGCGGTCCGTGGGTACACGATCAGGGCGCTTCCGCCTTTCGCCTCCACCTGGCCCCCGTTCACGTTAGTGACCACAAACTAACGCCTACACTCCCCTCCAATTGGAGGAAGCAACCTCGTGGCATGGCGTTGGCGAGAACCCGGCCAGACCTTCGCGCAACAGGCGATCTACCGCCTCTGCCGTGCTGCGGCGTTGGCCGCTTTCACGGTCTTGTACCGCTTGCGAGTCGAAGGAACCGATCGCGTGCCCACCAAGGGCGGCGCACTCATCATCGCCAACCATGCCTCGCACCTCGACCCGCCGGTCATCGGCGTCGCAGTCAAAGGACGCTCGCTCATGTATTTGGCCCGTTCGGGGCTCTTCCGCTTTGCGCCCTTCGCAGCGCTGATCCGCGCACTCGGCGCGATCCCGCTGCGAGAGAACGAGGGCGATCTGGGCGCGATGAAGCGGGCGATCGCGGAAATCAACCGCGGACGGCTGGTGCTCATCTTCCCCGAGGGCACCCGCTCGCCCGATGGCGGCCTCTCCGAGTTCAAACGCGGCGCGTGGCTGCTCATCTCTCGCGCCAAGTGCGACGTCGTCCCCGTCCATATCGATGGGGCCTACGAGGCTTGGCCGCGCAGCCGCACCACTCCCCGCCTCATCAGCGCCAAGCCCGTGCGAGTGCGATTCGGACCGGTCATCTGCTTCGAGAAGCAACTGGCTCAACTCGATCCCGAGGCGGGCCTTACGCTGCTGCGCACACGCGTGGCCGACGCCGCACACAACTGAGCACGACGACCTCCGAAACCCACCTCGCCGATCGTCACCGCCGCGGCCCGGCGGGCAGGTTCCGCACGGCCAGCAGTTCGACTTCCATCGTCAGTTTCACGTTCGATGGGCGCCGGGTCGGCAACTGCGGCGGCGAGGGCGGGTTGAACTGCGCGGGGATCACGATCTTCCGCTTACCCCCCACCCGCATCCCCGCCAGTGCCACTTGGATCGTGTCGAAGCCCGTCGCCGGGCCCGCCATCTCGCCGGGCAGCCAGACGTACGGATCGGACGACTCGGCCTTGTCCACCGTCTCACCAGCCTCGTTCGTCATTCTGAAAGTCGTCACCGGGACGAACTGACCGTCGCCATCCGCCTCTGTCCCATCGCCGATCGTCAGGTCCACGATCTGCAGCGCATCGACCAGTTTGATAATGAACACCAAGTCCGAGTTCGCGGGCAGTTTTTCTCCGCGCGACTGCGATCCGTACGCGAGCGCGGCGGGGATGATCAGCCTGCGTACGCCCCCGATCTTCATCCCCGGCACGCCCTTCTGCTAGCCCGGAATAACGCCTTCAAGCGGGAACCCGACGGGCTCGCCGCGCTCGAACGACGAATCGAAAACCACCGACGGGTCGGCCTTCAGAGTGCCGTGGTAGTGCGCGATCACCGCGCCGCCGGGCTTCACCTCGTAGCCGGTCCCGACCACAATGTCCTCGACAATCAGCCCACCCTCAAGTTCCTTCCGCTCAACCACCGGCCCGTCCGGCACCGGAATGGCGTTGGGCTTGTCCTGGGCGTGCGGCACGGGCGGAACCGAGGTCGTAGGTGTCTGCATGGTGTTGTTCGTTGGCTTGTCGGGCTCCGCCGCGGAAAGCGGCCAAGCGAGCACCGTCGCTGCGGCGACGACCGCCGGGACGACAAGGAGGGTGCGTGAACGACTGAAACGGCGAAAACCGAGCAACATGGTCGAGTCATCCTGTGAAGTGCGAGTGCGGAAGGATGTACGAACGCCGTGGAGGATAGGCCCGCGCAAGGCATGCTCAATCAGAGCCGGATCGACGCATCCGATCGCACTTCCACCCAGCCGCTTTCAGATCACCCCGCCCCGATTGCAAAGATCGCACTAAGCTCTCTCGATGGTCACACTGACCGAAATGGTCGTCTCCATCGCCGGCGGGCTGGGACTCTTCCTGCTCGGCATGGCCGTGATGACCGAGGGGCTCAAGGCCCTTGCCGGGTCCGCTCTTCGACGGGTTCTTGCCCGCGCTGCGGCCTCGCCTGTTCGCGGCACGTTCTGGGGGGCCGTGGTCACGCTGCTCATCCAGTCCTCGAGCGCCACCACCATGACCACGATCGGTCTGGTCAGCGCCGGCCTGCTCACCTTCCCGCAAGGTCTGAGCATCGTCTTCGGCGCAAACATCGGCACCACCGGCACGGCTTGGCTCGTGGCGCTCCTGGGCGTCAGGGTCTCCCTCACGGCCGCGGCGATGCCGATAATCCTCGCCGGCGCACTCTTCCGACTCCTGGGCAAGGGCCGATGGAGCGGCGCGGGCAGCGCTCTTGCCGGGTTGGGTTTGCTTCTCTTCGGCCTCACCATCCTGCAGGGCGGCATGGGCGGGCTCGCCGAGCGAATCAACCCGGCCGACCTGCCCGCCGTGCTCGACGGAGCACGTGGTGATCTGACCGCACTCTCGCACGTCCGCAACATCGCCGCCCTCATCGGCGCTGGTCTTCTCATGACCGTGCTCATGCAATCGTCGAGTGCGGCGATCGCCGTCACGCTCTCAGCGCTCCACGCCGGGGCCATCAGCGCCGATCAGGCCTTTGTGCTCATCATCGGCCAGAACGTCGGATCGGCGGTGAGTTCAGCCATGGCGGCGATCGGTGCGACCAACCCCGCCAAGCGCACCGCGCTCGGCCACGTCCTGCTCAACGTGGTCTCTGCGCTGCTGGCGATCGCCGCGCTCCCGCTGTTGCTTCCCGCCGTGGCGAGACTTGCGCAGAACTCCGACCCCACCACGCTCCTGGCTGCGCTCAACACCGCCTACAAGGTCGGGGGCGTGCTCCTGCTTCTTCCCGTGATCAACCGCTTCGCTGCGATCGTTGAACGGCTTCTGCCCCAGCGCGGCGTCGTGCTCACCCGCCGACTCGACCGCAGCGTGCTCGAGATCCCCGCCGTGGCTGTTGAGTCGGCACGCAGGACCATCGCCGAGGTGCACGCCGCCGTCTGTTCCTCGCTCGCCGGGCCGATCGCCGCCTGCGGCGAGCCATCGCCACACCACATCTCTCGCTCTCCAGCCGGTTCCGCCGTTCGAAGAGCGGCCTTGCTCGAACAAGCCTCGGAGGCGCTCCATGAAACACGCGTTTTCCTTTCCAGGCTCGATCGACCCGCTTCCACACGCGAAGAGCAGCACCGCCTGACTCGCACGCTGCACGCCCTCGACCATGCTTCCCGTCTCGTCGACAACGCTCGCGACGAACCCCCGTCAATCCTGACCGATCAGCCCGCCGATTCTGCAATCCGCGACGACGCGCACGCCACCCGTGCCGCATCGCTGTGCGCACGCATCCTGAACTCAGCAGCAGCGATCGCCGAGCGCGTCAGCGGCACGGGACACGTGGACCACCCTCAACCCGCCGGCCAAACCGAGTCCGAGACGGCCGGAGCGCTCCCAGAAGTCTGTCCGACCGAACTCTCCGATCTCGCGAACCTCGCCGCGGAACTCGCGTCTTTGCGACGTGAGCACCGCGCGCGAACACTCGATGAGGCCGGCGTGAACATGAGCGCGGAAGCGGCCATCCGGCGCGTGGAGACCGTCAAGCGTCTCGACCGCGTTGCCTATCACGCCTGGCGCTGTGCGTTTCATCTCTCGGGTCGAATACCGGAAGCCGATGCGTCCGGGCCGACCGAGGCGGAGCCCAACCCGAACCAACCGAGCCCAGCATCGTCACAGGATCCGCCGACTCGCGGGGTATGAGCCCAGAACATGCAATTCGTGGCACAGACCGCGCGCCTGCGCCACGGCCGACGCAAACCACGGATCGTCCATGTGCCCCTCGGCGTCGACGAAGAAACTGTACTGCCAGTTCTGCCGACCGCTCGGCCGCTTGTCGATGTGCGTGAGATTGATCCCCGCGCGCTGGAACACCGCCAGCACGCTGACCAGCGCGCCGGGCTCGTGCCGTGTCGAGAACATGATCGACGTCTTGTCGTGCCCGGATCCCTTGGGGCTCTGCCGTGCCTTCTGCTTCGAGATCACGAAGAACCGCGTGATGTTGTTCGGGTTGTCCTCGATGTTCTCGAAGAGAATCCGCACTCCGTAGATCTGCGCTGCAAGCGTCGAGCCGATCGCCGCCACGCCCTTCCGCGCTGACAGCGCAGCGCCGCGCTCGCCCCGACCTTGCTTTCCGGCGTTCGGCACACCGTGCGTCTCCGGCGGGATCGGCGCCTGCGCTGCGATCTTCACCGCGCTGGAACTCGACGCTTCGGGCACCAGCGCTGCGTGCGGGTACTGCGTCGCCAGCCACGTCCGGCACTGCTGAAAGACCTCCGGCTTGGAATGGATCTCACCCACCTGGCTCGGCGAGCAATTGCCCAGGAGCGCGTGATGCACCTCGATTTGCACCTCCGCGTACACGTTCACATCGTTGTGAAACTCCTGAAACGCCTCCAGCGTCTCAACGATCCCGCCGCCGATCGAGTTCTCGATCGGAACAAGCCCGTAGTCCACATGACCGCGTGCGACTTCCGTGAACACGCCCGAGATCGCCCGAAGATCCTCGAAATCCACGCTCGTGCCGAAGTGCTTCACCGCCGCCAAATGCGAGTACGACCCCGCCGGGCCGAGGAACCCGATCCGGATCGGCAGTTCCAACCGGAACGAACCGGACATCAGTTCGCGATACACGCCCTCGATCGTGCGAGGGTCCAGCGGGCCCTTGTTGAGTTCGAGGACTTTCGCAAGCACCTGCTGCTCGCGATGCGGCGCGTAGATCGGATAGCCGAGCCGTCGCTTCAGTTTGCCCACGCCCACGACCAGTTTCGCTCGCTGATTGAGCAACGCCACCAGCCGACGATCGAGCGCATCGATGCGCTCTCGGAACCGCGTCAGTTCGGGAGGTTCCGGCGCAGCACCCTTCGAAGCCGTGCCAACAACCTTGCTCGACGCACCCTGCGCGGCGGGCCGGTCCGGTGTGTTCCGCCGGGGTGATGGACCGGCGGAGGATCTACTTGTTCGCTGGGCTTTGGACATGGCTGGGAGTTCAATCGTGGGGAGCGGAGGGCATCGCGACGCCTGGGGTTATCGGCCGAATCGACCGCCGTGTTGGGCCGCGATTGTTCGGCACCGTAATCCTCGAACGGCCGGGAACATCCGCGCCTCATCCTGACCTGCTCAACCCGCCCCCATGCCCAAGCACTTCACGACAACCACGCCGCACAGATTCCCACTGACTCCTTCAGGATTCCTCGCACACGCGCAACTTCTGCGGGTGTGCCGTCGATGACTGAATGAATCCCCAATTCTGGGGGCGCAAGCCCCCCATCCAGATTGGGGCGATCATCGCAAGCGGTTCACCGGGAGGCACGGTGGGACACATCGATTCCGTAAACAACGCGGGTCAATTCCTCGATGGTGTGCTCTCCAACTCCGCGACCGTGCCGGTTGCGCTGGGATTGGCCACGATCGTCGGGCTCATCTTTTGGCTCGTTGGGAAGCGATTCGCCAAGCCCGGCGCCGCCCTCAGCGGGGCCATACTGGGCGCTGCGGTGGGTCTGGTGCTTGCAGGCTCGTTGGGCGGCCCGAGCGGCGCATCCCCAGGCCCCGCCGGCACGCTGGTCGCCGAGCAACTCGGCACAACATCCTCATCCCTCGCCCTGACTGCGAAGGTCGCCGTGCCGCTGGGCCTGCTCATCGGGGCGCTTGCCGGCCTGCTCCTCAATCGCGCGGCGAGTGTCTCGGCCATGGCGATCGTCGGGGGCGCGGCCCTCACCCTCAGCGCAGCGGGCGTGCTCGCCGTGCGACCCTTGAACCACACCGAGCAAACCACAGCCATCGACCGCAACGCCGCCTGGCGGACCGAACTCACCTCACTCGTCGGGCACGCTCGCGACGGCTTGAACAGTGCACAATCCGCCGACTCGACCTGGCGAACCGACGCCTTGGAAGAGGCTGAGCATCTCGCACGCGCTGCCGAAGCCGTCGGCATCCGCTGGTCGGGCGGCGCTGGCAGAGCGAATCCAAGCGACAACGAGACCACCAAACACCACAGGTCGGGCCTCGCCGACCGTGCTTCCGCCGCGATCCACACCCATGTATCCGGCCTCGCGCACTCGTTCTCCGACGTCTGGAGCGTCCAGCCCGGCGGACACCGAGCCGTGATGGTCATGGCCGCCATCCTCGGCATCGCGGGCGGCGTCGTGCTCGGCCTGGCCAAGCCCGGCATGGCCTGCGCAGCCGCGACGGCGATGCTCGGATCCGCCCTCTGGCTCTTCGGCATCGCCGCACTGAGCGCGTGGCTCAACGCACCCTGGTCCGCGTGGCTCGACCGCCCCGCTTCGCAATGGGTCTGCGCCTGGGGCGTCGTTGCAGCGCTCGGCATGTGCGTGCAGTGGAGCGGCCTGCTCTCGCGCCGGCGCCCACACCCTACCGCAGGCCCATCGCGCGCTTGATGTCACCCAGATCTTCGCTCACGCGCAAGGGGCGGTTTGCGAAAGACCCCGTCGGGATCGCCAGATCGCCCACGCTCTTGCCTCGAACCATCGAGTGATACCCGACGGTCGCGTCCGGATCCTTCAGTTGATGGCCCGTCAGCACGCAGACCACGGTCTCGTCCGGCGAGATCACGCCCGTCCCGATCAAACGTCGCACACCCGCGACCGACGCGGCGGAAGCCGGCTCGCACCCGCATCCGAACCGCCCAACGAGCGCCTTGTGCTCAAGGATGCAACGGTCGTCCACGCTGACGACCACTCCGTTCATCTCGTGCAGCGCCCTCAGCGCCTTGGGCAGATTCACGGGCCTGTTGATCTCGATCGCCGACGCGATCGTGCGAGCCCGCTCGTTCGCCGAGTCCATGCGCGCGTACTCGGCCCGAACCGCCTCCCGGTCATACGAGCCCAGCAACGGATCGGCGCCCGTGCTCGACCAACGCACCCTCATGTCGTTGTAGATCCGATCGAGCGTTCGGGCCCCCGCCGCGTTCACCACGGCCAGCCGGGGCACTCGCCGGATCAATCCCAGCGACCTGAGTTCGATGAACGCCTTGGCAAACGCCGAGCAGTTGCCGAGATTCCCACCCGGCACCACGATCCAATCCGGCACTCCATCGGGCACGACGTGCGCGTGATCCAGCATCAAGTCGCGCAACACCCGGAACATGATCGTCTTCTGACCTTCCAGCCGGAACGGATTGACCGAGTTGAGCAGGTACACCCCGTTCGCAGGGTCCTCGGCGATCTGTCGCACCCGCGCCAGGCACGCGTCGAAGTCCCCACCGATCTGCAGCGTCGTTGCGCCGTAGTCGAGAGCCTGCGACAGTTTCCCCATCGCGATCTTGCCCTCACCGATGAAGACGAACGCACGCATCCCGCACCGCGACGCGTACAGCGCCAACGACGCGGACGTGTTCCCGGTTGAGGCGCACGCAACCGTCGACGCGCCGACCATCCGGGCGTGCGTGAAACCCGCGGTCATGCCGTTGTCCTTGAAGGACCCCGACGGATTGAACCCCTCGTACTGCAGGAACAGCCGGCCCGACGAGTGCCCGACGCAGCGGGCGAGTTCGTCCGCTCGCTGCAGCATCGTCCGCCCTTCACCCACGGTCACGATCGCGCCTTCCGTGCGACCCTGCGGGTCGGCGAGATAGAACGGCAGAAGTTCACGGAACGACCACACACCCCCGCCCCCTCCGATTCCGCCCGCCCCCCCCCGTGCTACTACGGCCGGGTCCGAACGAACGGCCGAGCGCACGCTCCGTTCCGCTGCGTGATTCAGGAAGGCCGACAGATCTCTCGGCACGCCCCCGGCAAGCGACGGATGCCCGAACTCGTACACGACGTCCACCAGTTCGCCGCACGCGGGACACGCGGTCAACACCCGATCGACCGGGTAATCAGCCGCACAAGCGGCGTTGATGCACCGCTGGCGGACAGCCCCCCCGCCGCCGCCACCGGCGGCTCGCGTGCCTGGGTTTGTTGCGGCTGGGTCGGACATGATCAGCACATCTTGCGAATCGATGGTACAACGTGCAGCCGAGGAGCACGCGTGCGGGCAAACCCGCCCCCCCACCCCGCCCGGCCGGCAACCCCGCCCACCTTCACCATCGACATGAACGCACACCGAATCAAGTGGGGCCTGCTCGCCGCGTACTGGCTCGTCCAGGCGGTGGTCCACTACATCTTCGCCGTGGTCTGGTTCGTTGCCGGCAGCAACGTCCACGGGCCGGGCGGCCGCCTGTTCGGGAACATCACCGACCTCGAAGAACTGATCGAGCACGCGACGTACCCGTACTTCGTCGTCGCCACGCTCATCACCATCACCGTTGTCACGCTCGCCCAGGCCGCACTCGTGCTCCCGGTGGCCCGGCCCAGCGCGAAGCGCTCGCGCGGCACACCCGTCTGGATCAGCATGGCCCTGGCCGCCGTCGCCATCGCCGCCCTCTGCGTCTCAGCAGTCTGGGCGGCGGATTCGATCGCCTTCGCGATCGGTTCGCGGCACGACGAATCCAGCGACTGGGTGATGAACTGGCGATACGCCGTCGCCGGGGGCATCGCCGCGTGGATCCCGGCGACACTCCTGCTGGTCGCCTTCGCTCGACGCTCCGCGGCGTCGGACCCAGCGCTGTCGCGTGAAGATCTCCTCGCACGCACCGCCGCGCTCGTCTTCAAGGGAACCATGGTCGAAGTCGCGGCGATCATCCCGCTCGACGTCATGGTCCGCCGACGCACCAACTGCTACTGCGACACGGGAACCTTCATGGCGCTCACCGTCTGCGCCACCGTCGGACTCTTCGCCCTCGGCCCGGCGATCTTCCTCCCCCTGCTCGCCCGGCGCCGTGCGATGTGGCACCACGGCCGATGCGAGGTCTGCGGCTACGACATGCAGGGCAACCTGAAGGCCGAGCGCTGCCCGGAGTGCGGCGCCGGCTGGAAGCCGCAGGACTGAGGCAGGGCCACACAGCCCGGCCCGAAGTACGACCGAGCATCAGGTGCCGCGTGCCGCGGAACGAAAAGGCCCCCGCTCCGAAGAGCGGGGGCCTGATGAGTCACTCAACCTGTCGACGCGGTCAGCCGCGCCACATGCTCACCAGCACCGCGTTACGGGCAGGTGCTGCCGAGGTTCGGGTTCCAGTCACCCAGGAACTCGAGCAGGTCGGCCAGGTCAACGACGTTGTCGCCGTTGATGTCGCCCGGCAGGCCCATGCCCATCTGACCCAGGTTCGGATTCCAATCACCCAGGAAGTCCAGGAGGTCGGCCAGGTCAACAACGTTGTCGCCGTTGTAGTCGCCCGGGCAC
>JAHBXK010000044.1 GCA_019636535.1 Phycisphaeraceae bacterium | reverse complement strand
GCCGGGACACCTGGGTCTACAACCCCGTCACCAACACCACCGTCCAGACCGGCCTCACCGGCGGAGCCTACACCGGCTCGGCGGGCCGACAGGAGAGTTTCAACAACTTCCAGAACCAGGCCGGTCAGGTCGCGGGCTACTCACTCCGCTACACCGGCGTGAACACCGACAACGGCCGAGACGCCTGGGTCTACAACCCCTTCACCAACACCACCACGCAGATCGGATTCACCGGCACGGGCTACACAGGCTCAGCGGGGTTCCAGTTTAGTTTCAGTAACTTCCAGAACGAGGCCGGCCAGGTCGCGGGCTACTCGGTACGCCGCACCGGAGTGGACACCTACAGAGGTGTGGACACATGGGTCTACAACCCCGTCACCAATACCACCACGCAGATCGGATTCACCGGCGCGGGCTACACAGGCTCGGCGGGGTTCCAGTTTAGTCTCAATAACTTCCAGAACCAGGCCGGCCAGGTTGCGGGAATCTCGAACCGCTACACCGGCGTGAGCACCTTCATCGGTGAGGACACCTGGGTCTACAACCCCGTCACCAACACCACCGTCCAGACCGGCTTCACGGGTGGTGTCTACACCGGCTCGGCGGGGTTCCAAGTCAGCGAGAACAACTTCCTCAACGAGGCCGGCCAGGTCGCGGGCCGCTCAGTTCGCTACACCGGCGTGAACACCGTCAACGGCCGGGACACCTGGGTCTACAACCCCGTCACCAACACCACCGTCCAGACCGGCCTCACGGGTGGTGTCTACACCGGCTCGGCGGGGTTTCAGCAGAGTGTCAACAACTTCCTGAACCAGGCCGGCCAGGTCGCGGGCTACTCGCAACGCCGCACCGGAGTGAGCACCTTCAACGGTGAGGACACCTGGGTCTACAACCCCGTCACCAACACCACCGTCCAGACCGGCCTCACCGGCGGCGTCTACACCGGCTCGGCGGGATACCAGTCCAGCCAGAACAACTTCCAGAACGAGGCCGGCCACGTTGCTGGCCGCTCAAACCGCGTCACCGGCGTGAACACGTTCAACGGCCAGGACACCTGGGTCTACAACCCCGTCACCAATACCACCGTCCAGACCGGCCTCACGGGTGGTGACTACACAGGCTCGGCGGGGTACCAGGTCAGTGTCAATGACTTCCAAAACCAGGCCGGCCAGGTCGCGGGGAACTCGCGGCGCTACACCGGCGTGAGCACCCAGATCGGTCAGGACGCCTGGTACTTCGACCCCATCACCCAGAACACCTACCAGCCCACGCTCGGAGTCCCCGATTCCATCCGCACCAGCGACAACTTCGCCTTCTCGTCAATCTCGATCCTCACCGACGACGGCTTCGCCCTCGGTTACTACTCCGTCTTCGCGGGCGGTCTGGACCCCGCCGTCGATCGCGCCTTCATCTTCCGCGCCGACCTGGGCTTCAGCGATCTCGGTGACCTTGTCGACGGCGGGCTCTCCGCCGCCGGTTGGGACACGCTCCTGCGACCAGAGTTCCAGACCGCGATGCAGTTCATCGTCGGCAACGGCTACTTCGACGGCCAGACCGGCGACAGCAGAAGCGTCTTCGTCATGAAACTCATCCCCGCCCCCTCGGCCCTCGCACTCCTCGGCCTCGGTGGCCTCCTCGCCGCCGGCCGCCGCCGACGGTGACGGTGACGGTGAGCAGCGGACCGCAGGCGCGTGTACCGACTCCGACTCCGACCCCGACTCGTGCCTCCATGCTACGGCTTGGGGGGTGAGCGGTCGGTGCTGTTCGCACCGACCCCGCCCCTTCCTCCTTTGATCCCTCCCCCTCCTCCCTTGCACCCCACGCCCCCGCGTGCGACACTTCCCCATGCGCCTCTCCCATTCCATCCGCCGCACCCGCTCCGTCGCGCTCCGCCCGCTCGCCCTCCCGCTCGCCCTGACAACCGCACTCGCACTCGCGCTCGCATCCGCATCCGCCCCCGCATCGACCCTCACACCTCCACCCGCCGTCCCCCCGCCGGCCGCTTCGTCCGTCCCTTCCCTCTCCTCCGCAGCCCGCGACCTCATCGCCGACCTCCAATCCATCCATCGCCCCGGCGTCCCCGGCTCGCTCGTCCTCACCCACCCCGACTCCGCCCCGCTCGTCCTCGCCGAGGCGGGCCCACCCGGCGTCCTCACACCCGTCATCGCCATCGGCGCACTCGGCCACGGCCGGGTCGTCGCCTTCGGCCATTCCGGCTACTTCAGCGCTGAGTCACTCCGCCACGACGACACCGACCGACTCTTCACCCGCATCATCCACTGGGCCGCGCAAGCAAACGATGCGCACACGCCCGCCGCACAAGCAGCCGACCAGCACAACAACAACCAACTCCAACCCGCCCGAATCGGCCTCCTCGGTGTCAACCTCACCGCCCACCTCACCACGCGAAACTTCCACCCCGTCAACCTCGACGCCTTCACCTCCACCAACCCCGCCGCAGCGCCAAACGCCCTCGCCGAAGCCCTCAACACCTGCGACGCGATCCTCCTCGCCTCCAACGCGCTCTCGCTCAACGACGAGCAGGCCATCCTCGACTGGCTCCAGCCCGGCCGAGGCCTCATCGTCGCCGCCACCGGCTGGGGCTTCTTGCAACTCAACCCCACCAAGACCATCGAAGACCTCGCCCCGCACCGCCTCTCCTCCCGTGCGGGCATCGCCTTCACCAACGAAACCGTCTCCGGCCCATCCGGCAAGCCCTTCACCATCCAACCCGACCCACCGACCTTCACCAACGCCGCGCGGGCGCTCGCCGCGCTCGTCGCGCACGAACGCGGTGAGCCCAAACTCGCCGACGCCGACCTCCGGCAGGCCGCAAGCGCGGCCATGTTCGCCGCGCGCGCCATCTCGCCCGCCGACACCGCCGCCGCGGCGATGCTCAACGAAATCACCGCCGATCACCCGCCCCCCGAGATCCGCCCCGCCGCTCCGCTGCGCGCATCCGACCACCTCGACCGCATCCGCGCGGCCTGGTTCGCACGCCGGTGGAGCCCCGAAGCCATCCTCACGCTCCTCAACGATGCCCCCGGCCCCAATCTGGCCGATCCCTACACCGCGGTCGTCCCCGTCGCACCCGGCGCGCAATTCTTCCCCGGCGACGTCGAGTTGCCAGAGGGCGCTCCACTCCTCCGCCATTCGCGCACCGTCGAATACCCCGCCGACCGCGCACCCGCCAACGGAAAGCCCAACCCCGGCTGGATCTCCACAGGCCTCTACGCCCCGCCCGGCGAGACCATCCTCGTCCTCTGCCAGGACAACCCCCGCGGCGCACGCATCCGCATCGGCGCCCACTCCGATCACCTCTACCACCTCGACCAGTGGCGACGCTGGCCCGAAGTCAGCCTCAACTTCCCCCTCCGCAGAGGCCTCACCTTCATCGCCTCTCCCTACGGCGGCCTCATCTACGCCGACAACGTGCCGCGCGCTGACAACAACGAACCCCCGCCGCGGATCAGCATCGCCAACGCCGTTGAGGCGCCGCGCTTCGTCCTCGGCCAGACCACGCCCGAACGCTGGCGGACCGTCGAGCGAAACCACCCCGCGCCCTGGGCCGAACTCGAAGGCGCGCGCGTCATCCTCACCCTCCCCAGCGAGGTCGTCCGCACGCTCGACGATCCCGAAGCCCTCATGCGCCACTGGGACCGGATCGCCGACGCCTGCGCCGACCTCGCCCAGCGACCGCGCCACCGCGACAAGCCCGAGCGCATCGTCGCCGACGTCCAGATCTCCGCCGGCTACATGCACTCCGGCTACCCCATCATGACCCACCTCGACGCCGCCAAGGTCGCCGTCGATCTACCCCGCCTCGCCTCCACCGGCTCGTGGGGACACTACCACGAACTCGGCCACAACCACCAGAGCGACGACTGGACCTTCAACGGAACCGTGGAGGTCACCGTCAATCTCTTCACCCTCTACGCGATCGAGACCGTCTGCGGCAAGACCATCCCCGAGATCGACCGCTTCTCACCCGCCGACCGCGCAGCACGCATCAGCAAATTCTTTGAAAAAGGCGACGGCAAGCCGGACTTTAATATATGGAAGAATGATCCATTCCTCGCGCTCGAAATGTACATACAAATGCGCGAGGCCTTCGGCTGGGACGCCTTCAAGACCGTCTTCCGCGAGTACCGCGACCTCGCGCGCGCTGACCGCCCGAAGAACGACGACGAAAAGCGCGACCAGTGGCTCGTCCGATTCTCAAAGACCGTCGGCCACAACCTCGGCCCCTTCTTCCAAGCCTGGGGAGTTCCAACCTCCCCCGCCGCGCGCGAGTCCATCGCCGACCTGCCGACCTGGATGCCCCCGGATTTCCCACCCTCCCCGACCCAAATCACACCTACATCTCCCTGAATCAGGGTTCACCTATTCAGGGGATATTGGCTCGCCAAACTCCAAGTGAGGGGGGGGTGTTCCACGTGGAACACCCCCTCTTCAAAATGTGCGCCTCATCGTTTCTGACCAACCAAGGCGGTTTTGCTCCCGGCCTACCTTCGAAAACCGAACCTCGCTTCCGACCGACAGCCCCTGATTCAAGGCGATCGATCATCACGGTCGGTCAGCAGATCAGGGACACGTCTGTCCGAGATTGGGATTCCAATCGCTCAGGAAGTGGAGGAGGTCGGCGAGGTCGACGACGCCGTCGTTGTTGACGTCGCCGTTCGTGCCGGGTGTCACGGACTGGCCGAGGTTGGGATTCCAGGCGCCGAGGAAGTCGAGGAGGTCGGCGAGGTCGACGACGCCGTCGCCGTTCGTGTCGCCTGGGCAGCAGGTGGCGACCAAGCATTCTGCATTGTCGCCCTGATAGGTGCCGCCCTGCGATTGGCAGTTGTCCATTGAGATGACGACGCACGAATTGTCGGGCAGGCAGCAGGCGCCGCACGGGCCGGGCACGCACTCGGTGCCGAGCACGAGGACGACGGCAAAGCCGTTCACGGACACGCCGCCCGAGTTCGCGACGATCGGGAAACTCGTCCAGCCCGCGAAGCCGGGGTCGGGAATGAAGCCGACCTGGTTGCTCATCAGCACGGGCGTGCCATTTGGAGAGGGACCGACGCCGAGCGAGAAGGTCAGTGCTCCCGCCGATGCTCTGGCGACCGTCGGTGTGACCAGGCCGCTGGACATGCCGGCGTCGGTGAGAATGAAGGCCGAGACCGAGGCCATGGGCAACGACGGCAGGACACTGGCACCGGACGCGCGGACGTGGACGTCGGTGCTCAGGCCGATCTGTCCGGGGTTGCCTCCGGAAGCCGGGCCACCGGCGCCGCCGGCGGCGATCTGCGTTGTGAGGTTCGTCGTGACGGGGACCAGGCCCAACTCGGCGAGGATGCCGATCGAGTTGCCGCCGGCTCCGCCTCCGCCGCGTCCACCGGCTCCTCCTTGACCGCCGATGCCACCCGAGCCACCCCAACCGCCGCCGCCCTGCCCGCGGACACCTGTGAAGCCGCCTGCGCCTCCAAGTCCTCCGGCTCCGCCGCCACCACCGCCGCCGGGTGTCGACGTTCGGAGCGTGGTGTTGCTGACGCTCAGACTCCCGCCTCGGGCCAGAATCGAGAATGACGACCCGCCCGGCTGTCCGGGCTGGCCACCTCCACCGCCCTGACCGCCGGCACCTCCGCCCGCGCCGCCTCCGCCTCGACAGTCAGCCGTGAAGGTGTTGTCGCAGCCTCCACCGCCGCCACCCCCGCCGCCACCTCTGCCCCCTGTTCCACCTGACCCAGCACCCGCCGCCGTGAACAACCCACCTCCCGGCCCGGCTGTGCCGACCGTGCCCGCCGCTCCGCTCTGGCCGGTGCCTCCGGTTCCGCAGGAAGAACTCCCTCCCGGACCACCGGTCCCACCACCGCTGAACCCGGTTTGGCCCGTGGCTCCGGCGGTCGCATTGAAGTTCTGCGGGAATGTACAGTCGGTGTCCTGCCTTCCACCGTTCCCTCCGCTTCCGCCCGTAGTGCCCGCGGTCCCGGCTCCGCCAGAGAAGTTGATCGATCCTCCGCTGCCGCCCGAGGAGACGGTGGTGTTGCAGACCGCGGAAACGCAGGCTCCGTTCGCGCCGTTTCCGCCGTTGTTCCCGGCCGCTCCGTTGATTCCGGGAGCGCCCGACGCCCCGAATGAGGCAGGGCCGCCGCGAACATCGCAGTGCTCGATGGTGAGCGAGGCGCCTATTGAGATGATCGCCGCGTTGTAGGTGGCGCCGCCGGAGACGAGGGTCGAGTTGATCAGGAGTGAATCCAGGCGCGACGGCGCGCCGCTGACCGCGAAGAGCGCGGTCGGACCCCGGCGGATCTCGGATGTGTTGGAGTTGGATCGCGACCAGCCGGTCGCGGCGTTGAAGCCTCCGTACACGCGCACACCGGCCATCAGCACAACGGTGTCGGTGTAGATGCCGGTTGAGACGTAGACGTCGCGTGTCGGAGTGAACGTGTGCGCGGCGGCGATGGCGGCGGCGACGGTCTTCTTGGGCAGGTCGATGGTGCCGGGATTGGAGTCAAGCCCGGAGACCCCGTCGACGAAGATCGGTCCGCAGCGCATGCCGTCGATGCCGTCGCCGTTGGAATCGGTGAAGGACGCGTCGGGGTCGTCGGTGACGGGCGGGGGGTTGATGTGGTCGCAGGGCTGGGCGAAGGCCGTGCAGACGGCCCCCATTCCGATTGCCAGCCCGGCCGCGGCGAGCGCGCGTGCGGAGATGGTCCACCGGTTCGTGGATCGAGTGGAAGTGTTCATGTGAGCCCCTGTTGCAGAGCGACACGGCCGCGGGGCAAAGAATGCGATTGTGCCGCGGTGTGGTGGTCGGCCCCGGCCGACGCACAGAGCGCAAGGCCCGTGCGCACAGAGAAGGGGTGTGCTTGCGTGGCACGGACAACGGAACGGATGTCATCGCATTCTCGTGAATCGGCCGCGATCTGTCAACCCAAATCCCACGGATCGACGGACGACGAGTCGCATCGCACTCGATGACATCGGTGCGTTTGTTCGTACTTTGCTGTGTGATGGAAGGGTGATTAGCCCTTTCGTGCATCACGGCTGGCGCACGAAAAACCCCGCTCGGGGCGGGGTTATGGCTAAGGGGTTCAGAACCGAAGACCGAACAGCTTGTTCAGTATCTCGGCGAGCGAGGTGTCTCGCCATAGAAGTGGCGGCGGGTATTCACGCTTTCTGGCACGGGCCAACGCCGCGTTCTTAGCGGCGTACTCCTCGTACCGCTTCTTGACGGCAGCGGGTGCCGACGAGACTCGGCCCGGCTTGCGCTTGGACTTGCTCTTGGTGCTGCTCACTCGATTCGCTCTGGGCACGTGACGTGCGGATCGGTGTCACTGACGGTCACAAGTATAGCGGCCGCGTACGGCCTCAGGATTCGATCGATCTGAGCTTCGCGCCCTTTGAAGCAGTTCGCATCGTCGCTGTCCACGCTTATCGCTCCGAAAGACTTGGAACCCACCGCCATCGGCGTCGCAGCGACACTCTTGTACGTCCGTTCGTGTCCTTCTTTCAACGGTTTCGCTTTGTCCACTTGGATCGTCTTGTTCGTTCGCATGGCCCGGACCACCGCGGCATTGTCGTTCATCGGATATTCGACCAAGTCGTTGCCGGGACGTGAGCGAGCGACAACCCTGAATCGATCTGCTGACACGACGAATACCAAGTTAACCTTCATCCGATCGGGCTCCGAGACACTCAGCGCAGACCGCACCTCGTGTTCGGCCGCCTGAATGAGCACTTCTCGGCTTCGAGTGGCCTTCGCGGCCCCAGACCCGCCACGCAGTTTGACCGCCTCCCTCAGTACGCCGAATGCCTGGGCAACGAGGTTTGAACGATACTCGGCCATTCGCACCTCACCCGCTTTACGACGGAGCCAGTCCTTCGGATTGACGCCCGCGACAACGCTGAGGGCAAGCACGATCCAGAACAGCGGACTCTTCCACTGCGGTTCGAGCATCGATCCGTTGACCATCTGGGCCCAAAGCGCCAGTCCTCCGAGAATCGCGAACGTCACGCTGAAGATCAGGAAAATGTACGACAGCACATTCGCAAGCGAAAACTTGGCGTGCAGATACTTACCGATTCGACCCTTCACGATTGGCTCCAGCGTCAGTCGGCAGTGATTCAGAACTGGTGTTTGGGTGATTAGCCCCTTCGCGCATCGGGTCACGGCATGACTCGTACTGACCACGGGTGTGGACGCTTATCTCCAGTCTTCGGATTTGTCGAACAGGCCCGGAGTTTCGGGCCACACGGGGGCAATCAGATCCAGCTGGGCCTTGAACGAGTCGTAGTCGTTGTGGATCTTCATCAATCCGACCACGGTGCCAAGGTGCATCAAGACGCCCGGGTATCCCACATCATCGCTGAGCCACTGCCAGAGCCTGTTGCTTGATCGACCACGCTCCAGCCGCCGCTCTTTCAGCTTGCGCACAAGACCTGGGGCGAGTCGACGGTAGATCAGATCGTTGGTCAGGTGGCCAAAATACTGCGGCAGCTTCATGGTGGCTGGATTGAAGTCAACGCCTCGGAGTCGGCACAGTTGCTTGAAGTAGTCGGCTGGGAAGGTAGCAACCCAGCGGCGCAGGCTCTCCGAGACGAACTTAGCAAGCTGCTCCTCTAGTTCGCGACGAGGCCGGTCGTACTGGTAGCCGGTCGCCTCGTCAACCAGGGCCACAATGCCGATGCGTGCGAGTCCCCGCATGATGGCATCGCAGGCGGCGAAGATGGGAGCGTATTGGGGAGGCGTGTCCTTCCCCTCGACCACGAGTGAGTCCCGATATTTGAGGTACACCTCTGCCACGTCGGGCAGGACGTGTGCGTCGTACCCCACCATCCGCTTGTTGTCCTTGTTGCGGAAGAAGATGGGAGTGGTCGACGCACTCAGGTCCTCAGAAATAAAGGGCTTAAGTGCATGAGCCTGTAAGAAGAAGGGAAGTCCGTCGACGGTGCTCAGAACGCCCGTTCCAGCCTTGGGCGAGCGCGACCGACCCAGCGCCCGCAGGAACGTCGCCTGCGTCAGAAGTCGCTTTCCGTTCGGCAGAACAGCCGCCGAGATGGTCTTATCCCCTAGTAGGAACTCGCCCTCGTGGGACGCCACAGGCATGTCGACGCCCCAGCGGGCCTCTGCTCCCTTCCGGGCAATCGCCTTCTTTTCCTCGGGCGTCAGGGCTGCGGCACGTGCCTTCCCGCCCATTTCCTGCTTGCTCTTGCTCCTGGCCATGCTGAGGTCCTCCTTGGCGGGCAGACTTTAGCATGCATCCGACGATTGTTCAAGCAAGCATATTGACGAGCCGCCATATGCTTGCTAACGTGTGGGTGTGCACCGACACCGCTAGGGGAGGGAGCATGACAAGGGCTACCGGGGCCGACGGCAGGGATCACGCCCGCCGGTCCCCAAGAAGCGCAAAATAAAGCCCCCGTTGAAGCGGGGGCGAGTGATCCGGTGAGCCGAACGCGTCGGCCACCCTGCTCATCCACGGCGGGCGCTCGACGTGGGAGGGGAACATCGGGTACAACGATGGGCATGTGTCATTCGAGACCAAGCCCAACCCCGACACGGTGACGTATCAGCGGTTCGTCGCCGGGAAGGCCAAGCCCGTGGCGACGGCGGACAATCTGTTCGTGGATGAGACGGACGACTCGGTGGGAACCAATGTGTTCATGAGCATCTTCAAGTCGGCGGGGCCGAACGCGGCGGACTTTCAGTCGATCTGGGATTGAGGCGGGCGTAGTGGCAGTTCGTGTGAACGTGAAGGAACCCAGGGATTGCGGTCCCTGGGTTCTGGGTTGTGGTGTGAGCGGGGCGTGGGGCGGGAAGAGTGCTTTACCTGCGCCGGCGTGCGGCGAGGGCGATGCAGCCGATCAGCAGCGCTCCCGCGCCCGGGGCGGGGATCTGGAAGTAGTTTGCCAGGACCCAATCGGCGACCTGTTCGCCGCACAACTGCCCCATGATGTTGTCGAAGTCGAAGTGGATGCCGCCGTAGATGCGGGACAGCCCCGCTTCGTCCGCCGCGGCGTCGAGACTGGTGAGGTGGCGGATGACGCCCGCGTCGCCCTGGAACATGATGTCGATCGAGTCGGATCCGAGGATCGCGGCGAGCACGGAGGCCGCAGCACGCGAGAAGGTGCTGTGGCCCGAGGTGTACGCGGGGAAGGGGGGCGTCGCGAGCAGCGGGGTCCAGTCGGCTTCCTGATCGGTGAGGGCATTGCCGTCGAGGTGGGCGTCGCGGATGGCGTGCACGGGTCGCCAGAGGTCGTAGACGTACTTGGCGTCCCAGCAGGCGATGGCGGCGTCGGCCGTCGCGACGTTGAGCGCGGCGAAGAGCCGGGCGTTCTCGAGCACGCTGTCGGGTCCGCTGAAGGCCAGTTGCTGCGCGATCTGGTTCCAGGCGCCGGGCGGCGTGACGGTGCCCGCGCCGAAGGCCCACGCCAGCGCGATGTCGGTCTGCTCGGGCGTGCGCGTGGAGCCCGTCGCACGACCGAGGGCCTTGACCTGGTTCAGCGAGTTTGCGTACTCGACGCTGTCGAGGCTCGGGGGGGCCGGCGGGCGGAACTGCGCGCCCGAAGCGATCGCGAAGGGCGTGACCTGCCCCCACTGCGGCAGGAGCGCGGGGGTGACGTTGCCCGGTCCGACGCGCCAGTGTCCGGGCGCATCGGTCGGGGTGTAGGTCGAGGGTGCATCGGATCCGTCGCTGTTCCGCCACGCGATCATCGCCGAGGCGACGTTCTGTCCGAGCCCGATGCCCGAGACCTTGCCGGGTCCGTCCGGGATCGCCGCGAGGGAAGCGTCGCGGTGGGCGTCGAGCGCTGCGGCCTGGGCAGGATAAAGTCCGACGAGCACGCCGTGGGCAGCGACCACGGCGGCGGCCTCACGCGATGTTCCGGCGGGCGCCACGGTGTTGACCAGGTAGGGTTGATAGACACGGTCGACCGAGTTCACCGCGTCGAAGACGGCGGACTGCACCATTGCGAGCGCACGCGAAGCGCGCGGCGGCGGGGACCCACCCGCCACGACCGCGTTGAGCGCGTGCTGGTTCCAGTCGAGCACCACGTCGGCATGCGCCGACGGGACCAACGCCAGCGAGCCGAGGGTGATCGCGGCGACGAGGGGGGACGATGCAAGAACCAACGAACGCATTCGGAGCCTCCTGTTTAACAAACGAAACGGGATGTGTGCGGGCCCAACGGCGGAGAGTGTGCCGGGTGCGCCCTGCGCGAGAGTGTCGAGGGGCGATTGTCGTGGAAGACGGCGCTGCGAGCAAGAGGAATCTGCAAGTGATGGCGCTGGAGGCTGGGCCGGGGGCTTCTTATCGGGTCAGGGCGGGTTGTTTGAAGGTCAGCCCCTTCGCCTCCTCCCCCCCTCCCCCCCTTGCCCGTTGCCTCCCCTCTTGCGCTGCCGCTGTCGCCGCGATTCACCGGCGTGGTGCGTTCAGGGCCATGTCGTGAAGTGGAGGCGCCCATGTGATGACGGAGCGGGGGCGTCATCGTTCGCGGGGGCAGCGCACTCAGCGGAGCGTGGATCGTGATGACGATGGGACGCGGTGGGAGAAGTCTTCGCCCCATTCGTGCATGGCCATGAGGATGGGCTCGAGGCTCTTGCCGAGCGGGGTGAGGGTGTACTCGACGCGCGGGGGGATCTCGGGGTAGACCTTGCGGCGGACGAGGCCGTCCTTCTCGAGGTCGCGGAGTTGCTTGGCGAGCGTGCGGGCGGCGATGCCGCGGAGGAGGCGCTGGAGGGCGTTGAAGCGCTGGGTGCCCTGGAGGAGGTGGTGGAGGATCATGACCTTCCAGCGTCCTTCGATGACGCGGAGGGTGACTTCGACCGGGCAGGAGACGGCCTTGCGGGTTCGGGGCATGTTGATGGTAACCTTGGTGTAAGTACATGACGTGCATGTATGTACTTGAACATTGTACCTTGGTGCGTCGTACCATGCCGCGAACAACACGAAGGAGATTGGCATGGCAAGCAAGAAGGTGGTTGACGTGAGGTCCGGCCCGCCGATGCACTGGGTGGGGGACGGGTTCCCGGTGTCGTCGGTGCTCTCGCCCGGATCGACGGGGACCGCGCTCAGCCCGTTCGTGCTGATGGACTACGCGGGTCCAGCGCGGTTCGGGCCGGCGGATCGTCCGCGCGGGGTGGACTCGCACCCGCACCGCGGGTTCGAGACGGTGACGGTGGTGTACAAGGGTGAACTGGAGCACCGTGACACGGCGGGGAACCGCGGGAGCATCGGGCCGGGGGATGTTCAATGGATGACGGCGGCGTCGGGGGTGTTGCACGAGGAGAAGCACTCGGCGGCTTTCACGCGCGCTGGGGGCGAACTGGAGATGGCGCAGTTGTGGGTGAACCTGCCGGCCGCGCACAAGATGGACCCGCCGCGGTATCAGGAACTTCGGGACGCGGGGATTCCGCGTGTGGAACTGGCGGGCGGTGCGGGGCACGTTCGCGTGATCGCCGGGGCGTGGGGGAAGACGGCGGGGGCTGCGCGGACGGTGACGGCGGTGGTGCTGTGGGATGTTTCGCTGCGCGCGGGGGCGAGCGTGGAGTTGCCCGTGATGGAGGGGCACAACGCGGCGGTGTTTGTGCGGAGCGGGGCGGTTCGCGTGGCGGGAACGCACTCGGCGGGTGCGCGTCGGCTGGCGGTGCTGAGCCGGGAGGGCGCTGGGACGACGGTGACGGCGGAGGAGGACGCGGAACTGCTGGTGATCGGCGGGGAGCCGATCGACGAGCCGATGGTGGCGTACGGGCCGTTTGTGATGAACACGCCCGAGGAGATTCAGCGGGCGATCGCGGATGTTCGATCGGGGAAGTTCGGGGAGTTGTGATGAGGGGAGGGTGGGCGCGTGATCGGGATGGCCGCGGGCGGTTGCGCGCGTGGAAACAGGAACCGGCGGCGAGAGGCCTTGGAGCGGAAAGGAACAAGCGATGTCTTACACGTATCAACGGCTGGATAAGAACAACGTCGCGGTGCTGCTGGTGGACCACCAGTCGGGGCTGTGCAACCTGGTTCACGACTCGACGCCGGACGACTTCAAGAACAACGTGCTTGCGCTGGGCGCCACGGCGAAGTACTTCAAGTTGCCGACGATCCTGACGACGAGTTTCGAGAACGGCCCGAACGGGCCCTTGGTTCCGGAACTGAAGGAGATGTTCACGGAGTCGCCGTACATCGCGCGACCCGGGAACATCAACGCGTGGGACAACGAGGACTTTGTGAAGGCCGTGAAGGCCACGGGGAAGAAGCAGTTGATCATCGCGGGGGTGGTGACGGAGGTGTGCGTGGCGTTCCCCGCGCTGTCGGCGGTGCAGGAGGGGTATGAGGTGTTCGTGGTGGCGGACGCCTCGGGGACCTTCAACGCGATGACGCGTGAGGCGGCGTGGCTTCGGATGCAGGGAGCGGGCGTGCAGTTGATGACGTGGTTCGGCGTGGCGTGCGAACTGCATCGGGACTGGCGGAACGACGTCGAGGGGCTCGGTCGGTTGTTCTCGAATCACCTGCCTTCGTACCGGAACCTGATCACGAGTTACAACGCGAAGAAGTAGCGGGGGGAGGGTGGCGGGGTGGGTGGGAGTGCGCGTGGAGGTGGGCCGCAGGGCCGGTAGTGGCTGCGCGCGGAGCGGGGGAGGGCGATCGGTGGGTGATCCGCCCGGCGAGCGGCCATAGAGTCTTTGCATGACTGCCAAGGAAGTTCTTGCCGAACTCGAGTCTCTGGGCGATGAGGGTCGCCGCAAGCACAACGCCAAGACGGGGCCGGACGGGATCGCGGGTGTGCCAGCGGGGAAGCAGTTCGGCGTGAAGAGCGGCGATCTGCGGGCGCTGGCGAAGAAGATCAAGGCCGATCACGCGCTGGCGATGGAGTTGTGGAAGACGGGCAACCTGGATGCGCAGATGCTGGCGGTGCTGATCATGGAGCCGAAGGAACTCTCGGCGAAGGACGTGGACCGGCTGGTGCGCGAGGCGCGGTTTTCGTGGGTGGCGGAGTGGCTGCACTCGTACGTGGTGAAGGAGCGGCCGGCGGAGGAGCGGGAGGCGCTTCGCGAGAAGTGGATGAAGGACAAGGACAGTTGGGCCGCGCGTGCCGGGTGGCACTGGACGGCGTCGTTGATCAACAAGGGGGGGAAGGAGGCGGAGCATGTGGACGTGGCGGGGTTGCTGGACCGGATCGAGAAGGAGATGCCCAAGGCTGCGCCCGAGACGAAGTGGACGATGAACAACACGCTGGGTGCGATCGGGATCAAGCACGCGGAGCATCGCAAGCGCGCGGTGGCGATCGGGGAGAAGATGGGGTTGTATAAGGACTGGCCCGTATCGAAGGGGTGCACGATCCCGTATGTTCCGGTGTGGGTGGGGGCGATGGTGAAGGGGAAGAAGTGAGGTTGGGGGAGCGGGGGCTGGGATGCGGGGGGTGGGGTTGGGGGGTGGCTGAGCGCGGTCGGCGTGTGTGGTACGCTCGGCGTTTGCTGGGAGAGCCATGCCGAGCGACGATCCTGACATGCCCGATCGACGCCCGCTCCGATCTCGGGGATGGCCGGTGGTGCGCGCGGCGGCGGTGTGGTTGTCTGCGCGGGGTGTTTCGCCCAACGCGATCTCGGTCGTGGGGATGGTGGCGGGCGTGGTTGCCGGGGGAGCGCTGGCGGGGACGGGGTGGATCTGCGCGGACGGATCGAGCGATGTCGCTGTGCGGTTGTTGGCGCTGAGCGCGATCGTGTGCGTTCAGTTGCGGTTGCTGTGCAACCTATTGGATGGGCTTGTGGCGGTGGAGGGTGGGCGGAAGTCGGCGGTGGGGGAGTTGTACAACGAGGTTCCGGATCGGGTGTCGGACACAGTGACTTTCGTCGGCGCAGGGTTCGCGATCGGGGGCGAGCCAGCGCTTGGGTTCGTTGCGGCGATCGTGGCGCTGCTGGTGGCATATGTGCGGGCGGTGGGGAAGGGGTGCGGGCTGGCGTACGACTTTTGCGGGCCGATGGCTAAGCAGCACCGGATGGCGGTGCTGTCGGCGGCGGGCGTGGTGGTGGTGATTGCGCCGGGGCTGGGTTTCAGCGTGCCGGTGTTCGGGGTTGATCGGGCGATCGGTCCGATCGGCGTTGCCCTGGTGGTGATCATCGCGGGCGGGCTGGTGACATTTGTGCGGAGGTTGGTGCGGCTGGCACGCCGGCTGCGGAGTGCAGAGGCATGAACCTGCAGATCGGGATGTCGGGTGCGGCCGCGGCGGGGACGGGGAGGTTCGCCGGGCTGGGCGAGCACTTGTTCTCGATGCGGGGCGCGCTGGACCACCCGGTGACGGTTTTGGTGGTGGCGATTGTGGCGGGGGCGTTGGTGCTGACGCCGGTGTCAGCGCTGGTGCTTCGGAGGATGGGGAGGCTGCCGGAGCACGTGGGGCGGGATGTTCGGACGCGGTATCTGACGTGGCTGGTGCTGGCGCCGGCGATGCTGGCGCCGATCCTGCTGTTTCCGCTGGCGGCGATGCTGGCGGTGTGCGCGGCGTCGCTGGTGTGCTATCGGGAGTATGCGCGCGCGACGGGGCTGTTCCGGCATCGGGCGCTGAGCGCGATCGTGGTGCTGGGGATCGTGGGGGTGACGGTCGCGTCGGTGCTGCACTGGTACGAGTTGTTTACGGCGATGACGCCGCTGACGGTGGTGGCGCTGGCGGCGTCGGCGATCGTGTCGGACGCGCCGAAGGGGTACATCCAGCGCGTGTCGCTGGCGGTGGTTGGGTTTCTGCTGTTCGGCGCGGGGCTTGGGCACCTGGCGTACATGGCGAACGACGCGAACTACCGGCCGCTGCTGTGCATGCTGCTGTTGTGCACGCAGGCGTCGGACATCGCCGCGTACTGCTTCGGCAAGGCGTTTGGGCGGCGGCGGCTGTTCCCGAACACGAGCCCGAACAAGACGCTGGCGGGGCACGCGGGCGCGCTGGCGGTGGTGGTGCCGTTGTGCGCGGGGCTTGCGCATCTGGTGATGGAAGGGACGGCGTTTGATCGGCCGCACCGGCTGCTGTTGCTTGGGCTGATGGTGGGCGTTGGTGCGCAGATGGGGGACCTGATGCTCGGCTCGATCAAGCGGGACATCGGGATCAAGGACATGGGCGCCACGCTGCCGGGGCACGGCGGGTTTCTGGACCGGTTCAACTCGGTGCTGCTGGTGGCGCCGGCGGCGTTTCATTACATCGGGTTGTTCACGGGGTTTGGGTTGTCGCGGCATGGCGGCGGGGGCGTGGTGCCGTGACGGGTTGGTGAGTGAGTGACGTTGATTGAACGTGTGGACGCATGACGACATCGCCCGGCGAACCTGAATGGACGTATGCGCCCGCGCGGGATCACGGGCTGGGTGAGGGTGCGCGGTTGCGGTCGGTGATGCGAGAGCCGGGGCTGGTGTCGTGGTGTGCGCAGGGGTGTGCGGGGGCAGCGCTGTGGGCGTACTTGCGGGCGTATCACGGGCTGCGGGTGGAGGGCGGGGAGCGGCTGCCGGCGTCGCCGCCGTTCGTGATCGTGGCGAACCACGCGAGCCATCTGGATGCGCTGGTGATCGCGGCAGCGCTGCCGCGGCGGCTGCGGTCGCGGGTGTATCCGCTCTCGGCGGGGGACGCTTTCTATGAATCGCTGGCGATGTCGGCGGTGACGTCGGTGTTTCTGAACGGGCTGCCGCTGTGGCGGAAGCGTGCGGCGGGGCGGGCGCTGGAGGAACTTCGCGCGCGGCTGACGGCGGGAGAGTGCGGGCTGATCCTGTTTCCGGAGGGTGCGCGGACGCGGAGCGGGGAGATGGGGGCTTTCAAGGCGGGTGTGGGTCGGCTGGTGGCGGGGACGGGCGTGCCGGTGGTGCCTTGCTGGATTCGGGGCGCTTACCGGGCGCTGCCGCCGGGCGGACGCGTGCCGCGGCCGGCGCGGGTCGTTTTGAGGGTTGGGGGCGCGATGACGTTCGAGGGGGTTCGGGACGATCGGGCGGGATGGGAGGAGGTTGCGAGGGAGTTGCGAGGAAGCGTTGAGGGATTGGGAGGGGAGGGGGAAGGGAGGGCTTAGAGCAGTCGATTCGCCGGTTTCGAGCGATGGGGAGTTAGACTACTATTCAAAGCGTTGTTGGGGTGAGCCACGCATCAGCGGGGAGTTCGCGCTATGAGATCGAGTTCGAGCGATGCGGTGACTCGGACAGCGCGAGGCCGCGTTTCGCGGTGGTTGCGGTTCGCGATTACGGTGGTGATCGCAGGGCCGGTGTTGACGGTGCTGACGGCGTGGGGGCTGGCGGCGTGGATGCCGAGAGGACAGTTAACAGCGGGATCGGAAGGGGATGGAGCGGTCGGGTTGCGTTCGCCGATCGAGCGGGCCGGGATCAGACCCACGATGATCGGTGCAGAGTCATCGATCGGTGTCCGCTTTGCGTACGTTTTTGTCGACGTGCCCCCGTCATGGCGAGGGGAACAGTCGATGGGCCCCGAGCCGACAGGTCAGATTGAGTCTGGCGATCAGTCGTCGGCGATCGTCTCACGCGATCTCTCGAACCTCGCCGAGATGAACGTGATTCAAACAGGTTGGCCCCGAGTTGCGCTGCACGCGCAGACATTGTGTGGGTGGAGAGGCGGCGAGTATTGCTGCAGCGGGCCGGTGTACGTGCCACCCGCGCCGCCACCGATTGAAGTACTCAAAGCACACGGTTTGGTTGTTCCGGCGTTGTGGCAGCCGACGGATCTCGACTTTCTATCTTTGGTGGCGGGTGCACCACAGACCGCGTTGAGGCTTCGACGCCCCATCCCCATCCGCCCGATGTGGCCCGGTTTCCTTGTGAACTCGCTGTTCTGGGGGCTGCTGACCGGCGCGGTGTTCTTTGTGCCGGGCGTGATTCGCCGGAGCGTTCGGCGTGGGCGTTGCGTGGGTTGCGGGTATGAACTTGCGGGGTTGGGGCGGTGCCCGGAGTGTGGTGCCGTGGAAGGCTCGCAAGAAGCTCTCGCATAGGCGGTCGCCTGCCGAACTTTGCCAGCGAGTTCGCGTATGATTCCATCGCCGTGGTGCCACCCCCGCCGCGGCTTTTGACAAGAGACACCGGCCAGGGGGGCTTGGCCGATGGAAGGCCCGGACGCCACAGCGTCCTGGCGCCCGGAGACTTTTCAAATGGCGAGCGGCAAACACGGCAACGGATCGGTCAGCAACTCGGGCAAGTCGAACTGGACCAAGAAGGAACTGCTGGCGCGGAGCGTGAAGCACATCGACATCACGAAGTTTGATGCGCGGCCGGTGATTGACGGGTATCGGCAGATGGCGTTCAGCGCGCGGACGCTGGCGCAGGCCGCGGACATCTACTCGATGATGCTGAAGGACACGCAGTGCGGGGTGATCCTGACGCTGGCGGGGTCGATGGTGTCGGCGGGGTTGAAGAAGGCGCTGATCACCCTCGTCGAGCACAACATGGTGGACGCAATCGTCTCGACCGGGGCGAACATCGTCGATCAGGACTTCTTCGAGGGGCTCGGGTTCAAGCACGCGATCGCGCCCGGCAGCCCGGAAGCGCCGCCGGTGGACGACGTGACGCTGCGGAACCTGATGATCGACCGGATCTACGACACGTACATCGACGAGGACGATCTGCGTGCCTGCGACGACGTGACGTACAAGATCTTCAACGCGTTTGCGCCGGGGGCGTATTCGAGCAGGGAGTTCATCGAGGCGATGGGCGCGTACCTGCTGAAGAATCACCCGAAGAACGAGTCGCTGGTGAAGACGTGCTTCGAGAAGCGCGTGCCGATCTTCTGCCCGGCGTTCAGCGATTGCTCGGCGGGGTTCGGCATCGTGCTGCACCAGACCGAGAAGCTGGAGCGGGGTGAGGAGTGCGTGGCGTTCGACTCGGGGAAGGACTTCCGCGAGCTGACGGACGTGAAACTGGCTTGCAGGGACACGGGGCTGCTCATGCTGGGCGGTGGCGTGCCGAAGAACTTTGCGCAGGACATCGTGGTGGCGGCGGAGTTGCTCAATGAGCGCAAGGGCGGCAAGGCGCGCGGCGACATCGGGATGCACAAGTACGCGATCCAGATGACGGTGGCGGACAGCCGCGACGGTGCGCTCTCGGGGTCCACGCTTCGCGAGGCGTGCTCGTGGGGCAAGGTGGACGTGGTGCACGAGCAGATGGTGTTCGGCGAGATCGCCAGCCTGTTCCCGATCCTGGCGAGCGACGCGTATCACCGCAAGGCGTGGAAGGCGCGCAAGGCCCGCGGCGGGTTCAAGTTCGCGGACTTGTTCGAGCCGACGCCGGGTGCGCCGCGGTATGCGGCGCGGCCGCGGGGCGGGGCGAAACTCAAGCCCAGCGCCAAGGCCAAGAGCCGGTAAAGTCCTGTCGGCTTGGTTACGTAGCGGATTGAAGCAAAGCCCCGGGCAAGGGTGCCCGGGGTTCTTGTGTTCTGCGGTGAGTTAGCGCTTTGGAGGCGAAGCCGCTCCATTTCGGCCCATTTCACGCTGGGCCGGTCTGCGTGTGAAGCCTCAGACGGATCAGCACTTGCTCACCCTCGCGGATCGCTCGCCATCTGGGAACGATCGCACGCGCGGCTGGCCGAGTGAGATCGCCGAACTCGCCCTCCGCGGCGCGGGCTGCGAGCGCTTCGGCGTCCGCTTCCGTTGCGTCCGGCTCGAAGCAGGCGGTGAACGCTTGCATGTAACGTTCGAGGTTCTTTCGGTGAAGACGATCGGTCGTCGAGCGGACTGTTGCTGCCAACTCGGCTGCAGTCGGGACTGACCCGTCCGGATTGCGAAGCAAGCCCTTCGCCCGTTCCGACTCGATTTGCTCGAGCGCTGCGAGATACATGCCCTCAAGCAGGGCCTCGGCCTCGCCTTCGAGAACACGGCGGTGGTTGAACGGGTCGCGTGGGTCGTACTCCTGCAGCGCGTGCGCGAGGATTCCGGCCTGAGCGGTGGTCAAGTCGCTCCCCATCGCCTTGAACGCCATATCAGCATGGATACCGATGAGTACGGCGGCGGTCGACGCGTCCGTCCCGGATACGCCTTGTCTGGCGAGCGCGCCGAGGCGGACGATCGCGATGAGCCGCTGAAAGGCCTTCGCGGAGCCGCTCTTCTCGGTTGTGACCCGCTGGGCATCGTGCGCGAGCATCCATCCGAGATTGCTCAGCAGCACCGAGACCGATTCGTCGGGAAGGACGCGCCGCAGTTCCGCGTTCAGGCCGTCGTGTGAAAGTGGTTCTCCTTCTAGTGCCGACAGGATCGCGGTGGTGTGCTCTTGATGCGAAGCAAGTTGCGCATAGATCTCTCCGAACGTGCGGCGCGGATTCTGCGATTCGGACGGGAAGAGTTGTTGACCCTTGAGCGATGCGTATGCCCGGGTCAGACTAGCGATGCGATCGGCCTCGGAGATGGGCGCCTGCTCGCACGAGCACAACGACGCAGTCACGAAGGCTGCGAAGACTGCGAGAAACGGACTCATCAGGTCGTGGCCGAACGTCAAAGGAACCATCCGGCTAACCCATCGGGCTGATGTTCGAGTGATCGGCATTGTCAACTGTACTTGGGCTGACGGGCAGCGAGAAGAGGTGACACTTCAGGCGCTTTGCAGCGTGGAGGGCGTTGCACGGGTACAACTCGGCGTGCGCTGGCGAACGTTGCTGATATGCCTGCTCGTTTCGGTGCTCATCCAGTTTCCGCTGGCGTGGGCGATTGTGTACTTCTACCAGCCGAAGTGGCAGGGAGAGACGAGCGTGATTCTGCCCAAGCCTTGGAGCACAGACTCAAATGTAGAGAAGGTGCGCATCGAGAACAACTCGCAGTTTGGCGCGCGTTGGGTGCGCATCACCGGATGGTCGGCGAGGTACACTGGAACAGTCTGTCGCTCAGATCACGAAGCGCTGTTTACAGATTGGCCGACTTGGCCGTTCCCGCTCGAGACCGCATTTCCCGGATTGATCGACCACTCCCGGTGGCCTGGTTCGGTTCCGACGCCGGGAACGTATGCCGCGGGGACTTACGGTCAGACATTCACCGAGGCGTACGCGATCGGATGGCCGTTCCTTTGCGCCACCGGTCGTTCGGATCGAGACCCCGAGACGAGCGTGTGGACAACGACCGGGATGCGGGTGATGAGACAGCCATCATTCCGCACGTGGTCGACGATCCCTATTTTTCCCCTCTGCTACACGCCGCGGTGGCAAGGCGTGCTGTTGAACACCGCGTGCTTCTTTCCGGTTGTTGCGTTGCTCGTCATGGGGCCACCGAGCGTGCGCGATTGGAGAAGGAGGAGGCGAGGTTTGTGCGTCGGGTGCGGGTACGATCTGACTGGATTGCGATCGACGCCGGGGGCACGTTGTCCGGAGTGTGGAAGGGCGTCTCGGCTACGCACGCCCTCTGCCCCGTGAATCCACCCCCTCCTCCCCGCGTCGAACAACCGTCCATGACCAACGTTCTCACTGACTCCCTCTTGGCTCCGCTCACGCTCGGGGACTT
>JAHBXK010000043.1 GCA_019636535.1 Phycisphaeraceae bacterium | reverse complement strand
ACGTGGAGCGGCGTGCGGGTTTCCAACTCATCGCGCACCTCCTCGCGTGAGCATGAAGAGCGCGGCGAGGCCGACGGCCGCGAGGCCGATCCCGCCGATCGACGCCGCGAGGGCGCCGGATCCGGTCGGTGACGTGTCGAACGGCGGCGCCGGCAGGGGCGAGCCGGACTGGACGGCGGCGGCCAGTTGACGCTCGTACGCGGCCACGCCCGCGGCGAGCGCCTGCGCCTTCTGCTCGACGATGGGGCGCTTGGCCTTGTAATCGAGCCAGGCCTGCCACACGGCGACGGCGACCAGGGCCGCGGCGATGATGCCGGCGATCGCGACCAGCGGCGCCACGCCGAGGCCGGGCCGGTCGAGCAGGTCGTTCTCGTACACGTCGTTGGCTTGGAGTTTGCCTTCCGCGGCGAGTCGATCGACCGCTTCGCGCATCGCAGCCTCGAACTGCTGCTTGCGCGCGGCCATCGACGTGAGGTCCAGGTACACGTCGCTCAGTTGCGCGCGGAGATCGTGAACGCCGAAGTCGCCGGGGGGCGGAGTTGGGAAAGCGTCGATCTTCGCCTTGAGCGTGTCGGCCATGCCGACGAGTTGGCGGAAGTACCGTCGCTCGGCCACCCAGTTGCTCACCGCCTGCTGGCGCGCTGTGCTGCTCAGCGGCGGCGGGAGGAGGATCGCGGTCGAGCCGGCGATCGACGACGCGACGCTGCCGGCCACGTTGGTCACGACCTGCGTGAAGCCGGGGGGCGTGGCGGGCACGACCATGCCGCCGCCGAAGTCGAACTGCATCGGCAGCGCGCTCATCGCCCACCCCGCAGTCCGACCAGCATGGTCATCAGCACGAGCGCGCCGCAGGCGAGCACCACCGGGTTGCTGAGCGAGATCCCGCCCTTGCCTCGCGATTCGGCCAGTTGCGCCTCCGCGGCCTTCAACTGGTTCGTGCGGTGGATGATCTGTTGCTTCTGCGCGGCGTTCTGGCGTTCGAGTTCGATCTCGCGTGACGACGACGGTGACACGCCCGGCGTGGAGAGCGGACCGCCGGCCGCCCCGGCCGTGGCACTGCTGCCTCCACCGCCACCGGTCAAGACGCCGGCGACGATCGGACCAACGACGGGGATCGCGCTGGCGGCGTTGCCAACCACGTCGCTCAACTTCGTGCCGGTGACCTTCTTGAACAGCGAGGAGAGTTTCGAGCCCAACTGCGGGTCGTCGTCGAAGCGGATCTCGTCTTCTGCTTCGTCGTACGGCCGCGGGCCGGCGCAGTCAGCGCAGCCGAGCCCGTAGATGCCTTCGTCGATGTACCCCCACTCGTACCAGTCATCACTCGCCGCGGCGTAATCGCCGCCGTTGTAATCGAGGTAGCCGTAGTCGTCGTACGAGTGCCCGCCGGCCGGCGCGAACGAGTCACGCCCGTAGCCGCCGCCGTGCGACGGCCCGGTATCGAGCGGCGCCGCGAACCCGGAAGGGAACTCCGGGTAGATCGGGTACATCGGCGGTGGCGCGTACGTCGGGAACACCGGGGGCGGCGGCGCGTACGTCGGATAGATCGGCGAGGCCGGCGCGTAGATCGACGGGTCGAACGCCGGCGTGAGGCTCATCGCCTGGACGGGCGCCGTCGCCGGCACGGGCGCCGGCGTCCCGATCGCGACCGTGTTCGCGATCGCCGACTGCGCGGCCTTCACCTCGTTGGTCCGCTTGAGCAGTTGCTGCTTCACGGCCGCGTGCTTGGCGGTCACGTCGCGCAGGTCGGCGCCGGACTTCTCCAGCATGGTGCGCAGTTCGGCGATCGCCGCGGCGTCGGCCTGCGCCTTGGCCGTGGCCGTCGCGAGTTGCGCCTGCGCGTCCTTCACCTCGTTGGTGCGCTTGAGCAGTTGATTCTTGACAGCCGTGAACTGCTGCTCGGGGATCCCGCCGCCCCCGGCCGCGGCCGGCGCGTTCCGGAGTTGCTCGATCGTCGCCTGCGCGTCCTTCAACTCGTTGGTGCGCTTGAGCAGTTGGTTCTTGACGGCCGTGAACTGCTGCTCGGGGATGCCGCCGCCGGCGGAGCGGGCGTTGGTCAGGTCGGAGGTGAGTTTGGCGATCTGCTCCTGCGCCGCCTTCAACTCGTTGGTGCGTTTGAGCAGTTGGTTCTTGACGGCCGTGTGCTTCTTCTGGCACTCGACCAGTTCCGCGGCCGCGGCCGTCGTCGCGCTGGCGAGCGCGCCCAGTTCAGAGTCGTCAAACTCTCCCAGGCCGGCGAGCGTGCTCACGGAGCGGATCAGCCCCTTGCGTTCGGCCGAACTCATCGCCGACAGCACGGCGAACTGATCGACCTCCGGCAACGCGGCGAGTTCGAGCGGATCGACGCCGGCAAAGCCCACCTTGCCGGAGACCAGCGCGAGCGGGTTCACGTGCGCCAGTCGCTGCGCACGGCCGGCCGGCCGGCGCCAGGTCTTTCCGGGGACGACGGCACGCTTCACGGCGCACCTCCGTTGCCGAGACGCTTGGCGACGGTCGCGATGGCCTCGGCCGTCGTGTGCATGCTCCGCGCAACCGACTCGATCGACTTCGAGGTCTCACGCAGCGCGTCGCGTGCTGCGGCGATCTCCGGCTGCGCGATCAGCCGCCAGAGGACGACGATCGCGAGCAGACCGACGGCGCCCGGGCCGAGGAGTTTGGCGATTTCGATCAGGTCGGCCATTGCAGTCTCTCACTCCACCAGCGGGACAGCGACGGACATCACGCCGCGGCGAACGCCACGGCGATCGCGCGGAGCAGCGTGCCGCGGATCGAGTCCACGATCGCACGCTCGACGCGCAGCGCGGCGATGCCGGACTCGCTCGTGAGCGTGGAGATCACGAAGGCCTGCTCAGCCGCGATCAGGTAGCGCCGCGACGGGTTGCTCAGCGCGTCGAACGTCAGCAGGGCCAGGTCGTCCACCGCGCGTTGCACGATCTCGCGCTGCTCGCCGGTGAGTTGCCCGACGAGTTCGCGGCCGGCGTCTTCCCAGTCGGCGGCGACGGCAGCGGCGAAGTCGTTGCTCGCGGACTGGAGCGAGCCGGCGGGTTGGCGTGCGTCGTCGCGCATGGGGACCTCCAGCGCGCGCCGATCGCGTGGCGACCGGCGCAGCCGTGTGTGAAACGGGCCAGGAGAGACGGGATGGGCTTTACTTGCCGGCCTCGTGCACGTAGCGGCGGGCGGACTCAACGGCCTGGAGCCGGCGCGTGCGCTGCGCGGCGTCCAGGCTCGTGTCGTTGTTGACATACTGCTCGAAAGGCGCGGCCGTCGCGTCCACGTAGGCCTTGAACGCCGGGTAGGCGGTGGTGTCGCGCGCACAGCCGGTCATGGAGAGCAGACCGTGCGTCACGAGCGAGCCGCCGATGCAGAGCGTCACGAGGCCGATGCCGGTTTGAACGAAGCGAGCGGCCCTGCGTCTCATGCGTGAACTCCGGTCGGTGCGTGCCTTCGTCGAACGGTCGGAGCATGCACCATCGACCGGCGACCGACCACTTCCGCGTCAGGACTGACGATCAGAAGATCAGTCGGTAGTACGAGCCGCGTTCCTTCGAGTGCCATTGCCGCTCGATCAGTCCGAGCGCGTGACACTCTGCGCCGCCGCGGTAGACCGTGCTGAGGCTGGAAGCGGAGACTTCGGCAAGATCCTCCGCGCGGATGAACGCGCCGCCAGGCGCCTCACCGAGTTGGCCGATCAGCGCGAGGTAGATGGTCAGGCCGCGCGGTTTGAGCAAGCGCAGTCGGCCGCGGCGGTAGGCGGTGACCAGGTGCAACTCGCCTGCGTTGAGTTCTACGGCCACAGAACGATCCAGAGCGACTTCAAGCGAGAGAACCCACCCAGACGCCGGCACGAGCGGTACAACGCGGGCCCGTAGCGCACCATGCGCCACAGTCGGGAATGGGTGTCAAGCCAGCACGTCAACCGATCGCGGGGCATGGATACACCCTGAAACGACCGACCGGACCGGGGAGCACGCCGGGCAGTTCGGTCTCTTGCGGATCAATCGGGAAGAAACGATCCGGCTGTTGGTTGTCGTGAAGGCGCCACGGCACATCGTGGAACCACCCGCCGGCCTCCGCGCACAGCACATGCTGGAAGCGCGTGGCGTTCGGCCTGTTCATCACCACGAACGCGGCGGACTTCCGGCCGGCGAGCAGCACGGCGACGCCGAGCGTCGCCAGATCGTCGCAGTCGCCGGCGATCTTGCCGGCCGGCGTCTGCGACAGTCGGAGGAACTTCTCCGGGTGCGGCACGCGCTCGATCTGCCACGGGTCGCGCTTGAATTCGACGTTGCGCTTGGCCCACTCGAACCACCGCGCGCCGAGGTGCGCGCGTGCGCCGCGGCCCTTCGACAGGTCCCGCGCCAAGGCCTGCACGGCCGGCGAGGATCTCGCCGCGTGCTCCGCCACCGCGCGCATCACCATCACCGTCGCGTCGGTGCCGGCGTCGCCGTCAGGCAGCGTGAGTGCCAGCGATCGCTCGCCGGCGTCGGTCATGCATAGCGCCACGCGCGTCGGCTCGCTCATTCGTCCACCTCCCGCGCCGGCACGTTGAGCCCGAAGATCGCTGCGGCCACGTCGCGCACCGGCGCGGCGATCGGCACCACCACACCGTTCTTCAGGATCACGAGCACCGCCTGCGTGCGCTGCACGTCGTGATCGTGCTTGATCGCCGCCACGTCCTCCGCGCGGAGCACCGCCACGGACTTGGGCGATCGCGCGAGCACGATCGATCCGCCGGCGTGAAGGGAGATCTCAGCCCGCATCGCCACCTCCACCCTCCTCCGCCACCCCGTCCGCCGCGGCCGGCGTCTCCGGTTGATCGTCCGCGTCCAGCATGGCGCGGCGAAGCGCCGACTCGATCTCCGCGATCTGCCACTCGCTCTCGGGCGTGATGACCATGCCGCGGTACTGCTCCGGAACGTGCGGCATGATCGCATCGACCAGGTAGCCGTCCGGCACGCCGGCGAGGAAGTCGGTGAGGCTCGCGTCGTCGAACGTCTCGACCAGGTCGGCGGCGAACTCGGCGGGATCGATATCCCCCTGCCCGACCAGGAACGCGCCGATGAGCATCTGGCAGATCGCGCGCGCAACCGTCTCGGGCGGCGCCACGCTCTCGTCGTCGCCGTCGTCGTCCGCCTCGGCCGGCTCGCCGCGCTCCGGCGCTGCGCCATGGTCATCATGGACGGCCGCGGCCTCACCCGCGGAAGCGGGGACGGGTGAGGCCGGCGGCGTCTCGGAGGTGTCGGGGGTCGCCGCGGCCGCGGTGGCGGTTGCGCTGTCGGGCTTGCGACTGCGCACGAGCACGCGCCGCTTCGGCGTGGCGGGCGACGCGGGCGCTGCGCCCTCGGCCTTGCCCAGCGCACCGAGGATGCCGGTGATCGCGGAGATGAGCGACGTGGCCTCGCCGGCGTCGGCCCCTCCCCCACCGCTCTCGGCGAAGGCCTTGGCGCGCTCGAGCACGTCGAACATCTCACCGAGCGGCGTCTGCTGTCGATCGCCGATGAGTTTGAGGACCGAGTCCCACGACGGGCCGCTCTGCGGCTGCGGCCGGCCGATGAGCGCGGTGAGGATCGCCGTCTGGCTCTGCGCCTGCTGGCCGATCATCGCGACCATCACGTCGAGCAGTTTATCGCTCGAAGACGACGACGCCGGCGGAGTCGCGTTCGCCGGCGTCGCCGTCCTGAGCGTGCCCTTCACGACGGATGAGACGTTGAAGGTCTTGGAGCCCTGGTACCGACCGCCGCCGTCGTGAACAAGCGCCACGTATGCGCCGCCGCCGAACTGCTCGGCGAAGGTCCACGGGTCGAAGTCGAGCAGCGCGTAGCGCCCGATCAGTTGGCGGCCGCCACCTACCTTCTCGGCGACACGCACCTCGAAGCCGTCGGGCTCGCCGAAGGCCTCAAGAAACGAGGAGAGCGCGTCCACGTCGTCGCCGGCCGTCGGCGCGTCCTTCATCACCCGGAGTTCCGGCGGTGTTGCCGCCGGAGTTTCGGCGGAGTTCTTGCGGCGTTTCGGCCGTGCGGTTGTGTCGTGGATGCTCGCGCTCATGCGCGCACCAATCGGTCCGCGCGCGACCGAACTTCAACGGCCGATGAAAAACACGAACGCCGGCAGCCTTCGCCGCCGGCGTCCAGGTGCGCAACCACGCATCACCTTCGGGGGTTGGCGCGCTCCAGCGTCGCTTGGTGGTCCACGCCGAACCTCGCGCTGCGGTTCACGCGCCGCGCCTGCTCGATCGCCGCGGCCGGCGTGAGCGCGTAGACCGTGGCTTCCACACGCACGCCGAACAGTCCGGACGGCGGCAGCCACGTCACGCGCCAGATCGCGTAGAGCCGCCGCGCATCTGCGGCGGTGTTGTGTACGTACCGGCGCGCGTCACCCATGGCGCGGCCTCCGTTCGTCGATCAGGCGGTCGAGTCGCTCGCAGACCTCGTGTGTGTACCCGTCGTGTGCTGCGCTGAGCAGCACACGCAGGGCGTCGCGCGACTCGGCGTCGAGACTGCGGCCGCAGTCGCGCAGCAGCCGGCGGAGCGCCTTGGCGGCGTGCCGGCCGGACTCCGTGCGGCGGAGCGTGCCGATCGCCGCGTCGATGCTGAGACCGTCGATGACTCGCGGCATCACTCGCCTCCTTCCTCGTGCCGGACTATGTGTGTGAGGTCGATGACGTTGCACTGGCAGTCGCCGTACTTTTCGTAGTGGCGCACCACATGCGTGATCTCGTCGCCGCGCGGCAGACGCTCGACGACCTTCACACGCAGCCCCGCCCCATTCGGAAGGAACGTGGACAGCACGCCGGCCAGGTCCCCGAGGTCCGCGATCGCCTCGTCGAGCGACGGGTGGAATCGCGTGATCGCTCGACCGCTGAACGGTTCGCTGATGTGCAGATGGAACGGTCGATGCGGAGTGTGTGTCACCATGCGCAGCCTCCTTCGCGGTCTGTCGCGCCGCGTCCGCGCCCCCCCGCTCCTGTTGAGCGTCGATCACGGGCAGGCGGTAGACCGCCCACCACAGCAGCCACACGAGCAGCACGAACAGCGTGCCGGTGCCGGCGATGTCCACGGCGTCAACGGCCACGGCGAGATCTCCCGTGGCGCCGGCACTCGCAAATCACCGCGGCACACCAACCGACGAAGTACGGCACGAGCACGAACCACACCACATACTCGATCGCTTCACGCATCGCCGTCCCTCCAATGGCGAACGAGGATGGCAAGTCCCATCACCGACGCGGTGAAGAGCGCCACGCCGACGAGGAACATCTCCGGGTTCGCGATCGACGGCGCGGCGTCGAGCAGTCGCTGCACGCACTCCGGCACGAGGTTGTAGAGCGTCGTCAGCATGCGACGGCCTCCGTCGCGTGCGTGCGCTGCGCTCTCGCCAGTTGTTGATCTGCCCACACGAGGACCTGCTCGGCGATCCGCCGCGGGGAGAACACTCGCTCACGCACGCGGTGCGCCAGGTTCGGAATGTGCGCGAGCAGCGCGGCCGGTCCGGTGGGCAGCCGGATCGCTTGGGCGATCACGGCCAACTCATCGGAGTCCACGTCGTCCGACACGTAGTCGAGCATCGCCGCGATCGCCGCGGCCGCGGCCGTCTCCGCGCGGTTCTTGGTCTCCGCGCGCTTGGTGGCGTCGAAGCCGGCGGCGTTGGTCTGGATGAACCACGCGACCAATGGTGCGCCCTTGCGCTCGCCGTGCCGCCTGCGCGCGTCCATCCAGGCGTTCACGTTCGCGACCACGTACTCGTCGGGAAGACTCTCGACCTTGCGGATGAGGATCGGCCAGATGAGGCGCTGCGGCGACCGTTGCGCTGTGAGCAGTTCGTCGGCGGCGAGGAACGCCGCGGCGACGGCCGGTCGCGCCTGGATGAACGCCTCGATGCTGACGGCCGTCTGCGGCGCGTGCTGCGCACGTTTGGCCTTCACCTCGACGACCGACTCAGCAGCAGCAGCACGAGCAGCCTCCGGGGGGGGAGTCTCTGCTGCTGCTTTTATTGCAAAAGCGCAATTAGGATCGGCGTCGATCGTTGGGCGCGATGGCGCGCCCACAGACGGGCGCAAGTTAGCGCCCACCAGTGAGCGCGATAGCGCGCCCACTGGTAAGTGATGACTACTGCTGAACTTGAGCGATTCCGCCGACCGTGGCGGAACATGTATTATGGGACCGGAGCAGGGGGGGGTACGATCGCGGGCAACATTCCAAGTAGTTCTTGCCCCAAGGACTCATGCTCAGTCTGTCGCCGTGGCATCGCGCAGCCACCGAACGATGGACGCTCGCTGACCCTCAAGCAACCAAAACATCAGGCGGTGCCCAACCGGAAACACGATTCGCTGTGCGTGGGGTACTTCACGACGCAGTGTGCGGGCAGTTGACGCCGGAACCGTGGAATCGAGGGCGGCGAGAACTAACAGCGTTGGCTTGTCTCGCAGGGTTGCAGCGGTACGAACCGGATCGAGTTGGACGTGGCGGGCGTAGGCCTCTTCCAGTTCGGTTCCGAAGCGATCTCGGTCGGCAATGGTGGGCCATCGGATGTCGAGCCCCCCGTTGGTCAGGTCGGAGGTCTGGCTGATTCGCAACAGATTGGCTCCGCCGCCGACGAGAACCGCTGCGTCGATTTGGCCGTGGTTTCGAGCAACCACAGCCGGCGCAAAGAGCGCGCCGGCACTGAAGCCCATCACGACTGCGGGTCGGCTGGGGATGTCTGGGCGCTGCTGCCGCAGGTAGGCAAGCGCAGCCTCCACCGCATATGCGGGTTCGGCCAATTGATCATCGATGAGGGCAGCAATGTCGCCCGCGACCCGATCGATGTCGTCCGACCGTCGAATCTCGAACTTGACGGGCTTGTAAAACCAGACGCGTGGTGTGCTGACCTGCAGGATCACCCACCCATCGGCCCGAGCTGCCTCGACGATCGGCGCTTCGTACACCCGCGAACCAAGACCGTGCAGATACACGATCAGGCCCCGACGATCGACTCCGTCGGGGGGGTCGAAGATCTGCATCCGCAGTCCCTCACCGAGATAGGTCAGGACCTGCGACTCGTTGATGGCGACGGGCGCACCGGCACCGAGCCCCGCTTGACTGCGGACGAACCATCGCCAGGGATTGCCGCGCTCGTCCACCGGCCTGATGGGGTGCGTGGAAACGGAGACGAAGCGCAGCGCGTTGTTGGCGGAGTGAGCGGGCTCATCACGGTTGGCGAGTTCTCGAAGCACGCCCTGACCGAGCGGCGCGTTGTAGTGAACTGTTGCGAGCGGACGTTCCACTGCTCTGCGCAGCCGCGGTGATGCATCGGGTGGCAGGCCGTCTCCGGTGTCGCTGAATAGATGGATGGGAAACGGTGTGGGCGCGAGCACCGCGCCGAGCGCAGCCCGGTCGCGCTCTGGCCACTTGATGGCCGGACTTGATTGAACGGTAGAGATGGACGCCTCGGCAACGCCTTCTCCGGTCTGTCTTGCCGGTGCACCAGCCTGCTCAGCGCCAGACGTGAGTGACGGCGCCGGGACGGGCTTGTCCGGGCCGAGACGGAAGGCGCACCCCCCGTTGAAGCCAGCGATGGCAAGTCCCACCGAGCCCACCGCTACCAGAGCGAGCATGTGCGGGCGCGCAATCACGGTGAAGGTCCTTTCGTTAGGGCAACACTTTCGCTCCGCTTTACTTTCACCAAACTTCGTGCTGTCAGAGTAAGCCCGGGCCCGCCACCAAGCATGATACTGTCTGAACACACAACGGTGGCCCGCTGGAGCGGGTTTAGCGCGGAGGCAGACGGTGACAGCAAACGATCGCAGGCGATCAACGGCGTCGGCGGCACATTCGATCGTTCTGGACGGCCCATCTTGCGCTGCGATCAGCGCTGAGGACGTCGAGGCGGTGGCGCGTCGTAAAGTGCCCGTCGAACTCTCGCCGCATGGCCGCGACGCCATCGCCGCGTCCCGCAGGAGACTGGAGACGCTGATCGACGACGGACGGCCGCACTACGGCATCAACACCGGGTTCGGCTCGTTCAGCCGGCAGCGGATCAGCGCTCCGGACTTGCGCAACCTGCAGCGAAACCTGATCCGCTCGCACGCGTCGGGCGTCGGTGGGACCGGGCCGGGAGAACGACTCAACGACGACGTGGTGCGTGCGATGATGCTCCTGCTCGCGGCGTCGCTCTCGCGCGCGGTGTCGGGCGTTCGGCCGCAGGTCGTCGAGGCGATCGTCGCCTGCCTGAACGCGTCCGACGGCGGCGTGATTCCCGTGGTGCCCCCGGTGGGTTCCTGCGGCGCTTCGGGTGATCTGGCACCGCTCTCGCACGTGGCATTGGTGCTGATCGGGGAGGGCCGCGCATCCGTCAACGGAAGGGAGTTGAGCGGCCTGGAGGCGTTGCGTCACGCGGGTGTAACACCGCTGACACTCGAGGCCAAGGAGGGTCTTGCGCTGATCAACGGCACCCACCTGATGGCCGGTCGTGCAGCGCTCCTGATCCGCGACTTCGAGAGGCTCTTCGACGCAGCGCTCGTCGCCTGTGCGATGTCGATCGACGCTGCGCGCGCCAGTCACGCCTTCCTGGACCCCGTGGTCTATACCGCGCGTAACCAGCCCGGCCCGGCGATCGTGTCCGAACGGCTTCGCGGTTTGCTTCGTGGAAGCGGGATCGTGCTCTCGCACGCCCAGGACGATCCGCGTGTGCAGGACCCCTACTCGTTCCGCTGCGCCCCTCACGTGCTGGGCGCTGCGTGGGATGCCTTCGAGTTCGTGCGTGCCGCCGTCGAGCGCGAACTCAACGCCGTCACGGACAATCCGCTGGTCTTCGAGGGCGGAACCAACCCGGACGGTTCGGGCGCGGGAGGTGGCTCAGCGCGGATCGTCTCCGCCGGGAACTTCCACGGCATGCCGGTGGCGCTGCCGCTCGACGCCCTTGCGTTGCCGATCGCCCACATCGCCGGGATCGCCGAGCGTCGCGTTGCGCACCTGGTCAGCGCGGGCGCGGGTCGCGACAGGGAGGCGGGGCTGCCGGCGTTCCTCGTGCCCCCGGGAGGTGAGGGCCTCCACTCGGGGTACATGATCGCCCAATACGCGGCGGCTGCCTGCTGCAACGAGATCGTCGGATTGTGCACTCCCGCGAGCGTGGTCAACTACACCACCAGCGCCGACATGGAAGACTACAACTCGTGGGGACCGCGCAGCGCTGCCAAGGCCGACCGCGCACTGCGACTGGCGCGCAGCGTGGTGGCCATCGAAATGCTCTGCGCAGCGCAGGGGCTGGAAGCGCACACTCCACTGAAATCCGGAGAGGGTGTCGAGCGGGCACGCGAGCGCGTCCGGTCGGTCGTGCCGACGCTGACCGCCGACCGTCCACCTTCGCCGGACATCGAAGCGATCGAGCGGCTGATCGAGGTCGGCTTCGACGGGGCGTAACCCCCCCCCCCCCCGCCCTCCAATCCGCCACTCAAGTGCTCATTCGTCCCGGCGTTCGTCGGGCGTCCAGAGTTCCCCCCCCCCCCCCCCCCCCCCGTCTCCTCCTGTTCCCTCTTCCCCACTCGCGCGGGGATACTCATCCGAATCCAGCGCCGTCGCGTCCACGACGTCGAGTTCGTAGTCGGCCAGTTCCGCATCGGGCCAGGCCCGCAGTTTGGCCACGATCTCCGCCAGCACCGACCGAGCCCGACCACCATCGGCCGAGACCACCGCCAGCCCCATCAGCGCCATGTTCCAGACTTCGTTGGCGCCGATCTCCGCCACGCTCACCTGGTGCTCACGGTGCAGGCGGTCCTTGATGCTGCGCACGATCCGACGCTTGTCCTTGAGCGACATGGCGTCCTGGATCCGCATCTCGAACTGGAGCAGGCCGACTTTCACGGTGATGGACGTTACGCCGTCGGCGTGCGCTGTTGCGGCCCGGGCTGTGCTCGGCGAACTCGATCACCCGCATCGCGCGAGCAGGGTGGCTCAGTCGAACTTGCCGTGCAGCGGGAGTGTGAAGTCGTTGATCGACCAGACCTCATCGGCGGAGCATTTGCCCACGGCGGTGAAGCGGTCGGCCAGGGCGCGTGCCTGCCGGCGGTCGGCGGCGTCGAGGGTGCCCGCAAGCGTGAGCCGGGCGAGCAGGTCGAACTTGTGCTCGAGGATGCCCGTCAGGTCGGCGGTCGTGTTGCGGGCGTGCCCGGCGGGGTACATGACCAGGCCCGAATCGTGGGTGGCCCCGGTGTCGTCGGTGATGCGGATCGAAGTGGGGATGCCGTCGGGGTAGCGGCGGTCGTACTCCTCGCCGCCGTGCTCGAAGGTCATCTTGTCCATCAGTCGGCGCGTGAGCGGATGGGTGATCGCCTCGGGGCCGAAGTCGTGCGGCATCATCATCAGGCGCTTCCAGGCGTCGGTGCCCCCCTTCCAGTTGGCCGAGCCCTTGCCCGGTCCCGCAGCGCTCGGGCCGATCTCGAGCGCCTTTCGGAGTTTGGTGCACAGAAGGTAGAGCATGGAGTGGTCCGCGCTCTGACGCGTCTTGGGGTCGCGCTTGGCGGGGTCACCGATGATGCCGAAAGCCGGCTCGTAGGCGGTGACGACGATGGAGCGGATGCGCGAGCCTTCGCGGTCCTCGAGCAGACGCGGGTTCGCCGCGATCAGGTCGATCAGGCCCTGGAGCGCCCCGGCCGACTGGTGTTCGTACAGGCCGAGTTTGAAATGCATGCCCATCACCGCGAAGTCCGAGCCCGCCCGGCCCAGGACGAGTTCGAAGGGGGAGGCGTCGCGCTTGGCAGTGTTCGCGGATGCGGCGCCAACCTTCTGGAACATCTGCCCCGGCCCCTCGAAGAGGCGGAAGATCGCCTCGGGGTTACGGAAGATGTCGCGCGGGCCGAGGAACCCGGCCATGGACCGGCGCATCGCGAGGATCGCCGCCTCCGTGCTGATCGCGGCCGAGGCGCCCTTGGAATCGCTGAGTTGCTTGCCCGCGCGGATGGCGCGGAAGGGAATCGAGTGCGCAACGACCATGCCGATGGCGCTCTCGATCTGCTCGGGTGTGGCCTTGAGCATCGCGCCGAAGGTGGCGGCCGAGGCGATCGCGCCGTGGACGACGTGGTCGATCTTGTACGACTTGAGGCTGAAGACCTCGGCGAGTCGGCCGCGGATCTCGTCGAGCAGGACCATCCCCCTGAGGGCGAATGCGCCGTTCATGCCCATGAGTTGCGCGGCGGCGATCGGCACGGCGTAGAAGTCGTTGTGGCCGAACTCGCCCGCCGTGTGGCCCAGGGCGGGGTTGAAGCCGAAGTTGGTGCCGTTGGAATCCCACTCGCGCACCGCCGAGGCGTTGGCGACGATCGCCTTCTCGGGCATGAGCGGCTGCGATGAGCCGAAGACGGTGGCGCCCGCGCGCTTGGCCTTGCCGACGCCGAAGGAGCCGAAGCCGACGACCGGGGCGGGGTAGGTGAGCGCTTCCGCGCGGAGCAGGTTCGGGGCGTTGGTGCCGAGCGCCAGCGCGGAGACGCCGCAGAGGCACGCGTCGGCGAAGAACAGTTCGGTGCGGTCGAGCACCGAGCGGTCGATCTCGGCGCCGCCGGTCTGCACGCTGGGTTTGGCCCACATGAAGTTCAGGGCGTAGTGGGCGATGCCCAAGGCCTGGTTGGTGTCGGCGGGGAGGGTGACGTGGGTGGAGACATCGGGCATGGGCATGATCCGGAAGAGTCGGCCGGGAGCGCTCGGCCGATCGGTCGGCGCGGACGGGTTCGAAGGTGTGAGAGACGAGGGTACGTCGGCCGGTGTGCGGATTCCGTGCCAAGACGCTCCGGCGAACCGACAGCACCCCCCGTCGCTGCAAGGGGGCCGTGAGTCTGAAACGATTCGATCGATCGGGGTGTTGGGCCCCGCGCGCTCCCGGGCGCGTCAGGCGCTCGTGCGGTCGAGAATCTTGTAGAACTCCCGCTCACCGTTGCCGCGAAGGGGATAGTCCTTGCGCAGGGGGTGCGCTGGGTACTCCTCCCACGTCAGGATCCGGCGCAGGTCGGGGTGGTTGCGGAAGCGGATCCCGAACATGTCGAAGACCTCTCGCTCGGGCCATTCCGCGCCCGGCCAGAGGTCGCAGACGGAGTCAACGTAGAGCGCGGGATCCTCGGCGATGCCGTCGGTGGGGATCGACGGGTTGAGATGAATCTTGACGAAGAAGCGGTCGTCGCGGTCGAACGAGATCAGGTTGTAGACCACGGCGAAGCGCCCGAGCGCTGCGGGGGAAGAGGGGCCGGAGGCGGGGTAGTTGAGGTAGTCGATGCCGAAGACGTCGGAGAGGAAGACGAAGGACGTGCGTGGATCGTCGCGGAGGAAGTGCAGAACCTCGTGGGCGTCGGCGGCTTCCACGATGAGCGTGGACTGGCCGCGGAACTCGGTGCCGCGGAAACGCTTGGAAGGAAACTTCGACCGGACGACGGCGAAGACGGGGTGGTCGAGTCTGGGTCCGGGGGCTGGAGAGGCGTTGGTGGAGGCCGGAGATGAGGGTTGGTTCGACATGTTCCTTCTCGTCGTCTGGGCACTGCTTGGTCGAGATGGTAGGTCAGGGGGTGGGATGCGCTGGGCGGATCACCGCGAGTCCTTGTTCAAGGAGTCGCTGCTCGAGCGCTTCGAGCAGCGACACGGAAACCGGCCCCTCGGACTCGAAGGGCAACGGCACGCAGAGACCATCCTCACTTCGTGTTCCCCCCTCCCCCCCTTCTTTCCCCTTCCCTTCCTCCCCCACTCCCACCACCCCCACCTGCCCGAGCAGGACCGCGAACAACGGTGGGAGCGTTGCGAAGGCGGGTGAGCGCACATCCTCCACCAGCCGCGTCAGGTGATCGACCGCCTGTTGCGGGCTGGCCACCATCGCCGGTGTGAGCATCGAGACCGCGTCGAGGAGCAGACCCGCCCGCGCGAACTCCGCAGCGCGGAGGAAGCGCAGCACGCTGGGCACATCGGAGAGGACGTGCCGGGCGTGCGTGCGGAGGATGAGCGGGCGGTCAACGGATGCGTTGGCGCTGTTGGTGCGCAGCGCTTCGTCGAGCGCCCGCCAGCCGTAGGCGCCCATCCACGTGCGCGGGTCAGCGCGGAAGCACGCCCCCCCATCCCCCCCACTCCCATCCCCCCACCCCCCCACTGCAACCACCGTTGACCGCTCGGTCGAAGTCGGCTCATCCCCGTCATCCCCATCATCGCCATCAACCTCGGCGTACGAGCCCGACCACCGCACGATCGGCCGAGCCGGGCGATCGTTGACGATGGGTGCGGGTCCGAGGCTGCCGGGGCTGGCACCGCCGGGGTTGGCGCGTGCCAGCGCGAGGGTTGCCAGCAGACTCTCAGCGCTGGAACTCGCCACCACCGCACCGTCGGCACCGACGATGTCACCGGATTCGAGCAGCGTCCAGCAGCGCGCAGGCTCTCGCGTTCGTTCGCTGGGGAGGGTCACGCCGGTGAACCCTCACCGAAGTGCCTTCGACGCTGTCGGCTCTCGCGGCACTCCCGGATCGGCAGCGCCACGCAGTACTTCCACAGATAGCCCACGTAACTCCCCCGCCACGTCAGCCCTTCCGGCCCGCCCTCCTTCCCGGCCCGCTTCGCGGCCGCCCGCAGTTCCCGGTCCGCCGTGGGCAGGTTGTAGTACGGGATGCTCGGCCACAGGTGGTGCGCGATGTGGTAGTTCATGTTCATCGGTGAGAAGATCAGCCGTTCCACCGGGCTCGACAGGAACGTCGTCAACCGGTGATGGTCCGCCACATCGTCGTCCTCCGGGTGCGCGTGCTCGAGGAAACTGCGGACCAGGTTCGGCAGGTAGGCGAACAGGTAGACCGGCAGGAGCCAGAGCGCTGGGTAGGCCCACCACCCGATCGCCCACGTCAGCCCGCCGATGAGCGCACCCTGCCAGAGCAGCACGATCGCCACGTCCCGCATCGTGTACGGCGTCTTCGCGGCGGAGCGGCTCTCGGTGGGGTCGGCGTCGGGGCCGGCAGCAGCACTGGTGGAAAGCGAGCCCTCGCCGGGCTGGCCGGAGCCCGAAACATCCGCACCAGCCACCGCCGGTTTCACGAAAAGGTTCTTCAACACCGCGATCGCGCTCGCCAGCCCGGTGAGGAACAGGACGTATTCCAATCGGTTGGTCTTGTTGAAGCACGCGTGCTTGTGCAGATCCGGGTCGTCGTCGGTCGCCAGGTGCTGGTGGTGCAGCAGGTGGTTGCGATCGTTGATCCGCGTGATCATCCCGATCGGCGCGAGCACGAAGATGTCGCAGAAGAGTTCGGTGGCCCTTCGCGAGTTGAAGATCCGCCGGTGCATCCCGTCGTGGCCGATGATGAACAGGCCGTAGTACCGCGTGCCGATCACCGGCACCGCGATCAGCACCGCCCACCACGTCGGATACACCGCCACCAACGCCCACGCCGCCACAATCCCCAGCCAGCACCACGCGGTGTCGCGGATCGTCCGCCACGGACGGAGTCTGCTCAACTCGCGCACGCGCTGCGGCGGGAGCAAGCGGCGGTGGGCGGCGTAGGGGTTGATGCGGTCAGCGCGTTCAAGCGATGCACCGGAACGGGAACCGCCGAGGGAGGGCTTGGGCTCGACGACGGGCGAGGGCGCAACTCCGCCGTGGGCCTGAACATCGAGGGAGGTGGAGGTTGCGGGGGCGGTCATGGCGAGGCGGTTTGCTCCGGCGGCGGGCTTCGCGAGTGGATGGTACGCGAGCCTGCTGAAAGAGCGGGCTTCGTCAGGGTTCGCTTTCCCAGAGAATCCAATCCCCGTCGGGCGCATCTTTCGGATCAGTGCCGATCCACCTTCCCGTTGGCTGACCCCTCGAATTGACCAGACTCTTCGCGTGTCCACCGTCATCATCTCGGTCTGGACCCGTGCTATAGACGATCGCTCGGCCATCCCGCCGGGTGAAGCGCAGTGGTTTGCCGGTGTAGCGGTCGATGCAAGACGCGGTCCTTTCCTGATCGAGATCAGCCAAAGAATTGGGCCACCCGCCGCGAGCTTGCCGGAACTCGCCCAATCGCATGACCAAGCGTGTTGCGGCGGCGTTCTGGTGCAACTGTTCGCGACTGACGAACACCTTCTGAACTGCGGCAAACATGATCGAGATTGGCCAGTATGTAAATCGATCTTCCGATAGCTCCTGCTCCAGCAATTGGATGTCTGAAACGTCGGCATTGGCGAGTGTGCACGAGTGGAGCTTGGCGTACGCGAGGTCCATACGCTCCATCTGGCGGTACATGGCGGAACGGTGGGCAAGCGACGCGAGGACAACGAGCCCGATGCTTGGCACAACGTCATTCGGTGCTTGTTGTAGGCGTTGCACGTCCTCCTGCGTGTTGAGTTGCTCTGTCGCAAATGCATACAACAGCCGTTTGCCCGCACTCGTCGCAACCTCGACATGGCGACCGTTATCACAGTACATCCGATCGAGCAGATCCTCTGTTGCGGGCTCGCTGAAGGAAAACGTCATGGCCGGGCTTGAGACGAATGCGTTGATCGCAGCCGCCACAGCGTCGTGCTGCTGCTTCGAGAAGTCTGCCGATCCTGAGGCATGTGCATCGAGCATGACCTGAAGAAATATGTCCGCGATCGCGATTCCGACAACGCGCTGAATCAATAACCCTTCTTCTCCGAGGACTTGGGCAAGCCTGAGTCCCGCGCAGATCACTTCGGTCGCACGCTCAAAGTCTCTTCGCTCAATACAGTCCCACGCAACCAAGCGCCAAACCGTTGAGAGATCGCGGGAATGCCCCAGAAAATCGGCACGGATGTGTGCGACGAGGAAATACCTGTCGTCGGGCGGTCGTTTGCTCACATCGTCAGGGGACCAGTAGGCACCGAAGATGCGAACGCGATGCACCAATCCGATTGCGCCGACGATGTCGGGGTTGTCGGCGAGCACTTGGCGGGCAGACTCCCATGCTTCAACATCTCCGCCGGCCGAGGGCGGTTTGAGTTCCCTGAGCGTTGCTTTCGCTTCCAGTGTTGCATCATCCAGCTTTAGTGAGTCATGCAGTCTTAGCAGATGAGGAACGAGCCGTTCGTCCTCGGGAATCCGATCCACCGCGTCGTTGTGCTCCTTGATGAAGTCGCGCCCGCACGGTCGCGGCAAAGGACCAACGAGCCCATGCTGCATTACTCCCAGCAACACTCCAAGAACCACCTCGATGACCATCGAACACCCTCCGTCCGCTCACCAAGCACTCACGCGCTCGCACTGCCCGTCGCAGTCTATCAGCACCCACGCACCCGCCGGGTGCGAACCGAAGGCAACATGCCGATCCGCTCGGCAAACCCTATCCTGCTCGTTACGTGAGCCACGAGCAACACATCACGTCGACACCTGCCCGCCCACCCCCGGTCCCCCCGGCCCCCCGTCCCCTCCGCGTCGCAATCATCGGGTGGGCACGCCTGAGCGCACAGGCCTGGGAAGGCAGCGGCTACAACCTCAACGCCTCCGAGTTCGCCCGTGGCCTGGCCATGCGCGGCCATCACGTCCGCTACCTCCAGAGCGGCATGGCCTTCTCATGGGGCCTCACCGGCCCCGCCGCACCGCGCATCCGCCTTCGCGAACGCTGGGGTCCCGGCAAGGTGCGCTCCGCTCAAGATCATTCGACCGCCGACCGCGGCGGCATTCCCTGCTTCGAACTGGTCAACAGCCCCAACCTCTCCCCCGCCGCGTGGAACTTCGGCAACCTCGCCCACGAGATCGCTGACCCCGCCACCTCCGGCCTCGTCGTCGACTGGCTCAAGGGCACCTCCGACGAACTGCCCGCCGATGCGCATCAACCCGTTGACATCGTCCACATCCACTCGCAAGAGGGCCTCGGCCTCGATCTGATCCCGACCATCCGCAGCGCGGGCTTCCCCGTCGTCGTCACGCTCCACAATTACTGGTTCCTCTGCCCTCAAGTCGACCTGCTGCACGCCGAGCGCTCCGTCTGCACCGACTACGACGGCGGCCGACGCTGCGAGACGTGCCTGACGCACCACGAAGTTGGCAAGCTCCGAAGCGCGAAGGCCATGGGCGACTCGCTCGAAAGTCTGCTGGGCCTCTACGCCGCCGACGTCGTTCGAAAGTCAGCGTACGGCACGCTCAGCGTGATCAAGGGTCTGCTGGGCCGCGACGCCGAAGACCGCGCTAAACGCGCGCAAGCCAAAGCCCGCATCGCCCGCCCGCCCCACCCCGACGTTCACCCCGATCCCGAGCTCTTCAGCGGTTGGACTTCGCCCGTTCACCCGGTTGAACCTTCCGCACATGCCCCGCTCGAAGACTGGGAACAGCCCAAGGACTACGAGCACGCCCATCGGGACACCAACGAGCGCGTCCTGGCCGGAGCCCCCACCTCCTCCACCCCGCCCGCGCCCGGCACGCCGAAAGCGCGGTCGGCCTCGATGAGGCAGCACATCTCATCGGCCTCGATCAGGTCGATCCCGTCCGCTGCTTCGATGCACAGCACGTCGCCGTTGACCACGCTGGGGTTCAATTCAGGAAACGCGGTGGCGCTGTCGGGATTGTTGTAGTCCGACCCGCCGCTCCAGGAACGACCGATGACGGCCTCCACGTTGATCTCGCCGATGCGCCCCTTTCGAGCGAGCACGTCGCCACGGAGATTGCCGCCAACGTCTAGCCGAGTCAAGTTGCCGTCCACGATGTTGATCGATGCCGTGTCAGGAAAGTTGCTCGGGTTCGGGCGCGAGATCCCACCGGTAAAGAAAATGCGAGTCATGTCGCCGTTGTCCAGACGAAAGTAGCCAAGGCTCGAGATACCCGTGCCAACGATCACGCAAACGCCGTCGGCGGCTCCGACTTCGATCGGGGCGTTGATCGTGCCGAGCACGTCGAGCCTCGACATGCGATCGATGCCGACCAGCGAACCGTTCAGACTCCCCGTGATCCCACCGTACACGCCGACGTTCGCGGCCAACCCGGAAACGTCTAAGCCATCCCATGAGGCGCACGCCACATGCGTTGGCGCGGTGTCGGTCGTCTCATAGTTGGCGTTGCCGATCTCGACGTTCAGGTTCCCGCTGCCCGGGCCACCGGTCAGTGTCAGCCGTCCGATCGCCGTCGAACCCGTCCCGCTCGCGGTGATGCGAACCCGCTTGGCGCTGGCGCCGATCGAGAGCGTGTGGTTGCTCGCCGCGGTCAACGCCGAATGGTCGTCGACGAGCGTTCCACCGCTGAAACTGTCAAAACTCTGGACGGTGATGGTCTGCGCTTGCAAGACGGTGGCGAGGCACAACACGACGGTCATCGCGACAAATCGCGGCAGCATGAACCTTGTCATCTCTCGATCTCCTCTTCAAAGCGACGCAGTATAACCACAAGAAACAAGCCCCCCAAACAACCGACGGGCTGGGTACGGCAGAGGCGAGTCGAATTGTTTGTATACTCCCAAGGTCAAGCGAGGAACTGCCCAGTGCCGACACATGCGAGAGCAGCACATAGTTGCTCTCGTTGAAAGCGCTGGCCCCTTGGTATCCACGCTCAAAGAAGAAGTCCGGGATGTTGTACGGTTCTTCATTCCACTCCGAAGCGCCCCCCGCCGTGTCCAGCAGACCCCACGGCGACTGCGCATCCGGGTACGCGCCCACCCTGATCCGCATCGGGTCGTTCGGATCACCGACGCCCATCGATGGCAGCCCCGCGCTGGTCGTCGCCCCCGGCGTGCCCGGCAGGCCGGGGATCGGTGGCTCGTCCGAGCCGTTCACCCACTGCCACCAGCCCTCCTGATCCTGCCCGTTCTTGTGCGGGTCGTAGTACACCGCCTTGAGCCACTCGTCCAGCGTCGGGATCCAGAACCGCGCCCCCGGCTCGTGCGTCAGCGCATCGGTGTGCGGCCAGCCGTCGCTGTCCCACGTCGTGGTGTCGTACGCCCCACCGAAGACCGCCGACCAGTCCGAACTCTTGTCGTTGTGCAACCAGTTGGCGTACATCGCCCCCCAGCGCCACCTGATCCCGAAGACCGGCCGATCCGCCTCGTTGGGGTGGTAGACGAACCGCCTCCCCGGCCCGCTGTAGAACGGGTCCTGGAAAGCGCCCCAGATCGGCACGCTGTTGGTGAAACTCGGCCGACCGAAGAGCGTGATGGGAAAGTTCGCCTGCGTGGCGAAGGTGTTGACGAACTCGGCCCACTGCGCGGTCGTGATCTCGGTCTTCGAGATCCGGTACTCGTAATTCACCGTTCCCCGGCCCAGCACGCGCTGGCTCCCCACCACCGGCCCCGTGTACGGCGCGTTGCCGGGGTGCGTGATCGTCGCCCACTGGTAGCCGTAGTCGGGGGGGGGCACCGGCCCCGCCACCGCCGCCCCCGACAGCGCCGCCGCGCACGCAGCCGACAGCACTACCCCCCACGCCGACCTCACCCATTCGGACTCGCTCTTCACGTTCATCCGTGTCTCCATACGACACCTTGTCGGTCACATCGCCGACACGCTCGGACTTTCCTCATCAAGATTCCGTCACAGCGCAACCATCGCCGACCGCACAACTCGGCGGATCGCCCGGCCCGCATCATCGTGCGCGGGTCCCACTCACGCGGTCATGCCTCGCGCTCCGCCGCCGCGGTCTTCGCAAACCCCGCCCGCTCCCCCTCCCCTCCCCCTCCGCGTTCCTCACCAACCCCCGAGACCTCTGAGTTCCAATCCTCTCTTCCACTTTGCCGCCCTGCCGCTCTGCCCCTTTGCCCCTTCCCTCCATCCCTCACTCCTCTTCTTCCTCCCCCTCCCCCATCCTCAACACGCCCCCCGCCCTCCCCGCCATCGGGTTCACCACCCAGTT
>JAHBXK010000042.1 GCA_019636535.1 Phycisphaeraceae bacterium | reverse complement strand
TCGGCGTCGAAACCACCCTCGACAAGGCCAGCGTCGGGCTCTTCAGCGGCAAGTTCGGCCTCAAGGGCCTCAAGGTCGCCAACCCCAGCGGCTTCTCCGCCCCCGCATTCCTCACCCTCGGCGACGGCGGCGTCGCCGTCGATTACAACTCCCTCCAGCAGCCCACCATCATGCTGCCCGAACTCCGCCTCTCCGACATCGGCGTCTCTCTCGAGAAGAAAGCCGGCAAGTCCAACTACGAGGTCATCCTCGCCAGCATCAAGAAACTCCAGACCGACAAGCCCGCCGACCCCGACCCCACTCCCACCGGCGACGAGAAAAAGTTCGTCGTCAACCAACTCTCCATCCGCAACGTCCGCGTCGACGTCGACCTCGTCGAGGCCGGGCCCCTCGGTCAACTCGCCAAAATCAGCATCCCCATCGAGAGCATCGAACTCGCCAACGTCGGCCAGACCGGCACCGGCGTCAAGGGCTCCGGCGTCACGATGGAGCAACTGCTCAGCATCATCGTCCAGGCCGTCCTCGCCGCGGCCATGGAAAACGCCGGCGACAAACTCCCGCTCGACTTCGTCAACGACCTCAAGGGCCAACTCGCAACCCTCGACGGCCTGAAGGACCTCCCCATGAAAATCGCCGGCGACGCCGGCAAGGCCCTTCAGGACGCCGGCAAAGACGTCACCGACAAAGCCAAGCAGGCCGCCGACGAAGCCCGCAAGGCCGCCGAAGACGCCGCGAAAAAAGTCGGCGACGGCATCAAGGGCATCGGCGATTCGCTGCCGATCCCCGGGGGGAAAAAGTGAGGTCGTGAGCCACGTTGCGTCAGACGGCATCTGCCCGTTCTGCGAGTATGACCTGACGGGTCTGACCTCGGGCAATTGCCCGGAGTGCGGCGGCTACTCCGTTGTTGCGCAGCGTCGAATCGCGGTGCGACAGGTGGCATTCTGCAAGCGCTGGCGCACCGCGTTCTGGCTCCTATCCCTGCTGCTCTGCGTGCCGCTCGCGGCGTTGTTGTTGATCAGCATGCTCTCCTTCTTCTTTGCGCTGCTTATACCCATGATGTTGTTCGTTGGTGAGGGGATGAACGCGGCCGACTCGCGCGCGACGACCTACCGCCGAGCCACGCGCACGGCGTGGATGCTGCTCTGGCCTCTTCAAGCAGCGGTGTGGGCCGTGCCGCTGGCCACGATGTACGTCGTTTCGGACTTTTTTCCCATGTACAGCGATACGGCACGTTGGTCGGCTCGTCTCGTCGTCGCAGCGGCGGGGTTGGTCGCCCTGGCGATCACGCTCCCGGCCGCTTGGTGCACTTGGTTGCGGATCTGGCGACGGTGGGTCGCTCGCCACTTGGAGTGCGCGGAAGCGCCCTTCAAAACCCGCCGCCCACAAACCGATCCGCGCGTATCCAGCCGGAGCGCTCACTGGATCTTCATTCCACCCGCGGCCTCCGTCCTCATGGTGATGTGGTCGCTGCACCTGGGTATGTAACGGCATCCCCCCGAAACGTGGCCCGATAACGCTCCCGCAAAACCCGAACTCCACCGAAAAGGATCACAAACGATCCGATCAACCAATTAGATTGGATCGTATATGATACCAAACGCCCATGCCCAACACCCCCTCCATTCCCCTCGCCCTGCTCACCCGCCGCCGGGCCGAGTTGGGCATCACCCTCGCCGCGCTCGCCCGCCGCAGCGGCGTCTCGGAGCCCACCGTCAAACGCATCTTCGCGGGTCGCATCGGTGAAGCGTCGTTCGCAAACGTCGCGGCCGTCGCCGACGCCCTCGGCCTCACCCTCGCGCTCGACGCAGCCGACGCCGACCACATGCGGCGGACGCAAGCCCGCAAACAGGCCGAGCACGTCGCCCGCCTCGTCCAAGGCACCAGCGCGCTCGAAAGCCAGGCCGTCGATGCCCGAACATACGAGCAACTCGTCGAGCGCACGTACCACGAACTGCTCGCCGGGCCAAAGCGCCGGCTTTGGGCCACATGATGTTGCCGTCCGAGACCGATTGAGAGTTTCAGGCGACGTCGGTGTTCGCGGCTCATTTCACGCCATCAACACGGCAAGCACCGAACCGCCGAGCAACGGAACGCGAACCATGCGTGAAGTGCATTCCACCAAGTAGCCCCGAACCGCCGTCATCGTGGTCGCCACGCTCGCAGTCTGCGTCGTGCTGACCTTTACGTGCCTCTTGTTCCTTCCTTGGGCCGGCTTCTTAGCCAAGTCTCGCGTCGCGTCCGCCGTCGAGACGCATTGCCGATCACAAGACTGCACGGAGTGCGTGCGGCTTCGCGCGTCTCTCGCTCCGAGCGTCGAATGCGTCAGCGATGTTCACGAGGTCAAGAACACCGCGAACTGGAACATGACCGCCGGGCGAGGCGGGCGGTACATCATCACCGTGAAACTGCTGTGCAGCGCGGGTTGGAGCGTCGGTTGCGAAGTTGAACACGCTCTTCTTTTGGAAGTGGACTCGTTTGAAGCGAGGAGCGGCGGGCAAGTCTGGATCGGATATGCTCGCTCTTGGGAACTGAGCGCGGATCAACTGAACGCGCTCGTGCAAAGCGGCTTCTCTATGGAGTCGTTCCTGGGTGACGACGTGCGCGGACCCATCCCCGATTCCGACTTCAACGCCGACGTCCCGAACTTCCAGGCACTCGTCAACAGGCATTGATCGTGCCTCGCACGATTCGCGCGGCACGCAAGTCACTTCCGGCTCGCCTCACCGCCCCGTCTTGCGCCCACCCGCCTTCGCGCCCCCCTTGCCCCCCGCCTTGCCACGCGCCGTCCCCGCCGGCTTCGCCGCCGAGCGCTTCGCGCCCCCGGCCTTACTAGCCCCCGCGCTCCGGCCCGCACCCACCGGCTTCTTGCCCTTCGTCGACATCGTCTTCGACGTCTTCTTGTTCAACGCCTTCTTCTTCAACGTGCTCGCCTTGGCCGTCTTCGCTTTCCCAGCCTTCTTCTTCACCACCGGCTTGCCAGCCGACGCCTTCTTCGCCACGCCCTTGCCCCCCGCCCCTTTGCCCGGCTGACTCTTGCCCGCCCTCCCCTTCACCGCGCCCGCCGCCCGCTTCGCGCTGGCCGCGCGCTTCCCACCCGCCGCACGCTTCGCTCGGCCACCCACCGCGCGCTTCACCGCCCCGCGCGCTGCCGAGCCCTTCGCCCCGGCCTTCGCCGTTCCACCACCCGCCGCTTCATCCCCATCCTTCCCGTCATCGTCATCGTCGCCATCATCATCACCATCGCCGTCCATCACGCCCGCAACCACGCCCTCATCATCAACCCCCTCTTCCTCCATCGCCCCGTCCTCATCAATCGCATCCATCCCACCCAACACACCATCCTCTTCCAACCCGTCCACGACGATCTCGCCGTCTCCATCGTCGTCCGCGCCTCCCTCCTCAGCATCTTCCGCACCCAGCACGCCGCCCCCCGCGCTGCTCGGAGCGCCGACCATCCCAGCCGCCCCACCCGCTTCTCCCACATCAAAGCTCGCGTCGAACGATGCATCATCATCGAAGTACGCATCCGCATCCGTCGGCAACGATTCCGCCCAGTCCGCCTCCGCCGCGCCCCGCCCCGATCCAACCCCACGACCCGACGCCCGACGCTCGCGCTCCTCCTGCTCCGCGCCCGCCGCCAGATCCTCGTCCCGCGCCTGCGACCGCTTCTTCACGATCAGCTTGATCGGCACTTCCGCGAACGGCGTCGCCTTCCGGAACGCGTTCAGCAAAAACCGCTGGTAGTTCACCGTGAACAGTTCCGGCTTGTTCACCACCATCACGATCGTCGGCGGATGCACCGCCACCTGCGCCACGAAGTACGCCTTGGCAAACGTCCCCAGTTTGCTCGAAGGCCCACGCGTCGCCAGGATGTTCTTCAGCAGCCGGTTCAGCTCCCCCGTCCCCACGCGCGTCCCCGCCTGCTCGTGCATCTCGATCGCCAGCCGAATCAGCGACGGCAGGTTCGTCTTGTTCTTCGCCGAGATGAAGGCGATCGGCGCATCCATCAGCGCCTTCAGTTCGTTCCGCAGATACTCCGAGTACGTCTCCGGCGTGATCGGCTTCCCGCGCCCGCGCCCCGCCGTCGCCACCCGCCCCTCCACCAGGTCCCACTTGTTCACCACCAGGATCGTCGGCTTGAACCGCTTGGCGCACAACGCGGCCAACTGCTCGTCCACCTGCGACGGCGGAACCGTCGCGTCCACCAGCATCAACACCACGTCCGCACGATCGATCGACCGCTGCGCACGATCGAAAGCCCACCACTCGATCCGATCCGCAAAGCTCTTCTTCCGCCGAAGCCCCGCCGTGTCGATCGCCGTGAACGTCTTCCCGTCCATCTCAAACCGCACGTCCACCGCGTCCCGCGTCGTCCCCGCGATCTCGCTCACGATCACCCGCGGCGCGCCCGCCAGCGCGTTCACCAGCATGCTCTTCCCGGCGTTGCGCTTCCCGATGATCGCCAGCCGCATCCCCGTCTCGGTCTCGCGCGCCCGCTCCTCATCGATCCGCCGCTGCGTCCGCGCCGAAGGCAACTCCGCCACAGCCTCGTACAGACGGTCCAGAAACTCCCGCCGAAAGTAGTTGTTCTTCGCCGACACGCACAGCGGCTCACCAAACCCCAGCGCGGCCGCCTCATACGCGTGCGCTTCCCACCGCGGCCCGTCCGTCTTGTTCGCCACCAGCATGATCCGCGCGGGCGCGCTCGGCTCACTCGTCGCCACCGCTCCCGCCCCGCCCTCCGCCTTCCCCGCCCTCGCTTCCGCCTCGGCCTTCGCCGCACGCGCCTTCTTCCCGCCCCGGTCACCGATGATCCGCTCGCGGATCAGCCGCGCAATCGTCTGATCGTGCGCCGTGATCCCCGCCTGCGCGTCCAGCACGAACAGCACCAGGTCCGCCCCGGCCACCGCCTGGCTGATCTGAAACTCGATGTCCTTGGTCAGGCTCGAGAGGTCCGCCCCCACGTCGTCGTACCGACGCCCGTCCACCACGTACACGCCGAACCCGCCCGTGTCCGTCACCTCCACGGGGATCCGCTCGGCCGAGTCCTGGTGGTCTCCCGGCGGCGTTAGATCCGTGATGATGCTCACGCGGTCGCGCGTCGTCCCCGGCGTGTCATCAACGATCGACACCTTGTCCCGTGCCAACATGTTGAGCAGAGAGGACTTGCCGACGTTCGGTCGGCCGACGATGGCGATGCGCGGAAGGGGCATTCAGCAGCAAGGTTAGGCGACGGCCTGACTTTGCCCGTTTGCGTGCGGAACCGCACCCCTCCCCCCGCCGAATCGTTCAGGCCGCAACGCCGTCCCCACGGCCGGGATGTACCGTTGCGCGGGCCGGCGGCCGCGCGTCCACGATCGATGCGCACCAGCGCTGGCCCGAGCCCGGACAGCCCGAGCAAGGACACGGGCAAGGGCCGCGGGGTGGAGGGGGGGCGGGGGGATTTCCGTTCGAACATCTCGATGTGTTGCGTGGGCAGGATCGGGGCCGATGCGCGGCAAGCACGCTGCGCGTTTCGGCGCCCGCCGGACAGCGCCGTGCGGATGCGGCACGCGGCGGGAGACGTTCAGCCACTTACCACCGCCATCGCCCCGACCCTCCCGCGCCCACGTCGATCACGCATCCATAAGTAGACCACGCAACACCCGCCACGCAATCGACACCCACGATCGATCTTTACACGTTCTTGACATTCCGGTCGCATGTGGTCCAGAATGACACGAGATGGACCACCTGACTGGCACCGAAATGGCCCTCCGGGTTGGGGCCGCCCTGGTCTGCGGAGCCCTCATCGGCGTCGAGCGCGAACGCAAGCAGCGACCCGCCGGCTTCCGAACCATGATCCTCATCAGCCTCGGCTCGTGCGGGTTCATGCTCATCGCCCACGAGGCCATGAGCCGACTCGCCCCTCCCGCCCTCGCCGCGCTCCCCGTGGGCATCGCCGCCCCCGGCCAGGCCGAACTCAGCCGAACCCTCCAGGGCCTCATCAGCGGCATCGGCTTCATCGGCGCCGGCGCCATCCTCCAAAGCAAGCGCGCGGTCCGCGGCATCACCACCGCCGCGGCCGTCTGGGTCGTCGCCGCGCTCGGCGCCGCGTGCGGCTTGGGCCTTTTCAAGTTGGCCCTCATCCTCAGTACCGCGGCCCTTTTCACGCTCATCGTCCTCGACGTCGTCGAGAACCGCCTCTTCCCCGATCCCGACGACGGACACGGCTGGGAGCAGGGCAACGGGAGCAAGGGCAAGAAGAACGCCGACGCCACCGTCGACTCCTCGGGCGTTGTCGAGGCGCTCCGATCGTCCGACGACCGCGACAACGACCGCCAGACCACCGCCGACTCGCGCGCCCGACCGCCCAGCCGCAGCGCCTGACCGCCCGTTCCGCTACGCTGCGTCTCACACCCGACCCGGAGCGCCCGCGCTGTCTCGATCAACACACCGCCTCCCCCACCCACTCACCCCACCCCCCGGCCGTCGGCAACACCCGCGATGGACCAGCACACCCCCTGGCAAGCAACGTACCTGCGCAGACGCGAGTGGGTGCGCACCATCATCCGCGGCGTGGCGCTCCTCATCGCCCTGCTCGGTTCCCTCGGCCTCTACTCGTTCACGGGCGCGGTCATCGGCGCAGCCGCCGGCATGTCGTGGATGAACATCCTCGGCACCATCGGCGCACCCCTCACCTACTTCTCCGTCGCCTTCGCCCTCGGCTGGTTCAGCACCCGCCTCTCCCGCTGGATCGTCCCCCTCCCCGAGCCCGGCTGCCCGCGCTGCGGCTACTCCCTCAAAGACCTGCGCTCCCCCATCTGCCCCGAGTGCGGCCTCGACCTCCGCCCCGCCCCCTCCGATCGATCGGGTTGATCGCTCCGCCTGAAGGCCCACGGCAGGCCTCCGAGCCTGAAAGCCCGCCCCGCCCATTCCCAACCACCCGTTCGATGGCCCACGCCGCACCCGCCATGCCGAACTACGTGCGCACACCCGACGGACGACTGGCCGACCCCGACGCCACGCCCGACCAGCGCACCTACGCCACCTTCATGCACCTCTCCCTCTTCGCCGTCCACTTCACCGGCGTCATCGTTCTCATCGCGCTCGCCATGTGGCTCATCAAGCGCAAGGACTCGCCCTTCATCGAGGACCACGGCAAGGAGGCCGTCAACTTCCAGATCTCCCTGTTCCTCTACTCGCTCATCGCCGGTGCGCTCATCTTCACCATCATCGGCATGATCATCGGCATCCCCCTCCTCATCGCGGTCTACGTCGTCGCCATCGTCGGCTCCATCCGCGCGGCCATCGCCGCCAACCGCGGCGAGTTTTTCCGCTACCCCATAACCATCCGCCTCATCGCCTGACGCGCGACGGAAGGGGTGGCGAGGCAACGTGCCTTCAATAGCGACGCCGCGCACGCTCCGCAATCGCGCCTCCCCGTTCCGCGCTGTCATCCAACTCGCAACGGAACTCCTCGCCGACGAGTCCGAGTCGCGCCCCATCACTGCCCATACTCCGACGGCAGGTGCGAAGCAAGGTCCATCCCGTCGTAGAGCAAACGACCGATCTCCACCACGTTCCCATCGAGGATGCGCAAGAGCAGAAAGTGCCGAGCCCGCCGCCCGGAGCGAGCGATGTGGAACGTCCGCGCCTTCTCGTGAAGTTCGGGCCGTCGCCGCGCGGTCTCCGGATCTCTGGCAATGTCGGAAAGGGCTTCGAGGATGAGCGCCCAGTATTCCTCTCGCTGTCGCTCACCGAAGTTGCTGCGCGTCCACGCCAGCACGTCGTCGATGTCGCGCCAGGCCCGGTCGGAGACTCGAATCTCAAAGGGCATCGCTCGCTCCGAGGTCAGCGGGAGCGGGCGCGAAAGTCTCGATCGATCTTGCCGATGAGATCCTCGACCGTCTCACCGGCATACGACGTGTACTCGCCGCGGTCGAGCGCTGCGAACGACTCCTCCGAGATCCGGCGCAGGTTCTCAAGCCGCACTTGATCCTCGGCCTCGCGCTGTTCGAGCAGGCGCAACCCCGCGCGCACAACCTCACTGGCGTTCTGATAGCGGCCGCTTTCGACGCGCTCGCGGATGAACTGCGACTGGTGGTCGGGCAAGTTGACGTTCTGCGTGGGCATGCCGATCACCCTCATGGTCGGGCGTCTGATCCCCCAACTCTACCACAATTGGCAAAGATTGGCAAGTAGGGCATTGTTTGGTATTAAGGCCGGTTCCCGCATGGAGCATCCCGCCAAGACACCGTTATCGGTCGATCAGTTCGCGATTCGCTTCGCCTTGCCCCTCGTCTACGCCCCGTCAATTACCCGCGAACCGCTCGATCAAACCGGCCAACCAGCGACTGCTCCATCACCAGCGTCAGCATCGCCGCGCACAGCGTGACGATCATCGCCAGCAGCGCTGCCGCGGCCGCCCGATCATCCGCTCCCGGCATCAGCATCGCCGCTCGCGCAAACAACACGAACGACGCCGCCGCTCCGGCCAGCGCCACCGCGATCAGCCCCCACGCGCTCCGCGCCAATCGCTCGTCTCCAAGCCGCGCCGACGTGCCCGCGATGTGCAGCCACCCGCACAGCGCGTGCCCCGCGATCAGCCCGAGCGCCGCAAGCCGAATCAGCCCCGCCACGGCCCCCTCCGCCACCGACGGCGACTCACCCGGTCTCGTCACCACCGCGACGATCACCGTCACGCCCGCCGCCAGTCCGAGTGCGCGGCAGAACCGCCACGCCACCGGCCGCAGCGGCCCCGAGTCCAGCAGCGGGCTCACCTCGGTCAGCCGCCACCACCCCGCCAGTCGCAGCGCGCCCGCCGCGATCACCATCCCCCACACCGCCACCGACCACACCGACGGACCCCGCCCGCCGTCGCTCGGTCCGAACGCATCCGTCTCCTGCCATCGCCACGCGAGCACAAGTCCCGACGTCAACACCGCCCCGGCAAACCCCGCTGTCGAGACCGTCAACAACCTCGATCCGGTCCGCCATCGCTCAACAAGCGCATCGCTCAGCCACGCCGGGCGCAGCGCCCGGCCCGGTTCCGCTCGAATCTGACTCGCTTGTTCCTGCATCGTCCCGCGTTCGTCCGACCGTTCCCCCCGCTGTGCTTCGCCCCATGCCGCATCGGCGCTTGCGAGCAGCCTACACGAGCCGCTCCACGCATCACCCGCTACGCTCCCTCCGCGATGACCCTGTCCCTCGCCGCCTTCTTCCACAACCTCTCCCCATTCACCGTCCGCTTCGGCGGTGCCTTCGTCCTCATGCGTCACCCCGCCCGCCGAGGCCGCATCCTGATCACCAGCGCCCGCACTTCGACCTCATCATCTGCGTGACCGGCTGTTCCTCCACTCCCCACGCCGTCCGGTCCCGAACAGACCTTACATGAATGTACCACCGGGTCCCCTTGAGCACAACACGCTTACAATGAACCGGCGTACGAAGTCAGCCGGTTCGCATGTTCCACTCCTTAGAAACAACTGATCCCCCGCGAGGTTTGAATGAAGCGTCCCGGGCTTTCGATCAGCGAACGATGGGGCCTCGCCCCTGCAATCGCGGCCGTGGCGATGGCTCCCGCGTGCGATCGTGCAGCACCGGCGCCAACGAACAACCTGCAAACATCGTCATCACCCTCTGCCGCTCCAATCGCTCCGGAGTTCGCGATGGGCTTCCGGCACGAAGTGATCCCCGCCATCGATGAGTTCCCGCAGATCGCCCTGATCGATCTCGACGAGAGGCTCCGCATCTACGTGCTCGGGGCTCCCGGCGTTTGGACGCCGTTGATGCTCGAGTTGTTCGACAAGCGATGCGGGCGCCTCGCTTGCCTGCGCATCGATGCACCGCCGTCCGATGGGATCGACCGGAACGGGGTGTCGGGTCGAGTCATCGGCCGACTGCCGGTCCCGATGGGTTCGTTCGAAAAGTGCGTCGTAACGCGTCTCGGCGATGTGTTCAACACCTCCGATGTCACGCCGCGTATCGGTGTGCCGCGCGAGTTGAGCGATGGACAGCCGGCGATCGACGCACTGCTGAGTTCCGACGGAGTGCGCAGGTCCAATGCGCCGAGCGCGGCCACTCGCTTCGAATCGCTCACAGTTACCCCCGCCGAGTCCCATCTCTGCGCGATCGTGCTCGTGAATGGTTGGGTCGGAACCGTGCCGATCGAGCCGTGGCAGGGCTCCGGCCCGGCCCCCGATGACCACTGGTTGGATCACGGACCGCATCGCACGGTGAGGGGCGACGTTCGCAAGGGATTGGATTTCTACCGCCGGTTCATCGAGCAGCAACGCATCGACGGACAAGGGCATTAGCCCCCACAGATCACTCGATCCTCCTGGCGCTTCGACTCCAGATCCGACACACCCGCTACGCTCCCTCCGCGATGACCCTGTCCCTCGCCGCCTTCTTCCACGACCTCTCCCCCTTCATCCTCCGCCTCGGCGATTCCTTCGGCCTCCGCTGGTACGGAATGGCCTACGTCGTCGCCTTCGTCATCGCCTTTGTCCTCATGCGCCACCTCGCCCGGCGAGGCAAAGTCCTCATCCCCCCCTCGCGCATCGGCGACGCCATGGTCTGGGTCGTAGCGGGCACCGTCGTCGGCGGTCGCCTCGGCTACTGCCTCGTCTACGGCCGCGAACTCTTCACCGACTTCTCCTCCTCCTTCCCCTTCTGGGGCGTCCTGGCCATCAACAAGGGCGGCATGGCCAGCCACGGCGGACTCATCGGCCTCATCCTCGCCGCATGGCGCATCAGCCGCGGCTTCCGCCCCTTCCCCGGCGAAGCGCCGCCGAACGCACCCTCCACCTACCGCGTCGGCGTCTGCCCGCCCCCGCACGTCATGGACGTCCTCGCCTTCTGCGCGCCCCCCGGCCTCCTCCTCGGCCGGATCGCCAACTTCATCAACGGCGAACTCCTCGGTCGCATCGTCACGCCGCCCGGCGAGCCGAACGCCCCCTGGTGGTCCGTCCGCTTCCCGCAGGAACTCCTCTCCAGCCACGCGCCCCCGCTCTCCGCATCGCAGCAACTCGCGCTCGAAGACCTCCTCGCTTCCGCCGCGCCTGAGATGTCCCCCGCGCGCGCACTCGACCACGTCGTCGAGAACGCAGCGCAATACCGCGCTCAGTTGGAACCCCTCCTCAGCGCCCGCGTCCCCAGCCAGTTGCTCCAGGGCGCGGCCGAAGGCCTCATCCTCGGCATCGTCCTGCTCATCCTCTGGGCGCGCCCACGAAAGCCCGGCGTCATCGCCGCCACCTTCGTCCTGGTCTACGGAATCCTCCGCATCATCACCGAAGTCTGGCGACTCCCCGACCCGCAGTTCAATCAAGGCCGGCCCCTCGGCCTCTCCCGCGGCCAGTGGCTCAGCGTCCCCATGGTCGCCGTCGGCGCTCTCTGGCTCTGGTGGTCCGCCATGCGACCCAACTCGCCAAAGCTCGGCGGCTGGCTATCTCAGTCGCGGAGAATCTCCACCATGTAGGCAGCAAAATAAAGTCGATCGCCTATCAGAGATTCGATCCCTTCGATCGATTGCATGGCTCGCACAGGAGCTGCAAATTGCGTGCGGTGCTGGACCCGCCCATAGCAATCGGGATGATATGATCGAACTCCAGATTGGCATTGCTGCCACATCGGACACAACGACCTTCGTCTCGACGCCACACAAGTATTCTGACTTCTTCTGGTATGCCAACGCGAGCGGGCTGACTTGGTCCTTTATCCGATGCCACTCTCGCACTACGGCCGTACTTGGCCTCGTGAGCGGTATCTAGTCGTCGAAGGAGAGTCAATAGCTCGCTCTCAGTCAAGGCACTTGCGCTGGATCCCAGTCTCCAGATGCGACTGTTAAACATAATGTATGTGTACATACTCATATGCTACACCTTTTGCATCATGACTCAGATTAGTTTGGGAATTCGTCTGCCTACCAAACCTTGACCTCTATGAATTATGACGATGTCAGTTCCGAACAGTGCATTCGCAAACCGAATTGCGTCGGCACTCAGAATGCATGGACGCTGCTCTGTGTCGCATCTCGCGAAACCAATATCTGCAGGACCAACGCATGGCCAGAAGATACTCGCGAATTGGTCAAAGGCTGCTCGTAGTTCATCTGGCCAAGTGGTTCGGGACGTCGAGACAGTGATCGCAACCAAATGTGGAACGATCTCGGGAGTTCGAGGAAGCTGGTCGATAGGTACAACGGCGACGGACGCGAGTTGATCGCAGAGTGCTAATAGTGCATTGCGTAGCGTGTCTAATTCTCGTAGCGTCTGCTGATAATACCTGAGTGGCGCGAGTGAGCGACTGGAAGGATGCTTGCTCAGAATTGCATCAATAAGTGCGTAATCGTGCTTGATCGGCTTTGGTGAAATGATGCTGGGATCGGTGCTTAGTGGTCTGGGCAATCGCTTGAGATAGTGTGTTCGATCGTCTTTAAGTCGTGATCGTATCAACATATTGCAGTCGTTTACATATGAATTGGCACTAGAAATACAGGCATCGTATCGGCCGATGCGATCGGCGAAGGTGGATAGCAAGGTGCAGATATGCGGCGATGGAGATGTTGTAGATACAAAGGCATGAGCAGTGGCTGGGTCGATCTGGCCGATGAGTGTGCCTCGCATAGTAATGCCACCGAGTTGCTGGTCACGTCATGAATGTCTGAAACTACCGCGCTGCGTAAGACGCCGCCAGCAGCGCCGACGCCGACGCCACCTCCACCAGCCGGCCCTCGCTCGCCGCGCGATCCACCGCCCGCGCCACCATCCGCTCCGCCTCCAGCGGCTGCTCACCCAGCGAGATCAGCACGCGCACCGTCTCATGAACAGGCGGCGGCGCAACCACGGCCGCGGCCGCGCTGCGCGCCGGTGCCTTGTCACCCCCACCCTCAGCATCCCCCGCGCCCGCGCTCCGCTTCCGAGTCTTCCCCACCGCGCTCCGCTCCACGCCGTTTGCGCGCCCCTCAACTTCCCCCGCGCCCGCCTCCCCACCAACCCCCGCCTTCATCTCGATCCGCTCGATCAGCGCCCCCGCCGCAAACACCCCCGCCGGCTCCCTCATCCCGCCGCGCGCATCCGCCTCGTCCACCACCTCCACCATCCCCCTCAACCCCACAAACACCTCCGCCTTGCTCTTCAACTCGTGCACGATCGTCTCGGCCAGTTTCGGCCCGATCTCCGGCAACTTCTGCAACACCCGCGTGTCGCGCTCCACGATCGCCCGCGCGATCATCCCCGGCTCCGCCGCCAGCGCCCGCAGCGCGCGCCGATTCCCCAGCCCCTTCACGCTCGTCAGCAGCTCAAAGAACCCCCGCTCTCGCGCAGACCCAAACCCCAGCACCCGCGGCGTGAAACTCGTCCCCTGATTCACACTCTCCAAGTACTCCACCACGTGCAGCCGAACCACACGGCCCACCAGCCCCTCCGGCCCAACCCCCGCGCCCGCCTTCCCCGAGAGCAGCGCAGCCAGATACGCCGGCACCAACACCTCGCGCGCACAGCCGTCCGCCGTCGCGATCACCGCCGATCCGCCCTCGATCTGTTCCAGCAACCCGCTCAGCCGCACCAGCATGCGCGACTGTAGGGTTCACGCCGCGAATCGCGGCGACAACGCCAGCCCGATCCGGTGCCCACCACCCTCCCCACCCTCCGCCTCACACCGAACCGCCACCGCGCTCAGCCACGGCACCGTCGATCCCGCCGGGCAGATCGTCACGCGCATCCCCGGCTCAACCGCCGTCTTCGAGCGCACACCCAGCCCGCTCCGCGATTGATCCACCAACTCCATGTGCAGAATGCCGAACCGGTCCTGCCCGTTGCTGTACGTCGCCGTCAGCCGCGGCAGCCGACCGTCCTTGTCCGCCTCCACCGCCTCGCGCTCCTCGCGCCGACGCTCAAACCGCAGCGTCCGCGACGCCTCGCGATCTTCGCGGGCGGTGCGTGCGTGCTTCGACAGGTCCCTTGTTCGCGGCAGTCGGGCCATGAATCTCGGATCGACCCCCCGAGAACGTCCCTGAACCTCCCGAGCGCGTCAAACCACATCGCCCAGCGCGATCGCGCTGCGCACGCTGTCTGGTCCGCCCAGCGCACCTGTTCTTCAATGACCGAAGACTCCGCCCCTGCCGCTCACCCCTCGGTACCGGGGACCGGCCCGCGCGACCCAACCCCCTCCTTACCCTCCGCGCTGCGCTCCCCGCCGTTCATCCGCTGCGCCAGCGCGAACGCCAGTTCCATCGACTGCTCGTAGTTCAGCCGCGGATCGCACGGCGACGCGTAGTTCCGCGCAAGGTCTTGCTCCTTCAGCCCGCCCGCCTGCTCCCCCCCGCGACCGCCGAGGCACTCCGTCACGTCTTCGCCCGTCAGTTCAAGGTGAACGCCCCCAAGCCTCGATCCCACCGAGCGATGGATCTCCCACGACGCGATCAACTCCGCCAGGATGTGATCGAACGACCGCGTCTTGATCCCACCCGACGTCGTCACCGGGTTCCCGTGCATCGGGTCGCACACCCACAGCACCGGCCCCACCTCCGCCGCGCTCGCGCGAACCGCCTCGATCAGCCCCGGCAGCCGCTTGGTCACCTCGTGAACTCCGAGCCGCGCGATCAGCACCATCCGCCCCGCCTCGCGCTGCGGGTTCAACGTCCTCAGCAACGCAACCAACTCCCCCGCCTCGCACCCCTTCCCAACCTTCACGCCGATCGGGTTCCGAATCCCGCGGAAGTACTCCACGTGCGCGCCGTCCAGGTTCCGCGTCCGATCCCCGATCCACGGCAGGTGCGTCGACAGGTTGTAATACCCCTCTCGCCTCGGCACCGTCCGCGTCAGCGCCGACTCATACAGCAGGTTCAACCCTTCGTGGCTCGTGAACAACTCCGCGCGGGCCATCTGGTCCACGCTCGTCTCACCCACCGCCTCCATGAACCGCAACCCCTCCGACACGCTCCGCGTGATCGCACGATACTGCTCCCGCAGATCACCGGGCAGCCCCGCGTGCCGCATGAACCCAAGATCCCAGTACTCCGGGTGATGCAGGTCCGCGAACCCCGCCTCCAGCAGACTCCGCACGAAGTTCAGCGTCAGCCCCGCGTGCTTGTACCCCTCCAGCATCCGCGCCGGGTCCGGCCTCCGCGCCTCGGCCGAGAACCCCGCCTCGTTCACAAGGTCCCCGAAGTACGACGGAAGCGTCACCGTCCGCGACGGATCCTCCGCGTCCGGCCGCGTCTCCGTCGGGCTCGATCGCGGCTTGGCGTACTGCCCCGCCAGCCTCCCCACCCGCACCACCGGCATCTTCAATCCATACACCAGCACCAGCGACATCTGCAGCAGAATCTTCAACTTCGCCGCGATCGCCTCCGGCCGGCAATCGCTGATCTGCTCCGCGCAGTCGCCACCCTGAAGCAGAAACCGCTTGCCCTGCTGCGCCTGCGCGATCTGCCCCTTCAACTTCTCGATCTCAAAGCTCGTCACCAGCGGCGGAAGCCGGTGCAACTGCTCCACCACCCGCTCCACCGCCCCCCGGTCCGGATACACGATCTGCTGCGCCTGGAGCCTCGTCCTCCAGGAAAGCGGTGACCAGTCTGTCGGAGCCACGTAGTTCACAAGTCATTGCCCGTACGTAAGTTCCAGTCCATTCCGCCACCCGATAGGCCGCGAGCACAGCACGCCCGTCGCCCCCACATCGCGGCTGCGATGGTATCGGGCCGCTCGCCCGCCTCGGTGAGCAACCGCTCCGCTTCACCCCCGCGCAAGAACTGCGCAATCTGCGCTCTTTCGGGTCTTTCCCCGGCTTGAGCCGAAAAAGACTCATCGGCACCGCTTCCGTCGCCGATGGTCCACCCGGACCGTTCGATCCCCAAACTCAAGGGGACGGGCGGGATTGGGGCGGAACCGTCACGCGGGCGGGTTCCGGCCGGCGGCGCGTCGCCGCGATCGAACGGATGCCCGCATGTCCAAGCAAGGAAGCATCACGATGAACCGTACTCGCACCTCTCGCAGCCGTCGCACCAGCCGCACCGCCCGCCGCACCCCGGCGCGCAAGGCCGGCACGCGCCGCACCTCCGGTCGCAAGACCATGAAGCGCTCCAACTGGAAACCCGGACGCAAGACCACCAAGCGCACCGGCACCACCATGGGCACGGGCATGACCCGCAAGACCAAGGCGCGCAAGACCACCGCCCGCAAGACGGCCAAGCGCTCCACCACCAAGAAGAGCACCACCGCTCGCAAGACGATGGCCCGCAAGTCCACGACGCGCAAGACCACCGCCCGCAAGCCGATGGCCCGCAAGACCACGGCCCGCAAGACCTGGGCTCGCAAGTCCACCGCGCGCCGCACCTTCGCCTTCTCGTCCTTCCGCCCGGCCCGCCGCCGCGCCGCCTAATCCCGGCATCAACCCGAATCCTTCAGAGCGAGAGAGAGACCACAACGACGAGCCGGTGCGCACTGGAGGCAGTTCGCACCGGCTTTCTCTTTGGTGGCACAGGCGCCCCGCCTGTGCAGTTCCACTCTTCTCTCGCCCGCGTGCTCACTACGGACAATTCTGACCCAGCGCCGGCAGCCACTCTTCCAGAAACGTCAGCAGGTCCGCAAGGTCGATCGTCCCCGACCCGTCAAAGTCTCCCGCGCACGACTTCCGAACGCCCAGCATCCCCGGCTCGCTCGCGTCGATCCCGCACGTCGTCTCCACCACCAGCCTGTACAGACCCGTGTCCGCCGTCGTGCAGTGCTGAATCGTCAGCGTGCCCGTCGTCGCGCCCGAAATCCGCGACGAGTCATACACCGGCGCCCCGTCCTTGTGCCAACGCGCGCTCACCAGCGACGCGATCGGCACCAGCGCAATCGCCAACTGCGCCGTCTCACCCGTATCCACCACGTCGCTGCTCGGCACCCCGCCGATCGCCGCCAGCGGGTCCGCGTTCGCCGACGCCGCAACACCGTTCGAGAACGACGACTGACCGCACGTCCCCTCCGCACGCACAAAGATCGTCCGCGGCAGGCCGTCCGGCGCTGAGTAGATCACCTCAGTCCCCGTGATCGTCCCCACCGAGCCCGGCCCGCCCGGCGAGATGTTGAACGTGTACTGCGTCGCGTTCGGCACCGGGTCCCACCAGAACCGGATCTCCCCGCAGTTCACGCCCGCCTCCCCCTGCGGCGCGGGCGTCGCTGGCATCGCCGACATCTGCGCCGTCGAGACCGGCCCGATGTACGGCCCGTTCCCGCACGGCCCCACCGACCGCGCCCAGTAGTGGTACGTTACCCCCACCGTCCGCGGCAGCGGATCGCCGTACGGGCCGCCTCCCCCCGGCGGGAACGTCGGCGTCCCCAGCAGCACCGCGTCGTTCACGTTCGGTGTCTCCGACCGGTACACCTCCACGCCCGACGTGAACTCACCCGTCCCGATGAACAGCACGATCGAGCACGAGTTGCTGAAAACGCTCAGCGACACCGGCGTCGGAAACCCAAGCCGCACCCCCTCGCTCGACCACGGCCCCGGATTCCCAACCTCGCCCGGGCACGTGAACGGGTTCGTGCTCCGCACGCGCAGCCGGTAGTTGTACCCCACCCCGGGAACCGCGCTGCCGTCCAGGTACGTCGTGGTCGGGTGGTTCGTCACCAGCGTCACGACGGTGCCGTTCTGATTCCTGATCACGTCATACCCAGACGCCCCCGAGACCGAAGGCCAACTCACCGCGATCCAGTTGCACAGATTCGTTGAGGCCGACGGCGGAGGCGCATCCGGGCACGCCATCACGCCCGCCACGGGCCCGCACACCACCCACGCGGCCGCCGCCACCATCGCCCCCACCACCCTCCTCGCGCGCGCGCCCAGCATGGTTGTGCTCCTCTTCTTCATGCCCCGCCCCGCCCCCCGCCCCGCACACCAAGTGATACCACCGCGCACCCCGCCACGCAAGCCCCGCCTTCCCCGCCTCGCGATTTCTAAACCCAATCCAAGCCCCCCACGCCCCTTCCAGTGCGCGCCTCACCGCCCCCGTTCGCAATCAGGAAGGGTCACACCCACCCGCGCTGCCGCCCCGCTCACGGACAGTTCTGCCCAAGCCCAGGCAGCCACTGCTCCAGAAACGCGATCAAGTCTCCAAGATCAATCGTTCCTGATCCGTCATAATCCCCATCGGCGGGGTGCACCGACCGCGACCCCTTCCCGTGCCACCGCACCGCGGCTTGGGGAGGGTGAGCGGTCAGCGCGATTCCCCCTTGATCCCCTTCTTCAGCTCGCATCGCGAGCGTTCGACGGTTGCCAGATTGGGGGGGGCGCGGTTGTGGTCCAACCGCGACGAAGACCTCGGCAAGTTCAGCCCCGCGAAACGTGTCTGGCCGCGCGCGAGCCGTACCACCTTCGCGCGCACGCCCTTTACCTACAGCATCACATCCTCTACCGTTCGGCGCACGGCCGGGAGTAGCTCCGGCCCGCGTCCGACGCGGATCAGGATTTGCGGAAACTCTCTCGTCCCGAGAAGCGTCGCCAGGCGCGGCCTGAGTGTGGGCACCTCGATGGGCTGATTCAAGTACGACGAGGTCAGCCCCGCCGCTGCGATCGACAGCAGTGCCCGCTGCATCGCTTGTCCGGCGGCGATCCAGTCGGCGGTCTGGTCCCCCAATGTCGTGAAGACGCCGATGGCGGGCGATCCCTCGGCCAGTGCGTGGTCTTTGGCCGCCTGCCCCTTGCCCGTGTCGAACGTCCGGATGATTAGCGCACCCACTGGCGAAAGCAGGTCGGGCATGCCGAAGGCGTAGGCCGACATCCCGTCCCGTCCCGAGGCGCGGCGGGAGTGCACCCACGAAGCCAGTTCGCGACGAAAGCTCGGGTCCGCACACTGGAGGCGGTCGCCCTCGGCGATCAACTCCGCGACCCGGTGCTTGCGTTGGGGTTCGAGGATCCAGTGCAGCCTCACGCCGCAGGACGCTGACTGCGCACCCGCCGAGGCCAGCACCGTCTCGGGCACTGGCGTTGACTCAAAGGCGCGTCGTGTTGTCCGCCGTTTGGTGATGGCTCGGAAGAGTGCGGGGTCCGAACTCGCCGGGCGTGCCCCGGTGCTCTGCACGACCGCAAGCAGGTCGGGCTCGCCCGCATCCGGCAGGAGCGTCGCGGCCGCGTCCATCCCGAACCGTTCGGCGGCGACCAACAGGTTGGCCAGCGCCGCCCCGCAACTGATCACCAGCGCCCGATCCACGGGGTCCACCACAGGCAGCGCTCGGGTGCGGTCGGCCAAAAGTTCGAGCCGGTCGCCACGAATCCTGAACAGCCACGGCTGCGTGTTGTGCCCCGAGGGCGCAAGGACGGCGTAGCGAACAAGGAAGCGGAGTTGCGCCTCCGGCGTGCCATCGATCGGGAAGTCGCGCTCGTCGATGGTCCACTCGCTCATGCGGTGATGGTACAGTCGGACGTAACGAGCCGAGCCCTCTCTCGCGAGCGGTTACGCCGCCACCGTCGCCGTCGTGGTTTCTGACCACGGCCCCTTCTCGCCACGGCGGGGTGGCACCGACCGCGACCTCTTCCCGTGCCACCGCACCGCGGCTTGGGGGGTGAGCGGTCGGTGCGCTTCTCCCTCGATCCCTCGTTCCCCCGTTCGACCGATCCCCCTCTTCGCCCGCCCGCAGGGCGGACGACCGTTGCCAGGCGGGGAGGGGGGGCGCGGCGAGGTCGCCGCAGGCGATCAAGCAAGCCCCTGGAAAGCGACCCACCTACCCCACTCCCTTCTTCACTCTTCTTCGCCCGCCCGCAGGGCGGACGACAGTTGCCAGGGGCGCAGCGAAGCCAGCCCCTGGAAAGCACCCAACCGCTCGCCCCTCTTCGCACGCCATCGGCGTGCTCGTCGACAGCCTGGGGTAGGCGAGCGCAGCGAGCCACCCCAGGTAAACATCCCCCCCAACCTCCGCACGCTGTAAGCGTGCTCGTGGCGCACCTTCCCGCTTCTGCCGCTCTGCCCCTTGAGCGCGTCTTCCACCTCGATCCCCCGATCCCTTCTTCCCCAGCAGGGGGTTGCAGGGGGACCGCAGGTCCCCCTGCACACGCATCACCAACATGCCCCGCCCCCACAAGGCACCGGGCAGCCCCGTCCCCGCCTCACACCCCCTCCCCCAACCGCTTGCACACCCCCACCCCCCCGTGTACCTTCTCCTCGTGATCGCCCCCGCCATCACCCAGTCAACGCCGCGCTCGAACGTCAACGCCGACCATCGCGTGATCGACCTGGCCGACCTGCTGGAGTTCCTGGGGGACTACAACCCGAACCTGGGCTCGCCCCACGTCGGCCTCGGCGATGACAACATGAACGGGTACGTTGACAACGCCGACCTGATCGCCTTTCTGGCGGAATGGAACCCCACCCTCGGCGTCGCCACCGGCCGGGACGTGCTGACCGCGGGAGAACTGCGCGCCCACGGCGGCAACCGCAAGGGGTACGCCGGGTACGAGCACGAGCCGTGGTGGACCGAGTTCACGCTCAGCGGCACCCCGCCCACCGGCGTCCCCAACGCCGAGGCCGGGCCGCTCATGCAACTGGCCAGGCACCGCTTCTACCGCGCAGACCTCGGCACGTGGACGAGAAGGGACCCGTTGGGGTATGTGGATGGCATGTCATTGCTAAGCTACACTCGCGCATTGCCGATCGTAACAATTGATCCATTTGGCTTGTGCGCAAACTGCAGCCCATTTTCTTCAATATCTGCTGACATGACAAGCATGATGCCTGTCGAAAGCGACATGGAATCGTGCTTGCGTGATTGTAATCAACGGCAGCTTGACGCTACAAGAACATGTTTTAATACGTATCAGAACGCCATGAGGGAATGCGCCAGCCTCACGCGCTCTAATCAGATTGATAGCTGTAGCGAGTTCGCCTTGTCTCGACTCATAATGTGTTTGTTCGGCAACGACCGCGATGGAGACGGCGTTGATGATTCAATCAAATCGTGCCGCACTAAGTGCTGGACCGACACCAACCCACTCCTGCCGGAGCCCCTGATGCCAGCTCCATTTCTTCCAGGCAATCCATCAAAGCTAGCATGCATTCGAGGCGATTGGCCGACGCAGTGCGCGGTGCATTCATCAAGCAAAGCACTTTGTCACGACTGCTGCCTTCGACAATTTATTGAAATTCAGGAATGCCTAAAGCGAACTAGGGCAAGGTTGACTTTGCAAGATTGGACGAGGTTAGCTAATTCACTGAATCAGTGCCAAGCTAAGTGTGACGAGTGGGACTGGAGCATGCCACCCATTACATGTGAGCCCGAACATATCGGTCCATTACAATGAATCCAGCACGCGCCGATGCAGATTCTCACGGATTACGGTGCTGCATCTGTCGTTACCCGCTGACGACAACTCGCCCGTCAGGCATGGTAAAATGCTCAGAATGCGGTATCATAACACACCGCGCAACTAACTGCTGGGTGACAATGTTGTTGTTGGCCTTAAAGTTTGCTACTATCTTGTTAATATTTTGGGCGTCATGGGAGGTATATACCAGAATTGGCAGCAGTGTGCGTAGGGCAGATCAAATGACCGAAGTTGACATTGCAATTAGCGAAGTGTTTGAGCGACGCACGCCGCTACCCAGCCAAGCGAAGAGTATCTGGCAAGCAAATATCACTCGATATCCTCGACCACTTATAATCGCTATTGTATATGCTATCGTCGGAACTGTGTCAGTCATTTTGTTATGGTTACAAGGCCAAGTTTGGGTCCGGCGCAGGATCGCACGAGTTTTAATTCATGGGGTATGACTAGCTGAGAGGGTTGTCGCGGCAGAGGGAGCGTGGCACTGACTGCTGTTCTGTGCTTTCCGTGCCACTTCTATGAAGAC
>JAHBXK010000041.1 GCA_019636535.1 Phycisphaeraceae bacterium | reverse complement strand
GCCGAAACTCGCCGTCCCGCTCGGGCCGCTGTTCGAGTTGTGGATGGAGAACGCGAACCCGCCGCCGCCCGCACCGAAGACGTCGGTGATTCGGAAGCTGAAGTTGGTGGTGAATCCCAGCGAGATGTTCTGCTGGTCCAGGTGCCAGAACGAGCCGACCGAGGCGCCGCGCTGCGTCGCCCCGTTGATGTCGATCAGGTTGCCGGTCTGCACGGCGTGGCTGTTGAGCGCCAGTCCCGCCGTCGAACTGAAATCAGGATAACTGAACCCGCTCGGGCTTCCTGCCATCGCCTGAGAGCTCAAGCCCGCAAGCGCAACAACCGTCGACGCGAATCGAGCAGCACGCCTCGCGTCATACTTGCTGATCGTGAACAACATATCAACTACCTCCAACGCTGATCGCCCGTGCCGCGCAGTGCCGCTCCAACGGCCCCGCTCAGGCCGCGCTCTTTGAAAGAGACGCAACGCTCGGCTCGGCGCCGCTTGGCCGCCGAGGAACGCACATGTCTCGACTCTCATCCGGGGGGCCGCTCACCGCGGCTCGACTCACACGCTCTCTCGCCTTTGATCAGACGGGCGTTGTCGCGAAGATCACACAATTCACAAGCGTCATGTTCGATGCTGGCGAATTGTTATCGCTCATAACTATATCTGTGTTCGCTTGGTTTGCCAACGGGTTGAATAAAACGTCTCTCGTTGCAACGAACATCAGCTCCGCGCTCGACGAGGCCAAGTCGCGCGGGAGTCTCTTTCACGAAGCACAAAGCGCACGCCACCCTCGACAAAAACTCCGCAAGCGCGGCGACAGAACCCGCCGGGATCACCCGACGGGTTCTGGAAGCACGGGAGTCTGTTCGCGAGCCCGGTCATGGCTCGCGGTGCTCGGGCCTCACGCAAGAGGCCCGGCCGCAACATTCCAACGTACTAACACTCCTGCACAGCGGGGCGAGACAATCTTTACGACAAATCTGCAATCAATCCTGCGGCAAGTCCCTGCGGACTCACCGACGCCTGCGAAGCCCGACGACACCGCCGAGCATCAGCAGCGCCATCGCGCCCGGCGCGGGGATCACGCCCGCGAAGTCCCAACTCAGGATCTGGTGACGCTCGAAGTCCTGGATCGCGCCCGAACCGGCCGTGAACCCGACCCACGCCTGGCCGATGCTGTCCGGTCCCGGCGCCAGCGGCACCAGCACCGACAGATCGAAGTTCTCGCTCAGAATCGCGGGACCAAAGAACGCGTCGGTTGAACGCTTGATGAACATCTCGAAGAAGCCCGGCACGTACTGGATACGCACGTCGTAGATCTGACCGTCCGAGATGTTCTCCCACCCCGATCCCATCGCCGGCAACGCGTGCGCGATCGAGTTGGCCGCGACCGGCATCTGGCCCACCGTGTCCCACACGTGCACCGCGACGTGGTCGCCCGGGAAGTCGTGCGCGGCCAACGGGTTGTAGAAGGTGTCAAACTCGACGTTGAAGGAGCGGTTGATGCCGGGGTTCGTGCCCCCGCCCGCCATGTTCGAGCCATAGCCAAGCGCGCCGCCCGAAGCGCCGAGCGCCGACGTGCCGAAGCTCGCCGTGCCGCTCGGGCCGCTGTTCGAGTTGTGGATGGAGAACGCGAACCCGCCGCCGCCCGCACCGAAGACGTCGGTGATTCGGAAGCTGAAGTTGGTGGTGAATCCCAGCGAGATGTTCTGCTGGTCCAGGTGCCAGAACGAGCCGACTGAGGCGCCGCGCTGCGTCGCCCCGTTGATGTCGATCAGGTTGCCGGTCTTCACGGCATGGCCGTTCAGCGCCAAGCCCGCCGTCGAACTGAAATCAGGATAACTGAACCCGCTCGGGCCGCCCGCCATCGCCTGGCCGCTCAGGCCCGCAACCGCCATCAAGCCCGCAGCCGAAATCGCGCTGCGCCCCGCACCCAACCGACTGATCTTGCTGATCTTGGTGGACATGACCGTTATCTCCCAAGTCTTCTGAAAGTCCCGACACCGCGGCCGCCCCGGCTTCAACGGGGATTCCGTTCGCCCCGGCGCGTAACGACCGCGCCGAAGCTGTGCGCTCCTTCGCCATCCCGCCGTCGCCGCAAGGCGACCGCGCCGTGCATCCATGCACGAACCCCAACGTGCGAAACGCACGCCCGTTGAGGTCTGCTTGTCCGCGGCTTTGGTGACCGCGAGAGAGGAAGGCCGTCCGCCGACCGCTAGGCCGGTGTCCGCCGCACGTCGCTCAGCCGCTCTGGCTCCGGGCTTCGCCCGTCGCGCGGCCGCAACACCACGTTCCTCTCGGCGGCACGCGGCCGCCGATGAACGTTCACATCTCGCTCTCTTCCAATGGGTTGCCGCAACTCCGCGGCCGCTGCAGCGCTCAAAGCGCCGGTCGCCGGCGATCCGCCAGCGTCACACAATTAGATCACCGATTCCAGCGATTGCAAGCACCCGCCGTCCAACTTCGCAAATTCCTGGTGCTCAAGTCTTTGTATCACAATGGTTTGGCCAATTCTGGGACGGCCTGTCGTTCTCGTACCCCCGATGTGGGCACCCTGGGAATACGCACGTCCGAGAACCGATTTTCCCCAATCCCGGGCCGCATTGCCCCGATCCTAATACTTGCCAATGACCGAGCCCGGCCTCTCATCCCTCCGCGATCGACTCGAACGCTTCAACGCCTCGGCCCAGCCGGGGGCCCGGCTCGTCGTTCCGATTCACCGGGCCATGCTCGACGACCAGCTCACCCCCGTCCTCGCCTATCGGCGACTCGTCGCGCCGGACGCACGCACCGCACCTTCGTTCCTCTTTGAGTCCGTCGAAGGCGGCGAACGCCAGGGCCGCTTCTCCATCCTCTCCGCTCAGCCCGCGATCGAAGTCGTGGCGCACGCACAGGACGTGCGCGTCGTCGATCATCGCGACGGCTCGGTTCGCGCCTCGCGAGAGTCCGATCCGCTCGCCGTTGCCCGCGCGCTCACCGATCGAATCGAGTTCGCTCGCGAGCTCGGACCCACCTTCCGGATCGCCGCCTCGGGCGCCTCCAACTCGCCCGCCGCCTCGTGCTTCCTCGGCGGCTGGGTCGGCTTCGCTTCCTACGACACCGTCCGGTACGCCGAGCCCGACAAACTCCCCTTCGCCTCCGCGCCCACCGACGACCGGCATCTCCCCGACGTCGCGATGGCCTACTACGACACCACCGTCGTCTTCGATCACGTCCGCAAACTCGTCCACGTCATCGCGCTCATCGAACTTCCCTTCGGCGCCGACGACCGAACTCTCGAAGACGCACACGCGATCGGCCTGAACAGGCTCGACCGGCGAATCGCAGAACTCACCGACCAGTCCCGCCGGCTCGCGCCGGGCGACGTCGCCTCCGACGCCACCTCCCGCGCCCCGTCCTCCCTCGCCTCCAACATCACCCGCGCTCAGCACGCGCACATGGTCGCCCGCGCCAAGCAGTACATCGCCGCCGGCGACATTTTCCAGGTCGTCCTCGGCCAGCGCTTCGAGCGCCCAAGCCCCGTCGATCCCTTCGACGTCTACCGCTGCCTCCGCGCCGTCAACCCATCCCCCTACATGGCCTACCTCCAGGCCCCCGGATGCATCCTCATCGCCTCCAGCCCCGAGATCCTCTGCCGCGTCCGCACCCACGCCGCCGCGTCCCCAGAAGCAACGCCCCGCCGCGTCGTCACCAACCGCCCCCTCGCCGGCACGCGCAAGCGCGGCGCAACGCCCCACGAAGACGCCGCGCTCGAACGCGAACTCCTCGCCGACCCGAAGGAACGCGCTGAGCACATCATGCTCGTCGATCTCGGCCGCAACGACGTCGGAAAGGTCGCGGTCCCAGGCTCCGTCTCCCTCGACGCCGTCATGACCGTCGAGCGCTACTCCCACGTCATGCACATCTCCTCGACCGTCACCGGCGATCTTCGCCACGGCCTTACTTGCTGGGACGCCCTCCGCGCCGCCCTCCCAGTCGGCACCATCTCCGGCGCACCCAAGGTCCGCGCCATGCAGATCATCGATGAGCTCGAGCCCCTCCGCCGCGGACCCTACGGCGGCGGGCTCGGCCACATCGGCCTCGACGGCGACATGGACATCGCCCTCGCCCTCCGCACCATCGTCGTTCCCACCTGCTCCGATTCCCCAGGCTCACCCGGACTCCACCCCGGCACCTGGATGTACCACCTCCAGGCCGCGGGCGGCATCGTCGCCGATTCCGACCCCGAAGCCGAGTTTCAGGAAACCGTCAACAAGGCCGCCGCGCTCGCCCGCGCCATAGACGCCGCCGAGTCCGCCTTCCCGCCCGCGACCTGACTCCGGCCCCATCAACCGGGCAGCGACACCGCCGTCCACACGCACCAACGAGCGATCGACGCTCGTTCCACGCCAGCTCCCCGCGGTCGAACAACCATACCACCGGGTACGATCATTCAGTCTCAAGTCTCTGTGTTCCCCGCGCCTCCTCCGCGACCTCCGTGTGCCGTCCGGCAAAGCTGCTTCCATGGCCACCCAGACCGAAACCAAGACCCAGACCAAGCCGCGCGAAGACGTTGATCCTCCCAAGCAATGGAACGTCGTCCTCATCGACGACGACCACCACACCTACGAGTACGTCATCCGCATGATGCAGGCGCTCTTCCACCAGAGCGCTGAGCGCGGCTACCAGGTCGCCAGGAAGGTCGATTCCGACGGCCGCGCCGTCTGCGTGACCACCCACAAGGAACTCGCCGAACTCAAACGCGACCAGATCCTTGCCTTCGGCGCCGATCCCCTCATGGCCACCAGCCGAGGCTCCATGACCGCCGTCATCGAACCCGCCGAGTTCGACGGTGATGGCGAGTCGAACTCCGATGACCCCGATGGCATGTGATTGGTGCCGCTTGAACCCGTTCGCAAGGCGTTGCCGACAGGCTGAGCGAACAGCCGGACTCTCGGAGCAAGCTCGCTGATGCGGGTCCAACCGTGTTTGGGTTTGATTGAGCAGGGGCATCCAGGATGGGGACATCGAGGTACATCGACTTCACCGACCTCTCCGAGCATGGCCAGCGATTGTTCGCTGCTCGGAATCTGCTTCGATTCCGAGAGTGGTGCTCGCGAGCATGCGCAACGTCCAAAGCCAACAGTCTTTTCGATCAAGCCATACGGGAACTGTTGCGTGACAAGCCGGATCGTTCTCGATTACTTCGTTTGGCGGCGGATGCAGACTCCCTACTCAAGCGTTTCTCATACCCTGGACAACGAATCGCGCTCATCGCACTAACCAACGTGTGCAGATCAGAAGGGCTCAAACGGGCGTCGAATTCGCGACCGACCTACTTGCGTGGCGGTCTCTTCTGGATGGACGACAATCTCGCGCGAGCGGACGAAGGCCTTTGGACTCGATCCGAGCGATCGGACTTCCGACGGCTCTTGAGAGCACAACGAAGCGCAGAACGCCTGATCTCCCTCGATCCGTTGGGTCCGCTCTGGGTCTCGGAAGAACCGAACTGGACTCAACTCAAGTGGCCAAGCGTGGAGGACTACGAGTACCACGAGCGGCTTGAGTGGGGGCTCGACGCGCCGGAGCATCTTCCGAGGGTCGCCCCTCTGCACGCTCCATCGAGCAACCTCCCCCACGACTGGGCTGAGGTCTTGCACGATCGTGAAGTCACACTCCGCTATTCGGCCACTCGCGACATGAAGTGCTCAGAATCTGAGCACGGTCGTCACTCGATCGCTAAATCGTGGCCGAGGAAGCATCGAATCTCTCACGTACTGGTCGCTCGACATCTCTTTCGCAGACCGGCACCCACGCGGACTTTCGAGGAGTTCATCGGCTCCATCGGGGCTGCCCGCTCTCTCGACTCGCTCAAGTCGCTGTTCGCAGTCCACGACGGTGCGCTGCTGTTTCATCCAGATGGTGTACCTGCCGCGCACGCGCACGCCGACCTACTCGGATTGCGCGACCAGCGCCCGGCGATGCGAGCCCTTGTGTACGACATACAGAGCGTGTCTCGGCAGGGCACCGAGCGTGTGACAACGTTCTTCGAGGATCTCCACTGCGATTCCGATTCCTGCCTGATTCTCTGCGCGGCGGGCGTCTCCATGTTCGTCGTGCCGCTGCTGGGCATGAATCAAGGTCGTGTGTTTCGCATCGTTCCCAGAGCGAGCCTTGTCAAGCCATGGGCGGACGATCCCGTTGAGGGTGTTCGTCGGGTGTGCCAATCGCTCCCACGCCTCTGCGCCCGCGCGCCATTGCCGATCAACGTTGACGAATCGACCCCCAACATCTTCGCGGAGATGAGACTCAAGCGGATCGTCGACCCTTGGGAATGAAACAGACACAGGGCTCAGTTCGTTGCACCGTCGTCGCCACCGCCACGACGGGCGCAACGTGGGCACTTCGCGATCAGGTGAGATGTCTCAACGGCGCCCGCGGGTGTGGACGCTCCTGCTCGTCGATTCGATCATCGAACACCCGGACGCCCGCACGTGCAAACAATCCCGCCAGATGAGCGACCTCCCACGTGACATGCGACCGCCCCTCGTCCTCCAGACCGAGCACCTCGACGACGAGCCAGCCCGCTGGCTCGCCGAGCGCTGCCGCCTCGAAGTCACTCCCAGCGATTCGCCCCGCTTCAACGAACTCCTCCCCCACGCCGACGCCCTGCTCATCCGCACCTACACCAGGGTCAACGACGCCCTCCTCGACCGCGCCCCCAAACTCCGCTGCGTCGCCCGCGCTGGGGTTGGCCTCGACAACGTCGATCTCGCCGCCTGCGCCCGCCGCGGCGTCGCCGTCGTCTCCACCCCCGCCGCCAACACCCAGGCCGTCGTCGAGTACGTCTTCGCCATGCTCCTGGACGTCCTCCGCCCGCGCCTCTTCCTCGACAAGGCCGTCGCACCCGCCGATTGGAAGCGCCTCCGCACCGAACTCCTCGCCCCGCGTCAACTCGGCGACCTCTCCCTCGGCGTCCTCGGCCTCGGGCGCGTCGGTTCCGGCGTCGCCCGCGTCGGCCTCGCGTTCGGCATGCGCGTCCGCTACCACGACCTGATCGACTTTCCCCCCGGCTCTCCGCAGGCCACTCTCCGCAGCGCTGGCGCCGAGCCCGTCCCCCTCGACGAACTCCTCCGCTCCAGCGACGTCCTCTCTCTCCACGTCGACGGCCGACGCGCCAACCGCGCCCTCATCAACGCCCAGCGCCTGAGCCTCTGCAAGCCCGACGCCATCATCCTCAACACCTCCCGCGGCTTCGTCATCGACCCCGCCGCCCTCGCCGACTTCCTCATCGCCAACAAGGCCGCCTCCGCCCTTCTCGACGTCCACGAGCCCGAACCCTTCGACGCCACGTACCCGCTCTTGGATCTTCCCAACGCCCACCTCGCTCCCCACATCGCCGCCGCCACCGCCACCGCCCACCGAAACATGTCCTGGGTCGTCCGCGATCTGTGGCGCGTGCTCCAGGGCGAACCACCCGAGCACCCAGCCTCCCCCGAACCCGCGTGAGTCACCAGCCACAAGGCGCCCGAGTCGGCACCGTTGGCGCTCGCTCCCTTGCACTTTCCGCTGCGTTCTGGCGGTGAACTCTCAAGCATGGCCTCAATCAGCCCCATCACCCTCACCCTCCGCGACGGCCGCACCGTCGTCGTGCGACCCGCGCAGCCCGACGACACCGAGGCCTACGCCGACTACCTCCGCGACATCGCCCGCACCAGCGACTACGCCGTCGTGCGTGAGGACGAGATCCGACCCGCCGAGAAGATCGCCGAGCGATTCACCGAGGAACTCGCCAAGCCCGACGCCATCGCTCTCATCGCCATCGATCCTGCCGAAATCCCCGGCACGCGAACACGCGACGGCGTCGTGATCGGCGACATCTCGTTCTCCGCACGCTCACCCCGCGTGATGCGCCATCACGGCCACTTCGGCCTCGGCGTCCGCTCCACCCACCGCGGCCTGGGCCTCGGCCGAGCCCTGCTGGTCACCCTCCTCGACTGGGCAACCGTGCACCCGACCATCGAGAAGGTCTGCCTCGGCTGCTTCGCCGACAACGAACCCGCATTGGCGCTCTACCGCTCGCTCGGCTTCCGCGAAGAGTCACGGCGCATGGCCGAGTTCCGCGACGATGCCGGCCGCCACTTCGACGACGTTCAGATGTTCCTGTGGGTCAAGCCCCCGCCGCCCGGCCTCGATGTCAACGCCTGGCTCGCACGCTTCGGCCCGCGCTCCGCCTGAAGCGCTGCGCGCTCGCACCCGCTCCGATCCCAAGCGTCCGGCGTGTTCGTTCGCTCGTCATCCCCTGCCATCCCGCGCGCGTTCGTCCGACCGTTCCGTTCCACCTCGGTGCTCTCGGTGACTCGGTGGTGCATTCTCGTGCGGGGACGAAACATCTCCCCGCCCCTCGATCTCCACCTCCTCGATCACCGTTCGTCTCAGAATCATCCGCCCCGAGCCGTCGGGGGGCGGGTTCGGCACTTCGCGTTCCTCCACGCGCTCCGACACCACCCGCCGCTCACGCTTCAGCTCCGCTGAGCCTCCCCTCGACTTCGCCGGGTCCGTCTTGATGGCTCTGGCGATGTGCCCGAAAAACTCCCCCAGCGACCGCATCAGCGGCTTCTCTCCCGATCCGGCCGGCGAGTTGTTCCTGCTTCCATCCGCCACATCCAAGCCTAGCGCGAAGCGGGCGCACGCTGCGTCGGCACACCCTGGCCCGCCCCCCCGCCCGCATCTGCATCAATCTTCTCCGCACCCTCCAACAGCAACGCCAGAAACGCCGCGTCCTGGTACTCCCTGCCACCCGTCAACTCGCCGAACCGTACCACCGTCAGCCCGAACTTCGGCAGCACATACAGCCGCTGCTTCCCCAGCCCCGCCGCCATGACACCAAGTTCGCCAACGCCGAGCGTCTCCGCCGGCCCGGCCGTCGCCTGCCGTCGGTTCCGCTGCCGCAAACGCTCCCGGATCGCCTCCCGCCGCGCGTCGTCCCCCTCCGACAGCATGTCCGCCGCGAGTTCCTCCTCCGGGTTCTGCCCTTCGCGCAGCAGCCACCACGTCAGCCCGTAACTCGCATTGTTCTTCGAAGGCTCAAGCATCGCCGCCATCAACTCCGCCCGCAGAACCTGCTCCCCGCCGTGCACGCCGCCCATCCGAACCCACTCGCCGAACTTCGCCCACTCCCGCGCGCTCACCATGCACCCCCCCGGCAGGTTCGGGTTCCCAGCCCGATCGCGGTTGTACCGCGCTCGCACGCCCAACCGATCCAGCAACCGCCGTTGCAGATACGCCGCGACGTCCCAGTCACCCGTCCCCGCCTCCTCTAACTTCCGCTTCATCAACTCGCCGAACACGTAAAAGTTCGACGGCCCGTAGATGAACCGCGTCCCCGGCTCAGCGCGCAGCGGGATCTCCAGCGCCGCTGCGTTCCGATCGTCCGCGCCGCGCGCTGCCGCGCCACCCCCGCCGGCCTGCCGATCCCGCCCCGTCAGCCGTCGCCGCATCGGCTGCAACGTCTGTTCCCCCGTCTCCAGCCCCGACGACAGATCCAGAATCTGCCGAACCGTGATCCGCGACTTCCGCGCATCTCCCTTCCACTCCGTGATGGTGTCACTCACCAACTCGTCCAGAGTCAACAACCCGTCCTGCACCGCCAGCATCGCCGCCACACCGCAGAAACTCTTCGTCCCGCTCGCCAGCGCGTGCGGCCGATCACCGTTCCAACCGCCCTCATACTGCTCGAACACCACCCGCCCGTCGAGCATCACCAACACCCCGTGCCCCTCATGCCGCGCCGAATACGCCGCCGCCGCCCGGCAGTTGTCTTGGAACGCCTCCCCCTCCGGCAATCGAAACGCCCGCTTGGGCGGCCAGGCCGCCTCCGCCATCATGCGTCCACCCGGTTCCATCGCAGCAACCCCCGCCACCGTGCGCGGCTGCCCACCATCCACGCCCGTCGCAATCAACAACCCGGTCACGATCACCAACGCGTGCCGAAGCCCCATCGTCGTCCTCGCTTCCCAGTGACCACCGCCCAGTGCCCAGTGCCCAGTGCCTAGTGCCTAGTGCCTCTTCCAAACGCCCCACACCTCCCCGCATTGCCCCCGCGCGACCCCTCACCCCACCCCGAAGAACCGCCGCGTGTTCTCGTTCAGCCGCTCGTGCATCGCCTCATAACTGACCCCCTTCACCTCCGCCAGCGTTCGCGCTGTCTCCACAACCCACGCCGGCACGCACGGCTGCTTCCCACGATGCTTCTTCGGCGGCAGAAACGGCGCATCCGTCTCCACCATGACGCGATCCACCGGCGCCAACTTCGCAGCCTCGCGCACCTCCGCGGCCTTCGGGTACGTCACCACCCCCGTGAAACTCACCCACGCCCCAAAGTCCAGCAGCATCCGCATCTCGTCCACACCCGCCGTGAAGCAGTGAAACACAAACCGATCCGGCTCCAACCGTGTCCGCTTCAGAATCGGGATCAACTCCGCGAACGCCTCCCGGCAGTGAATCACCACCGGCAGCCCCGCCCTCCCGTCCGCACCCGTCCGCCCGATCCCGCCCTCCGCAACGCTCGCCGCGTTCCACCGCTCGATGTGCGCCAACTGCTCTTCCAGCACCGCCACCTGCACCGACTGCGCGGGCGTCTCGTAGTGCCTGTCCAGCCCCAACTCCCCCCACGCCACGCACCGCGAATCCCGCGCCACACGCAACAGGTTGTCCCACACATGCCTCCCCGACTCCGGCCCCGACCGCCGCAAACTCCGCTCATCCCCCGCATCGGCATACAACGGATGCACACCCGCCGTGCAATACACGTTGCCCAGCCGACGCGCCACCGCCAGCGCATCCAGACAATCAAACGTCGTCGTCGAGATCGTGATCGCGTGCGTCACCCCCGCTGCGCCCGCCTCGGCCATCACCTCGGCCTCGCGTCCCGCAAAATCCGGAAACGTCAGATGGCAGTGCGTGTCGATCACCGCCCGCCTCCAGTTCCCTCGGCATCATCCTCCCACTCGCCCCCAGCGGTCCCGTCCCCCAATCCCGCCTTCAGCATCGCGAACTCCAACTCCCTCCGCAGGTTCGTCTGCCCGTCCGCGGTCAACCGCTCCATCACCCGTCCCAGAACATCTCGCGAGTACGCCGACGCATTCACCGCCCCGCCAAACACCATCTCGCTCTTGAAGTGCGCTGACCACGCCCCGGGATGCACCGTCGCGAAGAGTCCGTCCAGATACGCCCCGTGCATGCCATACGAGGGCATCGTCCGCACCACCGCCTCCGCCTCGCCGCGCGTCCGCGATTCCAGCGCACGCGTCTGTCCACTCTTGTACGCCACCGCGCCGACCACCGCCGCCGCGCCGAGCACCACCAGGACAAGTACCCGCACCACCGGCTTGTTCATGCCGAAACACTAGACGCGGCACGCGCGCTCCCCGCTCGCCCGCCATCTCCTTCCTCCCACCTCCCTACCTTCATGCCATGACCGCCGATCACGCCGACCGAGGTCCCGACGGCTACCGCCGACACCCCGGCCACGGCCCACGCCTGCGCTCCGACATCATCGACGCCTACGTCTTCTGCCGCGTCCCGCCCGCACGCCCTGCGCCCAAGCCCCTCTTCGCTCCCCCCGCACAGGCACGCTTCCAGGCCGGACCAATGGAGGGCGACGCGTTCAGCATCGAGGTCGAGCGCACCTTCCTCCTCCAACTCCGCCGCACGCGCGATCCGCTCGTCGACACCTGGCACCCCGTCATGGGCCACATCGATCCCGCCGAGACCGCCGTCGCCTGCGCAGCACGCGAACTGCGCGAAGAACTCGCCCTCGATCCCTTCGGCCCCGATTCACTCGGCTTCTGGGCACTCGAACAGGTTCATCCGTACTTCGTTGCGACGATCGACTGCGTCGTGCTCTCGCCGCGCTTCGCCTGCGAAGTCCGGCCCGATTGGTCGCCAACGCTCAACGGCGAACACTCCGCCCATCGCTGGGTCGATGCAAACCACGCACGTCACGCGTTCATGTGGCCCGGCCAGTGCGCATCGACCCGTGAAATCCGCGAGCACCTGCTCGCGTCCGATGCGCTCTGCCGCGAACATTTGCGGATCACGCCCGCCGATCTTTCCGCAAAACCCTCGTGACGGTGACGAACCGTCAGGAGGGCTGCCTCTCTCAAAGGTGTCGTGTTGTGGATGCGCCAACCTTTGGCGGCGCACTCATCCTACAGGCAATTCCAAAGCACGCAAGCCGGTTTACCGATTACAGCGCGAAGTTCTCGCATCCTTCGCGAGAGCGCTGCGCAGGGATTTCCTTGAACCGATCTTGACCGACGAATCTCCGATTCGCATCTGCGATTCACCGCTCTTCCAACCCCCACTCCGCATGCGGATCGTGCGCACCGCTCGTTCACGCCAAAAACAAACCCGCCGGGGGGCTTTCGCCACCCCGGCGAGAGAGAGTTCATTCACGAGCCGCGCCCTTCAGCGTCTCCAACGCTCGTGATGTCAATCGCGTTTCATGCCTCGGCTCACGCACAAGTCATTGCTCATGCGCATCGTACTCGGAGCCGGCTGTTGCGCGTTCGTCGTCCACACCCAGCCAGATCAAGGCCCGAGTCGCCGTCAAAACAAATGCCGAGTTCGTTTCAAACCCCGTCCGCCGTCGCAGAGCCCCGCACGCAACCTCCCTGCGCACTGCGGGTGCAAACGGCTCAGTCCTGATCCAACATTTCGGGGAAAGTCTCTCTCAATCCCCACTTCTGGTGAGAGCGTATCACCATCATCACTCATTTGCAACAAAAATGACCCAGAATGATCGTTTGTCGGTTTCTGTTTGGATGTTCCCGGCCTTCGTGGTATCGTGCCCAGCAGCAGAAACGACATTGCCCGCACCGCACACGCACAGATCGGCCAGCACCCATGCCCAAAGCCCGTCTCATCCAACGTCAAGTCTCGCGCACGCTCCTCGCCGCATCGGCCGCAGCGCTCACGCTTGCGCTCGCCGCGCCGACCGCCTTCGCCGAGCGCGTCCACTTCACCTATCTCTGGCACATGGAGCAGCCGATCTACTGGCCCGACCGTCAGGTGAGCGGCGCCGATCGATACGAGCGCGCCTGGGAGTCCATCCTCCGAAAGGACGCCGGCCGCCCCAACCCCACCAACAACCTGCGCGACATCTTCGGCCTCGACGACCGCGTCGCGGGGTATCAGCACCGCATGCGCGACTGCATCAACGACATCCGCTGGGCGCCCGAAGCCGGTGCGCAAATCTCCTTCTCCGGTGGTCTCATCGAAAACCTCCAGTCGCTCGGCGCCGCCAACCAACTCGGCTACTCGCCCACCTGGTACTCCTGGCTGCGCGAAGCGCGCTCCTGGCACATCGACAACAACCCCCAGCGCCCGCGCGCCGACATCGTCATCTTCCCCTTCCATCACCCGCTCATGCCCCTGCTCGAAGAGAGCACCATGCGCAAGCAGATCCAGCTCTACAAGTCCGTCTACCCGGACGCTTGGGGCGCCTCCACGCCCATCAGCAAGGGCTTCTTCCCCAGCGAAATGGCCTTCAGCACACGCCTCATCCCGGTCCTCGCCTCCGAGGGGATCGAGTGGAGCATCGTGAGCGCCGAGAAGATCAGCCGCGCCTGCGCCGACTTCCCCGTCGTCTTCGGCTCCGGCGGCATCAACTGCGACCCGCCCAACCGCGCAGACCAGCTCAACCCGGCCCAGGGCGCCGACGCCTACCACCGCGTCTCCATCTCCCGAGGCTGCGCGCCCGCCGAGGCCTTCCCCTTCGCGCTCACCCCGCGTCGCGCTCGCTACGTCAACCCCGACACCGGCGCGATCAGTTCTCTCATCGTCGTCCCAAGCCCGCAGGCCCTCTCCTGGCAGGACGGCTACTCCCCGCAGGGCATCTCCGACTTCCAGACCCTCGACGCCCGCAACAACCCGTCCCGACCGATGCTCCTCGTGCTCGCCCACGACGGCGACAACGCCTGGGGTGGCGGCTACTCCTACTACCGCGAAGCCACCCCCAACCGTGTCTCTCAGGCCCAGGCCGCTGGCTTCGTCGCCACCACCGTCCAGAAGTACCTCGCCGATCACCCCGTTCCAGCCAACGACTTCGTCCACGTCGAAGACGGCGCATGGGTCAACGCCGACAGCGACTTCGGCTCCCCGCAGTTCTGGAACTGGAACTGGCCGCTGCTCAACTCTTCCGGCCAGCCCGACGTCGAGAACGGCTGGCACGTCGACGCCAGAAACTGGGCCGTCATCACCGCCACCCAGAACGCCGTCGACACCGCCGAGCAGATCCACACCGCTTCCGGCGGATCCATCAACATCCGCAGGATCCTCTACCCCGACGCAACCACCAACAACGCCGAGCGCGCCTGGCACTATTTCATGGGCGGCCTCAACAGCGGCTACATGTACTACGGCACCGCCGAGGATTTCGAGGTCAAGCCCACCATCTCCGGCAACCGCGCGTGGGAATACGCAGCGCCCATCATCAACGCCGCGCCCTCCTCCGGCCCCACCAGCGATCGCACCGGCCCAACCGTCTGGATCCCGCAGCGCTGGCCCTGGAACCCCGGCAGCATCAACTTCGGCGGCCCCTACGGCTACCAGCAGCGCAAGAGCAACGGAGACTTCTACATCTGGACGTTCGTCCACGATGTCTCCGGTGTTCAGAGCGTGACGCTCAAGTACCGCATCGACGCCGACGGCGTCAATCCGCTCTCGAGCACGCAGAACGAGACCTACGCCGGCGGTCCCGAAGTCGGTCAGTGGATCAGCGTGCCCATGAACCATCGCGCCTTCCCCGCGGGCAACGTCTACAACGACCCGACCATCGACTTCTTCGAAATGCCCACCGCCATCGCCGACCAGCACTGGGCGCTCATCCAAGGCATCCGCGATCAACTCCTCGACTACTACGTCGAGGCCGTCGACGCCAAGGGCAACACCACCCGAAGCCCCATCCAGCACGTCTACGTCGGCGACGGCGTCGGCGGCCTTCCTCCCGGTCCGAGCGGCGGAGGCGGGGGCGGCAGTGGGGGGGGAGGCCCCGTCGTCGCACTCGATCCCCCCTCGCCCATCGCGGGGCAGAGCGTCATAGTCACCTACAACCCCGCGGGCCGTCCGCTCGCAGGGGCCGCGTTCGTCCGCGCCCACGTCGGTTTCAACAACTGGCAGACCGTCCTCAGCCCGGACGTCACCATGACCTTCGACGCGCAGGCCTCCGCATGGTCCTGCTCGATCGTTCTTCCCCTCAGCGCCACCCAACTCGACCTGGTCTTCAACAACGGCTCCGGCGTCTGGGACAACAACGCCGGCGCCGACTGGCACTTCGCCGTCCAGCCCGCCTCGGGCGACGTCTCCGGCGCGTGCTGCATCGGCTCCTCCTGCTCACTCACCACCCAATCCGCTTGCGCGGCATCCTCCGGCGCCTTCACTCCGAGCGCCTCGTGCACCGCGAACATCTGCCAGCCGCCTCCCCCCTCGTTCGTCATGGACGGCCTGCTCGATCCCGGCACCACCCTCATCGCCCAGAACGGTGGCATGTGGCTCCGCGCTCGGCTCTCCGGCGACGTGCTCTACGTCGCCTGTCCCGATGCGGGCGAAGGAAGCGACCACTTCATCTTCCTCGCCTCCACACCCGGCGCCATGCGTGCTGCCCCTTGGGCCAAGGCCGGTCAGGTCGCCGGTTGGTCCGCCTTCCTCGCCGATGAGAACGACAACAACTTCGTCGCCTGGTTCGACGTCGCGAACGCCGCGGCGGTCCAGTCCGCCACCGGTCCCAACGGCGGCGTCCTCGAAGGCACCATCAACCTCCGCCAGCAGTTCGGGCTCGCGCCGAGTCAGCTCCTTCCCGCCTCCATCGCCCTCGCCGTCGGTGGCTACGCCACGCAGGACGGCGGAGCGCTCCTTCCCGCAGCGCAAGTCCCCGCCCCCGTCCTCTCCAACAACTCCATCGAGGCCGACGAGTACGCCATCATCCAACTCTGTTCGCTCACGCCCCAAGGCTGCTGCCCCGGCGACTTCAACGCAGACGGCGTCGTCGATCTCGCCGACCTGCTCGACTTCCTCGCCCCCTGGAACGCGAACCTCGGCCAGTCCGTCCTACCCGGCTCCGGCGCGGACACCAACGCAGACGGCGTCATCGATCTCGCTGATCTGCTCGACTTCCTCGCACCGTGGAACGCGAACCTCGGCCAGACGTGCCCGTAACGCCCCACGCACCCTCGCGATAAACTGCCCGCCCGCGCCTCGTTTCCCGCGGTCGTTCGAACCGCAACAGGCCGGGCGGCTCTTTCGTTGAGGGCGTCATGCGCATCGCGCTCGTGGGTTTCGGTTCCGTCGGCCGAGCATTCGCCGCGCTCCTGCGCGATCGTCGCGACGATCTCTACGCCCGCGAGGGCCTCCTCACCTCCCTCGTCGCCGTCATCGATTCCCGCGGCGCAGCCCTCGGCGAGCACGGCCTCGACCCCGATCAACTCCTCGAAGCCAAGTCGCGCACCGGCTCCGTCGGCGACCTCCCCATCCACGGCCTCACGGCCGATCGCTACGGCACCCCCGACCGCCTCCTCGCCGGCATCGGCGCCGACGTCCTCGTCGAGGCCACCCCCAGCAGCATCAACGACCCGCTCCCAGCCCTCGCAAACCTCCGCGCAGCCATGAGCCGCGGCATGCACGCCGTCACCGTCAACAAGGCCCCGCTCGCCACCGCCATGTCCGCGCTCGCCGATCTCGCCGAGCACAACCGCGTCCTGCTCCGATTCAGCGGCGCCGTCGGCGCGGGCACGCCCGTCCTCAGCACCGCCCGCGCACTCGCCCGCGGCGACGTCATCGAATCCGTCCGGGCCATCCTCAACGGCACCACCAACTTCATCCTCTGGAGCATGGCCGAGCGCAACGTCTCCTACGCCGACGCCCTCTCCCAAGCCCAGCGGATGGGCCTCGCCGAGACCGATCCGAGCGCCGACGTCGACGGCATCGACGCCGCCGTCAAGATCGTCATCCTCGCCAACTCCGTCATGGGCCTGAACGTCCGCTTCGATCAGGTCGCACGCGAAGGCATCCGCGACATCTCGCCCGACCGCCTCCGCGATGCCGCCTCGCGCGCCAAGACCCTCAAACTCATCGCGAGAATCGACTCCCCGCTCAACGATGCGCCCGCCCGTCTCAGCGTGCGACCCGAAGAGATCGACCGCCACTCACCGCTCGATGTGCCCGAGACCGGCAACGCCGTCCAGTTCAACATGCGAACCGCCGGCGAAGTCACGCTCGTCGGCGCGGGCGCGGGCGGACCGCAAACCGCCGTCGCCATCCTCCGAGACCTCGTCGACATCTGGCACGCCTCGTCTCATCAGGAGCACCGCCCATGACGGCGCCCCCCCAATCCCCCGCCCCCGCCGACGAGACCATCGTCATGAAGTTCGGCGGCACCTCCATGAAGGATGCCGCCACCATCAGGCGATCCGCCTCCATCGCCTCGACCACCGCCGGTGCCGCCCGCGTCGTCGTCGTCGTTTCCGCGATGGACCAGGTCACCGAGATGCTCCTCGAACTCGCCGAGGCCGCCGCCGGCGACAACCCCGCCGCCGTCTCCACGCTCCTCGCCGCCATCCGCGACAAGCACGTGTCCACCGCCGCCGATCTCGGCGGCAACGCCCCCGCCGACACCGCCGAAACGCTCGACCGTCTCGAACGCCTCGCCCTCGGCATCGCCGCCGTCGGCGAACTCACACCGCGCAGCCGCGACGCCGTCGTCGCCTTCGGCGAAACCCTCAGTGCGCCCCTCATGGCCGCCGCCATGTCCTCCGTCCCGAGCGCGCCCTCGTGCGCGTGGTTCACCGGCCGCCACGCCGGCATCGTCACCAACGACCACTTCGGCCGCGCTGAGCCGCTCATGGACCTCACGCTCTTCCAGGTCCGCCACACGCTCGAGCCCCTCCTCGCCCGTGGTGATCGCGCTGTCGTCACCGGCTTCATCGCCGCCACGCAGCACGGCGTCACCACCACCCTCGGCCGCGGCGGAAGCGACTACACCGCCTCCATCCTCGGCGCAGCGCTCGCCGCACGCGAAGTCTGGATCTGGAGCGACGTCGACGGCCTCATGACCGCCGACCCGCGCCTCGCCCCCAGCGCCAGGCTCCTCGAACGCATCACCTTCGCCGAGGCCATCGAGATGGGCCAGTTCGGCGCCAAGAGCATGCACCCCCTCGCCCTCGAACCCGCCGCCGAACACATCATCCCCGTCCGCTTCCGAAACACCTTCAACACCGACTCCCCCGGCACGCTCATCGTCCCCGAAACCCCAGCGGCCAACACCGACGCCGACCACCCCGTCCGCAGCATCCCGCTGCTCAAGAACGCCGCGATGATCAACATCTCCGGCGCGGCCATGGTCGGCCGGCCGGGCACCGCCGCGCAGGTCTTCCGCGCGCTCGGCGAGGCCGCCGTCAACGTCATGATGATCAGCCAGACCGTCAGCGAGGCCGGCATCTCCCTCGTCGTCTCACGCGATCACGCCGCCCGTGCCAAGGCCGTCCTTGAGCGCACCCTCATGCGCACCGGCTCTGCCAGCGCCGTCCGCCTCCTCGACGACGTCAACGTCGTCGCCGTCGTCGGCGCTGGCATGGCCGGCCATCCGGGCGTCGCCGCACGCGTCTTCTCCGCCGTCGCACGCAAGAACATCAACGTCATCGCCATCGCCCAGGGTTCGAGCGAACTCTCCATCTCCTTCGTCGTCCGCGCCGATCAGGCCGCCGACGCCGTCCGGACGCTCCACGAGGAGTTCGTGGGGTAACTGACTTGGCTTCGGCGGCACGGGTGTCTCACCTATGCCTGCTGGGATCGATCAGCCGCGAACGCCAGGCACGCACGAACGTCCTGCTCAGTCAGATCCGGAAAGTCGCGCAGAATCTCCTCAACCGTCATCCCAGACGCCAAGTAGTCCAGCACGTCATACACCGTGATCCGAAGACCCCGCACGCACGGCTTGCCCCCTCGCTTCCCAGGCTCGATCGTGATGATGCGTGAGTAATCCACGCCAAGAGTCTAAGTGATCCCACGCCTCGCGTCCGGGTCGCCCTCTCAGGCCGACCCAAGATGGTCGACAGATGTTCGTATGCCAGCCTTCCTCCGCCTGATTGCGAATCAGTCTCAACTCTCCTACCCTCTCCAGCCACGGTCCCATCCCACCGTGCCGGAGACCCCGCCGTGCCCGACGCACCGCACGCACAGACCCCATCGCAGGCTCCCCAGCGCCCCGATGCCCCCCACGCCGTCCGCCTCACCGATCTCCGCGCCGATCAAACCGGCGTCCTCGTCGAGGCCCGCCTCGACTCAGGCGATGCCGCCCTCCTCCGCGCCATGGGACTCTGCGATCGTTCAACCATCCGCCTCTGCCGACTCGGTGAGCCCTGCGTCGTCGCCGTCGGCGGACGACTCGCCCCCGACGCCAAGGCCTGCACCTGCGGCGGCACCTGCCGCATCGGCCTGGCCCGACCGCTCGCCGATCGCATCTTCGTCACCGTCCTCGGCTGATCGCGCTCCCCGCCCCTCCAGACAGAGTTCCACGCCCCGCGCACATGCACGCCGACGCCGTCCCCATCCTCGTTGAAGAGACGGCCCCCGGCCGACCAACCGCCGACGCCGTGCGCATCGCCCTCCTCGGCAACCCCAACACCGGCAAGTCCACCCTCTTCAACCGCATCAGCGGCCTGCGCCAGAAGACCAGCAACTTCCCCGGCACCACGCTCGAGGCCCGCGTCACCCGCGTCAAGGCCGGCGTCGAAGGCGGCCGCGACGGCGATCTCATCGACCTGCCCGGCGTCTATTCCATCGAACTCGACCAACTCGAAAGCCGCGTCTGCCGAGAGGTCCTCGCCGGCACCGCAGCGCCCCGCAGCCAGCCGCTCGGCGTCCCCGAGGTCTGCGTCGTCGTCGTCGACGCGACCAACATGGCCCGCAACCTCATGCTCGTCGGCGAGGTCATGCGCCGTCGGCTCCCCACCGTCGTCGTCGTCAACATGGCCGACCTCGCAGCGCGTCAGGGCGTCGGCATCGACGATGCCGCGCTCTCCGAGGCCCTCGGCTGCGAGGTCGTCGTCGCCTGCGCCCGCTCCGGCCAGGGTGTCGACAACGTCCGACACGCCATCCGCCGCGCACGCATCCCCACGCCCGCCATCGCCGTCCCCGCCACCGTCGAGGAACTCCGCGCCTGGTCCGACCAGATGTACATCCGCGGCGTGCGCGAGCCCGAGCCGGGCTACGGACTCCGCGAGAACACGTCCGACCGAGTCGACCGCGTCCTCCTCCACCCCGTCGTCGGCGCAGCGGTCTTCCTCGCCGTCATGACGGGCCTCTTCTACGTCCTCTTCACGCTCGCCCAATACCCGATGGGCTGGATCGAGAACGTCTTCGGCGGCCTCTCAGAGTCCATCATCGCCGCGATGGGCGACGGCATCCTCGCCGACCTCCTCGCCAACGGCGTCATCGCCGGCGTCGGCGCCACCGTCGTCTTCCTCCCGCAGATCTGCCTGCTCTTCTTCCTCATCTCACTCCTCGAAGACACCGGCTACCTCGCCCGCGCGGCCTTCCTCATGGACCGCCTCCTCCGTCCCTTCGGCCTCCCAGGCCACGCATTCGTCCCCCTCCTCTCCAGCCACGCCTGCGCCCTCCCCGGCATCATGGCCTGCCGCGCCATCCCCGACCCCAAGCAGCGACTCGCCGCCATCCTCGTCGCGCCCTTCATGACGTGCTCCGCCCGCCTGCCCGTCTACGTCATGCTCACCAGCCTGCTCTTCGTCGACTCGCCCGCCTACGCCGCACTCGCCTTCGTCGGCTGCTACGCCCTCGGCATGGTCGCGGGCGTCGTCAGCGCCCTCATCGCCCGCCGCACCATCCTCCGCGGCAAGGCCCGCCCCATGGCGATGGAACTCCCAGGCTACAAGACCCCCAGCCTCCGCACCGCCTTCCTCACCACCGTCGACCGCGCCAAATTCTTCCTCAAGAACGCCGGCACACTCATCCTCGCCATCTCCATCGTCCTGTGGTGGATGGGGTCCTACCCGAAGGTCGAGCCGCCTCAGCAGGCAACGGCCATCCGCGCACAGGCCGAGTCCGCCGCGGAAAGTCTCGGCGAACGCCCCGATCCCCTCCCCACGGAAGGCCACTGGGCCGTCGTCGCCGAACTCGAATCCGAAGCCGATCACCTCGAAGCCCGCCACCAGCAGGCCCGCTCCTTCACCGGCCGACTCGGCAAACTCGTTGAACCCGTCTTCGCGCCCATGGACTGGGACTGGCGCATCTGCATCGGCGTCATGGCCTCCTTCGCCGCGCGCGAGGTCTTCGTCGGCACCATGTCCGTCGTCATCGCCGGTCAGGAAGAAGAAGACGCCGCAAACGAGGGCCTCATCGCCGCCATGCGCACCGCCAAGCGAGACGACGGCGTCACGCCGGTCTTCACGCGCCCCGTGCAGGTCAGCCTCCTGGTCTTCTTCGTCCTCGCGATGCAGTGCCTCCCCACCCTCGCCGTCACCATGCGCGAGGCCGGCCATTGGAAGTGGGCCGCCCTCCAGTTCGTCTGGATGTCCGGCCTCGCCTACGCCTTCGCGTTCATCGCCTACCGCATCGTCGCGTCATCGTGACCACGACCATCGCCATGCCCTTCCCCGTCCACGACTGGCAGTTCTGGGTCGCAACCCTCGCCGGCCTCGCCGCGCTCTGGTGGCTCACCAAGGGCTTCATCCCCTGGCGCCGAATCCTCGGCCGAAAGGGCGCACCCCCGCGCCGAGCCCGCTCGCGCAAGGCCACGCTCACCATCAGCGCCCCCACGCGCGAAGCGAACCAATCGCCCAACGAATGACAACCCCCCAAGCGGGAGTTGGCGGGCGTTGGTTCGCAGGTTGTGCAAGACGAAGTCGAGTGGGCTGCACGACCGCTGTCGCACGTGAGCCCGCAAAAATCGGGCTCTGTATGAATCTGCCTTCGTGCCTTC
>JAHBXK010000040.1 GCA_019636535.1 Phycisphaeraceae bacterium | reverse complement strand
CTGTCCGAAGTTCATGGGCAAGACCACAACTCATCCAACTCCCACCACATGTTCCCACGCGCTCGCTCTTCCAGCTCCCGCCGAAAGAACGCCGTGTGATACACGTGCTCCCGCTCCAGCATCCGGTTCAAAAACGCCGTCCGCCCGTCCGCATACGCCGCGTCGTCCGCGAACGCGAACTCGCTCCGGATCGCCCGCCGATACGCGTCATACTCCGCCCGCTCGGCCCCCAACACAGTCAGATCAATGTCCGCGATCAGCGCCCAGTCACCCCGTGCCGGCGGAACGCTGTGCCGCGTCACCGCGATCAATGACCGAACCCGCCCCACAAACTCCGCCGGGCACCCCAAGAGCCCCGCGATCATCGCCGCCGCGTCCGCGCTCCGCTCCTCGTTGTCCGGCCGCTCCGCGAAGTACACGCAGTCGTGCAGCCACAGCGCAAACTCCACGCAGTCCCGATCCTCCGCCAGCACACGCACCGAGTCGAACACCCCAAGCACCTGCCCGATGTGCTCCAGGTTGTGATACGCCCGCACCGGGTGCCCATACAGCGTCCGAAGCATGTCGAACGTGAGTTCGCTCTCCTCGACCTGCTTGAACGCGCCTACGCGGGCGCACAACGACTCCCACCGGCCTTTCAACGCCGCTTCATCCACGCCACGAGCCTACACGATCCGCCCCGGCCACGCACACGGCCACGCGCACCACAGGCCGCGGCTCGAACAACCCGGAACATGCCTCACCAACCAAGCCGCACCAACCACGCCTCACGAACCCCCGCCCACCGGCCTCGCGATGTTCGCCGGCCCCTCGTCCGGGTTCTCAGGCGGTGGGGGCGCCTGCGGCGGCTGATCCCGCAGCCGCTCGATCACCTGCTCCCCGACCTCCACCGCCGCGTGGTCCGTCGCGTCCGCCACCTCCGGACGCTGCAGGTACAGCACCAGCCCCGACACGGCCAGAATCGCCGCGGCGACGCCGATCAGGATCACCTTCCGCTTGCGCTGCGCGTCCTCCGCGCCCGACGTCTGTTTCGACGGTCTGTGCTCGTGCTTCATGATGTCTGCCGAATCAGCGAACGATGTCCCGACCGCGAATCCCATCGCGCGTCGACCAGAAATACGCCGGGTACGCCACCGTCCCCTGCTCGCCGTTCTCAAACCCGTCCTTGCCCATGCTGTACCGGTTCAGCACCGTCGTCGGCATCCGCCACAGCCCGCTCACCGGCGTGTACACCCGCCGAACCTCCGGGTCCGAGTCGTTCGAGAGCGCGTTCAACTGCGCGATCGACACCGTGTCCACGCTCCCGTCCACGCGCGCGAACCGCGGCCGGGCCTCCGAATTGTTCCACTGCGGGAACGACCGAATGCGCGGCCCGTTGGCCTGCCGCCGGGTCAGTTGGTTGAAGTCAAACCGCTCCCACAGCATCACCTTGCCCCACGGCAGCACCACGTTGTCAAACCGGTTGCGCCGCCACCAGCGTGCTGAGGCGTCGTCCTCGCTCAACGGCGGCACGCTCGTGCCCTGATACCGCTCGTGCGCCAGCCACATCGTCGGCGAGTAGATGTACGAACCGTCCCAGATGATGTTCTCCAGGTTCGTCGCCGGGTACGAGTTGAACCGGTCGATGACCGTCCGGTCGCCCGGCGCAAACTGCACGCGAGACCGCAACTGCCCCGGCGCGATGTAGTCCATCAACAGACTCGCCCAGTGGGCGCTGAACATCTCCGACGCGAACCCCGCGTCGTTGAACCGCCACGTCCACACCGTCCCGCCCGGCGCAACGTTCTGCGAGGCCCGCGTGATCACCCAGCACCACCGGTTCCCCGGATACAGCGTCGACATCCGCGCGTCGAACGGGTTCACCAGCCCGTCCTTGCTCTCGTTCCCGTACGCCGCGATGCCGTTGGCCAATTGCTTCAGGTTCGACAGGCTCACCGTCGTGAACCCCGCCCGCCGCGCGTTGGTCAGCGCGGGGAGCAGCATCGTGATCAAGAGCGCGATGATCGCGATCACCACCAGCAGTTCGATCAGCGTAAAGGCCCTGATGTTCCGCGTGTTCATTCGTCAGCCTCCCACGAGAAATGCGACGGCCAAAGGCCGTCTCCGAAACCCTCCGCTCGTCGCGCACGTGCGCGGTCCCAGCGAAAGACCCGGCATATCCCAACACGCATCGCTCAGACCGAGCGACACGAACGATCGCCAACCCACCACCCAGCACCGTCAGAGAACCCGTACGTTCAGAACACGTGTAGTTTGCCACGAATCGACGCCGAACGCCAGTGGGGGCCACAGATTCAGCCCCCAACTTGTGGAAATCCTGCCTCCGCCGCACCCGCTGGGCCGCCGACCGGCTCTTCTCCTCCCGGTTCCGGCGATCAATCTTCGCCGCCCACACGCCCCCCTCTCCCCCGCCAACTAACGAAAACCGCCGCTTCATCACGCGAAGCGGCGGCTGTTTGGATTCAGTTCGCAATCTCAGCGGGGGATGTCCCGCCCGCGAATCCCGTTCTTGGTCGACCAGAAATACGCCGGGTACGCCGTCGTCCCGTTCTCACCGTTCTCGATCCCGTCCCGCCCGATCCCGCTGTACCGGTTCAGCACCGAACTCGGCATCCGCCACAGCCCGCTCGCCGGGGTGTAGATGTTCCGCACCGCTGCGTCAGAGTCGTTCGTCAGCGCGTTCAGTTGCGAGATCGCCACGCTGTCCACGCTCCCGTCCACCCGCGCAAACCGCGGCGTCGCCTCCGAGTTGTTCCACTGCGGAAACTGCTTCACCCGCCCGTTGGCCGACCCGCGGGTCTGCTGACCAAAGTCGAACCGCTCCCACAACATCACCTTCGCCTGCGGCTCCGTCACGTGGTCCGTCCGGTTTCGCCGCCACCACCGCGGCGACGCGGCGTTGTCCGGCCCCAGCGGCGGCACCGCCGAGCCCGCGTACCGCTCCGACGCCAGCCACATCGTCGGCGAATACAGGTACGACGTGTCCATCAGGTACCCGTCGATGTCGCTCGTCGCGTTCACGTGCGCATCGAACCGCGCGATCACCGCCTGGTCGTTCGGCGCGATCTGGATCCGCGCCCGGTTCTGCCCCGGCGCGATGTACGTCATGATCAGACTCGCCCAGTGGAACGAGAACATCTCGCTCGAAAAGCCGGGGTCGTTGAACCGCCACACGTACGGGTTCGTCGTCGCGTTCGTGTCGCGCGGGAAGACCACGTCGCACCAGTTCGCCCCGTACAACTGCTGCATCCGCGCATCGAACGGGTTCACCAGCCCGTCCTTGTTCTCCTGGCTGTACGCGGCAATGCCCACCGCCAACTGCTTCAGGTTCGACAGGCTAATCGTCCGGTGCGCAGCGCGCCGGGCGCTCGCCAGCGACGGCAGCAGGATCGCGACCAACAGCGCGATCACCGAAATCACCACCAGCAGTTCGATCAGCGTAAAGGCCCGAGACGTCCGCCGGATTGAGCGCTTCGACACAGGTCGGTCTCCATGAGAGCGGGTGTTCGATCCTCGTGAATGCAAGAGATCAGGTACTCCGCCGGGCCAACGCATCCGGCCGATTCGCGGCAACCCCCCCCCCAGCCCCCCCGCCGCCCCCAACGCCGCTCACACAACTTCGTCCGAGTATGCACGAAGGTTCGGCCAACGTCAAGGTTTCGCCGCAAATTTCCCCAGGGAAAAACTTGACGGGTCTTTGTTTGGATTTCTCGCTGCCACAGCGCAGGAATGCCCATCGACCAGCCCCCGATGGTGCAAGTATAACAAAATCCAAATAAACTGAAATTGTTCCGTTACGACCCCGCCCCCGGTCCCAGCCGAGTCGTCGGTGCGCCGTCCTCGTCCTTCCCCGCCTCCGGGTTGTTCCTGAAAGGGGACGGAATCTCCCCATCCACCTCTCCCGCCGCCGGGATCGGTGTCTCCAACTGCTCCCCCCCCGGCGCTCCCTGCGTGAAGAAAACCAGATAGACCACGCCCGCAACACAGACCGCGATCACCAATCCCAGCACGATCAGGCGTCCCGACGAGCGATCAGGCTTCATCTTCTTGGTCATGATGAACGGTGTATAGGCGCGCGAAGCCGCTCCGCCCCCTTCCCCTCGCCTCCCCTCCCCGCGTTGCACCCACGCCGCATCTGTCAACCATCTCTCCGAACACCCGTCAACCATGTCCCCGAACACCCCCGCTTCGGCGAAGGGAGCGACGACGAGCGCGGGGGCCGGGCGAGCCTTGCTCGCCCATGGGAACCTCCCACACGCCCAAACTCGTATCGATACACGGGCCGTGCGGCGTTCCAGCCGTCTCCTCTTCGGCCGTTCCGATCGCTTCGTCAGTGCGTGCGTCTCATCGCGGCGCAAACGCGAGGGGCCGATAGCCCGCGCTTGTCGCTTCTCTTGTGGCGGGGTGTGTGATGCGTGAGCAACATCGTGTACCATATGGACTTGCGATGAGCGAGCAGGGTTCGGAGTCGCGCCAATCGGGGGGGGGAGGGGCCGATCACCGCAGGGCAGATGCCCCGCCCGGCGGCAGCGCACACCCAGCGCGCCCGTTCCCACGCGGCGGCGAAGACCTCAGATTGGCCGACGACGACGACCCCCACGCCTCCAGCACGCGACCCACCATCCCGGATTCGTCCTCAGACGACCCCGACGCCGGCCTGATCGATCTCGGTGAGCATCGCCCGCTCGCCAACGGTGGGGGGGGTGGAGGTGGCGGTGGTGGGGGCGAAGCAGGCAGCGGCTCCTCTTCGGCCCGTCCACGCTCCAAGAGCGGCACCAACTTCGACACCATCATCGGCAAGATCGTCGTCGATCAGGGCCTCGCCACGCCCGAGGAACTCCAGGCGTGCATGGACCTCGCGCGCTCCGGCAGCGCGGACGGAAGCGCCAAGTCCCTCACCGCCCTCCTCATCGAGAACGAGTTCATCACCCGCCGCCAGTTGGACCGCATCCGCGTCCAGGCCGAGGCCGAGCGCAGCGGCCAGCAGATCCCCGGCTACAAGATCCTCGGCAAACTCGGCGCGGGAGCCATGGCCACCGTCTTCAAGGCCCGCCAACTCAGCCTCGACCGACTCGTCGCCATCAAGGTCCTCCCCCGAAAGTACAGCGAGAACAAGCAGTTCATCGAACGCTTCTACGCCGAGGGCAAGGCCGCCGCGCAACTGAACCACCCCCACATCGTCCAGGCCTACGACGTCGGACAGGCCGGCGAGTACCACTACTTCGTCATGGAGTTCGTCGACGGGCGAACCGTCTACGACGACATCGTCAAGAACAAGCGCTACTCCGAGCGCGATGCGCTCGACGTCGCCATCCAGGTCGCCGAGGCGCTCGCCCACGCCCACGCCAAGGGCCTCGTCCACCGCGACGTCAAGCCCAAGAACATCATGCTCAACAAGGACGGCGTCGTCAAACTCGCCGACATGGGCCTCGCGCGCGCCATCTCCGACAAGGAGGCCGCCGAGGCCGAGCAGGGCAAGGCCTTCGGAACGCCCTACTACATCTCCCCCGAGCAGATCCGCGGCGAACTCAAGATCGGCCCACCCGCCGACATCTACTCCCTCGGCGCAACCCTCTACCACATGGTCACCGGCAACGTCCCCTTCGACGGCAAAAACCCCTCCGCCGTCATGCACAAGCACCTCAAGGCCGAACTCGTCCCGCCCGACCACGCCAACCCCAAACTCACCGCCGGCATCAGCGAGGTCATCGAGATGATGATGGCCAAGCACCCGCGCGACCGCTACCAGTCCTGCGACGACCTGCTCACCGATCTCCGCGCCGTCCGCGCCGGCAAAACTCCCTCCATCGCCCACCGCGACCTCCTCGACGCCGCAGCGCTCCAGCAGCAGGTCGCCGCCGCCGCGGCCGCCGCCGAAATCCCCGTCGATTCCTCCGCCGCGCCCGACGCCACCGTCCCGCGCTGGCAGTTGATCCTCGTCACCGTGCTGCTCGTCATCAGTGTCATCGTCAACGTCGTGGTGATGCTCTGAAGCACCCCCGCGCAGCGCCCGCGCCGGACGCGACCAAGCCATGCCGACCTGCCTGCCGACGCGGGCAGCGGGGAGGGGGGGGATGATTCCGACGTGCCCCTGCGCATCCTCCACATCTCCACCCGGCTCATCCTCGGCGGGTCGCAGGAGAACACCGTCCTCTCCTGCGAGGGCCAGACTCGCCTCGGCCACGAGGTCCACCTCGCCTACGGACCGATCTACGGACCCGAGGGCTCGATGCTCGACCGCGTCTCGCGCCCCGGCTCACCCATCCGAACCCACGAAGTCCCCCACCTCCTCCGCGAGGTCTCCCCTCTCGCCGACCCGCGCGCCTACCGCGAACTCCGCGCACTCATCCGCACCATCCAGCCCGACGTCGTCCACACCCATTCCAGCAAGGCCGGCATCCTCGGCCGCGCAGCCGCGTGGGCCGAGCGCACCCATCCCTCCCGCGCTGGCCGACCGCTCGCCGTCATCCACACCATCCACGGCCCGCCCTTCATGCCCGTTGAGCCGCTCGACCCGCCCATCTCACGCCTCAAGACCGCGCTCAACAACCGCCTCTACCAAACCGCCGAGCGATTCGCCGCCAACCGCTGCCACCTCATCGTCAGCGTCGCCGACGCCATGACGCGCCAGTTCCTCCGCCGCGGCATCGGCCGCGCAGGCCAATACACCACCGTCTACTCCGGCATGGAGGTCGATCGCTTCCTCAACCCCGAGCCGGGCGAAGACCGCGCATCGGTGCGAAGCCGACTCGGCCTCGCCGACTCCGACTTCGTCATCGGCACCGTCGCCCGTCTCGCGCAGCACAAGGGCCACGACGACCTCATCGACGCACTCGCCGACGACCTGCGCACACACCCATCCTGGAAACTCCTCTGGGTCGGCGACGGCTGGTGGCGCAAGCGTCTCGAAGAACGCCTCACTTCCCTCTCCCTTCGCAACCGCGCCATCCTCACGGGCCTCGTCCCCCCCGAGCAGGTCCCGGGCCTCATCCGCGCCATGGACGTGCTCGTCCACCCCAGCACGCGCGAGGGCCTCCCGCGCACCGTCCCGCAGGCCCACCTCTGCGGCGTCATCCCCATCGCCTACGCCTGCGACGGCGCACCCGAGGCCATCCACCCGCTCACCACGGGCTCCACGCCCGATGAGGGGGGCCACACCACGCCCGGCGACCGCGCCACCGGCATCCTCATCACCCCGACCGACCACCACCAACTCCGCTGGGCCGTCTCTTGGGCCGCGGCCAATCCCGCTCCCCGCCGGGCCATGGCCGATCGCGGCCGAATCGAAGCCGCCGAACGCTTCAGCGCGCAGCGAATGGTCGACGAGTTGGAACGGGTCTACCAGACCGCGCTCACCGCCGCCGCCAGGCACCCCGCCTGACCCTGCACACGCCGTCCACACGAACCGCCAGCAACCGATCCCTCGTCCCCAAAGCCGCGACCCTCGGGGCCCGCCCCGCGCCGGACCGATACTCTCCTTCCATGAGCGGCACGGACGGAGACAACGGCGCAGCCACCAGGACGCGCGGCAAGTTCCGACCCGCGATCGAGGTCAAACTCGACCGCCTCTTCGACCGCCCCCCTCCCCACGCGCCCGAAGCCGAGATGGCCCTCCTGGGCGCCATGCTCCTCGACCCGCGCGTCATCGCCGACGTCTCCGCCATCGTCAAGCGGCCCGAAGACTTCTACGTCGAGTCCCACGCCGCCATCTACTCCGCGCTTCTCCACACCTACGAGCAGCACCAGGCCGGCGACCTCGCCCTCCTGGCCACCATCCTCCGCGAGCGCGAGCAGTTCGACGCCGTCGGCGGCTCCTCCTTCCTCACATCGCTCGCCGGCTCAACGCCCGGCGCCGCCGGCGCGCTCCACTACGCGCGCATCGTCGCCTCCACCGCACGCCTCCGCCGACTCATCGAGATCGGTGGCACCGTCGTCCACGAGGCCTACCACTCCGGCTCCACCGACCCCGCCACCGTGCAGGCCATCGTCGACGCCGCCGAGACCCAGATCTTCAAGATCGCCGAGAGCGATGAGGCCACCGGCGCCCAGCCCCTCAGCGCCATCCTCGAAGAGGAGTTCTCCCGCCTCCGCTCCCTCCAGGGCAAGGCGCTCTCCGGCATCGCCACGCACTACCCCGACCTCGACGAACTGACCATGGGCCTCCAGCACGGCGACCTCATCATCCTCGCCGCTCGACCCTCCATGGGCAAGACCGCCTTCGCCCTCAACCTCGCCGAGCAGATCGCCACGGGGCACAACCCCTACGGCTCCCGATCTTCCGAGTCCCGACAGGTCCCCGTCGGCTTCTTCTCACTCGAAATGTCCAAGGGCGCCATCGCCCAGCGTCTCCTCAGCGCCAAGAGCGGCTATTCGACCCACGAGATGCGCTCCGGCCGACTCAAGGACGACGACTACTTCGCCATCGAGAACGCACTCGACGAACTCAAGCACGCCCCCATCTTCATCGACGACACCCCCGGCCTCACCGTCATGGCTCTGCGCAGCCGCGCACGACGAATGGTCTCCCAGCACGGCGTCCAGGCCCTCTTCGTCGACTACCTCCAGTTGATGACCGCCCCCGGCTCCTCCGAGAGCCGCCAGGTCGAGGTCTCCGCCATCTCGCGCGGCATCAAGGCCCTCGCGCGCGAACTCAACATCCCCGTCGTCTGCCTCAGCCAGTTGAACCGCGGCCCCGAAAACCGCGGCGACAACCGCCCGCGAATGAGCGACCTCCGCGAATCCGGCTCCATCGAGCAGGACGCCGACGTCGTGGCCCTCCTCCACCGCGAGTCCTACTACCACGTCGGCGACGAGCAGTGGAAGATCGACAACGAAGACCGGCTCAACGAGTCCGAACTCATCATTGCCAAGCAGCGCAACGGCCCCACCGACTCCGTCAAGTTCACCTGGGACGCCCGCCTGACCCGCTTCAAGAGTTTCGCTTCCTACCCAGGCGGCACGGGCTTCTCGCGCTCCTACGCCTCACCCGCCGGCCCGCGCAGCCCCCACGCGCCAAACGCCTCCGAAACCAACGACCCCTTCAGCATGCCCGTCTACACCTTCTCTCCCGGACGCAAATCCGGCCCCGTCACCAACCATCGCGACGGCGGCGGACCTGATCGCGAGCCCGACGCCGAGCCGCCCCCCTTCGACGAGGAAACCGGCCGGCTCTGACCCGCGCGCACCACCCCCCACCCCCCGCGCCCCGCGTTTCCCGCCGTTCATACTGTTGCAATGTCTTTGCGCAACCGCGCTGGGCTCTTCCCCGCCCGGCTTGCAACCTGTTGCGCCCGCTTTCCAAATAGAGGGAAGTTGGGTGGGGTGGGGTGGGGTGGAGGGGGAGGGGGGGTGGGGGGGTGGGGGGGCGCGGAGATCGCCAGCCAATCCGAAGGAGCCCGCCCATGACGCTCGCTCACACCCGCCGACACAGTCCCGCCCTCGCCGCCGCCCTCTTCGCCACGGCACTCCTCTCGTTCCCCATCGCCCCCGCCTACGCAGCGCCCATCGACGATCCGCCCGCCGCCGACGCAGGCAAGGCCGAGAAGCCCGCCGACGATCTCCCGCCGGTCTTCTCAAAACTCACCCTCACCTCCGCGCGCGAGCGCAACAAAACCGACGGCAAGATCCTCGTCGTCAAGGCCACCGCCGTCTGGTGCGGCCCCTGCAAGCGCATGGACAAGACCACCTGGCGCGACGACGCCGTCGTCGAGTGGTTCAAGTCCAAGGGCACCGCCATCAGCCTCGACGTCGACCAGCACCCCGAAGACTCCCAGAGCCTCAACATCGAGGCCATGCCCACCATGGTCGCCTTCAAGGAGGGTCGAGAGGTCGACCGCGTGGTGGGCTACAAGTCCGGCGCCGACCTGCTCGAGTGGCTCGGACAGGTCGAACGCGGCGAGACCGCCGAGTCCCGCATGGCCGCCAGACTCAAGGCCCCGCGCGAGGGCGAGGGCGCCCTCTCCATGTCCGAGCGCATGGACCTTGCCCGCGAACTCGCCCGCATGGGCCGACACGAGCAGGCCACCGAGGAGTTCGCCTGGCTCTGGGACAACATGCTCCGCCTCCAGCCCTCCATGGTCGGTGTCCGCGTCTCCTTCATGGCCACCGAGATGGGCTACCTCGCCGAGGCCTACCCAGCCTCCAAGGCCCGCTTCACCGCCCTCCGCGACGCCGCCCACCAGCGCTCCCAGGCCCCCGGCCGAAAGCTCGACGACCTCTTCGACTGGATCGTCCTCAACGAGATCATCGGCGACGACGCCGCCACGCTCGCCTGGTTCGACCGCGCCAAGGACAACCCGCGCGCAGCCCAGGCGTTCGAACGCGTCGAGCACCGGATCGTCCCCCTCCTCGAGCGCCACGAGCGCTGGGGCGACGTCGGCCGACTCATCAAGAACCCCATGAGCAAACTCGCCGAGGATGCGCGCAGCATGAAGATGATGGTCCAGATGAGCGGTTCCAGCCGCATGGGCACCGGCGACCCGACCCTCGACCGCCAGATGCAGGAGCAGATGCTCGACTACGCGCGCACCAACTTCCGCGAGTCCGCCGGCCGCCTCTACGCATGCCTCCTCGCCGCCGACCGCACCGACGAGGCCGGCCGCATCGCCGACCGCGCCATCGGCATGGACGACCAGGACCCCGAACTCATGGCCCAGGCCCTCGTCGAGGCCGCGATCCGCGCCGGCCAGGCCCGCGAATCCCTCCGAGACCTCCTCAAGCCGCGCCCGCTCCCCAACGCGGCGCCCGCCGAGCCCAACCCCAACCAGACCCTCGAAGAGCGAAACCGCGCTGAGCACGAGCGCGCCATGACCGACCGCGAACGCGCTGAACGCCGTGCCGCCGCGATCGAAGACCTCGACCTCGCCATCTCGCAGCGCAAGCAGCCCGAATAGGCCGCGCCCGCCCCTTCCGAGCAGCACGCAGGGTGTTCATCCGCAGCCCGCGAAGCGCGATCACCGCGCCGACTTCTGCACCGCCCTCCACCTCGGGCACGTCACCTCGTGGTCGTTCACCATCCCCACCGCCTGCATGTACGCGTAGCAGATCGTTGAGCCCACGAACTTGAACCCGCGCTTCTTCAGCGCCCTGCTCATCGCGTCCGACTCCGCCGTCCGCGCGGGCACCTCGCGGATCGACCGCACCCGGTTCACGATCGGCTCCCCCGCCTTCGCGCGCCCGCCGACTTCCGTAAACCCCCACACGAACGCCGCGAAACTCCCGAACTCCTCGCGCACCTCCAGAAACGCGCGCGCGTTCGTCACCGCCGACTCGATCTTTCCCCTGTGCCGAACGATCCCCGCGTCCCCCATCAACTTCTCCACGCGCGCCGGCGTGAACCGCGCCACCCGCTCCGCCTCAAACCCCTCAAACACCTCCCGATACCGCGCCCGCTTCTTCAAAATCGTGTCCCAACTCAGCCCCGCCTGCGCCCCCTCCAGAATCAAAAACTCAAACAACGTCCGATCGTCCCGACTCGGCACGCCCCACTCGCGATCGTGATACCCGATCGCCAACTCGTTCTTCGCCCACGCGCACCGGCTCACCGCGCACCGATCATGTACACATACACGTACGTCGGCTCCGTCCCGAACGCCGGGATCGCCACCATCAGCAGCCGCTCCGGACCGGCCAGCACCCCGTTCCTTCCGCCCACGTTCGTCCTCTCCGTGTGAACCACCGTGTACCGCTCGCCCGACGACGAGCCGCCCTCCCCCGCCGTCCCGCGCTCCGCCTGAACCACCGCGATCGAGCCACCCGCGCCGCCGCCCGTCACATACACGCGGTTCAGCGCCCCGTCGAACATCACGCTGTCCGCATCCGCCGGAGCCTCCAGCCGCGCAACCTCGCGCCCGCTCACCGAGTCCATCACGATCAGCCTCGGCGGGCTCTGCGTCACCACAAACAGCCGGTCGCCCGTCGCATTCGCGCCGATCGCCGTGTTGCCGGCCGCCTCGCTCACCACCCAGCGCTCCACGATCTCCCCCTTCACCGGGTCCACCGCCACCACCATCGGCCTCTGCTCGGGCCGGTCCTCCGTCGGCTCCGGACGCGGCACGTTCGCGAACACCCGCGGCCCGGCGGGTGTCTCAACAAAGACCACGCCGTCCGGCCTCCCCGGCAGCGCCACCCGCGCCACCCGCTTCCCTTCCTTCAGGTCCACCGCGCTCAGCATCATCGCGTGCGCAACCCACAACCGGCCTCCACGCTCCGCAGGCTCAAGCGCCAGGTCCGTCGCCTCTCCGGTCAGTTGAACCGTGTGCTCCGGCGTGTACGCCGGGTTGTTCTCCACACCGCGCAGGTCGTGCGTCTTGAACGTCCGCACCGTCCCGTCACCGCCGCACGCCACGATCAGCCGGTCCTCCTCCGGCAGCCACATCACGTCGCGCGGCTCGGGCAGATTCTGAATGATGTGCGGCGTCCGGTGCGTCGCGAGGTCCAGCACGAACACCGAGTTCGAGTTGATCGCGCTCACGAACACCCGATACCGGATCGGATCGAACGCCATCTTGTCCAGCCGACCCGTCGCCTCGCGGATCGTGCTCCGGATGATCATCGGCAGCGGCACGCGGAACATCTCGTACTGCGGAATCGTCACCCCCTTCGGCGGCGTCACCGGACGAACCAGCGGCGCACGCTCCCGCGACTTCTGCTCCTCCGGCGGCTCATCCATCCCCGCCGGGGCGCTCCACGCCGCCGTCGCGCAAGCCAGCACGCCCGCCATCGCCACGATCCCGCCGAACATCGCCGTCCCGTTCGTCTTTCGCGTCATCATGCGCCAACTGTATCGATCGAGATCGCCCCGGTCGCGCAGGCTCGCGCGCTGCGCCGACTACGCTCCCCCGTGCCCGACGAGGAAGCGCTGCTCCGACAGATCGCCGAGCGCTCGGCCGACATGGCCGGGCGCCACCCGCGCACCGTCGCCGTCGGCCCGGGCGACGACTGCGCCATCCTCCGCGCGGGCGACCCCGCCCACCCCCTCCTCCTCGCACTCAGCGTCGATCAACTCATTGAGGGCCGGCACTTCACCCCGGACACGCCCCCCGACCTCATCGCGCGCAAGGCCATCGCCCGCGCGGTCTCCGACCTCGCCGCGGTGGCCGCGCGCCCCGCCTGGTCCCTCGCCGCCGGCGTCCTCCCCTCCGAAGACCCCCGCGCCTCCGAACTCTGCGACCGACTCGCCCACTGGGGCGAGCACTTCGGCGTCCCCGTCGTCGGCGGCGATCTCGCCACCATCCCGCGCACACCAAACACCTCCCCCGCACCGATGGTCCTCAGCATCACCGTCGCCGGCGAGATCGACCCCGCCGCAGGCGAGCGCCCCATCCTCCGCGCGGGCGCGCTCCCCGGCGACGCCCTCTACGTCACCGACCGAATCGGCAACTCCCTCCACTCCCGCCGACACCTCTCCTTCACCCCGCGCACCGTCGAAGCCCTCGAACTCCGCCGATCCCTCGGCGATCGACTCCACGCCATGATCGACGTCAGCGACGGTGTCGGCCGCGACGCCGCGCGAATCGCCCGCGCCAGCACCCTCGCCGTCGAGATCAACGCCCATCAACTCCCTTTGCACCCCGATGCGTCCGGCCGCGCACCCAACGCCGAAGACGATGCGCAACGCGCTGTCGCCGACGGCGAAGACTACGAACTCCTCTTCGCCGCCACCGGCGACGTTCCCACCCACGTCGCGAACACGCCCATCACCAGAATCGGGCGGTTCTTCCCCGGCGAGCCCGGCGCGTGCGATCTCCTCCTCGCCGACGGCCGACGCCTCGACGTCCGCGCTGCCGGCTGGTCGCACCGCTGACCCGCGCGCGTCAGCGCAAGCGCAGCATTCAACCCACCTTGCGTCGTCGCTTCATCACTCTGCCGCGCGCCAGCGCTCACCACAACTCTGTGGCGTCGTATCTCGCGCGCCCGTCCCCGTGGCCGACGACGCGAACCGGCGTACCCTGCAACCGATGGCCAAGGGCGGCACATCTCCCACCGGCTCCGCGCAGCGTCGCGCTCAGCGAGCGCAACCCGACGGCGCTGCGCGCGCCAAGTCCACCGTCGAGACCAAGCCCGCCGCGACCGCCCCCGCGCGCGCTGCCCTCGATCTCTCCAACTTCGACGCCGTCTCGCGCTGGCTCCTCGACCGAACCGACTTCGAGCGCATCCCCGCCACCCGCGCAACCGCCGACCTCTTGAAACTCGACCGCATGAGCGCCCTCCTGCAAGCGCTCGACGACCCGCACACCGCCGTCAAAACCGTCCACGTCGCCGGCACCAAGGGCAAGGGCAGCGTCTGCGAAATGACCGCCGCCAGCCTCGAAGCCTGCGGCTACACCGTCGGCATCTACACCAGCCCGCACATCCTCACGCCGCGCGAGCGCATCCGCATCAACCGCAAGCCCGTCACCGAGGCCGAATTCACGGGCCTGGCCCAGCGCGTCGAACGCGCCCTCGCCACCATCGACCTCGCCCCCTTCGACGGTGAAGAGCCCACCTACTTCGAACTCGTCACCGCCATGGGCTTCCTCCACTTCGCTGAGCAGGCCGTCGACGCCGCCGTCATCGAGGTCGGCCTCGGAGGCAGGCTCGACTCCACCAACCTCGTCCGCCCCGAGGTCGTCGCCATCACCTCCCTCTCCCTCGACCACACCCAGATCCTCGGCGACACCCTCGCGCAGATCGCCCGAGAGAAGGCCGGCATCTTCAAGCCCGGCGTCCCCGCCATCACCTGCCCGCAGGAGCCCGAGGCGATGGAGGTCCTCCGCGCCGTCGCCGCCGAGGTCGACTGCCCCCTGCTCATCCTCGGTGAGCACATCGAGTTCTCACGTCGGTTCGAGAACTCCCAGCCCCACGGCCCGCGCATGCGCGTCAGCCTCACCACCGCGCGAAACACCTACGAGCACCTCCCCGTCCCGCTCCCGGGCGACCACCAGGCCGTCAACTGCGGCCTCGCCCTCGCCGTCCTCGACCGCCTCAGCGAACGCGGCTTCGTCTGCCCCGAGTCACGCGTCACCTCCGGCCTCGCGAGCGTCTCCCTCCCGGGACGCACCGAACTCGCCTGGCGTCAGCCCCGCGTCATCCTCGACGGCGCACACAACGTCGACTCCATCCGCGCACTCCTCCGCACCCTCGGCACCTACGTCACCTACGACTCCCTCATCATCATCTTCGGCTGCGCGGCCGACAAGGACGTCGACGGCATGCTCAAGGAACTCGCCCTCGGCGCCGACAAGGTCATCTTCACGCGAAGCGCCGCCAACGCCCGCGCCGCCGACCCGCGCGACCTCGCCCGCCGCTTCGCCGAGCACTCCGGCAAGACCCCCCAATCCGCCCCAACCCTCCCCGAGGCCCTCGCCATCGCCCAGCGCGCCGTCGGCCGCGACGACCTCCTCTGCATCACCGGCTCTTTCTACCTCGTCGGCGCCGCCAAGGCCCACTTCAACGCCCTCGCCGCACGAAAGCACGCCGCCGCAGGCGCCCTCTAGATCGCACGCCGCATCGCCCCGCGCGCTCCCCGGTACAACACGCGTGCCCCTCCCCCGTTTCATCTGGCTCCTCGTCGCCCTCGCCGCCGCCTTCGAGATCGCCCGCGCCCTCTGGTCCGGCGGCGACCTCGCCTATCTCCCACTCATCGCTAGCGCCTTCGCACTCCTCGGCCTCAACCTCGCCCGCTGCGCCCTCTTCCACGACCCACACCCAGGCAAGGACCTCTGCCCGGCCTGCCTCTACGAGACCACCGCCATCCGCGGCCTCACCTGCCCCGAGTGCGGCCACAAGGCCCGCTCCGCCCACGACTGGCGCAAGCGCCCCAAACGCTGGGGCCTCGCCGCCGCGGGCCTCGCCGTCGTCCTCGCCCTCCCCGCCGCCATCTTCGCCAAGCGCGCCGTCGCCGCGGGCTTCTGGCCCGCCTGGCACTCCACGCCCCTCATCCTCCTCCTCCCCGCCCTCCCCGTTGAGGCATGGTCCGAACTCGAGTCGCGACTCCTCGACGATCCCGCAGCCCTCTCCACGCGCCAGCGCGCGGCCCTCGCGCGCACCTGCCGAAAGGCCGTCGACTCCGAGCGCGACATGCTCGTCCGCCTCTCCGCCCTCGACCTGCTCATGTGGCTCGAGCCCGAGTCCCTCTCCGCCCTCCGCGCCTTCCGCGCGGCGGCGCGCGACCCCGATCCCTTCGTCGCCGACTGGGCCGTCAGCAAGTGCCGAGCCTCCTGGTTCGCACGCGAAGTCGCCGCGCTCATCAACGATGCCGACCTCGAACCCGCCCGCCGCGCCGAGTTGATCTGGACCGCCCACACCCGCGGCCTCTCGGGGCCGGAGATCATCGAAACCCTCGAGCGCGCCCTCTCCGACCCCGACCCCGCCGTCCGCGAAGCCGCCGCCGAAACGCTCGCCGCGCGACGACGCAGCGCCCGCCGACTCGACTCCGGCGGCGGCCTCGGCTGGAACTGGTGCATCAACACCAACACTCGTTCCGAGTTCTGAGCGCCCGCGCGCTCTCGCCGCGCTGCGCGCCCGGGGCAATCCCCCGCGCCCGCTCTACAATCCCGGCCCATGACTTCCAACGCTCCAAAGCCCTCCCCGGCCCACGCCAACACGGCCGCGACCGACGAGTCCACCCCCTTCCGATACGACGCCCGACTCGCCGACCAGATCGAGCAGCGCTGGCAGACCTACTGGGACGACCACAAGACCTTCGAAACGCCCAACCCCGGCGATCCCGGCTTCGATCACTCCAAGCCCAAGCACTACGTCCTCGACATGTTCCCCTATCCCTCGGGCGCCGGCCTCCACGTCGGACACCCGGAGGGTTACACCGCCTCCGACATCGTCGCCCGCTTCATGCGCATGAAGGGCTTCAACGTCCTCCACCCCATGGGCTGGGACGCCTTCGGCCTCCCCGCCGAGCAGTACGCCATCCAGACCGGCATCCACCCCGCCAAGACCACCCGCGACGCCATCGACACCTTCCGCCGACAGCTCAAGCGCTTCGGCTTCAGTTACGACTGGTCACGCGAAGTCGGCACCATCGACCCCGACTACTACCGCTGGACGCAGTGGATCTTCCTCCGCGCCTACGACGCGTGGTACGACCCCTGGCAAGACAAAGCCCGACCCATCGCCGACCTCGTCCGCGAACTCGAATCCGGCGACCTCCGCATCGATCTCTCCGGCGATCCCGTCCACATCGGCCTCAGCGCCAAAACCAGCGCCCTCGGCGGCGAGCCCGTCGGCACACGCCGCTGGCATGAACTCACCCCCGAGCAGCGCCGAACCGTCATCGACAACCAGCGCCTCGCATACGTCGGCCAAACCTCCGTCAACTGGTGCCCCGCACTCGGCACCGTTCTCGCCAACGACGAAGTCACCGCCGACGGCCTCTCCGAACGCGGCGGCCACCCCGTCTCCAAAAAGCCCCTCCGCCAGTGGATGTTCCGCATCACCGCCTACGCCGAGCGTCTCCTCAACGACCTCGATTCCCTCGACTGGCCCGAGAGCACCAAGACCATGCAGCGCGAGTGGATCGGCCGCAGCGAGGGCGCCGAGATCGACTTCGACCTGGCCGACCCCGTCTCCGGCACCCCCTTCCTCCGCGTCTTCACCACGCGCCCCGACACCGTCTTCGGCGCAACCTTCATGGTCGTCGCGCCGGAACACCCCATCGTCAGCGCAGCCCTCGGCATGAAGTCACACGCCCCCAACGCCCATGCGCTCCGCGCCTACGTCGAAGCCGCACGCAACCGCTCCGACGTCGAACGACAGGAATCCAAGTCCAAAACCGGCGTCTTCACCGGCCTCCACGCCGTCAACCCCGCCACCGGCGACAAAGTCCCCATCTGGACCGCCGACTACGTCCTCATGAACTACGGCCACGGCGCCATCATGGCCGTCCCCGCACACGACGAACGCGACTTCGAGTTCGCCCGCGCCCACAACCTCCCCATCCGCGACGTCGTCCACACCCGCACCCACGCCGTCATGGCCTACTACGCCCTCCACGCCCGACCCGACGAGTCCTCCTCCGACGCATGGAAGACCGTCCTCGCCGACTTCCTCGGCCTCTCCACCACCGCCAGCGCAGGCCCCGACATCTTCGCCGGCGTCCTCGACGCCGTCCGCCGCCGACGCGCTGAACCGCAACCACCCGCGCCGAGCGAGCACGCCGACGCCGACAGCGCCCAAAGCAAAGAACCCCAGACCGCCCGCGGCGCCATCCAGGCCGACTGGCTCGCCGCCATCGAAGGCATGGGCTTTGCCAACTTCGACGATCTCCGCACGCGCTTCGACTCCGCCTCCGTCTTCGACTTCATCGGCGCTGCGTACTCCGGCCTCGGCTACGCCTGCAACAGCACCAACGACCGCGTCAGCCTCGACGGCCTCGCCACCCCCGACGCCAAGGCCCGCATCATCGCATGGCTGGAGTCCGAGGGCCTGGGCTTCGGCAAGGTCAACTACCGCCTCCGCGACTGGGCCTTCAGCCGACAACGCTACTGGGGCGAACCGTTCCCCATCGTCTTCGACGAGCACGGCAACCACTACCCCGTCTCCGAGTCCGCCCTCCCCGTCACCCTCCCGGTCCTCGCAGACTACGCGCCCATCGAGTCCGACGACCCCATGCCCCTGCTCGCCAAGGCCGCCGACTGGCTCGACACCACTGCCGGCCAGGCGGGCGTCGATCCCGCAATCCTCGATCCCTCCACGCCCGTCCGCCGCGAAGCCAACACCATGCCCGGCAGCGCGGGCTCCAGTTGGTACTTCCTCCGCTATTGCGACCCGCGCAACACCGAACGCTTCATCTCCAAGGAAGCCGACGCCTACTGGATGCGCGGCAACGCCAACCCCACCGGCGGCCACGCAACCGGCGGCGTCGATCTCTACATCGGCGGCGCTGAGCACGCCGTCGGCCACCTCCTCTACGCGCGCTTCTGGCAGAAGGTCCTCTTCGATCTCGGCGAGGTCTCAACCCCCGAGCCGTTCGCCAAGCTCTTCCACCAGGGCCTCATCACCAGTTTCGCCTACCAGCGAAAGAACAAGACCCTCGTCCCTGTCGATCAGGTCGAAGAGGTCTCGGAGGGCGTCTTCAAGGAGAAAGCCACCGGCGAGCCGCTCACGCCCATCACCGCCAAGATGTCCAAGAGCCTCAAGAACGTCGTCAACCCCGACGACATCATCGCCGACTACGGCGCGGACACCTTCCGCCTCTACGAGATGTACATGGGCCCGCTCGAAGCCAGCAAGCCCTGGAACACCAAGGACACCGTCGGCCTCCACCGCTTCCTCCAGCGCGCCTGGCGCCTCGCCGTCGACGAGCGCACCGGCGAACTCAAACTCCGCGACCCCCAGCCCCCCGACGCCAAAGTCGAGAAGCACCTCCACCGCACCATCGACAAGGTCACCACCGACATCCCGCGCCTCGCCCTCAACACCGCCATCGCCGCGCTCATCGAGTTCGTCAACACCGCCACCGCCGCCGCAACAACCGCAGGCACAAACGGCAACAGTGGTGGAGGTGGAGGTGGGGGGGGCGGCCTCACGCGCGACCAGCTCGCCCGCTTCGCCCTCATCCTCGCCCCCTTCGCCCCCCACGTCGCCGAGGAACTCTGGGCCAGGCTCGGCCACTCCGGCTCCCTCGCCTACCACCCCTTCCCCGAGGCCGACCCCGCCATGCTCCGCGACGACGCCGTCGAGATCGCCGTGCAGATCAACGGCAAGGTCCGCGCCAAACTCCAGGTCCCCACCAACGCCGACCGCGCTGCCGTCGAACACCAGGTCATGTCCGACGAGTCCGTCCTGTCCCTCCTCAACGGCCAGAAGCCCAAGAAAGTCGTCGTCGTCCCCGGCAAACTCGTCAACATCGTCCTCTGACTTCTTCCCGTTCCACCGACCGCGCTCTGGCGGTCGATGCTCCTCCCCGCGAAGCGGCGGAAGGAAGCAGCCGGGGGTAGCGGCACCCCCCGCAGCGCCCAAAACCATGCAACCGAACGTGCGCACGGGCTCATGCCAGACCCACTCAAGCGCGATGCCCGTGGCGACAAAGTCACTCGATGTATTCAGTGAACCGCCGCATCTAGCGGTCGATCGCGTGTCGCATAAATCTTTGACAAACAAGAAGTTGCAATCACACCCCTCCGGGCGCGAACACGCGGCGACTATTTACGTATAAAAATGTATGAATTAGGCACCGCACTCGCACGCTCCGTCACTTCCAAGGTGGAAGTCTGATTCGAGCGAGCGCCAGCCGCGTGTGCCGGTTCGAAGCAGGAGCCGCCCATGATCGGTGGAGGACGCGTCAATCCGGTGTGTCTGCGTTTGGCCCTCTCAGTCAGTTGCTTGCTGCCCCCGGCCCTCGCCGCCGGCACCACGCACTTCTTCGATCCCTCCCAGGTCGCCACCCCCGTCTCGTCCGGCGTCACCAGCGAGACCTTCAGCAGCAACGGCTTCGTCTTCACCTGCACGCGCGACAAGCTCTTCACCGGCGGAACCGGCCAGATCATCGGCCGCTCCGTGCGTGTGCCGTGGCCACAGGGAGTTGAAGCTCAGGCCGTCACCACCCCGCCGCTTCCCTACCCGCCCGGCGGGCCCGACTACAAGGCCCGGCTCACCATCCGCCGCGAAGACGGCGCCGTCTTCGATCTCACCGCCTTCAGCGTCAAGCTTCTGGCCAGCACCGCCGGCGCTGGCGGCGCGGTCGAGATCATGCCCCTGCTCAACGGCGAGGACGGCCTGAGCGACGCCGTGCAGTTCAACACCACCGGCTTCTACGGCCAGGTCTTCTCCTTCGACGGCTCGCCGAACGTCTGGGGCAGCACCGCCTTGCTCCGAGGCTTCGACACCTACAAGGTCTCGCTCTACGTCGACTTCGCGTTCACCGCCATCACGCTCGACTGCGATGCGTGCGTCGACCCCGTGCCCCCGTGCCCCGGCGACTTCAACAACGATGCCGTCGTCGATCTTGCCGACCTGCTCGACTTCCTCGCAGACTGGAACCCCAACCTCGGCCAGAGTGTTCCCCCCGGCTCAATCGGCGATCTCAACAGCGACGGCATCGTCGACCTCGCCGACCTGCTCGACTTCCTCGCCGATTGGAACCCCAACCTCGGCCAGAACTGCCCCTGAAGCCACGCGGCACCAACCGCCGGTCCTTGCTTCCCGTGGCGCGGTGACAGCGACCGCGACCTCCTCCCGTGCCATCGCACAGCGACTTGGGGTGCGGGGCGAGGGCGCGAGGGGGCGGGGGGTGGGGGTGGGGGGAGGGGGGGGAGGAGGGGGGGGAGCGGTCGGCGCTCTTCGACTCGCTCGAAGCGTCCATCGACCCTTCAAACCGCCGCATCCCGTCGATCCCGGGGCATCGGCTTCCAGCCGATGCTCTTCACCGCGAAGCGGTGGAAGTCAGGAAACGGGGCTGCATCCCACCAGCCGCTGTCTATTGCATCAAGTGCCACCGACCGCGCTCTGGCGGTCGGTGCTCTTCACCGCGAAGCGGTGGAGAAAGATAGCCGGGGGTAGCTCCGAAGGAGCACCCCCGGAAAGCATCCCATTTCCATCTTCTTCTTCTTCTTCTTCTTCTTCTTCTTCTTCTTCTCTTCCTCCGCCTCGCGCGGGCTCGCCCCCCCTCATACCCCGCGAGGCGGCTCTCCTCAAAGCAAGCAGCCCGAGTGTCAACGAGGGCGCGCGCCCCACGCGCCCGGCGTTGCTCCCCGGCCCGATCCCGCTGACGCCCACGGCTGCATCCCACCAGCCGCTGTCTATTGCATCAAGTGCCACCGACCGCGCTCTGGCGGTCGGTGCTCTTCACCGCGAAGCGGTGGAGAAAGACAGGCGGGGCGGCATCACCAATCAGCCTTCAAGTGCCACCACCGTCGGCGAGCCCCCCCTCAAACCCAGCGAGCGACGGTGGTGCCGTCCCTCCTAACCCCGGCACGCTTCCACCGTTCCCGCCGCACCCCTCTTCTTCAAGCCCGTGAAACGGGCGTTCGATGGTTGCCAGGGGCGGCGGGGTGGCACCGACCGCGACCTCTTCCCGTGCCACCGCACCGCGGCG
>JAHBXK010000004.1 GCA_019636535.1 Phycisphaeraceae bacterium | reverse complement strand
TGGTGAGGTGTGGGTGTGAAGGGTGTATAGAAAGGAAGCGAGCGGCGTGAAGGGTGTGACGGACATGGCGCGAGCGCGAGCGCGAGCGCGGGTGCGGGCTGGGCGGGTGGGTGCGGTGTGTGCTGCGCTGGTGGTGTGCTGGGTGTGGCCGGGTGGTGGAGGGGTGATGGGGGGTGTGGGGGTGGCGTCGGCGAAGGGTGAGCAGCCGACGTGGGGGAGGCCGAAGCAGACACGGCCGCCGGTGCGGACGGTTGAGGAGGATGAGCGCGAGGCGGCGGAGGAGTTCGGCAAGGCGCGGGTGTCGGGGGGCGCGGAGTGGGGGCCGAACGATCCGGAGCAGAAGCGTCCGACGTGGGAGGGCAAGGGCGGGGCGTGGTACGCGTCGAAGACGGAGGCGGGGGTTCGGTATGTGTGGTCCTTGCCGGTGGACGCGGAGCGCGGGAAGACGTACGACGTGGTGATTGCGCTGCATCCGTCGGGGGAGAACGCGCGGTGGATCATGACGACGCACGCGGCGGGCGACCCGGTGACGGGGATGCGCTTCATGCCGCGGAACGTGGTGGTTGGAGTGGACGGGCTGACGGCGACGGCGACGAGCGCGGAGAAGCGTCGGTTTGCGGTGGGTCCGGAGACGGTCGGGGCGATGCGGGACGTGCTGCTGCAGATGACGCGGACGCTGCCGGGGAGGCGGTTTTATCTGTACGCGAGCGGGGACGCGGCGGACTTCGGGATGGCGTTCGCCGCGCGGTTTCCGGCGCTGGCGGACGGGCTGGTGCTGCACCGGATCGATCGGGCCGCGGAGACGGGGTTTCGGGGGAGTGCGCCGATCGTGCTGATGCACGGTGCGAAGGACTCGATGACGCCGCTGGCGCGGGCGCTGACAGCGCGGTCGGCGTTTGAGGAGAAGGGGCACACGGGTGTGCGTGTGCGCGTGCTGCCGGCGTTCAACGACTATCCGAACCCGGTGCGCGCGGCGGAGTGCTTCGAGTGGGTCGCGGCGGTTCAGGCGGAGAGCGCGGCGGAGGTGGTGGAGCGTGTGCGGTCGATGCTGACGCCGAAGGCCGCGGACGAGTATGGGTATCAGGCGCCGGTGTGGTTTGCGGGGGCGTGGGAGGCTCTGGGGCGCGTGACTGGGCGTGAGACGGCGGGGAAGTGGAAGGCGCCGGCGGGGGCGGTTGCGGACGAGGTGATGGCGGAGGCGCGGGCGCTGGAAGCGGCGATCGATGCGCACGCGGCGAAGCACGTGGAGGAGTTGAAGAAGATCGTGGAGGGGCCGGGGTCGTTGACGGCGCTGGACGGCTCGCCGGCGGCGGCGTGGATGTGGCACGCGCGGGAGGACTTTCGGGGCGTGCCGGCGATGGAGGCGTATGTGGTGGAGACGGGGTATGACGCGCTGCTGGCGGAGCAGATGCGTGCGGCGGCGGGGCTGATGGAGCGGTGGGGGCAGACGCGCGACCCGATGGGACGTGCGGAGGCGCTGCCGGAGTTTCTGGCGGCGAGTTGCGCTGCGCCGACGCTTCCGGTGGGGATCGTGTCGACGCTTCGTGCGGCGGCGCGGGCGAACGACGGGGTGTTGCCGGAAGAGTTACAGGAGATGATGGAAGCGGCGAACAACGTGGAGAGGACGTGGAACGAGGGGCCGCGCGCGTATCGGAACGTGTGGCGGCAGTGGCGGCTGCCGGAGTGAGGGCGCGCGGGGCTATGGGCGCGGGGAGGAACGGGCGGAGGGCGGGCGGCCTTTCTCGCTGCGCGGGACGTATTCGAGGAAGGTGCCCATTCGTTGCCAGAGGTCTTCGAGTTTGTCGATCTGTTCGCGCGCCTTGCCGCCGAGCATGCCGACGACGCGCGCGGTGATGAGTTCGGAGGTGAGGACGGAGGGGACAGCGCTGTCGAAGGGGCCGGCGGCGGGGATGTCGAGTTGGCACCAGGTCTTGGTGAGGGAGGCGAGGGGTGAGAGGGGGCCGTCGGTGATGGCGACGATGGAGACGCCGAGTTGGGAGAGGGTGCGCGCGGTGACGATGGAGTGGCGCCGATAACGGGGGAAGTCGTAGATGACGGCGGTGTCGGCGAGGCGTGCGCTGCAGAGCTGTCGCGCGGCGGTCTGTTCGTGGACGAGGTTGACGCCGGGCCGGACCATGGAGAGGCCGCTGTGGAGGACGATGGCGCCGGCCATGGAGGTTTCGCCGGAGAGGATCCAGACGGCGCGGGCCTTGGCGATGGGTGCGGCGAGGGTGTCGAGGCGGGCGTCGTCGAGGGTTTCGAGGGTCTGACGGACGGCCTGTTCGAGGGCGGTTCGGATGGGGGGGGCGTTGCCGCCGCTTTGGCGGATGCGCTGGCTGGGGCTGGAGAGTCGGCGGGAGAGGTCTTGTCGGACCCAGTCCTGGAGGGCGGTGAAGCCCTCGAAGCCAAGTTTGGTGGCAAAGCGGACGATCGAAGGTCTGCTGGTGCCGACGCGGTCGGCGATGTGGGCGACGGTGCCGAAAGCCAGGAGGGTGGAATCTTCGAGGAGCAAAGCCCCGATTCGGCGTTCGGTTGGTGTCAGGGCATGGCTGACCGGGGCAATGAGATCCTGCAGGGACACGCTCGCACCTCGCTGAACCGTGGGTTACACTTTGCCGGTTGAATTGTACACTTTATTTCAGGCCCGCCGCTGAGGCGGGGTCACGCCTGGGAGGATCTGTCGATGCCGTCAACCGTTGAGTACGTCCAGACCGAACGCGAGCAGCGCTTTCTTGAGCGCGTGGTCGATGCGCAGTACAAGCGCGAGATCATCAACGGGTTGGCGCCTTTCATCGACGAGCGCGCGCCGGCGGACATGATGAACTTCTACAGCCGGGACGAGCTGGTGCAGCTGGGCGGGCTGAAGGGGACCGCGCGCGACGTTGAGAAGCGGATGCCGGTGAAGGTGACGCGGCACTACTTCGACCTTGCGACCAAGAGCAAGCCGATGCAGCGGCTGGTGAAGGCGAGCCCGGATGAAACGATGGATCTTGCGGGGTCGGAGGATCCCGGACATCAGATGGACTACAGCCCGGTCGAGGGTCTCTTGCACAAGTACGAGATGGGTCTGCTGTATGTGGTCTCGACGTGCTCAGCGCACTGCCGGTTCTGCTACCGGGAGGAACTGATCGCGCGGAAGGAGATCGCGCGGAAGGACGGGACGGTCGCGAAGAAGGGGCTTGCGGAGATTCCGGCGGTGACGGAGTACATCCGCGAGTTCAACGCGAAGGTGGCCGCGAACGGCGGCCGTCACCCGGACTCGGGCCGGGAGAAGTTGCGTGAGATTCTGCTCTCGGGCGGCGACCCGATGGTGCTGAACAACTCGAAGATCGCGGCGTGGCTGGCGGCGCTGGCGGAGGCGGGGATCGAGTCGATCCGGATCGGCACCAAGGAGATGGCGTTCTATCCGAAGCGGTTCGACGAGACGTTCCTGGCGATGCTGGACGCGTTCCACGAGACGTACCCGGAGGTGGGTCTGCACATCATGATTCACTTCGAGCACCCGGACGAGTTCCTGGTGAAGAACGACTCGGGTGAGTACGAGCAGGACGAGAAGGGGTTCTACAAGTGGGTTCCGGACACGCTGGCGGCGATGCGGGGCGTGCTGGCGCGCGGGTGGGTCACGGTGGAGAACCAGACGCCGATCATCCGGGACATCAACGACGATCCGGATGCGCTGCGGATCATGCAGCGTGAGATCAAGCGGATCGGCGCGGACAACCACTACTTCTTCTGCGGTCGGGACATCGTCGCGTACCGGGCTTTCAACGTGCCGATCGAGCGTGCGTGGCAGATCCTGAACGAGTCGCAGAAGGGGCTGTCGGGCGTGGAGGCGCACGCGCGGCTGTCGATCACGCACTACAAGGGCAAGACCGAGGTGGTGGCGGTGACGAACGAGCCGATCGAGGGCCTGGCCGGCGCGGAGCACGGCGTGGTGATCTTCAAGATCCTGCGGAACGCCGGGAAGGCGCCGGACCGCTGCAAGGTGTGCATCGTCGGGCGGAACCCGAAGGCGATCTGGTTCAACGACTACGAGGACCGGGTGCTGTTCGACGAGGCGGGTCTGTTCGACTACTCGCGTGTGAAGGACGCGACGACGCTGGCAGCGCACTGATCGGCAATCGACGATGATCGACAAACGAGTCAAGGGGCCCGGCGAGGCCGTCGCCGACATTCCGGACGGTGCGACCGTGATGATCGGCGGGTTCGGCGAGGCGGGCAGCCCCGTCGAACTGATCCACGCGCTGATCGATCGGGGCGCGCGCGACCTGACGGTGATCAGCAACAACACGGGGAGCGGCGAGGTTGGTCTGGCCGCGCTGCTGAAGGCCGATCGGCTGGCGAAGGTGGTCTGCTCGTTCCCGCGGACGGCGAACTCGACGGTCTTTCCGGATCTGTATCGTCGCGGGAAGATCGAACTGGAGTTGGTTCCGCAGGGGACGCTGGCGGAGCGGATCCGCGCGGGCGGGGCGGGGATTCCGGCGTTCTACACGCCGGCGGCGGTGGGGACGCCGCTGGCGGAGGGGAAGGAATCGCGGGTGTTCGACGGGAAGGAGTACCTGCTGGAGCGGTGGCTGCGGGCGGACTTTGCGCTGATCAAGGGTCAGTGCGCGGACACGCACGGCAACGTGGTGTACAACAAGACGGCGCGGAACTTCGGGCCGATCATGGCGATGGCGGCGAAGGTGTCGATCGTGCAGGTGCGTTCGGTGGTTTCGCCGGGGGAGATCGACCCGGAGGTGGTGGTGACGCCGGGGATCTTTGTCGACCGCGTCGTGGAGGTGCCGAACCCGGCGCACGAATCGGAACTGGTGGCCGCGGGAGCGAGTTACCCATGACGAACACCGAGGAGATCGGGTGGAGCAGGGACGAGATGGCTCGTCGGCTGGCGGTGGACATTCCCGACGGCTCGTACGTGAACCTGGGGATCGGGATTCCGGAGCTGGTGGCGCGGTTTGTTCCCGAGGGGCGGACGCTGATCTATCACACCGAGAACGGCTTGTTGGGGATGGGGCCGTCGCCGGAGAAGGGTGCGGGGGACCCGGAACTGATCAACGCGGGGAAGCGGCAGGTGACAGCGCTGGCGGGGGCTGCGTACTTCCACCACGCGGACAGTTTCGCGATGATCCGGGGTGGGCACATCGACCTGTGCGTGCTGGGGGCGATGCAGGTCGCCTGCAACGGCGACTTGGCCAACTGGTCGACGGGTGAGCCGGACGCGATTCCCGCGGTGGGGGGCGCGATGGACCTGGTGGCGGGGGTGAAGTCGGTGTACGTGATCACGCAGCACTGCACGAAGACCGGTGAGCCGAAGTTGGTGGAGCGGTGCACGTACCCGCTGACGGGGCGGGGCGTGATCAACCGGGTGTACACGGAACTGGCGGTGATCGACGTGACGCCCGCGGGGTTCGAGGTGGTCGAACTGTGCCCCGGCGTGGAGTTCGAGTATGTCCGGGAGCGCACGGGCGCGCCCCTTCGTCGTCGGTGAGACCCTGGGCAATCGGAGCAGAATCATGAGCACGCAGATCGAGACGACCCGGAGCGCTGAGTTGTACGAGCGGGCGATGCGGATCCTGCCGGGGGGCGTGAGCCGGAACGCGGCGCTGCACGACCCGCACCCGCTGTACGCCGAGCGTGCGGAGGGGTGTCGGCTGACCGACGTTGAGGGCGTGACGCGGATCGACTTTGCCAACAACATGGCGTCGCTGATCCACGGCCATGCGGACGCGGACATGATCCGCACGGTGACGGAGCAACTTCGACGCGGCACGGCGTTCAGCGTGGCGACGGAGGTGGAGATCCGGTGCGCTGAGCATCTGCGGATGCGCAACGCGGGGTTCGAGCGGCTGCGGTTTGTGAACTCGGGGACCGAAGCGCTGATGGTGGGCGTGAAGGTGGCGCGAGCCTTTACGGGTCGGCCGATGATCGCCAAGGCCGAGGGGGCTTATCACGGGGGCTACGACTATCTGGAGGTGAGCCAGGCGCCGACGCCGGCGAACTGGGGGAGCCTTGATGAGCCGGGGCGCGTGCCGCTGGTTCACGGCACACCCAGGTCGGCCGTGGACGAGGTGGTGGTGGTTCCCTTCAACCAGATCGATCGGACGATCGCGCTCCTGGACCGCGTGAAGGATCGGCTGTCGTGCGTGGTGATCGACCTGATGCCGCACCGCGTTGGGCTGAACCCCGCGGACCCGGCGTATGTCGCTGCGCTGCGGGACTGGACGGAGCGGAACGGCGTGCTGCTGCTGATCGACGAGGTGATCACGTTCCGGTCGTGCTATGGGGGTTTGCAGGAGGAGTACGGCGTCAAGCCGGACCTGACCGCACTCGGGAAGATGATCGGCGGCGGGTTTCCGATCGGGGCGATCGCGGGCCGCGCTGAGATCATGGACGTGCTGAACCCGCGCTCGCCGCGGTATGTGTTCCCGCACTCGGGGACGTTCTCGGCGAACCCGGTGAGCGTGGGGGCGGGGCTGTCGACGATGATGAAGTTCGATCGCGCAGCGGTGGACCGGCTGAACGAACTGGCGAGCGTTGCGAGGAGACGGACAGAAGAGGCCATCCGCGAGACGGGGGTGACGGCGAGCGTTACGGGCGCGGGGTCGATGTTCCGCATTCACTTGAAGCCGACACCGCCGCGGGACTATCGCGAGGCGTATCTCTCAGCGGAGGAGAACAAGCGGCTGAAGGTGCTGCTGAGCCACATGTTCGAGGAGGGTTTCATCCTCATCAACTCGGGTTCGGTGGCGATGTCGACGCCGATGACGATGAGCGAGGTGGACGGGCTGATCGGTGCGCTGCGGTCGGGGTTCAGGAAACTCGCGGCGATGGCGTGAGTTTGTTGCGAGCGATCAGGCGCGACCGGGGGGCGGCGTGGCGGGCGATCAGGCTCGCTCGAAGACGGTGGCCAGGCCTTGGCCGACGCCGACGCAGAGCGAAGCGACGCCGTGCTGAACGTTGCGGCGGGTCATTTCGTGGATGAGCGTGGTGGCGATGCGCGCGCCGGTGCACCCGAGCGGGTGGCCCAGGGCGATGGCGCCGCCGTTGACGTTGACGATCGACTCGTCGAGGCCGAGTTCGCGGATGCAGGCGATGGATTGCGCGGCGAAGGCCTCGTTGAGTTCGAAGAGGCCGATGTCGTTGATTGAGAGGCCCGCGCGCTGCAGGGCCTTGCGCGTGGCGGGGACGGGTCCGATGCCCATGTGGGCGGGATCGACGCCGGCGGAAGCGCTGGCGCCGACGAAGGCGATGGGCTTGAGGCCGAGCGCTGCCGCTCGCGCGGCCTCAACGAGGAGGAGCGCGGCCGCGCCGTCGTTGACGCCGGAGGAGTTGCCGGCGGTGACGGTGCCGGGCTCACCCTCGGCGACGAAGACGGGGCGGAGTTTGGCGAGTTGGTCGAGGGTGGTGTCGGGGCGCGGGTGCTCGTCGACCGTGACACGCGTCGGATTGCCCTTGCGCTGGGGGATTTCGACGGGGACGAGTTCGCTCTGGAAGTGACCGGCGCGGTTTGCCGCGGCCCACTTGGTCTGGCTGGCGAGGGCGAAGCGGTCCTGATCGTCGCGGCTGATGTTGTGGGCGCGGGCCACGTTCTCGGCGGTCTGGCCCATCGAGAAGGGGTGGTGCATCGCGGCGAGGCGCGGGTTGATGAAGCGCCAGCCGATGGAGGTGTCGGCGAGTTGCTGCTCGCGGTCGAAGGGGGATTGTGCTTTGCTGAGGACCAACGGGGCGCGGCTCATGGACTCGACGCCGCCGGCGATGAAGACGTCGCCGTGGTTTGACTCGATGAGGCGAGCGGCGAGGTTGATGGCTTCGAGGCCGGAAGCGCAGAGGCGGTTGACGGTGGTGCCGGGGACGCTGACGGGCATGCCCGCAAGGAGCGCGGCCATGCGGGCGACGTTGCGGTTGTCCTCGCCGGCCTGGTTTGCCGCGCCGAGGTAGACGTCGTCGATGAGGGCGGCGTCGATGCCGGTGCGTGCAACGGTTTCGCGGATGACCAGCGCGGCGAGGTCGTCGGGGCGGACGGAGGAGAGGGCCCCGGCGTATCGGCCGATGGGTGTTCGCAGCGCGCAGATGATGGCGGCCCGTCGTTGCATGGCGGGACTGTACGCGGAGGGGGTGGGGATGAGGTCGGTGCGATGCGATGTCGCTGCTTGCGAGTTGGCCGCTGGGCGGTCGAGATGATCGCCGATGGTGGGAACCGACTCGCGCACGTTGAGGGAACAAGGGATATGAGGGGACGATCAACGCTGTCGCGAGGTCGGCGATGGTTGCGCATTCACGGGAAATTGATGTCGGGAGTCGTCGATTCTCGGCAACATGACCGACAGAGGGTCGTATGGAGACAAAGATGAACGTGAAGAGCGAGTCCGGATGGGTGAAGTCGGCGTGGGCGATGCTGCTGTCGGCGGTGTTCGCGGCTGCGTGCGCGGCGGTGCTGCCGGGCGCGGCGGTGGCGGGGCCGATCCCGGACTACGGCCTGGACTGGGTGACGATCGGCTCGCCGGGGAATCGGGCAGCGACGCCGGCTGAGGCGCCGGGCTTCTTCGATGCTAACGCCCAGTTGCATATCGGCACCGTGAACTACGAGTACCGTCTCACGCGGACGGAGATCACGGCCAAGCAGTGGCACGAGTTCGTGGTCGCATACCTGCCCCACTACGACGAATCGCAGACGTTCGACCCCGTCGAGTTCACTGGCGGCTGGAGCCGCCCCACCGACGCCGACCCGAGCGTCTACTGGGTGCCCGAGCCCGTCGAGCAGATGCCGGTGAGCGTCGGCTGGCGGATGGCGGCGCGGTACGCCAACTGGTTGCACAACGATAAGCGCACGGATGTGGCCGCGTTCGCGTCGGGCGTCTACGACACGTCCACCTTCACGCGCAACCCCGATGGGTCCTACAACGACCAACTGGTCCGGTCACCGGGTGCGAAGTTCTGGATCCCGAATCTGGACGAGTGGACCAAGGGGATGCACTACGACCCGCACAGGAACGGGCCGGATCAGGAGGGGTACTGGCGGTACCCGACGACCTCCGACACGGCGCCGATTCCGGGCTATCCGGTGGAACTCGGCGGCAACGGCACGGGGCAGACCAGCGCCAGCCTGCACATCGACAGCGGATCGGATCGGGTGTGGGTGCCGGTCGGTTCGTACCCGGACGTGCAATCGCCGTGGGGGCTGCTCGACGGTTCGGGGGGGTGGTCCGAGTGGACCGAAACGTCCTTTGGGCTCAGATCTCGGGTGCTGCGCGGGTCGAGTTTCTGGGGCATCACGACAATTTCGGATCCGATCGATTCGTTGTTTTCGGGTGCCTCCCATGCTGGTCGGCACGGGCTGCGATTGGCTTCCGCCGTTCCCGGACCCGGGAGCGCCTGCTTGTTGCTTGTAAGTTGTTGCTTGCATCTTTCACGATCAAGAAGAAGGAGTCGCACATGCGTCGGAGACGCACCGTTATCGCATTCACCCTCGCCTTCGGACTCTGCGGAGTAGCGGGGGGCACACCAACGGTCAGCCGGACCCCGACGTCCGGCACGGCCGCAACGGTGACCTTGATCACGTCAGGTCCGCACGCGGGCAAGTACGACATCACGCTCTCCAACACGCAATCGGGTGATCCGGCCACTTTCACGATCCGCGGCCTATCGACGGAGAACATTCGATTCATCACGCTCAGCAACACCACGTCGCAGACGGCCTTGATCGACGTTAGAGGTTCGATTGGACAGGTCGGCATCGGCTCGATCGACGCGATCGATATGGGCAGCAGCACGGGTCAGAACCAACTCGTGGTCGTTTGTGCTGGGTCCGTCGGCTCGATCCGCGTTAACGATCTCATCAACCCGTCGCGCATTTTCGGCGACGTGACGGGTGGGATCGAGTTGGTACCCGAGGGCGGCGGGGGAACGGCGTCACTGACAAGCCTGCAGATCGATGGCTCGCTCTACGGCGACGTCTCGGCGCTCGGAGGCCCGATCAATTCGCTGGTCGTCATCGGTGACATCGGCACGCCGTCCGTACCTGTGACTATCCAGACCTCGCAGAACATCGGCCAGATCGTCGGCGGGAACATCTACGCCGACATCTCGACGCCCAACGATCGGAACGTCGAGCGGCTCCGCGTGAACGGCGACTTCGCGGGCTCGCTCCAGACGGCTAACTTTGCTCTGACGACCAGTTCGACGGATTCCCCCCGCGGCCTCTCGATCACCGGCGACTGCGATGCCATGATCGAACTGGCCGGGAGTTTCCAACTCCCGGCGACGATCAATGGCGCATTGACCGGGAGCGTCACCGCGTTGACCAACTCCTCCGGCAACGCGATCTCCGTCGGGTCCATCCCGTCGGGAGGCGAGTTCTGGCTCAAGGGATTCACGAGCACCACGGCCGCGCTGGGCGCGCCGCTGACGGTCAATGGGCCGATCGCCGGGACGTTGAAGTTCGGCAGGCCGAGCGGCGTGGAGCGCGGCGACATCAACCAGAACGTGACCGTGAACGGGCCGGTCTCGGGCATGATCCGCACGTACGGCAACCTGAGCGGCGGCGGCGTGGTTCTCGCGCTGAACGGCGGACTGACCACAACAGGGCAGGTGTTCATCGGGAACACGCTCGGCGGCACGATCACACTCCCTGCGCCCGGCGGCGGCAACCCCGGACTTGCCGGTCAGATCATCATCAATGCGGACGACATGAGCGGCACTTGGAATGGGCAGGTCAAGATCGGTACGGGTGGCGGAGCGATCGACATCCCCCCTTCGCCGACGAGCGGTTTCCACGGCCGCTACGCCCACCTGCCCTCAGCGCTCGGCGGCGGCTCGATCGGCCTGGCGCCCTTCCAACTGCACGAAGAAGCCTGCACGCCGATCCACGACGACCCGACCCCGTCGCTCTCTTCGATCTTCGATCCCAACGCCGAGCCGTGCGGCAGCGACACGCCGATCGTCATCCGGTCGTACGGGCCGATCTCCAAAGGGGACGCCTCAACGTGGATGGAGGCGATCGTGGTCGAGGCGACCACGGACGGGAGCGACTGCGGGTGGGTGGACGTGAGCATGATGTTCACGGCGCAACTCTCGACCAACGCGGCCGAGGGTGGACGGGCGTTGGTCATCAAGAAGGCGAACTCGTCGATGAAGGACCCGGCGAAGTTGCGTACCGGGTGGTGCCGCGTCGCGTTGTCGGGGAAGAGGAGTACGCGGTGCTGAGCCGGGACGTGGCGGGGCTGCCGGAGGTGGTCTGGCCGGTGAACTGCACAAGCGAGCCGACGGAGAACGGGGCGTACCTGTTCGAGTTGGTGTACGACTGCAACTCGAACTGCGTGGCGGACAGCGAAGACATCGTGGAGGAGCCGGAACTCGACATGAACGAGAACGGCGTGATCGATGACTGCGAGGACGCGGCGTGCCGGGCGTGCGACGTGAACGACGATCAGATGCTCGACTTGGCGGACCTGCTCACGTTTCTTTCGCCGTGGCAGACGTTGCTGGGGCAGACGGTGACGCCGCCGGGATCATCGCCTGCCGATTACAACGCGGACGGCACGGTTGATCTTGCGGACCTGCTGGACTTTCTGATGTGCTGGAACACCTATCTCGGCCAGCCGTGCGAGTGATGAAGGTTCGGCCGGAGCGCGGGCGATGTTCTGGCCGCGTGACGGGGCAAGAGCCGGGCAAATCTAAGGATGGAACCGGGTCAGCGCGATCGGTGCGGACCGCACGGCCAGAGCGGGTGGGGCGGTCGGTTCGATTATCGCGCGGGGCGGCGAGTACGCGGGTACCCGTAAGTGCCGGGAACGACTGGACTTGCCGTGAATGGGCCTGGCAGGAGTCGAACCTGCGACCTCACCCTTATCAGGGGTGCGCTCTAGCCACCTGAGCTACAAGCCCGGAATGTGCCCCGAATGCGGGCGGGACTTTCCTTTCTCGGCGGCTTCGGGGATGCTGTTGAGGCAAGCCGTGGGCCGGGAGGAGGGCGGTTTCCGCCGGGGGAGGGGATGATAGCCGGGGAGGGGAAGATCGACGAGGAGGACGGCAGATGATGAAGAGGTGGAAGCGCTGGCGTGGGATGGGTGTTGCGGGGGTGGTGGGGGTGGTGGTGGCGGCGGGGTTGATGGGGGTGGGTGGGGTGGGTGAGCGCGCGGGGGAGGCGGGGGGGGAGGGGGTCGGGGCGGAGGATGTGTCGGAGGCGATGTCGGCGGGGGTGCGGATGCTGCTGTCGATGCAGGAGGGGCCGCCGGTGGGGCGGGGTGGGGGTGGTGGGAATCGCGCGGAGAAGAGGGAGGCGGAGGAGGGCGCGGAGGTTGGGCGCGAGTGGCCGTACGAGGGGGTGTATCGCGTGCGGGGGGAGATCCCGATCGGGTATCGGGTTGGTGGGACGGCGATCTGCGGGCTGGCGCTGGTTCGTGCGCCGGGGTATGCGGGGGATGAGGATCGGCGCGGGGCGGTGGCGCGAGGGTTGGGGTTCATCATCGAAGCGCTGGACCATCCGCTGATGAGCCCGGACTATGACGGCGGGTACGACGTGCGCGGGTGGGGGTACACGTACGCGCTGCTGTTTGTGCTGGCGCTCTTGGAGGAGGAAGGGGCGCGCGTGCCGGCGGGGCGGACGGCGGAGGAGTTGCGCGCGCTGGCGCAACGGCTGGTGGGGGCGATCGAGGAGACGGAGATCGCGCAGGTGGGCGGGTGGAACTATGCGCGCGGGCGCGGGAAGGAGACGGTGAGCCCGCCGTCGCCTTTCATGACGGGTCCGACGTTGCAGGCGCTGTTCGAGGCGGAGCGCGCGGGCTTGAAGGTTGATGCGGGGGTGGTGGAGCGCGGGCTGGAGTGCCTGGATCGGTCGAGGACGCGGACAGGGAGCGTGGTGTATTCGGGCGTGGAGGGGGCGCGATCGGGCGAGCCGGTGCCGGGATCGGTGGGGCGGATGCTGGTGACGGAGACGACGCTGGAGTTGGCGGGGCGCGGGAGCGTGGAGCGCGTGCGCGGGGCGGTGGACGCGTTCTTTACGCATTGGGAGTGGTTGGAGGCCCGGCGCGCGAAGACGGGGACGCACGAGCGGCCGTACGGGGTTGCGCCGTACTACTTCTTCTTTGCGCACTACTACGCGGCGCAGGCGATCGAGCGGCTGCCGCGGAGGGATCGAGAGGAGTATCGCCGGCGATTGGCGAAGACGATTTTTTCGGTGCGGGACGGTGAGGGCGGGTGGAACGACCGGGTGTTTCCGCGGAGCGCGAACTACGGGACGGCGATGTCGATGATGGCGCTGGGGATGGGTGATGCGCCGAGGCCGGCGGGGTGGGCGGGGAAGCGGGGTGGGGGAGCGGGCGAGGTCGAGGGTGCGCGGGAGGGAGAGGGAGCCGGGGCGACCCCGTGAATGGGGTCGTGCAGGGTCCGAGAAACTGTTGACTGCGGGGGCTGCGGGCCGATAGGCCATGGGACGAGTCGGTTTCGTACGCCCCTCTCATCCACTTCCGCCTGTTCCCCCCAATCCGGAGCCGTTTGTGCCCGCTTCCAAGGATCCCGCCATGGCCGAGCATCGTTCCGCCACCACGACCGTCATCGGACCCGACACGCACATCAAGGGTGAGATGGTGTTTGATTCGTCGGCCCGCATACTCGGCACTTTCGAGGGTCGGATTACGGCCAAGGGCGAGGTGGAGATCGGTGAGGGCGCCGCTTGCAAGGCGTCGATCGAGGCGACGACGGTGATCGTGGACGGGCTGGTGGAGGGGGACGTCATGGCGACCGAGCGTGCGCAGTTGAACGTGAAGGCGCGCGTGGTGGGGGACATCGTGGCGACGACGCTGGTGGTGGCGGAGGGGGCGAGTTTCATCGGGCACTGCCGGGTGGGTGCCGATGCGCTCAAGAACGCGCCGGGGCGTGAGGAGCGGCCCGCCGCGGCGACGGAAGTGACGACGCGTCGTGCGTCGAAGCCGGTGGTGGTTGCGCCGGTGTCGGTGAACACGAAGACGAACGATCTTGAGGCGACGCTGGCGGGGCTTGAGGCCCGGCTGGCGGGTCTTGGCCGGCGTGCGTCGAACGCGACGGAGACGGCGGACAACGGCGCCTGATCGGAAGGGCGGGGAGCGGGAGAAGGGGCTGCGCGGCGGAGCGTGCGCGGCGGGGGGGTGAGGGAAGGTGAGCGGAGTGTCGGTGAAGGACGCGCATCGTCGTGGTCGGTCCGGCCTGATCCCGCAGCGGCGGAGCCCGCGGGGTTGAGCGCCGGGTCGGCAGGGGCATCCCTGGCGTGCAGGCTTCGTCGGACACACTGCGGACCGTTCGCTGCTATCTGTGCGGCAAGCCGTTCGACGCGCCGGCGCGGGCGATGAGTCTGTCGTGCCCGTGGTGCTATCGGCGGGTGACGCTGGACGACGTGGTGATCCGCGATGAGTGTTACACGAACCGCGTGCAGACGTGCGGGCGGGTGGTGGTGCTGAAGCGCGGGAAACTGCACGCGGGGCTGATCGAGGCGAGTCTGGGTGTGGAGGTGTACGGGCTGATCGAGGGGAAGATCCGCTCGCACGCGCGGCTGTACGTTGCGCCCAAGGGGTGTGTGAAGGGGGAGGCGTGGGCGCCGACGGTGCAACTGGAGCCGGGGGCGGTGGTGGACGGGGCGAGTCTGAAGATCGGGCCGGGGGTGATGCCGGATTGGGGGGAGGTGATCGGGTCGGGCGTTGTGAGCGGCGCTGGTGAGGGCGGGGATGGCGCGGCGAGCGCGGGTGGGCGCGGGGCGACGCGCGCAGCGCCGGGGGCGGGGTTTGATGGGGCCGCCGCGCGGGAGGCGGGGGGGAAGTTGCGTGTGGTGCTGAACCTGCTGGAGGGGCGCGCGGCGGGGTTCAGCGTGCGGAGTGGTGGGCGGGGGAGGAGATAGCCTGGGCGAGGGCGGACAACTGGTGTGGGTCGTAGAGGCCGAAGAACCAGGTTCGGTCGGCGGCGAGGTCGGACTCGTGTCGGCGCGCGGTTGCGTCGGCGACGCGCGCGGCGAGACGGGCGAGGTCGTCGGTGTGACGTGCACGGGCGCTGTCGAGGAGCGATTGCAGGTCGCGGTAGAGGTCGCGCGAGCGGGCGCGTGCGACGGGGTCGCGTCGTCGTTTCCAGCGCAGTGTTCGGAGGACGGCGATGAGTTCGGCTTTGCGCTGCGCTGCGTCATCGTCGCCGAGGGAGGCGGGGTCGTGGCGTGCGTGGTGGAGGAGCCAGCGGAGGTGGTCGAGTGACTCGGCGGGCAGGGGCGCCTTGCCGGGGGGGAAGTCGATGCGGAGTGTGAGCGTGGCGGAGGCGACGGCGCTGGGGGCGAGCGGGAGGGTTGGTTGCCAGCGGGTGAGCCAGTCGTGGCTGACGCGGTCGTAGAGGCGGCCGCCCGTGCCGTGGATGAAGAGGTCGGCGGCGGCGAGTCGCATGAGGCCGGTGGCGAGGACGGCGCGGGGCATGAGTTCGGCGGGCGCGGAGTCGAGGGCCTTGCGCGCGAGCGCGACGGTGACGCGGCTGCGCTGGGCGGCGGGTTGGTCGGGGACGTGCCAGAGGGGGAGTTCGATCTTGTCGGTTTCGGGCGGGAGCGCCAGGGGGGTGATGCCCGCGTGGGGGTGCGCTGCCGCAGCGCGGTTGTGCGATTCAACGCAGGCGCGCGGGTCGGCGAGCATGCTGGTGATGAGGTTGCGGAAGAAGGGGGTGTTGCCGAGGGTGGAGGCGAAGAGGAGGTGGGGGGCGTGCGCGGCGGGGATGACGGGCGTGGCGAGGGCGGGGTCGCAGGCCCAGTCGCGGAGCGTGAGGGCGATTTGCCGGGCGCGGGAGGGTGCGTCGGCGTGGCGGGCGAGGGAGTCGGCGATGCGCTGGAGGAGGTTGGTGGAGGCGAGGTGTCGCGTGGCCCAGCGTGCGGGATTGGAAGAGGGCGCTTGGGGTGTGGGGATGGTGATGGCGGAGCGCGGCCAGGGTGGTTTGCGCGCGGACGGGGTGTTGTCGTGTTCGGAGGGGGGTTCGCCGGCGATGCGCCACGGGAAGAGGTGGAGGTGGCCGGCGTGATCGAGGAGCGGGAGGCGGAGGAGCGCGTCGTCGTGGGCGTCCTGATCGACGATGAGCCAGGCGGAGGCGGCGAGAGTGGTGGGCGAGGTGGCGAGCGCCTCGGCGGTTGCGTGGGAGGCGACGGCCTTGGCGAGGATGCCGGGGTGCCACCACTCGGCCTGATGGCCGGTCATGATGACGGGTCGGTCGGTGGGGAGGTTGAGCGCTGCGCGGAAGGCGCGCGCGGCGGGGGAGAGACGGGCGAAGTGGGCGCGGGCGAGATCGGCCCAGAGTTTGAAGCGCGGGCCGGGGTGCGGGTCGAGGGTGATGGCGGGCGTGTGTGGAGAGACCGCGGGTGATGACGGCCGGGGAAGCACGGCGGAGCGTAGCGGCGGGCGGGTGGAGCGCTCGCGGACGGTCATGCGTCGCGGTCGGATGAGCAGGAGCACGCGCAGGGGGCGTGCTCGTGCGTGCGCAGCGTGTCGGCGCTGGCGCCGCGGGGGAGGCGGTGGGCGCAGCGTTCGAGTTCGCGGTGGAGGACGTTGCGGTAGTGGGCGAGCCGGACGGCGGGGTCGTCGAGCGTGCCGCCGAAGGAGCGGTTGGGGTCGTTGTAGATGAGGCTGACGGGGAGTTCCTCGACGCGGAGTTTGGTGGCGGCGGCCTGGACCCAGAACTGCATGGGGAACGCGTAGCCGGTCTCGGTGAGGCGGAGTCGGGCCATGGCGGAGACGCGGTGGGCCTTGAAGCCGCAGAAGGCGTCGGTCATGCGGAAGGGGGCGGGCCACGCGGCGCTGAGGCGGGCGTTGAGTTCGTCGGTGATGGTGTGGTTGATGGCTCGGCGGTCGGCGGGGGCGGGCTGGGCGGGAGCGAGGTGTTCGTCGGCGTGGTGGAGGTAGCGCGAGCCGGAGATGATGTCCGCGTTGTTGTCGGCGATGCGCTGCATGAAGTCGGGGATGGAGGCGGGCTCGTGCTGTTCGTCGCAGTCCATGGTGAGGACCCAGTCGTAACCGCGCATGGCGGCCCAGTCGAAGGCGTCTTTGAGGCTCTGTCCGTAGCCGCGGTTCTCGCCGTGGCGGATGACGTCGACGGGGAACTTGGTGAGGAGGGCGGGGGTTCGGTCGGTGGAGCCGTCGTCGATGACGAGGATGTCGTCGGCGTATTCGGTGACGCGCGCGAGGACGCGGCAGACGTAGTTCTGTTCGTTGTAGACGGGGATGGCGACGAGGACGCGCGGGGGGTGTGGGTTGGTGGCGTAGGTGGGGAGTGTGCGCGCGGAGCGGCGGGGTGCGTCGGGGCAGTCGTCGTGACCGTTGTCGTGGTCGTGTTGGTTGGAGCGGGTGGTTGGTGGCATGGAGTGGGGGAGGGGGGGTGGAGGCGTGCGCGGGGAGGAGAGGGGGGAGAGGGTGTGTGTGTGAAGTACGTTTGGGGGTGGGCGTGGGTGCGGGGGTGTGAGCGTGCGGGGGGTGATTCGCACGGGGCGCTTGGGCGGATGATCAGGTGGTGAGGGCTTGGACGGCGAGGGAGGCGGCGACGACGGCGGCGGTTTCGATGCGCATGGCGTGTGGGCCGAAGGAGAGGATGGCGGCGTGGTGCGTGTGCGCTGCGGCGAGTTCGTCGGGGGTCCAGCCGCCTTCGGGCCCGATGAGGAGGCGGAGGGTGGTGGTGGGTGTGGAGTCGGCGTGTGCGCGCTGGGTGAGGAACCAGTTGAGGGCGGGCGTGCCGGCGGAGTGGGCGAGGATGGTGGCGGGTGGGGGTTGAGTCTTTGACGCGGCGAATGCCTCGGCGAAGTCGGTGGTGTGGTCGGCGACGTGGAGGCGCCAAGCGCGGCCGCACTGCTTCATGCTCTCGACGGCGATGCGCTCGAGGCGGTTGAGTTTGGTGGGGCGAGGATCGACGACGGAGCGGGCGCAGCGGAGGGGTGACCAGGAGCGGGCGCCAATCTGGCTGAGTTGCTCGACCATCTCGTCGACGCGTCCGCCCTTGGGGACGGCGGTGAGGACGTGGACGGCAGGGCCGGGCGGGAGGAGATGGGTAAGGTCGAGTTGGACGGTGACGGAGGGGGGCTCTCGGCGCGAGCCGGGGTCGATGCGGGTGATGGAGCCGGTGGCGATGCGGCCCTGACCGTCGTGGAGGGCGATGGGTTCCCCGGGGCGCGCCCGGCGGGCGCGTGCGAGGTGATCGGCCTCGTCGCCGTGGATGGTGATGGAGTCGATCGCCTGTCGGAGTTCGGGGACCCAGAGGCGGTGCATGTCGGATCATTGACTGTGGGGGGGTTGGGGGTGGGGGGGAGGGGGCGGCGGGTTGTGGGGTGTGGATAGGGAGATGGGGGGTGTGGAATGTGAAGGTGTGCCGGTGGGAGGGGGCGAGTTCTGCAATAATTGCGCTGGGGGGTGGTTCGGGTGCTGGAGTCGGTGGGGCGCGGGGCCGATTTGAGGCGGTTGGCGGGGGTTCTGGGGAGGGGGCGGGGGCGCGCGGTCTTGGTGCGCGGATTGGAGAGCGGGCTGCCTCGGGCGGGGCTTGGGAAGGACTGAGCGCGGGGCGGGGGCTGTATGAACGATCGCACGCCGGGAACACGCACGACGGTTGAGGAGACGGACGCGGGCGCGGGCCGCGCGGTGGGTGCGGGAGCGGATGCGGGGGTTGCGGCCGGGACGGTGACGGCCGAGGCGGAGATGGATGAGCAGATCGAAGCGGGGATGCGTGCGCTGACGGCGGAGTTGTCGGCGGAGGAAGAGGCGGTCGGCGCGGGTGTGGGGGTGGCGGATTCATCGGCGACGGCGGGTGAGGACCCGGCGTTTGTTGAGCCGCCGGGGGTGAGTGTGGAGGACGTGGCGGGGGTGGTTGGCGAAGAGGGAACGACGGGCGAGGGCGCGTCGGCGTCGTCGGTCGATGCGGCTGAAACGGCGGATGCGGGGGGCGAAGCGATTCGGGCGGTTGAGCGAGCGAGCGCGGCGGTGGAAGCGCTGGCGGAAGAGGGGGACGCCGAGGCGGTCGATCAGATGTTGAGCGACGTTGGGGCGGAGTTGATCGAGGCGGGTGCGCAGATCGACTCAGCGCGCGAGGCGACCGCGCGTGCGATGGGTGTGGATGCGGGCGCGAGTGTTGGCGCGGAGACGCCGGCGGTGGTGGAGCGCGCGAAGGACGTTGAGAGCGCGGGTGCTGGTGTGGGTGCGGGTGGGGAGACCGCGCAGGGGACACCGATCGAGCGGTTGGACACCCGGCTCGCGGAGAAGGCCGAGCAGATCGTGGCGGAGGCGGAATCTTCGCCCGCGTCGGAAGAAACGGTGGGGGAGGAGGCCGGTGCGCAGGCGGCGGAGGCTTCGACGGCGGCGATGGATGACTCAGACTTTTCGACGCCGGAGGATGCGGTTGCGCAGCCTGTGGCGAAGGTGGCTGAGAAGAAGCAGAGGGCGAGTGTGAGCGGCGAGCGGGCGAAGCGCGCTGCGGCGAGCGCTGGGGGATCGGCGGTCGCGGCGGGTGCTGCGGTGGCGGTGGATGGTGGCGCATCGGGGGCTCGCGGCAGGGCAGCGCTGGGTGCGTTGGCGAAGGTCGGGTCGGTGGCTGCGCGGCCGGTGCTGGCGGTGACGGTGCGGCCGATCGAGCGCGTGATGGGCGGGTGCTCAGCGCGGACTCGGCAGACGATCGGGTTCGTGGCGATGGCGACGCTGTTTCACGCGCTGGTGGCGTGGGTGTTCATCTTGATGGGTGTGGGGCAGGGTGGGCTGCCGCCGACGCAAGAGCCGGTGATGCTGCTGCGGCCGGGCGATCCGGCGCCGGTGGTGCACGCGCCCAAGCCCGCGGCGAAGGACTCGGGCAAGAAGGACGATCACGGGCACGGTAACGGCGGGTCTGCGAAGAAGGGGGGCGCGAAGGCCAAGGGTGGGAAGGGGAGCAGCGCGGACAAGGCCAAGGGCGGCAAGTCGGCGGCGAAGAAGGACGACCACGGCGGGGGGCATCACTGAGTTGGAGGGGCCGGGGCTGGGGCGGGGTGTAAAGAGGATGTGAGGATGTTGGCCGGGGCGCGTGGGCGGGCGGGCCGATTCCCATACACTGCGGGCCCATGGCCCGGATTGCCGCGGAGAACCTGAAGACCGAGCCACCCGTGCCGTCGGGGCGAGCGGATCGCCGCGTGCGTCGGGGGCCGTGGCTGCCCCGGCAGACGGGGTCGTATGCGCTGCTGGTGATGCTGCTCGGGCTGCTGGGCGTGCTGCTGCTGTACCCGATCATCCTGACGGTGTCTGGGGCGTTTGTGTCGCCGGTGGATCGGACGTTTACGCTCTTGAACCTGCGGCTGGTGTTCGAGGATCCGTCGACGCTGCGGGGGCTGACGAACTCGCTGCTGGTGGCGACGACGACGACGAGCCTGGCGATTCTGCTGGCGTTGCCGCTGGCGTTCTGCGCGGCGAAGTACACGTTCCCGCTGAAGACGGCGCTGGGGGCGCTGATTTTGGTGCCGCTGATCCTGCCGCCGTTCGTCGGGGCGATCGGGATGTCGGCGCTGCTTGGACGCGAGGGGTCGGTGAACGTGATCCTGGACAGCCTGTTCGGGTTCAGGTACGACTTTCTGGGGAAGGCGAAGTTCTACGGCGTGGTGGCGATGCAGGCGCTGGCGCTGTACCCGATCATCTACTTGAACGCGACGGCCGCGCTTGCGAACCTGGACCCGGCGCTGGAAGAGGCGGCGGAGAACCTTGGGGCGGGGCCGGTGCGGCGGTTTTTCACGATCACGCTGCCGTTGATCCGGCCGGGGCTGTTCGCCGGCGGGACGATCGTGTTCATCTGGTCGTTCACGGAACTGGGGACGCCGCTGGTCTTTGACTTCACGTACGTGACGCCGGTGCAGATCTTCAACGGGTTGAAGGAGGTCGAGTCGAGCGCCACGCCGTACGCGCTGACGGTGGTGATGCTGTTCACGGCGGTGTTGATCTACGTGCTCGGGCGGTCGGTCTTCGGCGGGCGGGCGTACGCGATGTACGCCAAGGCGTCGCGTGCCGGCGGCGAGAAGCGGCTGGAGGGATGGCGCGGCTGGCTGGCGACGTGCGCCTTTGCGGGGGTGATCGGGGTGGCGCTGTTGCCGCACCTGGGCGTGGTGCTGACGGCGCTGACGGCGCCGGGGCGGTGGTACGGGACGATTCTGCCCGAGGCCTTCACGCTGTCGCACTTCGAGATCGCGCTGTCGCACCCGGACGCGGTGGGGAGCGTGAAGAACTCGCTGAAGTTGTCGGTGTCGGCGGTGGTGCTGAACCTCTTGTTCGGGATCCTGGTCGGCTACCTGATCGTGCGGACGAAGATCCGCGGACGGTCGATCCTCGATGCGCTGTGCATGCTGCCGTTGGCGGTGCCGGGGCTGGTGATGGCGTTCGGGTACGTGGCGATGAGTTTGAAGTGGCCGTTCGGGAAGGGGAACCCGCTGGAGTTCATCAGCGTGTTCGGCGCGAACCCGAACCCGATCCCGCTGCTGGTGGCGGCGTACGCGGTGCGGCGGTTGCCGTACATCGTGCGTGCGACGGTGGCGGGGCTGGAGCAGACGTCGGGCGAACTGGAAGAGGCGGCGATGAACCTCGGGGCGTCGCGGGTGACGGCGGTGCGGCGGGTGATCCTGCCCTTGATCGCGGCGAACCTGATCGCGGGGGCGTTGCTCGCCTTCAGTTTCTCGATGCTGGAGGTGAGCGACTCGCTGATTCTGGCGCAGGTGCCGAGCGACTACCCCGTGACGAAGGCGATCTTTAGTTTCCTGAACCGGATGGGGGATGGGCCGCACGTGGCGAGCGCGATGGGCGTGTGGGGGATGGCGATGTTGACGGTGACGCTGGTGGGCGCATCGATTTTGCTGGGGAAGAAGTTGGGGTCGATTTTCAGGGTGTGAGCCCCCTGACTACTGGTCCGTGCAGCCCAACCACTGCGTTCGGCACGGTTTACGGCACCACACACCTCAGTTTCGTGCAACGACGCTTGAAGCACCCCTTCCCGCGCGCGTTCTACAAGCCCGAGCACCCTCTTAGTTGTATCATCCAGAATCCCGCGTTAACTTCGGGACTGCCTGCGGATCACGACTGACACAGGCCATATCCTTGGCCATCGAGTGGATTGACACAATGACATCGCGAAACGACGAGGAAGCTTCCTTTGAACGCCGAGTGAGAGACTTAGCTCGGCTATTGTGGTCAGACGCAGCAGGCGGTCGCGAGAACGTACTTGGTTGCGAAACCGATGGCGTTTTTAGGTCGAGCTTGCAAACCTACTTCCTTGAGGCGACCACGAGTCGTCAAGCCGCCAAGGCGCGCGACGATGCAAAGCACTTGGCCAATGCCATCACTGAGGCACGAAAGCAGGATCCATCTCGCCAGTACACGGGGTGGCTGGTTACCAAAGACGAACCTTCACCCGAGCAACGAGCGGCCGTGATCGATGTATGCTCAAAGCGCAATGGCATCAATATTACCATACTATCCTTTCGTCTGTTTACGGCACAACTTGCAGACGGCACTGCATATATAGCCGCACGACGATCCTATCGCTTTGGCAGCGTACATGATCCAGAAACTGGCAACGCTGCTCCCCGCACTCCTTACGTAGAAAGTCAACTCTACTCGCCAAGCCAACAAACAAGCGAATCTGCTTCGGCCCTGATCTCCAAGATCGCAGCCGTACTGCGCGATACCGACATTGACAAAAGCTACGGTGTTCGCGCCGTGATTCTTGGCGATTATGGCATGGGGAAAAGCATGCTATTGCGAGACATGTTTCTACGGCTAGCCGATCGCTATGTATCAGACAAATTACCCACTTTTCCCGTTGTCTTGAATCTCCGTGATCATCACACGCAAGATGATCCGAGCGAGGCCTTGATAAGACATGCTCGTCGCGTGGGACTAACTGATTCCGCCGGGTTGATCAGAGCCTGGAGAGGTGGTTTTACAACTCTCTTGCTAGACGGTTTTGATGAGATTTCACCAGATGCCTGGGGTGGGAAGGCTACCAAACCGAGCCAGTTTCGATTTCGCGCTTGCGTATTAATACGCAGATTCATAGAGGAAAGTCCACCAAGCACGTCTATTATTGTTGCTGGCCGCGACGGATTCTTTGATACCGACACAGAGATGTGGCAGGCATTTGGGGTAACTAAGAATTTTGAAAAACTTACACTCACAGAGTTCTCTATCGATCAACTTAAGCAGTATCTATCGCACCTAGGTGCTTCGAGCTCCGTACCTACCTGGATGCCGCGCCGACCTTTGCTAGTCGGATACTTGGCCGCACGACGACTGCTTGACGTACTTCCACAGCTCGGGACAAGTCTGCCAGCGGAAGGATGGTCTACTCTTCTTGACCTAGTTTGCGAACGCGAAGCGCAAATTGATCCAGGATTGGACGGTGGTACTGTAAGAAGTCTCGTTGAGCGATTGGCTACATTTGCACGCCGCTCTACTGATGGCCTAGGACCTTTGACCTTGGATCAATTGCGGCGAGCTTACGAGGACGTCTGCGGCTATCCACCAGCGGACAACGGAGAGCAACTACTCCTTCGCTTGTTTTGCCTGAGTCGGGCCGCAGGTCAGGCGGATGCACGGCAGTTTGTTGACACAGATGTTGCAGATGTTGCACGAGCTGGAGATGTTCGAGAGTATATTAAACAGAACGGGCACGGAGATGCTCTGGACTACCTGACGTGGAATCGTTCGCTAGGGGAGCTTGGCATCGAGGTACTTGCCAACTCGATAGTTGCGAACGCATTCACAGCCAAGCAAGTATACGCTGCGGCACACACCGCAATACGCGAGCATTCTGCTGACAGCTTGGCGTCTGAGATCGTCATTGCAGCCAGTCGTGCTGGGCTTGATAGTGACGATGATGGATTGCTGATCCAGCGATGCGAGGCACCGCCAATCTCACTTGACGATGTGTCTGGCAGTATGTCTAATATCACATTCGATACTTGCATTGTACCAATTCTGAGAATTTCTTCGGCGGATGTTTGTTCGCGACTTCCGAAATTTATTAATGCATGCTTGATAGGCAAGGTGGAAGGTGACATTGTCAGATCACAGGTATCCTCCGGTGTCTTCGGACCTGATGTTGAGATCACGTCTTGGACTGATGATGCCGGCACAAACGCTAGTATTCTTGAGCTGAAGATCCCGCTTGGGCAAAGAGTGCTTATCACGGCACTCAGAAAGCTCTTTGTTCAGCGAGGGTCGGCCAGAAAGGTTGGTGCCTTCTATCGAGGAATGGATGTAGGGGCGAGGGAGCTGGTTGATGACGTGATCGTATTGCTAGTCAAGTATGAGTTTGCGTCTCATACAAAGCAAGGCGGACAGGTTTTGCTAGTACCAAATCGCAATATGAGTGGTATCGCCCAGCGCATAGTCGGCAATCCGGGTAACCCTTGCCACCCGATTGTTGACGAGTCTGCGTTGCTATAACAGACGTGGGCACTTCTTACCCCCGCGCGTAGATCACCAACCTGTGCCCCTCGGGTTTCAGCCCGTGCTGGGCGCAGATTCGGTCGCGGAGTTCGGCGACTTCGGGGAGGTCGATGGTGGTGATTTCTTTGGTGTCGACGCGGACGAGCAGGCCGGTGGTCTTGGTTCCGTAGGCGAGCTGGTAGTGGGCGTGCTCGGCGTCGAAGAGGACCTGCTGGATGATGCCCGAGTCGGCGAGGAGTTTGATGGTTCGGTAGATGGTGGCCTTGGAGACGCGGAAGCCCTCCGCGCGCATGGCGGCGAGGAGTTGGTCGGCCTGGAAGACGTCGTCGCGGCGGATGATGGCGTCGAGGATGTGGGCCCGCTCGGGGGTGTACTTCAGGCCCTCCTGCTTGAGCCTGCGGCGGAAGACGGCGCAGAGCGGCTCGATGATCTCGAACGTCTCGTCGTCGGGTTGAGCGACGGCGGGTGAGGGTGTTGGCGGGAGGAGGGCCATCGGAGGGATGGTACGGGGGAAGGCAGGCACGAAGGCACGGAGGCACGGAGCCACGGAGGGGGGACGAAGGGAAGGAAGTGGCGGAAGGGGCGCGATGTCGTTCGGTTGGTTGAGGGCGGTCGGCCATCGTTCGCGGCATCTCGTATCCTGCGTGCTATGCAGGCGTGGGAAGCGAGCCGAGCGCAGCGTTGGGCCGGGCCGGGTGGGCTGATGGTGTGCGCTTTCGCGACGCTGGTGGTGCTGTCGTCGATCGGGTTGCCGGAGGGGTTGTCATCGCAGCGCGGTGGGAGCGCGATCGGTGTGCTGGGGGCTTTCAACGCGCTGTTGCAGTGCGTGGTGTATCCGGTGGCGTGGGTGCTGGGGGCGGTTGGATTGGGGAGGGTGGTGGTGGGGTTGGCAAGGGACGGAGGGACGGAGGCACGAAGGCACGAAGGGAGGAGGGGCAACGTCGACGAGTTTGGACAACCCACCCCCCCTTCGCAACCCACGCCCTCTGGGAGGGGGAGTCGAGCCGGTCCACTCGCCAGACCTCTTCGTTTGGGAGGTGGTGCGAGCGTGTGGATGCAGATTCCCGCGGGCGTCGGGGCGATGCTGCTGGTGTCGCACCTGATGGGGATGGCGGGGTTGTTGAGCGGCGATGGTCGCGGGGCGTTGGTGTGGGCGTGGGCGCCGGTGGCGGTGGGGCTGGTGTTGCTGGGGGATCAGTTGGTGCGTGGGCCGCTGCGGCCGGAAGGGTGGCCGGTGTTGCCGGGGGGGTTGTTTGTGGGTGGGCCGGCGCTGGGGGTGGTGCTGGTGGCGGTGTGCTCGCCGCCGGGGTGGCTGTGGGACTCGGAGTACGGCGCGTACGACGTGATGAGTTACCACTTGCAGTTGCCCAAGGAGTGGGCGACGGGTGCGCCGGAAGGAGTGGGCAGGTTGTGGCCGGTGGAGCACAACGTGTACTCGTTTCTGCCGTCGTATGTGGAAGCGGCGTACTTGCACTTGGGCGCGATGATGCCGGCGTGGCCGTCGATGGGGACGGGTGTTGGGGTGACGGTGGCGGAGCGGCTGGTGGGTGGAGAGGGTGCGTGGCTGATCGCTTGCCAGTTGTTGCACGGCCTGCTGGGTGTGCTGGCGAGCGTGGTGGTGGGGCGGGTGGTGTATGTGGTGATGCGTGGAGCGCCGGAGGGTGGGGGTGCGCTGAGCGGGGATGATGAAGCGGAGCGAGCGCGGGTCGCACGCGCGATGGGTGTGGTGGCGGGGGCGTTGCACCTGAGCGTGCCGTGGGTGCTGGTGAGCGGGAGTTTGGCGTACAACGAGATGGCGGTGAATCTGCTGTTTGCTGGGGCGGTGCTGGTGTGCGTGCGGCCGGGGGGTGGAGCGGTCGCACGCGGGGCGCTGGTGGGGGGGCTGGTGGGTGTGGCGTGCAGCGCGAAGCCGACGGCGTTGTTCATGGTTGCGCCGACGGTGGGGCTGATGCTGCTGGCGTTCGTGCCGCGGAAGCGATGGGCGGGGGCGATCGGTGCGGGCGCAGCGCTGGGCGTGCTGCTGATGCTGCCGTGGCTGGTGCGGAACTGGCTGGCGAGCGGGAACCCGGTGTTTCCGTTCGGGGCCGGTGTGTTCGGCGGCGGGCATTGGTCGGCGGAGCAGTTGGCGACGTACGCGGCTTCGCACGGGTCGGACGTGGGTTGGGTGGATCGACTGGGGTTGCTGGTGTCGGGTGCGCGCGGGCTGGGGCATGAGCAGTGGGCGCAGGGGGGCGTGCCGATCGCGGGGTTGATCGGGGTGGTGGTGACGGTGCTGCTGGCGCGCGGCCGCGGCGGAGGAGGAGGGGGGACGGATGCGCGGGCGCGGGCATTTGCGCTGGTGCTGTTGGTCGGCTCGGTTGCGATGATCGCCGCGTGGCTGGCGTTGACGCACCTGCAATCGCGGTTCTTTCTGCCGCTGGCGGTGAGTGCGTCGATGGGGGTGGGGGTGGGCGGGTGGAGTTTGTGGCGTGCGCTGTTTGCGCGCGAGCGAGCGCGCGGCGGCGGTGGTGGTCCGCGCGGGGGGGGCGCTCGGCGGGCGGTGGTGTTGGGGCTGGGGGCGGCGGTTGCGATGCTGGGGGTGTGGTCGGCGGTTCACTTTGCGGGGCAGCGACGGAACCAGCCGAACCTGATGTTGATCGCGGGGAGCGGGGCCACGACCGGGGCGGGGATGGAGGTGCTGCTGGCGGATGCGCCGGAGGGGGAACGCCGGCGGATCGTGGCGCAGAGCGCTGCCGCGGAGGCGCTGGTGAACCTGACGTTGCATCCGGCGATGCTGGGGACGTCGGCGTTTCCGGGTGAGGGGGGCGTGGTGGGGGCGGGTGGTTCGCGCGAGTTTGGGCGCGTGTATCTGCTGGGGGATGGTGCGCCGTTGTACTTCTTCGGCGCCACCGGGGGAGCGGAGGCGGGGGTGGTGTATCACACGGCGTGGGATCGCTCGCCGCTGGGGGATGCGATCAGGGCGCAGCCGGATGAGCCGGCGGCGTGGACCGCGCACTTGCGCGGGATGGGGGTGGAGTTCGTGATCGTGAACTTCGCGGAGTTGGACCGATTGATCACGCGGAGCGGGTACTTTGACCGGGCGGTGACGATGGAGCGTGTTGGCGCGTGGCTGGCGGATGATGGCGGGCGGCATGGCGTGCGGTTGCTGCGCACATGGCCGGACGTGTCGTTGGGCGTGCCGCCGGTGCGGGCGCTGTATTGGCTGGAGGGCGGGGGCGCAGCGCAGGCGGGAGAGGGGGTGCGGCGGTGAGCGAGCAACGTTCGAGGTCTGAAGAACGAGGGGAGGGTGTGGCGGCTGCGAACAGCGCGCCGGGTGGTCGCGCGATGGAGGAGTTGGCGCGACAGCGTCATCGCAGAGCGCTTCGGTCCGGGTTGCAGGTGGTTGGGTTTGCGGTGGGCGTGGCGCTGTTGGTGTGGGCGGTGAAGATCGTGCTGGCGCCCGAGAACCGGGAGATGCTGGACCGGTTGCGGGACGCCTCAACGGGGCAGGCGCTGTTGCTGGCGGGGTTGTGCGCGGCAACGGTGCTGTTGAACGGCGGGTGCTTCTGGCTGGTGGTTCGGCCGGTGAAGCGGTTGAGGTTTGTCGACTTGCAGGCGACGAACGCGGTGGCGTGCATGCTGGCGCCGCTGCCGTTCAAGTTGAGCGTGATCTTTCGGGTGTTTGTGCACACCGCGCGCGATCGGATGGCGATCCTGACGATCGGTGCGTGGTTCGCATGCTTCGGGCTGCTGGTGGTGATGACGTATGCGCCGGTGCTGCTGGCGGGGTGGTGGCGTCAGCGTGCGGACGCGATGTGGGCGGCGGCAGCGCTGGTGGGCGTGGCGGCGAGCATGGGGGCGGTGGTGGTGGCGGCGGGGTGGTTCGGCGTGGAGTCGCGGTGGAACGGGCTGACGGGGTGGGTGCTGCGGCTGCCGTGGCCGGGCGTGGTGAGGCGGGTGTTGAGCGGGCTGATTGCGCGGGGGCACGAGGGCGTGCGGATGCTGTCGCACGGCGGGATCGTGTTCGGCTCGGCGGGGCTGCGGCTGGCGGACATCGGCGTGCACACAGCGCGGTTTGTGCTGGCGGCGTCGATCCTTGGGCTGGCGCTGCCCGTGGATCAGGCGGTGCTGGCGGGGTCGGCGTTCTTTCTGATCGGGATGCTGTGGCCGGCGGGGCAGGTGGGGTTTCGTGAGGCGGGAACGGCGGGGATGTTGAGTCTGATCTTTCCAGAGATCGACTTCAAGCCGTTCATGGTGGTGGTGACGTTGATCAGCGCTACGGAATTGCTGACGCTGCTGGTGATGGGCGCAGCGGGGCTGGCGTGGCTTCGGCCGGGGGGGATGAGGTGGGAAGCGGCAGAGCGACGGCGCGGCAACGCGGCAGAGTGAAGAGATAACCGGCGGGGCTGGACCGATCGGGCGGCGATGCCGCAGTTGCCACCTTGATCAGAGCGTGATGGTGAACTCGCCGAGAATGCCGGGTGCGACGGCGTTGCCGTTCATGTCGAGGACGGCGTTGGTGTTCATCACGACCTGGTAAGTGCCGTTGTGGGCTGGGGTCCAGTTACCGCCGCCTGGCGCTGCGAAGGCGTAGGTAATGGTCTTGAGTTTGCCGTTGATGGGGTTGGGCGCAACGAAGGAGGACATGGCGATCTCGATGCCGCCAGGGCCGACGATCTTGACGTCGTCGATGCCGAAGGTGGCGTAGTTGAGGATGAGGTTGTCGCGGTAGCGGATCTGGAGTTGGGTGGGCGCGAAGCCCGGGACGAGGGAGACGAGGTTGGCCGTGGGCGCAGCGCTCTCGTTGAGGACGAATCGGCGGTCGTTCTGGGGGATGATGGAGCGGTTGTTGATCATGACGCCGTTGACGAACTTGCCGGCGAAGAAGCGAGCGTTGGCGGAGGTGGGACCGCCGATGACGATGGGCCCGAACTTGCTGCCGTTGCCGCCCTTGATCTTGTCGTTGCCGTTGTTGAGGACGCCGTCGACCGGGTCGAGGCCGGCGGCGATGAGGCTGTTGACGACCTTTGAAGCGACGTGGAGGCCGAGGATCTGACCGAAGGTGAAGGCGTCGGCGTTGGCGTCGGCTCCGCCGAGTCGGCCGTCGGCACCGAGGTTGGCGCCGGCGAGGATGGTGGCCTTGCTGATGGTGCGGGCGACCTGGATCGAGTTGAACTTTGCCGCGGCGAGGGTGCCGCGGAGGTCGAGCGAAGTGGTGCGGAAGGTGTTGACGGTTCCGGCGAAGGAGGCGGAGAACGTGAGGGCGGTCGAGGCGACGGCGATCTCGGCGGCTCCGCCGGCGATGACCCAAGCGTTGGTGCCGGCCTGGCCGTTGATCTGGACGTCGCCGAGCGTGGGAGCGCCGCCGGTGGCGCTGGAGGCGGTGAGGCGGATGCCGGCGGCGAAGTTGCCCGCGATGTTGAGCGAGCGGAGGAAGGGGGCGGAGATGAGGTCGGGGTTTGCGTCGTTGTCGGACCACTTGCCGCTGGTGGAGAGAGCGGTGATGCCGGAGGCGGTCTGGATGGAGAGGTTGGAGACCTGGCCGAAGGAGAAGGTTGTTTCGATGGTCTGGCCGTCGATGCGGATGAGCGCGCCGGAGCCGGCGGCGGAGGAGAGGGAGCCGACGACGTTGGCGGTGTCGATCCGTCGCACGGTGCCGTTGACGTGGATGGTGCCGGTGAAGGTGGCGCGGGCGAGCCAGAGCTCGTCGAGAGAGCCGTTGACGGTGACGTTGCGGATGGTCGTGAGGCGGTTGCCGTTTCGGACGTCGACGGAGATGTCGGTGTCTGCGGTTGTGCCGCTGGTGACGATGTCGAAGGAACCGTCCTGGTTCTTGGTGACGGTGCCGAAGCCTGCGCCGGCCCAGATGAAGTCGACCCTCTTGTCGCCGTCGGTGAGTGTGAGGCGGACGTCGTTGCGTCCGGCGAAGTCGCCGAATCGCCATGTGACGTTCATCGCGGTGTCGGTGATGGCGATGTTGTTGGACTGGTTGGTGTCGTTGACCTGCGAGTTGGGGAGGATCCGGACGAGGATGAAGTACTGGCCCGGTTCGAGGCCCGCGGGGACGCGGACGAGATCGGCGAAGTCACCCTCGCTGTTGATGCCGTTGGCGGAGAGGAAGATGGGCTCGTTGGCGTAGCGCGCCATGAGCACGTCGGAGGTGTCGAAGGTGCTGTTGGTGGAGGCGTAGAACTCGATGGTGACCAGGCCGTTGGCGGCGAGCGGTCCGAAGTTCTTGACGAGGATGCCGGCGTTGAAGGAGTCGCCCGGGACGACCTGGGCGGGGACTTGGAAATTGGCGGTGTCGAAGCGGACGGCGAGGTCGGCGTTGAACAACTGGCGGGCCTCAAGGGCCTCAACCGAGAAGTGCTCGTGACGTGCGGACGCGCGGGTGCGGGGGGATGTGCGGGCGGAACGTGAACCAAAGATTCGCTTGATCATGTGTGTTTTCCGGACCCGCGTGGCGTGCGCACGCGCAGCGGCGGGTGAAGTGGCTTTCTGAGATGGATGTGGGTTGGCGATGGGTGGTGCGGCGTGTGGGCACCTTCACGCGGATTGACGTTCTGCGGGCGGTCAATCCGGAAGACGTGCGGGCGATTGTTGCGCCCATGCAACGCCGTGATGATGGTTCATCGGGCGTTGGGTCCGCGCTCGGCTGCGTCGGGGGGTACCGAGACGGTGGATGTCGGTTGCGAGGCGTGGCGGGTCGCTTCCATGGTCTTGGTAGGGAAGCGGAAGGTGCCGGCGCGTTCGGCGTGGGAGCCGAGTGTGCCGCCCGCGAGACCGGCGACAACGACGAGCACGGCGGCGACGACGCCGGCGAGGGCGCGGCTGGGGAAGGGCGTGGGGACGACGGCGTCGGGGGTTGAAGGCTCACCGGACTCGAGGAAGGGGACGGAGACGAGGCGGAGGTAGTAGGCGGCGGCGATGGCGGAGTTGAGGCCGAGGATGACGACCAGGACGATCTCGCCCGCGCCGAGTGCGCTGGTGAAGAGGGGGAGTTTGCCGAGGAAGCCCAGGAGGGGCGGCAGGCCGAGGAGGCCCAGGGCGCAGATGACCATGACGGCGGCGAGGTGGGGCTGGCGCTTCCAGAGGCCTCGGAGTTCGTCGATGTGATCGACCTCGTCGATGGCGGCGTCGGCGGCCGTGGCGCGGCGTCGGCGTTCGAGCGCGGCGACGACGCTGAAGGTTCCGACGCTCATGACGCCGTAGGTGAGGAGGTAGAACAGCACGGCGGCGAGGCCGTTGGAGGCGAGGGTGGACTCGGCGGGTCCGGGGCCTGCGATGACGCCGACGAGCATGTAGCCGCTGTGCGCGATGGAGGAGTAGGCGAGGATGCGCTTGACGCTGGTCTGGAGAAGGGCCAGGACGTTTCCGACGGTCATGGTGAGGACGGCGATGGTCCAGAGGAGGATGCGCAGTTCGGGCGGGAGCGCGGTGCCCGAGCCGTAGCCGTCCGGCCCGAAGGCCCAGCCCGCGCAGCCGACCAGGAGCATGATGGCGAAGAAGCCGGCGCACTTGGGGACAAAGGCGAGGAATGCGGTGACGCTGGAGGCGGCGCCCTGGTAAACGTCGGCCGTGTAGAAGTGCATGGGCACGGCGGCGATCTTGAACATGACGCCGAGGAGGGAGAGGACCAAGCCGGTGAGGGCGAGCGGGCCGATGGAGCCGGTGCCCGCCGCGCGGTTCTGGATCGTGTAGGCGACGTCGGCGAGGGCTGTGGAGCCGGTGGCGCCGTAGATGAGGGCGAAGCCGAAGAGGAACATGGCGGCGCCCATGGCGCCGAGGAAGAAGTACTTGACGCCCGCTTCCATGGAGCGATCGCGCCGCGTGGAGAGGGCGACCATGACGTAGGTGGGGAGGCTGGTGAGTTCGAGCGCGAGGAAGAGGAAGATGAGGTCGCTCGCGCCAGCGCAGAGCATGAGGCCCATGAGGCTGAAGAGGAAGAAGGCGTAGAACTCGGCGCGGGTGCTGCGGAGTGGCTCGAACTTCTCGCCGCGATCGACGGCGTCCTCGAGTTGGCGGTCGGCGGTGCCGGCCATGAGCATGAGGAGCAGGAGGCCGACGCCCGCGGCGAGGACCTTGCCGTACTTGGCCATGAACGGGAGCGTGGTGGCCGTGTCCACGGAGGTGGTGGCGGCGAGGTAGCCGGCGACGATGATGCCGATGGCGGAGATGGGGGCGCAGAGTTTCCGCGTGCCGCGGTCCTTGCTGAGGCCGACGACCATCACGAGGCAGGTCGTGACGAAGAGGGCGATCTCGGGCCAGAGTTGGGCGATGACGTTGTTCATCGGCGGCCGGGCTCCGTGATGGTCGCGGCCTGCTGGAGGAGCGCGGGCGTGTGTGCGTCGGCCGTCTGCGGGTCGGCGGGCAGGGCGGCCTGCGCGTTGCGGAGGACGTCGGCGCGGACCTGCGTGACGACCATGGCGACGGGTTCTTCGAGCGTGCGGAGGACGGGCGAGGGGTAGAGGCCGAGCCAGAGGCAGGCGACGGCGAGGGGGACGAGCACGGCGATCTCGCGGCCCGAGAGATCACGCGGGAGCGGGCCGTGTGCGTGATCCGCGTGGGCCGCGCCGTGGTGGTTGTCGTGGCCGTGGCCCTTGGCGTGGTTGTGGGCGTGAGCGCTGTGGCCGGGGGCTTTGAACTCGCCCCAGACGATCTTGCCGACCATGTAGAGGATGTAGATGGCGGTGACGACCATGCCCACGGCGGCGAAGGCGGCGAACCAGGGGCCGAGGTTGCCGAAGGTGGCGCCGGGGAGGAGCGATGCATCGCCGAAGCGGCCGGGGATCATGCCGAACTCGGTCCAGGTGGTCCCGCCGGCCTGGAAGGTGCCCAGGAGACACATGAACTCGCTGATGAAACCGTTGAGGCCGGGGAGGCCGACGCTGGCCATGGCGAAGAAGACCATGAAGGTGGACCAGACGGGCATCTGCGAGGCGAGGCCGCCGAGCTTCTTGAACTCGCGGGTGTGGTATCGCTCGTAGATCATGCCGATCAGGAGGAAGAGTGCGCCGGTGCTGAGGCCGTGGTTGATCATGTACATGACCGAACCGGAGAGGCCGACGCCGTTGAGGGCAAAGAGGCCGATGACGCAGAAGCCCAGGTGCGAGACGGAGGAGTAGGCGACGAGTTTCTTGATGTCGGACTGCACCCAGCAGATCAGGCCGGCGTAGATGATGCCGACGACGCCGAGGACGGCGAGCGCGGGTGCGTACTCGTAGGCGGCGACGGGTGTGAACTGGAGCGCGAAGCGGAAGATGCCGTAGGTGCCGAGTTTGAGCAGCACGCCGGCGAGGACGACCGAGCCCGCGGTTGGGGCTTCGGTGTGCGCGAGTGGGAGCCAGGTGTGGAAGGGGAAGACGGGGACCTTGACTGCGAAGCCGACCATGAGGGCGATGAAGACCCACTTCTGCTGGTCGAAGGTCATGCCGCGGGCGGCGGTCTTGAGGGCTTCGAAGTCAAAGGACCAGAAGCCGTTGGCTCGGGCGGCTTCGAGCGCGACGTACGCGAGGCCGGCGAGGGTGAGGATTGAGCCGGTGAAGGTGTAGAGGAAGAACTTGACCGCGGCGTACTTGCGGTTCGTGCTGCCGTAGAGGCTGATGAGCACGAACATGGGAACGAGGGTGAACTCGAAGAAGACGTAGAAGAGGACCATGTCGCGGGCGAGGAAGACGCCGGTCATGGCGGTCTGGAGGACCAAGAGCCAGGCGTAGTACGTCTTCTGACGCTCGGAGATGGCGGTGTAGCTGGCGACGACGCAGATGGGGCCGAGCAGGACGGTGAGGCCGACCAGGAGCATGGTGATGCTGTCGGCGGCGAGGCGGAAGGAAAGGCCCAGCGGCTCGAACCAGACGGCGGTGGTCTGGAACTGATCGACGCCTGAGCGTGCCCAGTCGAACTGGCCGACCATCGCGAGGAAAGGGACGCAGCAGAGGAGCGTGACGAGCGTGGCGACCTGACGGGCGGACTTCTCGGGCATGAAGGCCACGAGCGCAGCGCCCGCGAGCGGAAGCAGAAGGAGCAGGAGCATCCAGTTCATCGGACGGCCTCCTGCGCTTTTGCGCGGATGGGATCAAGGGAGACGGCGATCGGGTCGACGGCCGCGGGGGCCGCGGGCAGGGTGCCGATCGAGTTGTCGGTCGGCGGGATCGACGCGGCTGCGGAGGTGCGATCGCCGCGATTGACCATGAGCACGATGATGAGCAGGAGGAGGGCGACGCCGCCGGCCATGCGGAGGGCGTAGTCGTGGAGCACACCGTTCTGGAGCGGGCGGGCGGTCTTGGCGAGGGCCTTGGGCACCCAGCCGAAGACGTTGACCAGACCGTCGACGAGAACCTTGTCGATCGCGGCGAAGACGACGCTGAGGAGCCAGAGCGGGCGGACGAAGAGGAAGTGGTAGAACTCGTCGACGTACCACTTGTTCTGCGCCCATCGCGGGATCGGGCCGAGCATGGGGACGAGCGAGTCGGCCTTGCTGGTCGCGGCGGAGGTCCGGCCCGAGTAGTGCAGCACGAAGGCGACGGCGATGCCGGCGATCGCGACGATGCCCGAGACGACCTTCATCGCGGCGTGGGCGTCGAAGCCGAAGAACTTGTGGTGGTGGTCGGCGGCGATGCCCGCGCCGGCGGAGGAGTTGGTCACCATCCGGTAGAGCCAGCCGTCGGCCTTGAAGACGGTGACGATGGCGGCGAAGGAGAGGATGGTGAGGAGGATGAGGACGGTGTTGATGGCCCAGCCGGGCGGGTGCGGTTGCCAGGCGCTGTGGCCGTGGCCGTGCGAATCGTGGCCGTGATCTTTGTTGGCGTGGGCGTGATCGTGCGAGTGATCGTCGTGGGCGTGGAGTTCGTCGCCGGGCTCGTAATAGGCCGGGCCGACGAAGACGCGGAAGAAGACACGGAAGGTGTAGTAGGCGGTGAGGCCGGCGGTGATGAGGAGGATCCAGCCGATGGGGACCATCGCGGGGTTGGCGAAGGCGTCGCCGAGGATGGTGTCCTTGGAGTAGAAGCCGGCGGTGATGAAGGGGACGCCGGCGAGGTTGATGCAGCCGACGAACATGGCGACGGTGACGATTCGCCAGCCGGGCATCTTGCCGAGGCCACTGAGTTTGCGGAGGTCGAGTTGCCCGGCGAAGCCGTGCATGACGGCGCCGCAGGCGAGGAAGAGCATGGCCTTGAAGAAGGCGTGGGTGAAGACGTGGGCCGGGCCGCCCATGACGCCCATGACGCCGAGGCCGCAGAACATGTAGCCCAGTTGGCTCACGGTGGAGTAAGCCATGATGCGCTTGATGTCGAACTGGGCCATGCCGATGGTGGCGGCGAGGAGGGCGGTGAGGGCGCCACCCCAAGCGACGATGGTGAGCGCGTGCTCGCTGACGAGGAAGAGGGGGAACATGCGGGCGACGAGGTAGACGCCCGCGGTGACCATGGTGGCGGCGTGGATGAGCGCGCTGACGGGCGTGGGGCCTTCCATCGCGTCGGGCAACCAGACGTAGAGCGGGAGTTGGGCGCTCTTGCCGAAGGCGCCGATGGTGAGCAGGATGGGGATGAGTTGGACGGTCCAGGGGATGTCCTGCCACTGGCCGTCGCGGGCGAGGGCGAGGAACGGCTCGGCCTTTCGGAAGATCTCGGCGTATTCGAGCGAGCCGAACTGGACGAAGGCGAGCATGACGCCGAGGCTGAGGCCGAGGTCGCCGATTCGATTGACGACGAAGGCCTTCTTGGCGGCGGCGACGGCGGAGGGCTTCTTGTAGAAGTAGCCGATGAGGAGGTAGGAGCAGAGACCGACGCCCTCCCAGCCGAGGAAGAGCAGGGCGAGGTTGTCGCCCATGACCAGGCAGGCCATGGAGAAGACGAAGAGGCTGAAGGCCATGAAGAAGCGGCAGTAGCCCTGGCCGACGTCGTGGCTCATGTACTCGCTGGCGTAGAGCGCGATGAGCGTGGCCAGGCCGGTGACGAAGAGCATCCACAGGGCGGTGAGGCTGTCGGCGTAGAAGGAGAAGTTGGCGGTGAGTGACTGAGCCTCGGACTGGCCCCATTGGAAGTTGATCCACTCGAAGGCGTGGATGATGGCGAAGTCGCCCGGGTTGGCGTGGACTTGGGCGTAGAGGCCGATGGTGAGGCCGAAACTGGCCAGGAGGCAGCCGACGGTGATGGCGGCCGGAAGCTTGGTCTTGACCTTCATCGCGGCGCAGAGGCCGCAGAGGGCGCAGGCCAGGAGCGGGATGAAGGGGATGAGGCCGAAGAGGCGCGGGACGTCGAACTTGGCGCCGACGCCGGTGCCGAAGCGCGGCTGGGCGTGCGCGGCATCGCCCGCGGCGAGCGCGAGTGAGCCGAGCGTCTCATGCATGATCGCGAGTTGTCCGGCCAGTCCGCTCACGGGGTTCCTTCGGTTCACCAAGCCCCGCGCGGGAAAGCGGGGCGATCGATCGACGGTCGGTTCAGCCGCGCAGTTCGGCCCATCGCTCGGCGTCGAGCGATTCCTTACGACGGAAGAGGAGCACCACCAGCGCCAGCGCGAGGGCCGCCTCGGCGGCGGCGACGGTGAGGACGAAGATGACGAACGTCTCGCCGGTGTGGTTGAGATGGAAGCGGCTGAAGGCGATGAGCGACAGGCCCGCCGCCTGGAACATCAGTTCGGTGCAGAGGAACATGATGATGAGGTTCCGCCGGGTCACGAAGCCGATGAGGCCGATCACGAACATGGCGGCGGAGATCACGAGGTAGTGGAAGAGGGTGCCGGTGGGCATGGGCTCGGGCCAGCCCGACTGCGCGAGGGTGCAGAAGAGGGTGTTCAAGCGGCGCCTCCTTCCCAGTTGCCGCTGAGCGTGCTGGGAGCAAGCGGGGTGTTGGCGGCGAAGGGCTCGTTGACGCCGCCCCGGGCGAGTTGCTCGGACTGGCGGCGGGCCATGAGGTCGCGGCGCGCGTCTTCGTCGAGTTGGACTTTGCGGCGAGCGAGCACGACGGCGCCGAGCATGGCCATGAGAAGGATGACGCCGGCGACCTCGATGCCGCCGGGGTGATCGGCCAAGAGCGTGAATCCGACGCCCTCGGGGTTTGAGATGCCAAGATCGGCCGGCCAGTTGGGGTCGTCGGAGGAGATGACCTTGGTGCCGGCCTGTCCGTAGGCGACGGTGACGGAGCCGACGATGGCGCCGTCGGGGCCGGGGTTAAGGCTGATCAGGAGGGGACCGGGAGCGCCGTTAGCGGCGGGTTCGCCGCGGGCGATGTGCTCATCGGGGAGCATGAGTCCCGCACGGCGGAGCGACTGCTCGACCTTCCGCGGCAGCCACTCGATTCGGTCGGCGTTGGTGTAGATGCTCGCGGGCTGCATCTCGCCCACTCCTCGACCGATCAGGGTGGTCAGGCCGGCGAGGAGGACAAGGCCGGTGATCGAACCGAGAACGGGCTCGCGGCTGTAGCGGTCGTACTCGCTGAGTGCCTCGACGGCGTCCGCCGTGGGCGTCTCGGTGGCGAGCATGATGACGAAGAGGTAGGTGATGAGGATCGCCCCGGCGTAGACGATGATGAGGGCGAAGGCCATAAACTCCGCCGACATAAGGACATAGAGTCCGGCGGAGGCGAGGATAGTGAGTATGAAGTACAGAGCGGCGTAGACGGGTCGGGGGTGGGTGATGACCCGCAACGAGGCACCGAGGGCGATGAAGCCGAAGATGTAGAAGTGGTAGTTGGGGAGAACCCGTGGATTGACGATTCCGATCGCCAAGAGCATTGCCCCGAGACCGGCACCGGCGATGAGTGCGCCGACGATCTGCGGGCTGACACCCTTTCTGGGGAGAGCCAAGGCGATGCCGATTGCGCCCAAAGCACACCCGGCGTAGAGCAGGGCTGGGCTGGCCAGATTCGCGAGCGCCAGTTCGACCACGCGCAGCGGCTCCCACGACGTCCGGTCGACACCGGTCGGTCCCCTTCCACCCTCCGGAAACCCGACGCCCGGGCCGGATTCCGACGGGCGGACAGATGCCGCGGCGGTTCGGGGGGCGAGGGTGTGGAGGATAGTTCGGGGCGGGAGAGCCTTCAAGACGGGTGCGGGCGGGGTGGGGTGGGGGGTTGAACTTCTTGGGGGTTGAGGCGGGCGTGTGGATTACGATGGCGGCGATGCCGAGCAACGCCGGGCCGAGCGCGGGGGGAACGGAGCGGGGAACCGGGGGGGGAGGTGCGCCGGTGGCTGGGTGGAGACGGAGCCTGCCGAACGCGTTGACGGTGCTGCGGCTGGTGATGGCCGCGGCGTTCATTGCGATGCTGTCAGCGCACGACTATGTGCTTGGGCGCGAGGCGCGGCTTGCGGCCGTTGAGAATCCGTGGGATGGCGTGATGCTGCTTGCGGCGGGGCTGTTCGTCGTGGCGGCGCTGACGGATGCGCTGGACGGGTACTTCGCGCGGCGGTGGGGGGTGGTGTCGGTGTTCGGACGGGTGATGGACCCGTTCGCGGACAAGGTGCTGGTGCTGGGCGCTTTCGTGCTGCTGGCGTCGCGCGGCTTTGTGGAGGACGCACAGGGTGTCGTGATCTCGCCGCACGCGGGTGACCTCGCGGAGACGGTGCGGGCACGAGTGACGGTGAGTTTCGTGGAAGGGTGGATGGTGGTGGTGATCATCGCGCGCGAACTGCTGGTGACGTCGCTGCGAGCGGCGGTGGAGGCCAGGGGCGTCTCGTTCGCGGCGACGACGAGCGGCAAAGCGAAGATGGTGTTGCAGTCGGTGTGCGTGCCGGTGGTGCTGATCTATCTGGCGATGCCGGTGATGGCGGAGAGCGAAGTCGCGCAGGAGCGATGGGCCATGATCGGCGCCGGTGTGCGGTGGCTGGTGTGGATCACGGTTTTGGTGACGGCGTGGTCGGCGGCGCCGTACGTGCTGAGGGCGTCGCGCGCAATGCGCGGGTGAGCGCTTGCGGCGTGGTCGAGCACGAGATCAGCGCCGGGCCTGCAGGACGGGCATGGCTTGGGTGCGTGCGCCCAGTTCGCCTCTGAGAATCTGGAGCGTGGGGCTGGTTTCGCCGAGGCGCTCGGCGATGGTGAGCCAGCGTGCGGCCTCTTCGCGGTTGTTGAGCGCGGCGTGGAGGATGCCGGCGGCGAAGGCCGCGTCGCGTTCGTGGACGAGTTGTCGTGGCGGGTTCTCGACGCGGAGGAGGGCGAGGCGGAGGTCCTGACGCTCGCGCTCGGAGAGCATGTCGGAGAGGCCCAGTGCGAGCAGGCGCGGCGTGCGGTCGGCGGCGGCGAGGATCGTTCGGACGCCGAAGGCGTACTCCTCGCGCCAGAGCGCGGAGGCGGCGGTGAGCAGGTCGCTCTTGGCCGCGCTGCGGAGTTGGATCGACGCAGCGTCGATCGCCGCGGCGGTGTCGAGGCTGGGAGGGGCATCGGCGATCCGGTCGGCGCTGTCGAGCGGGGGCACGTCGGTGTAGAAGACTGCGAAGGGGTCGGAGTCGCCGAAGAGTTCGAGGCCTGCCGTGGACGCGTTGAGCACGGTGACCGTGGAGACGGAAGAGACGGGGACCGGATCGGCGAAGCACCAGACGCGCGTGGGCGGGTGCCAGAAGGGGCCGAAGCAGGATGACCGGCAGGGACGGGACCACGCCGGGGCGCACCACGAAGACCAGCCCCAAGACGTGGACCAGCTGGAGTGTCCCGAGCCGAACCAGAAGGAGAAAGACCACGACGGGCCGGTGTTGCACCAGACGGTTCGGCGCGGCGGGCACCAGGCATTCCAACCCCAAGTGGGACCCCAACCGGCGGGCCAGAACGTTGTGCACGAGGACCAGCCGGGAGAGCCGTAACGGAAGCCGACGTTCCAGAACGGGTCGTTCCAACCGCCGAAGCCCCCGACGGAGATGGAAACCGAGGAGCGTCGGCGGGGCGGCTGGTAGGTGTGGTGGTGATGATGGTGGTGGATCGTGGTGGAGTGTGAGCCGTGTGCGCGACGGTCGCGGTCGTCTCGCCGGCTGTGGTTGTGATCCCAGTCCCGGTTCGAGTCGCGTCCGCGGCCTTGTCCGCGGTCGGGGCCTCGGTCTTGGTCACGATCATGGCCTCGTCGGTCGTCGCTCCAGCGATGACTTGATGAGCGGTTGTGGTCGCGGTTGCTGTCGTGGTTGATGTTTCGGGACGGTGCGACGGAGGTATCGATCGAAGGTGTTCGTGTGCGCGGGGCGAGATCGCGGTCACGGTCTCGATTGCGATCGATGGAGGGTGCGTTCGGGCGTTGTTGCGCGGCGGGAGCCGGAGGCGTGGGCGTGATCGAGGGGCGCGCCGGCGCAGCCGTGGGCGGCGGTGGTGTGAAGACGGGGGTGGAGGCGGATGGACGTGATGGCGCAGCGCGGTCGGAACGGGGCGCTTGCCGGCCCGGCTGTTGCGGCTGGGTTGTGGGCGCTGGACGGAGCGCGGGCTCGCGGCGGTCGAGGTTGCGTGTGGGTGCGGCGACGTCGCGCTCGCGGCCGGGGTTCGCGCGTGGCGCGGGAGATGGTGCGGCGGGCGTGGGTGCGTGCGCTGGACGTGCCTGGGGTGCGGGCGTCTGCGGCGCGGCGGGACGCGGATCGGTCGTCGGCGATGCGCTGCGGTTCAGGCCTTGTCTGCGTGCGACGTTGGTGTCGATGCTCGGTGTCTGCCGCGTGGGCGCGGTTGGGCGGGCGGTCGGCTGCGGGGATGGTGCAGCGCGGGTCGGTTCCGTTGGGCGTGCTTGAGGGGCGCGCTCGATCGACCGGGGTTGTTCGCGTGCGGGCGGTTGTGCGCGGGGGGCGGGCGTGGGAGATGGAGCTGTGGGCGCTGCGGTCGGCTTGCGCGAGTCGACGGGCAGCGCGGGCGTGCGCGGGGGAGGGGGTGCTGCGCGTGGCGCAGTGGGTTGCGCGGGTGCGGGCGTGACCGCGGCCCGGCGCTCCGGGGCGCGGGTCTGCGGCGGGGCAGTGGGTTGTGGGTTTCGAGGTGAGGGGGTGGCGATCGATGGGCGCTGCTGCGGAGCGGGTGTGCGTGCCGAGGGCGCAATCGGAGAGCGCTGTGTGGCTCGCGGGGTCGGCGCGGGAGCGGGCGCGGCCATCGGTGCGCGCTGTTCGTCGTTCTTTGCCTTGCCCTTGTCCGCCGCGGCGGCGAGGCCGGGCGCGAGGACGGATGAACCGATGAGCGCAGCGATGGCCGTGTGCATGACGCGGGCTCTGCCGGTGCGACGGGAAACGGATCTCGGGATGTTCATGGCCGCACTCCTGTTGGGCGGGAACGGGCAGCGGGGGACTCGGAGCGGGTCGGCTCCCGTTTCGTTGTGTCCACCGGTAAGTGTTTACTTACACGGCAGGTCGAGGGTTCCGTTTTTTGATGGGTTTCGCTTTGATCAAGCGTGCGGAAACGTCCGGCGGTCTGTTCGTATCAGGTACGTATCCGGGGGGTCAGGGCTGGTTGTCTGGACCGGCGTCGATGAAGACGTCGAGCACCTGACCTGGGTAGAGCGTGACGCCGGGCTTGGGTGCGATGTCGAACATGACGTCGACGACGCGCGTGTCGATGAGTTCGGTGGCGGCGTTGGAGATCTGGCGCTTTGGACGCGCGAGGGGCTCGACCCAGAGCATGGTGAGTTCGAGGCGCGTGTCGAACGGGCCGCGGATGCGACCGATGGCCTTGGCGCCCGGACGAAGAAGGGGGGTGTCTTCCTCGTCGACCTGAGCGCGAACGCGGAGGTGTTGAAGGTCGCCGAGGACCATGGCAACGCTCGCGCCCGCGGCGAAGTACTCGCCTTCGCTGATGTCGCGCTTCAGGACGGTGCCGTCGATGGGCGAGCGGACGGTGAGACGGTCGATGCGCTTGGTGAGGGCCTCGATCTCGGCCTCGCGGAGGGCGAGGTTGGCCTCGGCGATGCGGACCTCGGGCTCCCACGCGCCGGCGAGCACGCGGTCGAGTTCGGCCTGGGCTGTGGCGAGCGAGCCCCGGAGTGCGAGCACGGCGAAGCGCTGGCGGGCGACTTCGTCGGGGTTGGCGGCGTTGACCTCGGCGGCGAGTTCGAGGTTGCGGAGGCGATCGGCGGCGTCGTCGTGGAGCGCTCGGGCGCGATCGACCGCCGCGCGCAGCGGGGGGATGTCCTCGGGGCGCGGCTGGGCCTTGATGCGGTCGAGGTCGGCCTTGGTGGCGTTACGGGCGGCGACAGCGCGGAGCATGTCGGCGTCGAGCTGGGTGGTGTCGAGCGTGAAGAGCGGGTCGTTCTTGGCGACGGGACGGCCCACTTCGGTGTGGATGGCGACGACGCGTCCCGGTTCGGGCGCAGCGATCTGCACATCGCGGGTGGCGGTCTCGACCAGGCCGAGCGCCACAACGCCGCGCTCGAAGGGGTTGACGCTCGGCGGATTGGCCGGTGCGGGGGCCTCGACCTTCGGGTTGTTGGTGGCGACGACCCAGATGGCGAAGAAGATGCCGATGATCGCGACGAAGATGGAGAGACGCTTGAACATGGGAAAGGGCAGAAGGATCGGAGGATGGTGAGTGGCCTGGCGTGATGCCCGTGCTTACTTGGCTTGTTCGTCTGCGTCGTCACGGTACGTCGGGACGTGGCGGGCTTCTTCGAGAATGTGCCGGGAGACGGTTTCCTTGAGCCGGCCGTCGTCCATTTCGACGATGCGGTCGGCGTAGTGGAAGATGCGGCTGTCGTGGGTGACGACGATGACGCAGCGGCCGGGGGGCGAGCCGGTCGGAGAGCCGTTGTGGGAGCCGTCGAGCCGAGAGGCTTCGTGGATGATCTCCATGACGTCCTGGCCGCGTTTGGCGTCGAGCGCGGCGGTGGGCTCATCGCAGACGATGAGGCGCGGCGTGCCGACCACGGCGCGTGCGATGGCGACGCGCTGCTGCATGCCGCCGGAGAGTTGGGAAGGGAACGAATCGAAACGATCGCCGAGGCCGACGCGTGCGAGCGCGAGGGCGGAGCGTTCGTGGGCGTCGCGCTCTTTCACGCCGCGGATGAGCAGTGGGACCGAGACGTTCTCGATGACGGTGAGCGTGGGGATGAGGTTGAACTGCTGGAAGACGAAGCCGACGAGGTCCTGGCGGCGGATGGCGCGCTCATCGTTGGAGAGCGTGCGCCAGTCCCGGCCGAAGACTTCGGCGACGCCGGCGTCGGAGTCGAGGACGCCGGAGATGATGGAGACGAGTGTGGTCTTGCCGCAGCCGGAAGGCCCGACGAGCATGACCAGTTCGCCCTGCGGCACTTCGAGGTCGATTCCTCGGAGCGCGTGCACGGCGGTCTTGCCCTCACCGAAGGTCCTGGAGACACCCTTGAGGCGCACGGCGAGCGGCCCGGCGGTCGACTGGCCGTGCGGCCCGGCGAGGATGGGGTGATTTGCGGGCGGGTGTGACATTGAACGATCAGCGAAGCGAACGAATCACTTGAAGACGATTCCGGGTTCGAGCGCGATGACTTTGCGCAGGCTCAGCAGCGAGCCGAGGAAGATGCAGAGCAGGATGGCGACGAGCGCGAGCAGGAGGAGTTGCCAGGGGAAGTAGGGGGTGAGTTCGGCGCCGGGCTGCCTGCCCAGGAGCGAGAACGCCCCGACGCCGCCGATGCCGATGCCGAAACCGATGAAGCCGACGACAACGGCCTGGAGCAGGACCATGCGGACGAGGGTTCGCGAGCGGGTGCCCATGGCCTTGAGGACGGCGAAGTAGCGGAGGTTTTCGAGCGTGAACTGGTAGAAGATGGCGGTGACCACGGCGAGGCCGACGACGAAGCCGAGCAGGACGGTGATTCCGAAGTTGATGCCGATGCCGGTTTCGCCGAGGATGAAGTCGATGGTGCGGTCGCGCATTTCCTTGCGTGTGAAGGCGCCGAGTCCTGTGCGCTCGGTGATTTGCGCGGCGAGTTCCTTGGGATCGAGCCCGTCCTGAGCCTTGACGAGGATGAAGGGGATGTTCTCGCGTCCGACGGGCGTGAAGCGGATGGCGTTGTCGTAGGTGGTGTAGATCACGGCGTTGGACTCGAAGCCGAGTTTGACCCGGCAGAATCCGACGACGATGGCGCGTCGGTCGTTGAGTTTGAGCGTCTGGCCGATCTGAACGTCGGCGAGGCGGGGCCGGCTCGATTCGTCGACGAAGACCGCGTCGGGTGCGCGCAGGTCCTCGATTCGGCCTTGGGTGATGACTGGTGGCTGGCCGATGAGCGTGGAGCGCGGGATGCCGATCAACTGGGCGGTCTTGAAGGAACCGTCGGGGAGTTCGACTGGCGTGCGGGAGGAGAAGAAGGGCTCGGCCCATGCGACGCCGGGCACAGCGCGGACGCGCTGGAGGTCGCGGTCGGACATGGGGCGGAACTCGAGGACGTAGCGAGTGAAGGGGTCGGTGACCCAGAGATCGGGCTGCGCGACGTTCTGGAGCGGGCCGGTCGCTCGGATGAGCAGGCCGAGGAAGATGGACCCCTGCTGAGCGAGCAGGAGCGTGGCGAAGGCCAGCCCGGCGACGAGCGCCACGTACTTGCCGCGGTCGCGCATCAGCATTCGCAGAGCGATGAGGTTCATGCCTGGGTGGATTCGCCGATCAGGCGAAGATGGACTCGAAGCGGAGCGATCTTCTCAGGTCGGCGAGTTGCCCGGTGTGTGTGCCGTTGTGGAACGCCATGCGGAGGGCGACCGACCACCCGGGGATCGTGGTGTTTCCCCACTTGACGTCTCTTGCCAGAGCGGAATCATCGGCCTTGCGGATGGTCTCGGCGAGGCTGTTGCAGGCGTGGTCGAAGATCTCGACGCAGCGGTCGAAGTTGGGGAAGTGGGTCGGGTCCATGCTGGGCGTCGAGCCGAAGGCGACGCCCTCGGTGTCGAAGCGCTGGTCGTCGCCGCCCTTGCCGTCGGCGGTGACGAAGTGCTCCGGGTTCGGGGCGGGTCCGCCGAGTTTCTCTCCAGCGCGGATCATGGTGATGGCGAGGTGGCCGAGGGTCCAGGCGGGGTGGTTGGGCAGGTCGATCGTGACGAAACAGCGATTCGAGTCGTCGAATCCGGCGAGGTAGCGCTTGAGCAGGGTGCCCGAGTTGAGGACGGCCTGGGCGAGGAGTTCCTTGCTGGTGGGGAGGGCGGTCATGGTGGTGAATCGTAGACGGCGAGCGTGCTACGACCGGTGAGCCGCGGCGCGAGCGGTATCGATGTGCGCGCTGGACGTGTGTGAGCGAAGCACGTTCAGGCCGCGAGCGATGGCCAGTTCAAGATCGGAGCAGGCGTTCATCGGGCTGAGCGCGGAGGAATTGGAGCCGGTCGCGGTGGAACGGAGTTGCTCGAACTGCTCGGGCGTGATGCCGGCGATCACGAGGTCTCGGCCCTGCCTGCGGGAGCGGTCGACGAGTTCGCACAGTTCGATCGCGGAGTTCGCGTCGATGCGGTCGACCTCGGCGAGGTCGAGGATGACGACGCGGACGTGCTCGGGCAGGCGATCGGCCCATGCGAGCAGGTTGGGCATGCGGTGTGTGCGGCCCTTGCGAGATTCGGGTCGGCGGACGTGGTAGACGGCGAGTCGGCGATCGAAGAGCGGCTCGGCGGATTGGCCCTCGGCGTCGGGCCGGTCGCCACCGCCGAACTGCTCGAGCGTTGAGGGCTCGATCTCGGCGATGGGGTGGGCGAGGTCCTGATAGATGATCCAGATGAGAAAGATCACGGGCGGGAACATGGACCACGGTGGGGCGTGGATGTACGCGAGCGTGCCGAGCGCTGAGCCGAGGACGAAGGAGCCGATGATGGAAGCGAGCAGTGCGAGTCTTCGAGCGGTGGGGTGCGTGCGGACGCTGCGCAGCAGGCCGCGGGCGTCGCCTGGTGGGATGTTCCGTCGGCGGTCGCGGAGCCAGTACACCATCTGCGCTGCTTCGAGGCCGAGGTCGGTAAGGACGCCGGTGACGTGGGTTGTGCGCACGACGCCGCTGGAGATGCGTGTGATGGTTGCGTTCTGCACGCCCATCGCGAGCGAAGCGAGCCCGGCCATGAGGTAGAGGGGTAAGCCGGTCTCGATCGTGCCCTGAGCGTGCAACTCGACGCCTGCGGCGAACGCGGCGAGCAGCACTGCTTCGATCGCCATGGGGATGACGTAGATCGATTCCCAGGCGCAGCGCCGGCCGTACTCGGTTGCGAAGCCGGAGATCGCTGCGCCCGTGACAAACGCGGTGAGAAGGAAGAGTGAGAACACCGCAACGGCGAAGCCGCCTGGCGTGACCGCGAGTCGGCCGAGTTCGGAACTGGTGCCGCTGACGTGAGAGACGGCGTGGCCGCAGGTCAGGAACGCGAGGATGTTGGTGTAGCCGGCGACCCAGGCCAGTGTGATGGCGAGCCGGGCCTGTTGGACGAATGAATGGGCTTGGACGACGAACACGGGAGGACCGGTGAGCGAGAGCGGAAGCAGGGTGCGTCGAGCGGAAATGAACGTGCGCGATCGTAGCGTTGGCGCGGGTCTATCCTGCCAGATTCCAAACATCGGCAGGATCGATCGATGACTTGCGGGTGCTTTGTCGGAGCGGTACAGATCGATCGCACTGCGTAAGTGCCTGAGGAGAGGCTTGGTTCAGTTAAGGGAATCAGATGTTCGCGCGAACCCACTCGTCGAGGGCTCTTCCGCCAGCGCGTCGACGGCATGTTGAGGCGTCGAAGCGCTCGGGCAAGCGGAACTCAGGGGCGAGTTCGATCGTGGCGCGAACTACCGCTTCGGCGATCCGCGAGGGGGAGATCAGTCCGTGGGACCAGAACTCGTAATCGGGCCAACTGAGCGAGAGTTCGTGGGTCGTGGGCGCAACGCCGGGCATGCGGATGCGGATCGAGAACGACCAGCCGCCGGGCGTCTCGCGCTCGGTCTCGACCTGCACCGAGGGCCCTGCGCGATCCTGGTTGGGTCGGCGAACTGGTGATTCGCCGGATTGGTCCAGTTCGCGGGGTTGGTCCGCACCATTCTCCGGTTCGACCGGTAGCATGGCGGAGGATAGGGTGCGGGGCGGATCGGTCGAGCCAGGCTGCCGAGCCGCCGGTGTTCGTGTTGGTGCAGATTCGAGCGTGTTCCCAATGATCTTTCTGCTGGACATGATCAAGTTGGGCCTGGCGAATCTTCGCCGGCACATGCTGCGCTCGGTGCTCACCGCGCTCGGGATCATTTTCGGTGTGGGGGCCGTGATCCTGATGGTCTCGGTGGGTGAGGGATCGAAGCAGCAGGCGCTCGACCGGATCGAGCGGCTGGGCGCGAAGAACATCATCATCCGTTCGCAGCGACCGCCGGAGAGTGCGGAGGCCGGCGGGGCGTCGCAGCGCAGCCGGTCGATCCGGTACGGCCTGACGCGGACCGATCTCGAGGTGCTGCAGGCGAACCTTGGTGGAGCCGAGGCGATCGTGCCGCTGAAGGAGGCGGGCGGGAACATCCTGCGCGACAACCTGCGGCAGACGAGCCAGACGATGGGCACCACGCCCGACCTGCCGCAGGTGGCGAACCTGCGCATCGCGAGGGGGCGTTACCTGACGCAGGCGGATCTTGACAGTCAGGAACTTGTCGCGGTGATCGGTGCGGAGGTGGCGAGGACGTTCTACCCGTTCGACGATCCACTGGAGCACACGATCCGCGTGGACTCGAAGTCGATGCGGATCATCGGCGTGCTGGCGCCGGTGGGATATGCGGCCGGGGCGGGCGGCGCGCTGGTGGGACGCGACCTGAACATGGACGTCCACATCCCGATCACGACCGCGCGGACGCTGTTCGGCGATCGGGTGGTGAGGCGGACGAGCGGGGCGTTCCAATCGAGCGAAGTTCAGATCTCGGAGATCTACATCGCGGCGCCGACGAGAGACGACGTGCTGACGTACGCGGCGGTCGCCCGGCGCGTGCTCGAAGCGAGGCACCCCGGGCTGACGGACGTGTCGGTGTTCGTGCCGTACGAGTTGCTGGAGAGCGCTCGCCGCGATGCGCTGACGTGGCAGATGGTGCTGACGGTGATCGCGAGCATCTCGCTGCTGGTCGGCGGCATCGGCATCATGAACATCATGCTGGCGAGCGTGACCGAGCGGACGCGCGAGATCGGTGTGCGGCGGGCGCTGGGTGCCACGCGCCGGCACATCACCGCGCAGTTTCTGGTCGAGACGAGCGTGCTGAGTCTGCTGGGCGGGGTGGTGGGTGTGGTGCTGGGGGTGGGTTCGAGCGTGGGGCTGGACCGGGTGTGGCCGCTCGTGGTGCAGCAGTTCGGGACGAGCATCGAACTGGCGACGCGCGTTACCGGGTGGTCGGTGATGCTGGCCTTCGCGGTGGCGGCGATGACGGGGCTGATCTTCGGCATCTACCCGGCCATGATCGCCGCGCGGCAAGACCCGATCGTGGCGCTTCGGCACGACTGACCAGTGCGGGCAGAAGTGGCTTCACTCAGGCTTTGTCGCGGCGTTCGGAGCGGTTGTGGGGGGCGTGGCGGGCGCGGGGCTCTCGTCCGGCGCGTCGGCGTCTTCTCTCTGCGAATCGGCTTCTTCGCGGATCAACTCGCGCCAGCGGGCGTCGAGCGCATCGAACGAGAGTCCGAGTGTTCGCCGTGTGGCGTCGTCGACGGTTGCTCCGACCGCGAGTTCTCGCACCCATTCGATCATCTTCTCTCGGCCGAATCGCTCGCCGATGAAGCCGACCATGTGCTCGCCCTGCTTGTAGACGTGCCCGCCGAGGGAGGAGGGCGTCTTGCGAAAGTCGGCCATGTCGTTCCAGTCGGCCAGTCTGTCCCCGCGGTGCCAGGCGAGCACGCGGGACCGTGCGGTTCGGCCGATGAAGCGCGTGTTGGCGGTGAGGGCCGCATCGTCGTCGAGTTCGCTCCTGGCCGCGAACGTGGCGCACACCTCGGCGATGCCCTCGACCGCCCACCAGGCCGCGTCGGAAGCGTGCTCGTCGAACTCGAACGTGGCGACGTGTCCGTACTCGTGGGCGAGCAGCGCCAGCGTGGCCCTTTCGTTCATCGTCCGTCGAGCGAGGAGTTTGATGGACTCGCCCGGCTCGTTCCAGCCGCCGATCGGGTCCTTGTACGAGAGGTAGATCGAGGCGAGCAGCCAGCGCGCATCGGGGTAGAGTTTCACGACCTGCTCGTGCTCCAGGTTCATGCCGAACAGACGGTCGACTCTGCGGCGTGCGGTCGGGAGCAGCGCGAGCACGCGCTTGGCCGCGTCCTCAAATCCTTCGGCGTAGCAGACCGTGTTTCGACCGTCGTCGCTGCGGACGGTCAGCCATGCTTCACCCGCGAAGAGCCAGCGCGGTTCGTCGATGGGATCGGACGCATCGGTTTGCTCGGACAGTGTGAATCGGGCGGGGAAGCGGACGGTTCGTGACCACCCCCCGAGGCCGGGCCCGCCGGTCGTTGTGACGGGCGAGGTTGGTTCACGCGAATCGGCGTCTGCGCCCGCCGCGTGCCCTCCATCGGCTTGCTTCGCGGCGGGGATGGACCAAGACATTTCAAGATCGCACACGATCTCGGTGTCGCGTGCTCGGCCGGCCGCGTTGTCGTGTTCGATCAGGCCGACGATGCGCAACTCGAACGCTTCGGGCCGGTGGCGGAGCAGGTCGGCGGCCCAGTTTCGCTGCTCCTTGGCGAAGTGGGACTCGGCGAGGTCGACCCACGCGAGATATGCGGCAGGATCCGCCGTGCGAACGGCGGATTCGATGCTTCGAAGCGTCGGATCGAGGATCGAGCGCGCCTCATCGAGTTTGGCGGCGTTTCGTGCGTCGGGGAGGGTTGCGGCGGCGGGGTCATCGGTCGGGGCGGCCCGGAGCGCCAAGGGAAGGGCGACCATAAGAGCGAGCGCACACCGTACGGAGTGCAAACGGACGGGCCGGTGTTTGAGCGAAGAAGTGCTGTGCATGGCGAACTCAAAGGAGTCAAACAGGTAGAATCGTTGGTGAGTTTCGGCCGGTTCGGTGAAGCCCGGACCGGATTCGGAGCATTGTTCAAGGGTGCGGGCGAGCCCGGCGAAGTGTAAGAGCCGCTTTGTCGGGATTGCGTTGGGCTCGAACGTCGCGGAATGTCCGATCGACGCGAGCACCGTTCGCTCGTCCCTGCTACCCGCCCGGCGATCAGGCCAGCCAAACCCAAGCCTTCGCCAAGGAGAAGACCGTGCAGAAGCGTTCCTCGAAGGTGGCCGTGCTGCTCGCTTGCGCAGCGGCCGTGTCGTTCGCCTCGTTCTCGACCGCCGCGTCGCTCGCCGACGAGCCGGCCAAGCAGGCCGCGGAGAAGCAGGCGGCCGAGAAGAAGGCCCCCGCGCTGGGCGTCGGCGATCCGGCGCCCGAGTTGAACATCGAGACGTGGGTCAAGGGCGACCCGGTGACGGGCTTTGAGAAGGGTCGGATCTACGTCGTCGAGTTCTGGGCGACGTGGTGCGGGCCTTGCATCGTCAGCATTCCTCATCTGACGGAGATGGCGCACAGGTTCAAGAAGGACGGCGTGACGATGATCGGCATCTCGTCGAGCGACAAGGACCTGGAGACGGTCGAGAAGTTCGTCGAGAAGATGGGCGACAAGATGGACTACACCGTTGCCGTCGACCGCAAGGTTGAAATGGAAGAGGGCGGCCGTCCGACTCCGCTGACCAGCCATGCGTACATGACTGCGGCGGGTCGGCGCGGCATCCCTTGCGCGTTCGTCGTCGACCGTGACACGAAGATCGCGTGGATCGGCCACCCGATGATGTATCTCGAGTCGGTGATCGAGGACGTGGCGGCCGGGCGGTTCGACGCGGCCCGGCAGCAGGAGATGGAGGCGCAGGCCGATGCGGCGATGAAGGCGATGAACGCCGCCGCGCGTGCCGGCGAGTGGGACACCGCGATGGAGAAACTCGCCGAGTACCGCGAGATGCACCGATCGCACGGCAAGCGGGCCGACGACATCAAACTCAACATCCTGCTCGGCGCGAAGAAGGACTACGACGCCGCCTATGCGCTCGCGGCGAGCCTGATCGACGGCTCGTACCGCAACGATGCGCAGAGTCTGAACGAGTTGGCTTGGCGGATCCTGACCGATCCGTCGATCGAGCGCCGCGACCTGGACCTGGCGATGCGGGCGGCGACCCGCTCGAACGAACTGACCAAGGGTCAGGACCCGAGCATCCTCGACACGCTCGCCCGCGCCCACTTCGAGAAGGGCGACGTGGACAAGGCGGTCGACATCCAGCGCACTGCGGTGGAGAAGGCGACCGAGGAAGACATGAAGCGCGAGTTGGAAGAGGCGCTGTCGAGGTACCTCGAAGCACAGAAGACCAAGTGAGCGTGAAGATCACTTCGTCGGCATGGCCGATGCGATGATCGTTCGATCAACACAAGGCCCCGCTCATCGCGAGCGGGGCCTTTGTCGTTGTGTGGACTTCGAGTCCTGGATCTTCGCGGGAAGACCCGTGTGGACCGGGTTCAGCGCCGTCGCCGACGCAGGCCGAGCACGGTGCCGAGCCCCAGCAGGGCGGCAGCTCCGGGGGCTGGGACGGCGTGCCCGATGTTCAGGATGAAACCATCGCCCGGCAGGTGCCAGAGATTGACGGTGAGCGAACTGATGGCGTCGTTGATCTGCACGACGCCGAGTTCTGTGTTCCACCACGGATTGAGCCCGCCGGGGGCGCTCAGGCTGTTGCGCATGGTGAACGTTCCAGCGCCGGGGATGAAGTCGGTGGGGCCCCAGTTGTTGCCGCTGATCCAGTCGCCCAGAAAGGTGCCGTTCTGGTTGACCGTGGCGGTCGATTCGATGCCGCCCGCGTTGTCGGTGCGGCCGAGGCCCGCGACGCCGAGATAGATGCGATTGGCGGGCACGGTGCCGGGGAAGGTGTAGGTGATCCGCCAGAAGTCGCCGACGCCGCCGTTGGGGTTGTTGTTCGTGCCGCCGAAGGCTTCGTGGGCGGACCACGAGTAGGTGTCAGGTCCGAAAGTGACGCTGCCGTTCTGGAGCGAGCCGTTCGTGCTTCGCTGGTGGTTGATGAACGACGGGATGCTGTAGGTGATCAGGACGTTGCCGACGCCGGGGAGGAAGTAGCTGGTGTTGTTTGGGACTTGATTGCCGAACGGGACCGGCGACATGTCGAGCCAGTCGATGTTGAAAGTCGCGGCGGAGGCCGGGGCGGCTAGCATCGCCAGGCCGAGCAGCGCGACGGCGCCGGTTGCGGCTCCGGGCAACGGGTTCGGGAGGCGTTGGTGCGTGCGGGAACGGTGGGGGTTTGCGCCTTGCATGGTCTCTCTCCTGCGTGTGTGGGCACGACCGGCGGAGTGCCGGTTGTTGCCCAGACTTGACGGGAGGAGGAGGAACCTTGCACCAAGTGACGGAGAAAGTCGGACGAGCAACGACCGAGCGATTGAGTCGAACCGCGGTGGGTCAAAACTCCGCCTGCTTGGGGGCACGCGGGAAGGGGATCACGTCGCGGACGTTCTGCATCCCCGTCGCGAACATCATCATGCGCTCGAAGCCCAGGCCGAAGCCCGCGTGGGGTGTGGTGCCGTAGCGGCGGAGGTCGCGGTACCACCAGTAGTCGGCCTTGTTGAGGCCCATCTCGGCCAGACGCGCGTCGAGCACGTCGAGGCGTTCCTCGCGCTGGCTGCCGCCGATGATCTCGCCGACGCCGGGGACGAGCACGTCCATCGCGGCCACGGTGTCTCCCGGCGCGTTGTCGGTGCCGGGCGGGTTCATGCGCATGTAGAACGCCTTGATCTGCTTGGGATAGTTCATCAGCACGACGGGCTGTTTGAAGTGCTTCTCGGTCAGGTAGCGCTCGTGCTCGCTCTGCAGGTCCTTGCCCCAGTCGACGCCGAACTCGAACTTGGCGTCGCCCTTTGATTGCGCCTCTTTCAGGATCCGCACGCCCTCGGTATACGGCAGGTGGCGGAAGGGCTTGGCGACGACGTCCTTGAGGCGGTCGATCAGGCCCTTCTCGATGCGCTCGTCGAAGAACTTCATGTCGTCGGAGCGTTCGTCGAGCAGCGTCTGGATCAGGAACTTGATGAACTCCTCGGCGAGGTTGGCGTCGTCGCGGAGATCGGCGAAGGCGATCTCGGGCTCGATCATCCAGAACTCGGCCAGGTGCCGACTGGTGTTGCTGTTCTCAGCGCGGAACGTTGGGCCGAAGGTGTAGACGCGGCTGAGCGCCTGGCAATACGTCTCGACGTTCAACTGACCCGAGACGGTCAGGTGGGCTTCTTTGCCGAAGAAGTCGTGCGAGTGGTCGATGCCGCCCTGCTCGTTGCGCGGCGGCTTGAGCATGTCGAGCGTGCTCACCTTGAACATCTGTCCCGCGCCCTCGCAGTCGCTGGCGGTGATGATCGGCGTGTGCACGTAGAAGAAGCCGCGTTGGTCATAGAAGCGGTGCATCGCCATGCTCAGCGTGTGGCGCACGCGCGCAACCGCGCCGAAGGTGTTGGTGCGGACGCGCAGGTGCGCGACCTCGCGCAGGTACTCGAAGGTGTGGCGCTTGTTGCTGACGGGGTAGGTGTCGGGGTTGTCGACCTGGCCGATGATGCGGACCGCTCCGCCCTTGGATCCGACGGCGAGGATCTCGACGGCCTGGCCCTTGCCCTGGCTGGCGACCAGGGTGCCGTCGACCTCGACCGAGCAGCCGGTGGTGAGTTTCGCGACCTCGGCGAAATTGGCCAGTGCTTCCGGTCCGGCGGCCTTGCAGACGACCTGGATCGGGTCGAAGCAGGTGCCGTCGCTCAAGGCGACGAAGCAGAGTCCGCCGTCGGCCTTGGATTCGCGGACAGTGCGTACCCAGCCCTTGATGGTGACGGTCTCGCCCAGCCGGGGCCCTGTTGTGGCCTCGGGCGAGGCCGCCTTAAAGATCTCGCAGATTCGGACCCAGGACATGCAGTCGGCTCCTTTGGCTCAGGGAAGGGGGTCGCGTGGAGTGATTGGCTGGGGCTAGCGGGGGGCAGGGGGGGGGTGAGCGTCTGTCGTGAGGGCTGGGATGGTATGTGGCGGTGTTTGGGTGCGCTTCGGGACCGAGTCCGACGGCGATACCACCCGTTTGAGCGATCGGGGGTTCCGAGGGGATTTCCGTCCGGGTTGGCTGGCTGGGGTTGCACCCAGAAGGAAGTTCGGTCACAATAGTGGAAGTTTGATCTGAGACCACGCCGACTTGTCGGGTCCGCATTCGGAGCGCCCGCATGAACCGCCAGACGAAGAGGGCCGGAGGCTTCACGCTCATCGAGTTGCTGGTCGTCATCGCGATCATCGCGATCTTGGTCAGCCTGCTGCTGCCGGCGATCAAGAACGCGCGCGAGTCGGCACGCACCGTGATCTGCATGTCGAACATGAAGCAGATCGGTGTGGGGCTGGTCGCGTATGCCAACGACTTCAAGGGGCTGATCTGGGAGTCCGGGCACAACAACCCGCACCGGTTCTGGCACTCGGCCCCGGCGAATCCGCTCCAGCCGATGAGCGGCTCGAACCCCGCGGTGCTCGGTCCCGCGTGGCCGTACCTTGTCAACACCGACAATATTTTCGCTTGCCCGACCAACAAGCGACGCAACATCGCCAACTTGGACAACACCGGCAACGAAGCCAACTGGAACACGCCAGCGTTGCAGACGCAGCGGGCAATGTTCAACGAGTTCCTGACGAAGCGATCATTCAACTTCGATTACACGATGGCGACCGGCGCATCCGGCGCGCGGACGGACAGCGACCGCCCCGTCGCGTGGGATCGCTCGTGCCGCACGCGCGTATCCACCGCCGCGAGACCCTCGGTACCCAATCCGAACGATCTGGTCATCATGCGCGGCGTTCCCGTGTACTTCGAGGAAGACTCGAAGTGGTGGAACGGCAACACTCCCGACGGCTTGTTCAGCAACTGGGACCAACTGACGCACCGCCACGGCGGGCGGAAACTCGGGGGTGGTCATGTGGTCTATTCGAACGGCGAGGTTGAACTGTTGATGCTGCCGAAGGGACCCAGGCCGGACCTCGAATCCGATGTGGGCGACTTTACCGGAAACGACCTGTGGATTCTGGGCCAGGGCAACCGCTGGCACCAACTCGCGCCGTCATGGCCGGCGTTTCTGAGGCCGTTCGCGTGGCCGAACAATCCGCGATAGTGTGGCGATGAGGACGCGTGAGAGCGTTCCTACACTTTCTTCCGCATGACCGCCGCCACGACTCCGTCAATTACCTCGTCAGTGTCGAACTCCGGTGAACAAGCCGTGGCGTCGGCAACTGGTGGCCTTCGGCCCGGCCAGCGGCTTCGCGTCACTCAGCAGGTTGTCCGGCTGTCGGGCACGGTGACCGGGGTCGTTGAGGGGACGCTGGTCAGGTTCGAGCAGCAGAAGACCGGCTCGTGGTTTGCCCATTCCAAAGACGGCAAGCTCTGGCTCGACCGGCTGGAACTCCGAAAGGACGACGGCGAACTGATCACGCTCAACGTCGACCGTTGCACGCACATCGACGTGCTCGGGGGTTGAGCCGCAGTTAGTCGATCCGCGGGTCGACCCAGCGGTAGAGCACATCGACGAGCAGGTTGAAGACGATCAGCATCGTCGCGAAAATCAGCACCACGCCCATGATGAGGAACAGGTCCTTGTTCAGGACCGCGTTCACGAAGTGCTGACCCATGCCCGGGATCGTGAAGACGCGCTCAACGACGAAACTGCCGGTCATCGCGAGCGCAGCGGCGGGGCCGAGATAACTGAGCACGGGCAAGAAGGCGTTCTTGAGCGCGTGCTTGAGCAGCACCCGGCTCTCGGGCAGCCCCTTGGCCCGCGCGGTGCGGATGAAGTCGGCCTTGAGGTGCTCGATCATGCCCATGCGCGTCAGGCGGGCGATGTATGCCGCGAAGGGCAGGCTGAGGGTGACGGCGGGAAGCACCATCTGCGCGGGAGTGCCCCAGCCGCCGATCGGAAACAGGCGCAGCCACACGCCGAAGACGACGACCAGCACGGTGCCGATCACGAAACTCGGCAGGCTGATGCCCACGAGCGCCACGGTGAGTGTCGCGAGATCGGCGAACGAGTTGGGTCTGACCGCGCCGACCACGCCGGCAAAGACGCCCACGACCAGCGCGATCAGGATCGCGATCGCGCCGAGCGTGACCGAAACGGGCAGGGCGTCGGCGACGATCTCGTTGACGCGCCAGTCCTCGTACTGCAGGCTCGGCCCGAAGTCGAACACGAACCGTGGCGGAGGCGATTGGCCCGCCTCGATCGCCCGTTCGCGCGCCTGACCTGCCCGGTCGGTCAGCACGCTCTCCCAGAGCCAGCGCACGCCGGTGGCGTTGTAGAGATAGGACGTGAAGAAGCGATCGAAGCGGTCGAGGTTGTACTGACGGCTCATCGCCTCGACGACTTCCTCCGGCGGTCTGCGGCCCTCGCCCTTCTCGAGCGGGTTGCCCGGCACGGCCCAGGCGAGCGAGAGCGTGAGTGTGTAGATGATCAGCAGGATGATCGGCAGTTGCAGCAGCCGGCGGGCGATCATGGTGGTCATGAGTTGCCTCCGGGTTCTTGCGGCGGATTGCGCGGCGGCAGGGCCTTCACCTTGTCAGCGCCCTTGCCGTCACCCAGCCGGTCGATCAAGAACAGGTTCTGTTCCTGGCGCGGGTGCGAGGAGATGCCCGTGATCTGGTCCGGGTTAAAGAAGTACATCTGCACGTACTGGAAGATGGGGACGAGGGGCAGGTCGCGCTCGACGAGAATGCGCTCGGCTTCCTGCAGGAGCGACATGCGCTTCGCAGGATCCGTCTCGTCGTTGGCGCGGTCGAGCAGGCCTTCAAAGTCGGGGTTGTTGTACCTGCGGTCGTTGTTGCCGTCGTTGGCGCGGTTGATGTCGAGGAACGTCGTCGGGTCGCCGTAGTCGCCGAACCAGCCCGCGCGGCTGACCATGAAGTTCTGGTTCTTCAGGTCGTTGCGGAAGACTTTGATTTCACGCATCTGCAGCGCCACGTTGACGCCGAGATAGTCCTGCCAGTCCTTGGCAATGGATTGTGCGATCAGGTCGTGCCCACCGTCCTTGTTGAACAGGATCTCGATCGTCGGCAGCCCTCGGCCGCCGGGGTAGCCGGCCTCGGCGAGCAGCGCGCGTGCCGCGACCGGGTCGAAATCGAGTCCTTGTGGTGGCGTGTAGCCCGCCAGCGACCCGGGTGGGATGAGCGTTCTGGCGACACTCTCACCGACACCGCGTACTTCGCGGACGATGCGCTGCTTGTCGATCGCCAGCGCGAACGCACGCCGCAGACGCGGGTCCTTGAATGGGTTGTCGCGTCCGTCGGCGAGTTTGTCCTGGCAGTTGAAGTTGTAGAAATATGTGCCGAAGGCCGGGAAGGCATGGATGTTCTTGCGAGGGTCAGTCGGCAAGGCGGAATCGATCGCGACCGGATCCCATCCCTGCTCGATCATCGCATCGATGTCGGGAGGCTCTGTGCCAAGCCGGCCACCGTCTTCCCATGCGCGACGGGCCGCGCGGACCTCGTCGTAGAACTCGCGCTTGCGCTGGAGGATGTACCGTCTGTACGACGGGCTGACGTCGCTCACCCAGTCGACCGCGCCCGACTCGAACGCCAGGACCTGCGCGTTGGGATCCTCGACGCTGGGCATGGCGATCGTGTCGATGGCGATCGCGTCTCGATTCCAGTAGGTCGGGCTCTTCTCGAAGCGCATGTCGCGTTTGAACCGCCATCGCGTCAGATTGAAGGGTCCGTTGCTGATCAGCACGCCCGGCTTGGTCCATCCCGAGCCGATCTCAAGCCGGCCGGTTTCGGGGTTGGGGTGCTCGTACTGCTTCACGAGCGGCGGGTAGACCGGGAAGAAGATCGCGAAGGCACAGAGGTCGAGGAAGTACGGCGTCGGTCTCTCCAATTCGACTTCGAGGATCGCGCCGTCGCGACCATCGTCGGAAGGCAGTGCCCGCAGGCCCACCATCTCGATGAAGGCTTGCTCGGTCCGCTTCCAGAGCGTCGAGGCCGCGGCCTGTCGTTCCGGCCCGGCGGGCATCGCTTCGATCGCGTCGATCTCGGCTTGCCGCCAGTTGTAGAAGGCGGCGCCGCCCTTGATCAAATGGAACTGCGCCGCGTAGTCGCTCACCGTGTCGGGCAGGAGCGCCCGTCGCCATGAGTAGACGAAGTCGTGAGCAGTGACCGGCTCGCCGTTGCTCCACTTGGCATCGGGACGGAGGTGGAATCGGTATCGCAGGCCGTCGTCCGAAATGTCCCATCGCTCGGCGACGCCTGGCCGGGGCTCGTAGTCGTGCGTGAAGATGTCGTTGCCGATGAGCCCTTCGTAGACCAGACGGGCCACTCGGATGTCCTGCATCCAACTCATCCGTTGGACATCGAGGGTGGCGACATCGCCGCGGTTGATGAATGTGAAGTCGGCCGGTGGGTCGCGGACGTCGGTGAGCGAGATGGTCAGCACGACCCCGGCCAGCAGCAGCACGGGGGCCAGGAGTTTCCACATGGCCTAAGGGTAACACCCCTCCTGCGCGAGCGGCCGCACGCCCGCCGAGCGTGATGTCGAGGTCCCCGACTTCGAGAAGTGAGCGGTCGAGGGGGTGAGAGGGCGGACGCTTGCTTGAGCCGCACTGCGGATCACTTGCAAGCGTGCTTGAATCGCGCGGCATCGATCGCGAAGGGTGGGCGAGAGAGTCTGCCTGTGATGTCGAGCACGCCCGCGAGGAAGACGGTGTCTCGGCCGCCCTGCTGCAGCGTCTGTTGAAGACTCTGTCCTCGTCCTTCCTGTCCCAGTTGCTTGCCGACCAGCAGGTAGGTGTTCTCGGCGCGCCCGACGATGTCCGCGAGCAACTGGCGTTCGTCTGACTCGAGTGAGGCCCCGGCTTTCTGAACCCTGCAGGCGGCGTGCGTGAGGGCATCGCCCGAGAATCGAGCGATCAGCGTCCGGGTCCGTTCGTCCAGCCGCATGCCGCCCGCGCCACCGGCCCTGGTCACCACGCTCGCGATCGCGTCGGTCGCTCGCAGCAGCACGAGGTTGAACTCCGCACCGACGCCCTTGCTCACCCGATCGCCCACGCCGCCCGCGAGCGCCTCCACGCAGGCCAGGGCCGTCGCGTCGAAGTTCTGAGTGCCGATGCGTGCGCCCGCGTCCAAGGCCAGCACCAACCCCTCCGCGGCTTTGGAATCTGTCTCAACGGCCAGTCGCTCGCTGAGCGAACGAACCACCGGCAACAGGTTCAACGGCAACAAAGCCGGGGGAGCATCGGACCCGATGTGCTGAAACGCCCGCTCAAGCCCCGAGGCGGCCATGAACCTGACAGCGGGTTGCTCGTTGCTGAGCGCTCCGCCCAGAATCTCCACCGAGTTGACCGCGGCCAATTCGCCGGCGATGCGGAGCGCGTTCAGCACCGCGTCTTCGTTGCCCGTGCGGACCGCTTCGCGTAGAACGGGCGCGAGCGCCTCGTCCAGACTGAATCGGAACTGCGCGGTGACGCGAGCCTGCCGCAGCGGGGCGAGGAGCGCATCGCGGACGCGCTTGATCTGCGCGAAATCGCCGCCGCTGAACGCCGCGCGGGCCGCTTCGGCGCAGTTGCGGATCGCGTCCTGCGTCGCAGGGGTTACTTGGACGGACGTTGCGGCGGCCGTGGGGATGCTGCACTGTGCCCGCGCCTCGGCGGACCCCGCAATTACGCCCAGCGCAACGGCCACCCCGAGTGCAAGCCGTGCGACGCCCGACCACGCGACCGGTCGCCTGAAGGACCGCGACCGAGAGTTGAAGTCGTTGTGGCTTTGCATCGGCTGCGTGAACCTCGGTTGTTTCAGCAAGGGGCGTCCTGAGGCTGATCGGATGAGGAACGGGCTTAGAAGGTCGGCGTGCAAACCTATCCGAACGATCGTGGGGGGTCAATGCTCGACCGTGGGCCGGGCTTGACGACATGAAAGGGGAGGGTCAGCCGCCGCCCATCCCTCCACCCACGCCTCCGCCGACTGGCGTATCGGGGTCATCATCGTCGCCGTTCATTCCGGGCATAGCCATCGCGCCGGTCAATCGCGCTGCCAGATCGGTCAGCATGGCGTCGGCATTGGCGTAATCGCCGGAGCGGACCTTGCCGCCGACCGTTCCGAAGACACCCGCCATGGGCTTGAACATGGGCAGGAACATCTGAGCCTGGCCCGCCCCAGGTCCGGAGGCCATGCCCGTCCGCGGGAACCACAACCGCCACTGGCCGTCGATCTTCGCGAGAAGGCCCGGTTGCTCGGCGCCCTCTTCTCCGCCCAGAAACGCGATCTTCCCGTCGGCCATGGGTGAAAAGGTCAGATCAGCGGCGGTGAGATCGCGCAGGTCACCAAGCCCGGCGCCCATCGCTCCCATCTGGCCGGTCATCGGCCCGATCATGCTCAGCATCGGGTTCATTCGGACCGCGGGCACCTTGCTCGCCTGCACCAATGCGGCCAAGTCCGATCCGTAGGTTGATTCGCACAAAGAGTTGAAGTCCGCAACCGCCTGCACAAGCGGGAAGATCGCCCGAACAAGTTCGGCCTCGGCCGGATCCTCGAAGGCCATCGCGTCGAGCATCGCCGAGAGATTTCCCGCCTTGGTCTGATCGATCAATCGCTGCATGAAGGCCCTGGCCTCGGCGATCTCGGGCGAATCGTCCGATGACGAGGAGTCGGCGGTCGGTGCGGACGGAGCCTGATCGGCGGGTTCGTTGGTCGGCACCGGCGCTTCGCCCGCGAGCACACTGAGTTGTTTGCCGAGTGAATCGAGGCGCTGCTTGAGCGCCTGGCCCTGCGCGCCCGCGCCGGCTGTGCCGGCACGGCCGAAGGAGTCCATGGCGGCCTTGTAGAGTTCGCCTGCCAGTTTCTGGGCGTCGGCGCTGCGTTTCTCGGCCTCCCCGGCACGCTGCGAATAGGTGGCTCGGTTCGGCAGGCGGAACGGATCGTCCGCAGCGCTCCTCACCACCGTTGCGTACTGCGTCAGACCTCGCGCCCGCGAGGCCTGCACATCCGCAGCAGCCTGAGCCGCCGCCGCGGCGAGCACCGAGGCCTGGCCCTTGGTGGCCGCGTCGGTTGCCTTGCTCGCGGCCTTCGTCGCGGCGGATTGTGCCAGTCCGTAGAGCCGAACCGCCTCGTCCGCGGGAGCGTCGGCGTTTGCGCGAAGCGTGGCGGCCTCGGTGATCAGTGTGTCGAGGCGCGCAGCGACCTGAGCGGCATCGGCGCGGGCTCTGGTCGCGGCGGCGAGGTTCTTGTCGCCCCGCTCGCGAACGCTGGCGACACCGTCACGAAGGAACGTGATCTGCGATTCGATGAGCGAGACGCGTCTTGCGAGCGTTGCGGCGTTCGGTCGGTCGGCCTCAGCGCGCGCGAGAATGACCGCCGCCTGGCGATCAAAGTCATCTGCCTCGCGACGATGGCGGGTCGCCTCTTCGAGCAGCCGCAGTCTTTCAGTTTCGGAAGCGTTCAGCATGCGCTCCCGTACCGCCGTCTCCCGCTGTCGGGCCTGCTCGCCCTGAGCGCTCAGTTGCGAGGCCTCTGCTTCGAGCGCTGCGATCGCGTCGACCGCCGCCCGACTTGCCTGCTGCGCTTGACCGAGCTCGGACTGCCGCTCGGTCATCTGCGATTGCAGCGACCGCACATCGGCCTCGGCGTCGTACGTCTCGAAGCCGGCGGCCTGGCTGTTGAGGGCGTTCCACTCGCCCAGCGCCGCCCTGATCACGGCGAGTTGGTTGAGCAGCGCCGCTTCAACTCGGGCGTGCGCGTTTGCCTGGATCTCACCGAGGCCGGCGTGTGCTCGCGAAACGAGCATATTGGCTGCTGCCGCCTGGCCCGGCTGATTTGCATCGACCGCAGCGCTCCGCGGCTCCGGAAGCGCACCCGCGCCCGGCTTGGGCCGTGCCTGTGGGTCATCGAGCCGACGGTCGAAATCCTCGGGGCGCAGCAGCGAGTACGCCACGCCCTTGCCGGGCCTGCCGCTGAGCCGATCGATCACCCACTGAAGGTCATCGCGCCGGCGATCATCGGGTGGGCGGGCTGTTGAACCCGGGTTTGAGATCGCGGTCAGCACGATCTCCGCACGCTCGAGTTCGGCCTGCACGCCGTCCGAGTCGCCGCACCCCGGCATGCTCACAAGAGCAGCCGACAACGCTGCGGCTGCAGAGAATCGAACCATGCATCGGCGGTACATCATGCGGCGGGCGTCCTTCTACCTGGCTACTTTCATTTCCATTTTCTACGCGACGGGCGGTCTGTCCCGGCGGTTCGCATTCAACTTGCGGCGGCGAAACGCGCCACGACGTGATCGACCATACTCGGCTGAGCTGATCGAGAGCGCCCCGGCCGAGGGTTGGGTCGACCGGGCTCATTCGACCGTCTTGAACCCACGCCGGACTACCGACAGCCTCGCCCGCGCTCCGCATGAGCCGTAGCGGGTCCACACTCTATCAAGTCACGCTCAACATATCTGGCCCTAAGCGCTGGGGGTGCACGATGATAGGTGTTTGGAAGGGCGAAATCCGTCACGGCGAAGGCGACGAACACGCCGACATGCGCCCCTAGCGCGGAAGCGGTTCCGGCTTCTCACTCCCCGATTCACCATCGGTCTCCCCTAAAGCGGGTCCGCGATGGTTCGGCAGTTGCTCGCGAGGACGCGAACGCGGTGTGCCTTCGGGCAGGTCGAACGCGATCGGATAGTCGGGGCGCGGGCGAAAGAGCGATCGCACCCATTCCACTCCCTCTTGGAACGTGCGGTCCTCAACCGCGTTGAATACCTGCCGCCAAATGTTGCGACCACGATCACCGATCACCGGCGGGTGCGGGTACAGCGAGTCCTCTCGCGGCAGTCCGAGTTGCAACAACGGGCTCTTGGCGGGTTCGTCGACGTCGATCAACCCGCGTCCGTCCGCGAGTTTGAATCGGTTGACGATCAGGAAATTCGTGTAGACGGTCTGTTCACTGTTCGGTCGGCGGTTATGGAGCATGAACCGCCCCGCCTCGGTTCCGCCGTGGCACTCGTTGGTTGCGCATCGCGACAGAAGCCACGTCCGTTGCACCTGATCGCGGAAGACTTCGAACGTGCGAGGCTGATCCAACACTTGGACCTGGTCGTAGAGGTTCCGCGCCTGCAGTCGGAACATCAGGTCCATGATCTCCAATGTGTCCTTGCGGTACCACGACTCGCGCCCCTCGCGCGTCACGGGCACGAGCGGATGTCCGGAGTTCTGCTCGAGCAGTCGGGTGATCGTCTCGCGCTTGATCACCAGCCGAGGGCGCGTGTCGAGGTCCAGTTCGTACACCTTTAGTAGGCTGATCTGATCCCGGCTGAGCAATGGAAAGTCGGCGGGACGTGGCCGGATCGGTCTGCCCTGCACGCCGGACCGCGGCTCATCCCGCTCTGCTGCGCCGCCATCTCGCTCACGTTCGGCGGCCTTGGTCCGCAGCACGATCTGCTGTTCCAGCAGTAACTTAAGCCGGCGAGAGGGCTCATGGTCCGGGTCGATCGCAAGCGCACGCTCCACCTCGGCCAGCGCTAGCGTGTAGCGCTCACGCTCGCGCAGCCACTCGGCCAGTTGCAGGATCTGGCCGGGGTCGTTTCCGACGGCGGCGCGCAGATCCATGTAGCGCTGCAGGATCGGGGGCAACACCTCGTACCGCTGCACCATCGACAGAGGCAGCGACGTCACGATCCCGGCGATCCGCACTCGAAGGTGCTTGTCGTCGGTCGATACCAGAATGCCCGTAAACCGCTGGCCGTCCTTCATGTAGACGACCACTTCCAATTCCTCTCGGGGCGGTTCGGCCGTGGGAGTGCTCTGAGCAGGCGGAGCGGGTGCCGCTGCCGGGTCGGGCTTCGGCGCATCGGCATCGTCGTCGCCGGCAAAGGCGAGCGCAATCGAACCGAGAGCGAGCCAGACCCCCATGGTCGCGCCAAGCCTCAGCCGTGCGCCGGCTCCGTTGTGGCGTTTCATTCGTCGGCATTGTGTGCCAAATCGCGGCGCTTGTCCAGCGGTGTGGCATTCAAGCCGCAGCGCGATGGGCGAGCGTCTCGGAGATCCGCTGGTCGATCTGCTCGGGCGTGAACGGTTTCACGATGTACCCGTCCGCGCCGCAACGCAGCGCCTCGGTCACGTCCGGCTTCTCCGATTCGGTCACCATCAGAAGCACCGTCGCCCGACATCCGTTCTGCCGCAGCGCCTTGACCACGGTCGGACCGTCGGAATCGGGCATGGTGCGGTCCACCAGCACGAGGTCGGGTCGTGTCGCCCGGGCTTTCGCGAGCGCTTCATCGTTGCCTGCGGCTTCCTCGATGTTCCAGTGGCCGATTTGCCCGAGCACTGACCGCTGGATCGTCCTCATGGTCTTCGAGTCGTCGACGAGCAAGATCCTCATGGTGTTCCCCGTGCGGTGCGTAGGTCGTCTGTCGGGCCAAGTTCCGACTTTGACGGTCTTGCGGCGTGTATCGACGGCTTTAGCGTGCGACTGAAGGGCCGGGGCGACCAGTTCCGCCGGGATTCCGCGTGCTGGTAGGCCCTTGTGCAACGATCGGTATCTGTTATGCTGCCCTCCGTTGAGACCTCTGTCGGTCCGCCCCTCGCCGCCCACACCCTCCTCCTCCCCCCATGCTCGCTCGCGCCCACTCCTATCTCCTGCATGGCATCGATGCGCTTCCTTGCGAGGTTGAGATCGACGTTGATCTTCACGGCGAGAAGAATCGCGCTGACGTCGTTGGTCTTCCGGACACCGCCGTCAAGGAATCCATCGAGCGCGTCCGCTCGGCCGTCATGAACAGCGGTTACACGTTCCCCGCCGGTCGAGTGCTCATCAACCTCGCCCCGGCGGACGTGCGGAAGGAAGGGCCGCTCTACGACCTGCCCATCGCGGTGGGCATGCTCATCGCGATGGGGATGATCACGCCGCCGTCTGCCAAGCGGGCAGGGTCCGGGCGATCGCCGTCGTTTGTTGAGTCGTTGCCGAGCGATCTGCGGCCGGAGACTTCGGGCACGATGTCGCCCGCCGCGCCGATGGCGCCGGTGGTGGAAGCGGCGACGGCGTTGGAGATCGACCCGCGCCGATATCTGCTCGCGGGCGAACTGGCGCTCGACGGTCGAGTCCGACCCATCCGTGGCGTGATTGCCATGGCGGCGCTGGCGCGGGCGCACGGGCTGGCGGGGGTGATCGTGCCGCGCGAGAACGCGCCGGAGGCGGCCGTCGTGCCGGGCGTCGACGCGATCGGTGTAGCCACGCTGACCGAAGTGGCAGCGCTGCTGAACGGACAACTCGAAGCCCGGCCGCACCCGGCGGTCGACGTGGCGGAGATGCTCCGAACGGCCGAAGCGTCGATCGACTTCGCCGACGTGCGCGGGCAGGAGTCGGTGAAACGGGCAATCACGATCGCCGCGGCCGGCGGCCACAACCTGATCATGCTCGGCCCGGCGGGGACGGGCAAGACCATGATGGCCCGCGCATTGCCCGGCATCCTGCCGCCGATGACGACCGATGAGGCACTCGAAGTCACGCGCGTTTATTCCGCTGCGGGGATGCTGCCGACCGGGCCGGACCAGATCGGGCTGGTCACCGTCCGGCCGGTGCGGTCGCCCCACCACACCGCGTCAAGCGCCGCGATCGTCGGGGGCGGCATGATCCCGCGGCCCGGCGAGATCTCGCTCGCGCATCACGGCGTCCTCTTTCTCGACGAGTTGCCGGAGTTCCCCCGCCCCGTGCTCGAGACGCTCCGCCAGCCGCTCGAAGAGCACTGCGTCAGCATCGCGCGGGCGCACTCGTCGGTGAAGTTCCCGGCGAGCTTCATGCTCGTGGCCGCGATGAACCCGACACCCAAGGGCGACATGCCCGTCGACGAGTTCGGCAGACGGGCGATGGACCGGTACCTCTCCCGCCTGTCCGGCCCGCTGGTCGATCGCATCGACATCCACGTGGAGGCGCACGCCGTGCCGTTCAAGCAACTCTCGGGCGAGCCGCGCGGCACGACCAGCGCCCAGATGCGAGAGTCCGTGCTCAAAGCCCGGCACGTTCAGCGCTTGCGCCCGCAGACCGGCGGCGTCCCGAACGCCCGGCTCAGCGGCAAGCAACTCGACAAGGTTGCCCCCATGAGCGACGAGGCCAGAACGGTGCTCGCGCAGGCGATGGCCGAACTGGGACTGAGCGCCCGTGCCTACGACAAGATCCGCCGCGTTGCGCGGACCATCGCCGACATCGACGGCAGCGAATCGGTCGGCGTGCCTCACGTCGCCGAGGCGGTGAGTTACCGCCTGCTGGATCGCAAGAGTTAGTCACGCGCCGAGCGCGTCGGAGAACTGATCACCAACAATGCACGGGTTCGATCGGATACGGCCGGAGCGGATCGCACAGCCCGGCCGGGGTACGAAGCCAGAACGAAGGAACGACACGTGATGGACACCGGCGAGATGCACCGCGGGCGAGTTGGGTTGAAGGTGAGGATGGCGGCGGGGGTTTGGGTTCGCGCGTTGGCCGCCGCCGCGGCGGGGGCGTTCTTGCTCGCGGGGTCGTGCGCCGGACCGTCCGGCGCCACGCAGGCCAACCCGGAATCGGCCGAGAGCGCGCGGCGGGACCGGGACGAGTCGCTGCCCCGCGTCCGCACGCCCGGGCCGCGCGGCAAGGAAACGGTCTTCTCCTCGTTGCCGTGGCCCGCGCCCAACGACATGCGAACCGCACGCGGGATGCCCGGACACGCCTACTGGCAGAACGAGGCGTCGTACCGCATCGACGCCGACTTTGACGAGACTTCACGAACTGTCCGGGCGACCTGCACGGTCGCGTACACGAATCACTCGCCCGACACCCTCCGCGAAGTCTGGGTGCATCTGGAGCAGAACCTCTACCGCGAGGACTCGATCGGCACACGCCTGGCCCGGCCGGGCGATCGCTTCCGCTCCAAGAACGAGATCACCGGCGGTTTTACGATCGAGCGCGTGATCGACGCCACGGGCAACGCGCTCGAGTTCGACGAGCGCGGCACGCTCGGCCGGCTCAAGCCGCGGTCGCCGATCCCCGGCCGGGGAGGCCGCATCGAGTTCACGATCGCCTACTCCTTCGTCGTCCCCGAGTTCGGCTCCGACCGCATGGGCATCCGGCGCTGCCAGGACGGCGCGGTCTACCAGATCGCCCAGTGGTTCCCCGCCCTGGCCAAGTACGACGACGTGCACGGGTGGAACACGCTGCCGTACCTGGGTGAGGGTGAGTTTTACACCGACTTCGGAACATACGACGTGTCGATCACCGTGCCGGGCGACCACATCGTCGCCGCCACCGGCGTGCTGACCAACGCGCAGGAGGTCCTGCTCGAGAGCGAGTTGAGCCGGCTCAGTCAGGCCCGGTCGAGCGCGGAGCCGGTGGTGATCCGCTCGATCGAAGAGATCGGCAACCGCGATGCGCTCAAGGACCAGCGGCGGACGTGGCGGTTCATGGCTTCTCAGTGCCGCACGTTCGCGTGGGCGACGAGCCGTGCGTTCCAGTGGGACGCCTGCACTCTGCCGAACGAGGAAATCACCCAGTCCAACCCCGCCGCGCACGACCTTTCGAGCGCCCGGCCCGACGGCGGTGTGCTCTGCCAGTCGTTCTACCCGCGCGAAAGCCGCGCACTCTGGGGGCCAGCGCACCCGGGCGGCGGCAGCACGCGGATGGTCCGCGACTCGGTCCGGCACTACTCGAAGATGTGGAGCGCGTACCCCTACCCGACCGCGACCAACGTCTCGGGCATAGTCGGCGGCATGGAGTACCCGCAGATCGTCTTCTGTAACGAGGACCAGGACGAGTACGGCCTGTGGTACGTGACGACCCACGAGATCGGGCACACCTGGTTCCCGATGATGGTCAACACCGACGAGCGGCGGCACGCCTGGATGGACGAGGGGCTGTGCTCGTTCATCAACATCTACGCCGACTTCGAGCGCTACCCGGACAGGATCCCCAAACTCGAGATCGCCGACTTCGCCGAGCGCCACCCCGAGCCGTGGATACAGCCGGTGGAGACCATGCCCGACCGCCTCCTGCCGCGGATGCTCGGCAAGTCGCAGTACGCCAAGCCCGCCGTGGCACTGGCCTTCCTCCGCGAGGGTATCCTCGGCCACGAGCGCTTCGACGAGGCCTTCCGCGAGTACATCCGCCGCTGGGCCTTCAAGAGCCCGCGCCCGTGGGACTTCTTCCGCACGATCGAGGACGTGACGGGCGAGGACCTGTCGTGGTTCTGGCGCGGCTGGTTCTACGAGACCGGCATGCTCGATCAGGCCGTTACCACGGTCATGCAGCCCGGCGGGTCGTCGGGCGACCTTGGCGGGATGGGGGGGCGAAACGCCCGCGTCACCTTCCGCAACCTCGGCGGGCTGGTCGCACCGGTCGTCTACGACGTCACCTACACCGACGGCTCAACCGAGCGGCGGGTGCTCCCGGTAGAGGCCTGGTTCCAGGCCGACGAATGGCAGACCATGTGGGACACCAAGGGCCGGCGGATCAAGCGCCTGGAGATCGACCCGGATCGGGTGTTTCCGGATGTGAACAGGCGGAACAACGTGTGGAGGTGATGCGGTATCCGCCACTTCACGTGGCGGACATTGCCAATTCAAACTACCAGCAAGCCCGATGCGCGAATCGCCTCCACCATCGACTCAGGATTCGCCGCGTTCCTCCCAGCGATGTCGTACGCCGTGCCGTGCGCGGGTGATGTGCGGATGATTCCCTCCGGCAATCCCACCGTCACGTTCACCGCCCGGTAGCCGTCCACCAGTTTGCAGGGGATCAGCCCCTGGTCGTGGTACATCGCCACCACCGCGTCGAAGCCGTCGTCCTTCACGCGCCGGCCATCCTTCAGTATCGCCCGCCCAAACAGCGTGTCCGCCGGCAGCGGCCCGTGCGCATCGATCCCCTCGCGCTGCGCGAGCAGCACCTGCGGCGCAACCAGATGCTCGTCCTCATCGCCGAGCAATCCCCCCTCGCCCGCGTGCGGGTTCACTCCGCAGACCGCGATCCGCGGCCTCGGCACGCCCGCCATCGCGCACCCCTTGCTCGCCAGCCTGATCGCGCGCAGCACACGCTCCGGATCGTGCTGCAACACGCACCCCACCTCGCGCAGCGGCACGTGCACCGTCGCCAGCGCCACCCGCATCGACGGCCCAAAGAACATCATCCCGCTCTCCGGCGCCTCGAACCGCTCGGCGAGCAATTCCGTGTGCCCCGGAAACCCGTGCGGCCACCGCGCAGCGGACCCCATCCGCTCGCGAACCGCATCCGTCTCGGCCTCTTCCCTCGCCAGCCGCCACGCCGTCTTGCTGATCGGCGCGGTCACGATCGCGTACCCGCGTTCACCGCCCGTCGCACGCGCGGCCCGCGCAACGGCGATCGCCAGGTCCACCGCCTCGAACGAAACGCGTCCGCCCCACGCGCTCGGTCCGGGCAACTCCGGTGGCGAGTGCCGCACACACTCCAGCGGCAGCAGCAGCGCCTCCCCCGGCGCGTGCCCTCGCAACACCGATGCCATGTGCCCCGATACGTCCGCCTTGCCGTGCATCCATGCACGACCCAATTCCCGGCTCGCGTCCGTCACAGTCCAGACCGGTGCCGCTCCCCCCGCCCCCCTCAACACCGCCCCCACCCCCGCCTCCCCCATCCTCTCCGCAGCGTGGCACAGGCTCGCCTCATCGCCGATGAGCACCACCCGCATCCCCGGTTGCGACATCAGCGCCCGCCCCGCCGGTCCCGCGAGCGCTTTGGCGGTGATCTCAGGCCCGATCCCCATCGGGTCGCCGAGCGTGACAATCACCACCCGAGGCGGGGGTGCCGCGGCATCACCCGAACCGGGCATGTCGTCTTCACGGCGCATGGCTCACTGTAGTGGCCGCGAACGTCGATCCGTATTCCGATAAGCGGGCATATTCCCCGTGTCCGAACGCCGAGCCGCTTCGTACGAACGAAACAATGGACAGTGCCCGGCCCGCCGTGTTGACAATCTGCCGCCAATCGCGGCTGCGCCGTAAGCACCAGCACCATCGAGGAACCCGAGCATGCCTCTTCCCACCGCCGTTCACCAGCCTCACGCCGGCTCGACCCGATTTGTCGCCAGAATCGTCGGTGCCGTGCTGCCCGCTTGCCTCGCGGCCGGGCTCATCACCGGCTGTGAATCCAACGGCGATGGCTCTGCCCGCCCAGCGCCCCGCGAAGAGCGACCAGCCGTGGTTGTGACCGACATCACTCCCTCCGGCACGCAGCCGGCCTCCACGGGCACGCAAGCAGCCATCCCATCCGGCGCTGCCGATCGTCCCGCCGCGGCTTCCACCGGCCCGCGTCCCAGCACGTCTCCCGTCGTGCAGCGCTTCGAACGCACCAACGGCCTAGTGATCGAGGACCTGCGTATCGGCGAGGGCGCCGTCTGCCTCCCCGGCGCAACCATCACGTTCCGCCACCGTGCGTTCCTTCCCAACGGCGTGCAGTGGGAGGAGTCACACTCGAACGAGTCAGCGCCCTCCGTACCTCTGCCCCGGGCCATGCCCGGCTGGCGCGAGGGCATTCCGGGCATGCGCGTCGGCGGCCTCCGCCGGCTCATCATCCCGCCCGCGATGGGCTTCGGTTTCACGGGCCGCCGGGTCGGTCCCGACGGGCCAGCCCCGGGCGTGCCGGTCGATGAAGACGGCTGGATCGTCCGCCCCGGCACGGTCTTGACGTACGAGATTGAGTTGCTCGACGCGCGGATCCCCATGCCGGCTTCGCCGCCCGCCGCGTCACCCGCTCCGGCCGCCAAGCCCGAGCAGGAAGACCAGAACAAGTAGAACGAAACACGCCGTGTTCGTGACAAACGCTCACGGCGTCGGCAACGCCGGCGATCCGCCCGTCCCCGCGCCCGGTGCCGGTGCTTGCTTTACCGACACGCCGATCTTCACCACCCCCGCGCGGTCGAGCGCCGAGTGAACGCGGATGACCTCGCGGTACGGCACCCCCGGCGCCGCCTTGATCACCACCTCGAGGTTCGCCGTCTCAGCGCTCCGCGGGAAAGCGCCCACGCGCCGTTCGAATTGCTCGATCGAGCCTCCCGCGATCTCGAGGAACGAGACCAGCGTGCGTCCGGCGCCGTCGGTCTCCATCACGACCTCTAGTCGATCCGGAGGGATCTCAAGCGGATCGGCCGCGCGGTCCGTCGCGGTTCCGCGGCCGAACTCGAACGGGATCGCCGCCCGCAGGAACCACTCGTCGCCCATGAAGGCCGCCGACGCCATGAAGAAGATCAGGATCACCATCACCACGTCCACCATCGGGGTCATGTTCGGCCCGAAGTGCATCGAGTAGCTGTGCAGCGCATCGCGCCGCTGCAGCGCTGCGACCCTGTGTCGCGATCGGGCGCTCATGGCTGCTTCTCCGCGGCGAAGCGCACCGACTTGGCCCCCGCATTCCCGAACGACCGCAGCACCGGCTCAACCACGCCGAACGGCAGATCGCGGTCGGCGCGCAGTTGGATCGACACGCCCGCGTCCTGCGCGAGCGCTGCCCGAACCGCCGACTCCAACCCCTTGGCGTCAACGATCGTTGCGCCGTCGGCCTGCACGCTCACGCCCAGCGACGCCCACCCCGCCTCGCCCGGCGTCGCAACCCCGGTCGCGATCGGCCTGTCCGGCAACTGCGAGATCGTGACCACGAGCACCGAAGCGGCCTGCTCCTCCCGACCGCTCAGCGAGTCGGGCAATCGCACGGCAGCGCCGCGGTCGCTCGCCAGCTTGCCCACGAGCAGGAAGAAGATGATCAGGCACATCACGACGTCGATGAGCGGCGTCGCGTTAACGCCCTCGTGCATCGCGTGCGAGCCTGTGATCGATCGTCGTCGCATGGTCCGGTCCGGCCCCGTCGTCCGTCGTCTGAGTCACGCCGTCACACCGCGCATCGTCGTCACGCCCTGGGCTGCGGCGAAGGCCCGCCGCCCTGCACGGGCCGAGCCTGTTGCGCACCCGCCCCGCCGCCCGCCCCGCCCAGCGCCATCCGCACGCGCGGGTCGCGCGGCAGCAGTTCCACGAACTCGCCCGCCACCACCATCGCCCGCGTGCAGAGTTTGTCGATGAACGAGCGGTACAGCCCGAACACCGTCAGGCACGGCACGGCGAGCATCAGCCCCAGCAGCGTGTGGAAGAGCGCCTTGGCGATGCCGCCCGACAGGATCGCCGGCGACGCCTGCCCCTGGCTCGACTGCAGCGCCGCGAACGCCAGGATCATCCCCCACACCGTCCCCGCAAGGCCCAGCAGCGGGCCGATGTTCCCCAGCACGTTCAGCGGCTCGATCTTGCGGAACCAGCGCGAGCACTCCTCGCTCGCGGCCATCTCCGCCGCATCGCGGACCGCCTCCTTGTCGTCGCTCGGCACGTGGATCGCCGCTCGCAGCGCCTTGCTCACCAGCGCATCGTCCTCCGTGACGAACTGCCGCAGTTCGCCCCAGCGCTGCTTGGCGATCAGTTCCGAGATGATCTGCACCGGCTCCTCCGGCGCGATGTTGTTCTTGCGAACCTCCAGGAAGCAGATGAAGATGATCGTCCACCCCGCCAGCGACCCGATCACCAGCAGGATCGTGAACAGGTCGAACGACTGCTGGAACAGCGAGAACAGCGACACCCGCCCCGCGTCGCTGACCAGCGCGTTCGCCGGCGGTGCCCCGCCGCCGCCCCCGTTTGCCTGCGCCAGCACCGGCGCCGCAACGAGCGAGAGCGTTGCCACGAGGGCCACGCACGCCAAGACACGGACCCACCACAATCTTCGGGCTTGCTGAGGCGTGCGCGTTCGGCGTCGGAGCGTCCCGGACATGCGTGTCGTCGTCATCGATTCATCCATGAAGGGGAGTGTTCGTGGTGGTGTTGCTGGTGGGCGGGGGAGGGGGGGGAGGGGGTGGCCGCGATGAGGCGTAGGGCGTGCGTGGGCGTCGAAGGGCGCGGTCTCTGCCCGGCAAGACGCCAGTGTAGCGAACATTGCCCAACCCTGTGATCGCCCGGCGGGTGCTCTCTCCGCGGCGGCCGGTGCCGGTGCCCGCATCTGGCCACCCCATCGCCCCTCAGCGCTCCGTAGCCGCCTTGTCTCTCCCAATACGTTTCGGAACGCAGGAAGTTGCCCGAATCTCGCGCGATGAGTGCGCACACACGGCCCGCACACCGCAAAGGTGTTCGTACCGGTTGTCGAATCGACTGTCGATCAGCCCGACCGGCCGCGCGTGCCGCGCCGGAGGGCGAGCAACCCACACGCTGCGAGCATGGACAACGCGCCGGGCGCGGGCACCAGCGTGCCTTTGATCACGACGTACGTGGTAGCCGGCACGGGACTCGTCGGGAAGCCGGTCGTGAAAGCCGCTAGGCCACCGACTTCAGGTGCTTCAGCCCACATGGTGGTCTGATCGTTGACGAAGCCGAGGTCGGGAGGTGAGACAGCCCAACCATGACCGGAACCGGCGATCGAAGGCCTTAGACCGATCGCAAACGAGCCGAATGAGTCGCCATGGAACGAATTGTTCAATGGGATGAGTATCGGTTCAGGCGGTGTGAACGTCAACGGTATGACAGTGAAACCTATGCCACCGGTCAGAGTGAGATTGGCGATCACGTTCCGTGGCCGAATGAGTGCATCCTCAGACGTGGGGGCATTGCCATCCAGTGCAGCCCACGAGAGTTCAAAGAACATTGTTGGGCCGCTGGTTCGGTAAACGCCCACGGTGATCTCCGACACCGCAACATGGCTTAGCATGTTCGGGTTGTGGATTGCGACATCGTCGTAGAGCACGTTGGGAAGAGTTGTCGCTGGGAATCCGTCAAGCCCCTGCGCACTGACGAGCCGGATCTGAGTTGCGCTCGTCGCCGAGTACAAGACCGTCTCGGCGAACGCCGGACTCGCCACGCCGCCAAGTGCCAGCACGCCAGCCGCCAGAACCGTTCTCGACTTGCTTTGTTCCGTGCGCATCGGTTGCTCCTGATTGCGTCGCCCGCCGCTGCCGTGGCCTCGGCGCGGGCCTGCGGCGGACAAGCGACCTCGACGCCCAAGCCGCTCGCGCGATACGGCCCGTTGGGCCAACGCACGCGGATCAGGGCATCGTCTACCCAGCATACTACGCGATTTTGCCGTTGATCCGGCGCGCTGACGCGAAAAATGGATGAAATCTCGCGACCGCCGGGCAAGCCCCAACCAGTTACCGGACACCTTGCCCCACCCAACTTCGCCTCACGTTCCGCTCTCGCTCGACAGGTCCGGGTTCTCCGCGTCGTCCGCCGTCAGGTTGCGCGAGATCGTGTAGGCCCCGGTGAACCATCGGTTCAGATCCGCGTCGCGGGCCTTGGTGTCGGCGAACGGGAACGCCGGGTTCACCGGCGAGACCGCCCGACCCGTCGTCGGGCACCGCGTCCACCCCGCCGGCAACCGCCCACCAACCAGCCCGGCTCGCGCGCGTTCCGGACCGTGCCGTGTCGAGCCGGTCGGCGTCGGTGCGGTCGCGCCGTGACGACCACAGGTTGCCCACGTGAAAAGGGTCTCAAGCCCCTGCCGGTCTTCCCAACTCGGCGGCAGCGTCAGCGTCACAAGCCGGTCGTCCATCCGGCCCGAGTCCGCAGAGGCGATCGTCACGCGCGCCACGCGGTCCGGGTCCAGCCCGGCCAGCGCGCCCGTGCCTCCCTCCCCGGCGATCCGCGAAGGCCACTCGATCAGCACCACGCCGCGATCATCTCCGATGATCGACTCCCACCCGATCGAGTCCAGTTCGTCCCCGCCGCGAAGGCGATAGGCGTCGACGTGGTGTACCGACGCGATGAGTGCCGATCGCGCTCCATCCGCTGCGCGGGTCTCAGCCTTCCCGCCGGACGCCCCAACCGGCGCAGCAACGTCGTAGCGATGGGCGATCACATACGTCGGGCTGGCGATCTCCTGCTCGCGTGCGCCGAGCGCGGTCGCCACGCCGCGAACCAGCCGCGTCTTGCCCGCCCCCAACTCGCCCTCCAGCGCGATCACGTCGCCGGGCTTCAGCGCTGACGCCAGCGCGCGCCCGAACTCGATCGTCTCCTCTTCGCAGGTAGTGAGAAACGCCGCACGCACGCCCCATTGTTGCCGTTCCGATTGGTCCGGCTCGCGGGCGGTTCGGCGGCCCGGCTCCACTGGCCCGGCTCACAGGCCCGCTTCCAGCCGCTCGATCACCCGCTCCATGTGCGAGCACGACTCGGCCAGCCCCCGCCCGTCCGAGCCTGTCCGGTTGCGCAGCGGCCAGAGTCTGCGGTGCTCTTCGAGCCAGCGTCCGGCGTGCATCGCCAGCCGCCGGCGTTCATCGGCGGAGAGCCGACCGGTCTCCAGCGCTTCGAAAGGCCCTGCCCGAGCATCGTCCGGCCGATGCGAGATTGCGTGCTCCAGCGCCAGCGACGCCAGCACGAGCGTGTGCTCCAGTTCGTCGTTGATCAGAGCATCCTCCGAGCGCGGTCTGACCGACGCGAGGGCTTCGAGCCGCTCACGAATGTGCACCCACTCCGCCCGCGTGGCCCCGACCGCACGCGTGCCCGGCCCGAACGGCGGTGCGATCGGCGGCGGCACCGGCGGGAACAGGTCGTTGAACATCGCCGAGGCGTTCTTGATCCCCGCCGGGATGCTCCAAGCGTCGACCGCCGCATCACCCGACCGGCGCATCGGCGCGTACGTCGCGATCGCGTGCCGGCGTAGCGGCAGGTCAACATCCCCCAGCGCGCTGATCCACGATGCCAGCGAGCCCGTCGGATCGCTCAATAGGTGCATCGAGACCGCGCGCTCGTCGGCGATCGCTCCTTCGCCTGCTGCCCCCGCCCACGCCGCCTCCGCCGCGTCGGCGATCCGTGCGAGCGAGACGGGCCAGTGCTGTGTGTGCCCAACGTCGCCCCACTCGCAGACCATGAACCCACCCGCGCTGAGCGACAGCCCCTCTCGGACAGCGCGCCGGATGTTCGCACGCGATTCGCTGGTCCGGCCCGTGATCGACCGCCACGCGCTCGTGCCGGGGCACACCCACGCACGCTGCCCGCCGCTCTTTGCCAAGGCGATCAGCGCTGCCGCGAAGTCGAACTCCGGCTCGTACCCCCAAACCAGCGGCACCGCGTTGCGCGGCAGGCGGTCGATCAGGTCCGGGTGCGAGAGCACCCCGTCCGCCCACAGCATCGGCGTCTTGCCCAGGTCCGCAACGATGCGGGAGATCGATCCGACGAACTCGAAGTAGAGTTCCCCTCGCGCCCGGTGCTTCGCCTCTTCGCGTGTTGTCGACACCTGCGACCGCACCAGTTCCGACGCCCGTTCCTCGACGCACACCCGCGAGCGTCCCTGCCCCACGTCGAACGTCTCATCCGCGTTGATGTTCACCAGCGCTGAGCCAAAGCATGGGGTCAGTTGCGTCAGCAGGTCGCGAACAAACTCGATCGCCCCGGCCCTTGTCGGCTCGGTCGGGCAGAGTGAGAATGGTCCCCGCCGCGGCCACTGCATGAACGTCCACTCCCGCTCCTGCCCCTCGATCTCCGCCAGGTGCGCATAGGCCGGGTGCTGAAGCCACGCGCTCAAGTGCCCGAAGCAGTTCTGGTTCGCCGCGATCGACACGCCCCGCTCCGCGGCGTAGGCGTCCAGTTCCCTCGCTTCCTCAGGCGTGATCGCGCCCGTCCCGCGCCACACCTCCTCGTGCGGCAGGCCGATGCTCGCTCCCGAGTAGGCGAACGTGTGCTCAGTGTACAACTGCAGGTGGTTGAACTTGAGCGATGCGAGCGTATCGATGATCGCCCGCAACGAATCCATCGTCGGCACCTTGTTCCGCGAAACATCGAGCAGCAGGCCGCGCACTTGGAACGCGGGCTCGTCAAGCACACGCACCGCCGGCGCAGCACCCCCCGGCTGATGCCCGGCCCACCGGACGATCTGCGTCAGTGTTGCCAGCGCGTGCCGTGCGCCGGGTTGCTTGGCGTGGATGGTCACGCCGCCCGCCTCGACTCGCAGGTCGTACGCCTCCGGGTGCGTTGAGTGGTCGGGCCGCGAATCGATCCAGCGCAGCCGCGCACCGGGCAGCGACCCGACTGGCCCGCGACGCACATCCGATCCGGTCAGCAGGTTCGCAAGTTCGGCACGCTCCCGATCGAGTCGCTGGTCAGCAACGAACGTGCCCGGCAGAATCTGCAAGCGCTTTGGCCGTGGCACAAGCGGAACGGTCGTCGGGTTGGGCTCCGCCGCGTCTGCTTGCATGAGCCATGAGCGTACCGGCGTGGCGGGCTTCAGTCCGAGAGCGCTGAACCAGAGCGTTGACGGGAGTGCCCGATCGTTTCTTTGATCAGCCGGACGACCAACATCAGACGATGTCCCGCCTGTCTTCGCACACAGCGAGCATCGATCCAACGACTACGATCCCGCCGAACACCACGGAGACACGCCTGTTGCCCGACGCCTTCGACTTCGACGTGCTCATCATGGGCGGGGGCGTCGCGGGGCTGTGGACGGCCTGTCATCTGGCCGACCTCGGCTTTTCGTGCGTGCTCGTCGAGCGCCTGGCGCTCGGGTCCGAACAGACCATCGCCTCCCAGGGCATCATCCACGGCGGCATCAAGTACGCGCTCACGGGCGAAGCAAGCCGCGCCAGCCGGGCGATCGCCCGCATGCCCGAGATCTGGCGTGCGTGCCTCGCGGGCAAGACGGGTGAGGCGATGATCGATCTTCGCGCAGCGAATCTGCTCAGCGACCACCAGCACCTCTGGACCACGCCCGGCCTCATCAGCCGAATCGCCGCCGTCGCCGCCAGCAAGGCGATCCGCACCCCCGTCGAGCGCGTTGAGCGATCAAATCTGCCTGCCTTCTTTTCCGGTGCTCCACGCGGCGTGGATGTCTACCGCGTCGATGAGCCCGTGCTCGACTCGCGCTCGATCGTGATTGCCCTGGCCGATCAGGCGCGCTGGCGCGGTGTGCCGCTGCTCAGCCCCGCAACGCCCGGCTCGTCCGCACCCCGCGAGAACCCATCGCTCCGTGCGTTCGTCGATGGCGCCCATCACGGCTTCGAACTCTCGATCGACAACCCGGCCGGCTCGCCCGGCGTCGCCACGCTCAGAGCCTCAACGCTGGTGCTCGCCGCCGGTGCGGCCAACCAATCGCTCGCACGCCAGGCCCGCCTCATCAACCCGGACGAACGGATCATGCAGGTCCGACCGTTGCACATGGTGATGGCCCGCAACCTGCCCGAGTCCTGCCTCGCCTACGGCCATTGTCTCGGTCCCTCTTCCACGCCCCGACTCACGATCACTTCCGCCCCGCTGACACCCAACAACGAATCCGGCGCACCCTCCTGGGTCTGGAACATCGGTGGGGCCATCGCCGAGTCGGGTGTAGACAAGAACCAGCCCGCGCAGATCGCCGCAGCCCGCTCAGAACTGCGCGATTGCCTCTCCTGGCTGAACTTCGACAGCGTGCAACTCGCGACCGCCCGTTGGGATCGCGCAGAAGGACTCACGCTCGACGGCTCACGCCCCGACGAGCCAGTGATTCGCCCGCTCGGTCCGTCCGGCCGGGCGCTCGCCGCCTGGCCCACCAAACTTGCCTTCGCGCCCGAACTCGCAAGGCTGATCGGCGACGCCCTCCGCGATGCAGGCGCCACACCCACGCCGAGACAGGACCCACCGATCGAGCGCGACATCATCGCCTCAGCCGCTTGGAGGCCCGCCCACGTCGCATCTCCGCCGTGGTTGCGCGAGGGGGTCGTATGGAACTGAGACCGCTCGGCAAATCGGGCATCCTCGTCAGCCCCCTCGGCCTCGGCACGGTCAAGATCGGCCGCAACCGCGCGGTGAAGTACCCCGGCGGTGACGGGTTCGCCCTTCCCACCGACGACCACGTCGTCGATCTTCTCCGCACCGCGGCGCACGTCGGCATCAACCTGCTCGACACCGCCCCCGCCTACGGCACGAGCGAAGATCGCCTCGGCGCTCTCCTTGAGCGCGAGGACTGGCTCGGCGGGCGAGACCGTTGGGTCATCTGCACCAAGGCCGGCGAGGAGTTCGACCCGGCAACCGCCGAATCTCGCTACGACTTCTCCCCGCACACCATCCACGCCAGCGTCGAGAGAAGCCTCCGCCGACTGCGAACCGATCACCTCGACGCCGTCCTGCTCCACTCCGACGGACGCGACGGGTGGATCATGCAAGAGAGCGGCGCGGTCGAGGCGCTCGAATCGCTCGCGTCGCGCGGCGTCACCCGCACCATCGGCATCAGCGTGAAATCGATCGAAGGCTGGCGCGCTGCCATCGACCGGCTCGCGACGACCGGCCGGGGCATCGTCATGACCGAGTTCGCACCGGACGAACCCGAACATCAGGCTCTCGCCCTCGACTCCTTCACCCGCGGCGTCGGCGTCCTCGTGAAGAAGGGCCTCGCCAGCGGCCACGCCTCCGATCCCGCGTCGAGCATCCGCGCCATCACTTCCTGCCCGCACGTGTCGAGCCTCATCGTCGGGACCCTCAACCCCGACCACATCCGTGCCAACGCCGCGGCGATGAGTTCCGTGTAGTTACGCTTCCGATAGAACCCGTTTCCTTCGTATCTCCGGGTTCCCCAACTGCCCGCACGCCGCCATCGTCTCACGTCCCTTCGTACGCCGGCGCTTCGCAAACACACCCTCCTCGATCAGCCAGGCGAGAAACTCATCGACGCGGGATTCGTCGGGTGCGGGCCACGGCGAGTCTTCACGAGGGTTGTACGGTATGAGGTTCACCATGCCCGGCAGGCGCGACGCACCGGTCGTCGAACCATCGTGCTCTCCCCGCCCCAGCACGAAGTCCGCCAGTTCGTGCGCATGCTCCCGTGCGTCGTTCACGCCGGGTATCAACACATACTCGAAGCAGATCTTCGCCGCCCCATAGATCGGCCACGCCTCGATCGCCCGCCGAACTTCGGCCATCGGCCACGCGCGATTCACCGGCATGATGCGTGACCGGATCTCGTCGTTGGGGGCGTTCAGGCTCACGGCCAAGTTCAGACGGTGCCAGCCCGGCCGCCGGACCTGCTCGGCAAGCCGCCGAATCCCCTCCACGTTCCCCACGGTTGAGACGGTGACTTTGCTCATCGGCAGGCCGACACCGTTCGAGTCTGTCAGCACACCGATCGCTCTCAGCACGTTGTCCAGATTGTCCGTCGGCTCGCCCATCCCCATGAAGACCACGTTGCGAATGGTGTCGCAGCTCAGTGCGTGCCGCGCGGCGAACCACTGGCCGACAATCTCCGAAGCGCTCAGGTCGCGCAGCTTGCCCATCTGCGCAGTCTGGCAGAACGCGCAACCCATCGCGCACCCAACCTGACTCGACACACAGAGAGTGTGCGTCAGCTCGCGCTTCTTCCCGATCATGGGGATCAGCACGCTCTCGGTCTCGAGCGCCTTCCCACCGGCCGCCATGCCGCCGACCCGCTGACAGAACTTGCGAACCACCCCCTCTGCCGAGTCAGATCTCAGCACCCGCGTCACCTCCCCCGCCCCCGGCCCGACGTGCGGCAGATCCCGCAGACCAGCCCGAAAGAACGCGCGATACCGCTCGATCGCCCCTGCCAGGCCGCCTGTGGCACCGCTCGGCAGAACCAGCCCGCGCGTGGCCTCCGCGTACTCCGAACAGGTCAGGCCGAGCGCGTCCGGCTGGGCGGCAGCGGGGGGTGCTTCGGGCGATGAAATGGTCAGTGGAACGGTCATGGGGTGGCCGCACGCTCGGCCGGGGCAATCGTACCGGCCAACTTTGCGCATGCCGGCGGTCCGCACGCGATCAAATTCACCACGCCGCAAGAAATCAGAGGCCGCGCTTCAGTCCAACCCGGATAGGGCCGAGAACCTCTTCAGACGCACGGACGCGTGAGCGCACGGAAGCGCGGCCGGAGGTCACGGATGGACATCTGAGAGAGACGGGCGAGAGAGTGATCGCCCCGCTGGATAGGACGGGACATGTGTACGGATGCGGCCCGCCGATGATCGGCGGGCCGTGTTCGTTCCGGCGGACATGGGGAATTTCGGGCCGAGCGTGTTCGGGCTCAGACGTTAAACAGGAAGTGGCAGACGTCCCCGTCGCGCATCACGTAGCTCTTCCCCTCGATCCGCAACTTTCCCGCATCCTTGATGGCTTTCTCACTCCCATACTTGACTAGATCGTCGACGGAGTAGATCTCCGCTCGGATAAACCCGCGCTCGAAGTCCGAGTGGATCACGCCAGCCGCCTGCGGCGCGGTGGCACCCACCGGCACCGTCCACGCCCGGATTTCCTTCTCACCGGCGGTGTAGTAGCTCTGCAAACCAAGCAGGTGATACGCCGACCGGGCCAATGAGTGCAGCGCAGGCTCCTCAAGCCCGATGCTTCTGAGCATCTCCAGCCGGTCTTCGTCCGACAGGTCGATCAGTTCACTCTCGATCCGAGCGCACACCGGCACCACGTCGTTCTCCGGGTCACCGCCGATGCTCTTGACGTACTCGCGCACCTTCATCGCCAGCGGACCCCGTCCCTTCACGTCGTCCTCGCCCACGTTCGCGACGTACAGCACCTTCTTGGCCGTGATGAACCCCAAGCCCTTGAGCGCCTTGGACTGTTCAGGATCGTCGAACTTCAGCACGCTCGCCGGCTTGGCATCGCTCAGCACGGGCAGCGCCGCCTTCAGCACCGCCAGCCGGGCCACCGACTCGCGGTCCCCGGCCTTCGCCGCGCGCTCCGCCTTCGGCAGCGCGCTCTCAACCGTCTGCAGGTCCGCGATGATCAGTTCGGCGTTGATCGTCTGGATGTCCCGCACCGGGTCCAGCGTCCCCTCGACGTGGGTGATGTCCTCACCCCCCGGCGCCTTCTCGAAGCACCGAACGACCTGCACGATCGCGTCGACCTCGCGGATGTGGCTCAGGAACTTGTTCCCCAGGCCCTCGCCCTTGCTCGCCCCGCGCACGATCCCCGCGATGTCCACCAGCCGCAGCGACGCGGGGATCACCCGGTCGGTCTTGATGTACTTGTGGATCACGTCCAAGCGCGGATCGGGGATCGGCACCACCCCGACGTTCGGCTCGATGGTGGCAAACGGGTAGTTCGCCGCGAGCGCTGCGGCCTTGGTCAGCGCGTTGAACAGCGTGCTCTTGCCGACGTTGGGCAGTCCGACGATTCCGGCTTCCATGGGCGGTGACGGGCCTCAGCAAAGTGGGTGGTTGTGAACCGAACCGCGGGCCACACGGGCCACGACGCGCGGCCGCGATGATAGGAAGAGCGGCCGCACAATGCCCGCCCCGAGGCTGTTTACAACGCCATGCGCCCCTATCCTTGCCCCGTGCGGTCGTAGCTCAGCTGGATAGAGCGGCGGTTTCCTAAACCGCAGGTCGTGGGTTCGAATCCCGCCGGCCGCGTTTCACGAATCGGCGTCCGCCTGTGCCCCCGGGCGCGGAACACCGCCGGTTCACTCCACCCGCGTCCACCGCAGCGCCAGGCTGCTCATGACCACGCTCACGCTCGAGAGCGCCATCGCCGCCCCGGCGTACATCGGGCTCAGCAGCCAGCCCGTGAACGGGTACAACGCTCCCGCCGCGATCGGGATGCCCACCACGTTGTACGCAAACGCCCAGAACAGATTGCGCCGGACCGTCCGCATCGTCGCACGTGACAGCGAGATCGCCCGCAGCACCCCGCGCAGATCCGATCTGACCAGCACGACGTCCGCCGACTCGATGGCCACGTCCGTCCCGCCCCCGCCGCCCATCGCGATCCCCACGTCCGCCTCGGCCAGCGCTGGGGCATCGTTGATCCCGTCTCCGACCATCGCCACCGCCCCGCGCGAGCGCAGGTCCCGAACCACCCCCGCCTTCTCACCGGGGAGCACCCGCGCCCGGACCTGCCGAATCCCGATCGTCCGTGCCACCGATTGCGCGATGCGTTCGTCGTCGCCCGTCAGCAGCCACACGTCGCACCCCATCGCTTCAAGCCGAGAAACCGTCTCGCTCGCTCCGTCCCGCACGGTGTCGGCAACGCCGATCACGCCAACCCCCCGGCCCTCCACCGCAACGCACACCGGCGTGCATCCCTCCGACACCGTCGCTTCGATCAACCCGTCCAACTCGCCTCCATCCGCGGCACGCTCCGTCGCACCGCGCACGAACGACGGAGACCCAACCGCCACCGACCGCTCACCCACCCGCCCGCGAACGCCCCGCCCGGCGACCGATTCGAACGCCGAGACCTCCTCGAGTTTCAAGCCGCGTGCTTCCGCCTCCAACACCACCGCCCGCGCAAGCGGGTGCTCGCTCAGCCGTTCAACCGACGCCGCCAGTCGCAGCAACTCATCCTCCCCCGCCGTCGCCCGAACCGAAACCACCTCCGGCCTTCCCTTCGTCACCGTTCCCGTCTTGTCCAGCACAACCGTCCGGACCGACTCTGCCCGCTGCAGCGCATCACCCCCTTTGATCAACACCCCTCGCTCCGCCGCCATCCCTGTCCCCACCATGATCGCCGTCGGCGTGGCCAGCCCCATCGCGCAAGGACACGCGATCACCAGCACCGACACGCTCGTGATCAGCGCCATCGACAACCTCGCCGATGCCGTCCCTTCTCCCGTCAGCATCCACACCCCGAAACTGACCATCGCCACCACGAGCACCACCGGCACGAACACCGCGCTCACCCGATCAGCCAGCCGGGCGATCGGCGCCTTGCTCCCCTGCGCCCGCCGCACCAACTCCACGATCTGCGCCAGCACCGTCTCGGCGCCGATCCTCGTCGCCCGCACCTCCAACGCCCCGGCCGCGTTCAACGTTGCGCCGACCACTTGATCACCGTGGCGCTTCGTCACCGGCACGCTCTCACCCGAAATCATCGACTCATCCACCGCCGACTCGCCCCGCTCGACCACGCCGTCCGTCGGGACTTTCTCACCAGGCCGAACCACCATCAGATCACCGACGCGAACCTCCGAGATCGCCATGTCGATCTCGACCTCACCGCCACCCGCCTCCGTCCGCCTCACGCGCGCCATCCGCGGCGACAAGTCCATCAGCCGTCGGATCGCCGCCCCCGCCCGACCGGTTGCCCGTTCCTCGAGCCGCTTGCCAAGAAGGATGAACACGATGATCGCCGCAGCCGATTCGAAGTACACCGGCGCACGCAACGCGGCATGTGCTCCGCCGCTCGCGTTAGGCCCGCCTGCCGCTTGAAGCGCGTCGCCCATTGCTTCTCCCGCCGAAGCCGAAACAAACAGCCCCGGCGCAACGGTCGCCACAACCGAGAACACATACGCCGCGCCCGTCCCCAGCGCCACCAGCGTGTCCATGTTCGCACTTCCGCGCTGCGCGCCCTTCCATGCACTCACGAAGAACCGCCGCCCACCCCAGAACATCACCGGCGTCGTCAGCAACAGCTGAATCCAACTCGCCCAACCGGCCTCCTCCAGCCGGTGCACCCATGCGAGCGCTCCGTGCGACATCGCGATCACCACCACCGGCAGCGCCAGCGCGGCCGACACGATCAGTCGCACCCACTCGGCGCGTTCGTGTGCCTCACCATGCTCAGTGCCCGCTCCTCGCGCATGAGAGTGCCCAGCCCAGCGCCCGTCCTTCTCACCTGCTCCCACGCCGCCCACCACATCCGCTCCGTAGCCGATCCCGCGCACCACTGCCGCCAGCCGGTCGCCGCTCGTCACGTCCGGCTCGGCCTCCACCGTCGCCGTCCGCGTCGCGAAGTTCACGCTCGCCGTGCGCACGCCCTCGGTCGCAGCCAACGCCCGCTCGATCCGCGCAGCGCAGGCAGCGCACGTCATGCCCCGCAATGACAACTCAACCCGCCCCTCGCCCGCGTGCGCCCCCGTCGCATCATCCCGCCCCCGCTCTCCCCCGCGCGCACCTCCGCCCGCGGCACCCTCAGTTCCACCCGCCGACGCGTTCAACACGCTCAGTTGCACTGTTCGTTCGCCCATACCGCTCCAGTCCGCCCCGCACCGCCCGCAGCACTCAGCACCGACCCGCTGATCGCCCACGATTCTCGGACGTCAACCCGGGCAACCCCTGCCGACCACGCGACACCAGGCCGCCAATTCGCGCCTGCGCAAGCCCGTTCCACTGGGCACACGCAATCGGCGCGGCACGCTGAACACACCCCGATTGTTCGCGATGTCCCGTCGCGAAGCACGCAACACATCTGCTCCCGCCCCTTCGAACATCGACCCCGCGGCGATCCACCCGCTCACGCCGTCCGCTCAACACCAAGACCAGACATGCCCAACCGGTTCACCTCCCAACCCGACAAACTTCGAGATCGCCTCCGAGCCTTCGTCGGCCGCGGTCGATACCGCGCCACCATCGCCTTCTCCACGCTCGCCCTGGCCGCGGCGGGTGTCTGGGGTGGCTGCTCGTCCGGCCCGGTTGCCCATCGCGGTTCTCGCGCCCCCGTCGCCGATCAGGCCCGCTCGTGGGAGGCCGTCTTCTCGCCCGCAGGCGCAACACTCGCCGACGCCAGCGCTTGGGAAGCCATGCGCAACGAGCACCGCCTCGCCGCCCGCACCGTCGAGCCGCTCTCCGTTGCGGCCGATTGGCCCGAGCGCGAGCGAACTCGTCTCGACCGTTCCCGCCGGCTCTCCCTCCCCCGCGACGCCAATCAGATCATCTATTTCAGAACCGAGTCCGAGTTCCGTTCAACCACCTCCGGCTCGCACAGCGCCTGGTGGTACTGACGCCCAGCGAGCGCCAGCACCGCCCCCGCCTTGTCCAGCGTCTCGCGCCACTCCGCCTCCGGGTCCGAGTCCGCCACGATCCCCGCGCCCACCGGAAAGCGAACGACGGCCGGATCGCTCGCCGACTCGTCCTCCGCACTGCAAGCCCGTGTGATCGTCGCGGTCCTGATCGCGATGCTCGACGTGAAAGAGCCGTCGCCGCACATCAGCGCGATCGTGCCGCAATACATCCCGCGAGCGCGGCCCTCCAGCGACTCGATCACCTGCATCGCCCTGACTTTCGGCGCACCCGTGATCGATCCGCCCGGATACGCCGCCAAGACCAGGTCGCCCGCGCTCCGTTTGTCCCCCAGCCGTCCGACTACCGTCGCCACCGCGTGCATCACCGCGTGCGACTCGATCCCCCTCGCCTCCTCCACGCGCACCGATCCAAACTCGCACACGCGCCCCAGGTCGTTGCGAAGCAGATCGACGATCATGTTCAATTCCGCCGAGTCCTTCTCCGCGCGCCGGAGTTCCTCCGTCGCCGCCGCGATCTCCCACGCTCCTCCCGTCCCATGCGATTCACTGATTGCCCTCGTCCCCTTGATCGGCCGCGTCGTCACGCGGCGCCCGCACGCATCAAAGTCGAGGAACAACTCCGGCGAGACCGACGCGATCGTCGACCACGGCGCGGGCAGTTCCACATAGGCTCCGAACCACGGCCGGGCCGTCCCGCACATCCCGCGAAAGAGCCCCCGTCGATCACCGCGAAGTTCACCCCTCAGTTCATGCGACAGGTTCACCTGAAAGACGTCCCCTTCACGGATCAATTCCAGCGCCTCACGCACCGCGCGCACAAACGCGTCATGCCCCATCGTTGATCGCAGCGGACCCAGCGCAAACCCATCCCCCCGCACTTCCAACTCTGTTCCGCTCTGTGCATCGCCGGGCCCAACCCAACGAACCAACTCCCGCAACCGATCCGCTTCCGCGCCTTGTGAGGCCGCCACCCACCACCGCCTCTCCAGCCGATCGAACACCAACGCGCCCAGACACTCGATCTCAAACACCAGCGGCACATCCGGCGCAAACCTCGTTCGTTCCGTCGATTCGCCATCGCCGGCATCCTTCTCCCCGCGCGCCACTCGCCGACGCGGATCGTCCGAAGGTTCCAGCACCCGTCCGAGTTCATACGCCAGCCCAATCACCCGGTACGGCGGTTGTGGAACTCCGCACCCGCGCCCCGTTCCCGCGTCCCGATCCCCCGCAGCCGTCGGCGCTGCAAACGCCGCACGCACCGCTTCTTCCGCCACCGCTCGCCGGGAATCGAAGCTCCCGTACTTCATCACCGATTGCGCACTCAGCGTCCGAACGCGCTGCGCGTCGATCGGCGCCAGCACGCTCCATCTCGACCACCTCGCAGCACCCCCTCCCCCCGCGCCCCCTTCGCTCAACGTCCCCGCCCCACGTCCGTCCGCCGTCTCAGAGATCAGCGCTGACACCGGCGTTGTCCTCGGCCAGCGCGCCAAGACCTCCAGCGGCCCACCATCAAGATCGATCGGTTCAACTACCACGCCCAAGCGTACACGCCCGCGCGACCCCATCCCCATGCCCGCCCGTACCATCATTCCATGCTCTGGCAGCCTTCCCTCCCCGAGTCCTACACGCGGGCCTCACCCGACGAACTCGCCGAACGCATCTCCGCGCGCCGTCGAGAACTCGGTGACCGCCTGGTCATCCTCGGCCATCACTACCAGACCGACGACGTCATCCGCCACGCCGACTTCACGGGCGACTCCCTCAAACTCAGCCAACTCGCAGCGCAAAAGGTCGCCGAGCGCGGCGCCGAGTACGTCGTCTTCTGCGGTGTCCACTTCATGGCCGAGACCGCCGATCTCCTCACCCCCGATCACGTCAGCGTCATCCTCCCCGATCTCTCCGCCGGCTGCTCCATGGCCGACATGGCCGACTACGACGACGCCGTTGCCGCATGGGACCTCTTCCACAACACGCTCACCAAGCGGCCCGCGCGCTCCGCCCGACAAGCCGGGCCGAAGGCGGACTCCCGCCCGTCCCGCATCATCCCCATCACCTACATCAACTCCACCGCCGCGATCAAGGCCTTCGTCGGACGGAACGGCGGCATCGTCTGCACGTCGAGCAACGCCGCTCGGATGTTCGAGTGGGCGCTCAAAGGCGGTACGCAACCCGCCGTCCGCGGCGAGAAGATCAAGATCCTTTTCCTTCCCGACCAGCACCTCGGACGCAACACCGCCGCGACTTTCGGCATCGACACCGGCACCGAGACATGTCTCTACGACCCGAGGCTGGCCGCCCGCGGCGAGGCCCTCGGCGGCACAACGCCCGAGCAACTCGACGCATCGAGAGTCATCCTCTGGGCCGGCCATTGCTCCGTCCACAAACTTTTCAGGCCCGAGCACGTCGATCAGATCCGCGACGCCGAGCGGCATCTCCCGCCATCCCAACGCACCACCGTCCTCGTCCACCCCGAATGCGCGAAGGAAGTGGTCGACCGCGCCGATCTCTCCGGCTCAACCGAGTACATCATCCGTTGCATCGAAGCCGCCGTGGCGGGCAGCAAGTGGGCCATCGGCACCGAGGTCCATCTCGTCAACCGCCTGACCCGGGCTGCCGCCGCGAGAGGTGTCCATGTCCGCATCCTCAGCGACTGCCAGTGCCTCTGCACCACCATGTACCGCATCGATCAGGAGCACCTCTGCTGGGCGCTCGACAACCTCGCGCAAGGCAAGGTCGTCAACCGTGTCCGCGTCCACCCCGAGGCTCGGACGCACGCGCTGCAGGCCATCCAACGAATGCTCGACCTCTCCGCACCGGTTGGCGCTGCGCCCCCGCCGGTGAAGGCCTCCGGCCGCCGCGTGCCAACGCACGCCGCCACCGGCACACTGACCGACTGATCATCAGCGGTTCGCACCCTTCCCTCGTTCGCGATCTTCACTCGCGCGGCTTCTTCCGCGCGTCGGTATCCCCGCCGCGTGCCCGTCCCAGCAGTTCGATGAGCGCCACCAACTCCGCCCGGCTCATGTGCCCCAGTTGCCGATCGTGCAGCGCCATCACCGGGCGATCCAACTTGGCCAGGAGCGACAGGCCCGCGGGCGTGATCCGCACCAGCACACACCGCCGATCCGGCCGCGCACTCCTGTCAGGAAGTTCACCAGCGACCCTCTTACCCCGGCGGTCCAGCCGCAGCCGCTCCCGCTCCGCCAGCCCCGCCCGAACCAGCCGGTCCACCAGCCGCGTCACGTCCGGCACACGCACCACCATCTCACGCCCGATCGTCTGGCTCGGAATCCCCTCGGGATGATGCCCGCGCAGAATCCGCAGCACGTTGTACGACGATTCACTCAGCCCACTCGAACGAAACAGCGCGGCGAACCCTCCCCCGAGCTCCGACGCCGTCCGGGCGAGACTCAGATACGCCTCTTGCGAGGCCGAGTCGAAGCCCTCTCGCTTGCCGATCTCGCTCGCCAGCGACCCGGTGACGGCTCTGCGGCTCCTCCTCACCTCACTCCGCCGCTTGGTCTCTCTCGCCGATGCGGCCATGGTGACGGACAGTAGTCGTGACAACAACGATCGCGGCAACGCGACTCGTCCGAACAGATCATCCAAAAGAAACGGGCCCCCGCTCAACCAAGAGCGAGGGCCCGCTGTCAGCGTGGCCAGGCAGGGAGTACCCAGACCTACGCCGGACGATGAGGTCAAGTTACGGGCAGGTCACGCCCAGGTTCGTGTTCCAAGGCCCGAGGAAGGCCAGCAGGTCGGCCAGATCCACGACGCCGTTGCTGTCGAAATCGCCGTTGGTGCCCGCGGCCACCATGCTGCCCAGATTCGAGTTCCACGGCCCAAGGAAGGCCAGCAGGTCGGCTAGGTCCACGACGCCGTTGCCGTCGAAGTCGCCGGGGCACGGCGTCGGAGTGAAGGCGACATTCAGCGTTCCGACGCCGAAGTTCGTCAGCGCAGCGCCCGTGATGCGGATGTAGGTGTCAGACCCGTTCGCCACGTCGAAGTCCACAACACGGCTCTGTGAGGAGCACCCCGTCACGTTCGCGTTGTTGTTGCACGCCAGCTCCATGCCGTTGCACCCGTCGTGCAGGCTCATCACGGTGCTCCATGTTGTGCCGGGGCACGTCGCCAGCGTCAACTTGCCGCTCGAAGGAGCGTTGAACACAAACCACACGTCGCGGCCGAGCGTCGCCACGCAAGTCGTGAACCAGTCGTTGGTCGCCTCGGTCGTGTCGAACGGATTGGCGCCGATCATCGCCGGGAGTGCGCCCGCGCAGGTGTCATTCACAGGGACCGCCGGGGCCGGGAAGATCGACAGGTTCACCGAGGAGGTTGCGCTCAGGAACGCATTGGCCGTCGCGGCGACTCGGACGTACAACGGCACGCCCGCGCTCACGGTCAGGCTGCCGATCCGGCTCCGGTTCGAGGTGCAGCCCGTCGACGGTCCCACTTCATAGTTGTCGTTGCAGGCGATCTCGAATCCGTCGCACGCGCTGAACACGCTCAGCACCGTGTCGAAATTCGAGCCGCACGTCTCGATTCGGTAGTTGCCGCTCATCGTCGGGGTCCAGACGTACCACAGGTCCGCCTTGGTTGTGTTGCAACTGGCCATCAGCGATGGGTCGTCGACAAAGGCACCGCACACGTTCTGAGCGGGCGCCAGCACATTTGTGCCCGCGACAATCGTCGTCGCCGTGGCGCACGTGTCGTTCGCCGGCATCGTCGCTGCCGGGTCGATCGACACGCTCACCGTGCTCGACGTCGCCGGCGTGCCGCACGCGCCGGTGATCACGACGTGGTACATCCCGACGTCCTCGGTACGAGGCAGCGTCACGCTCAACGCGTTGCTCGTTGCACCCACGACCGTTGAGCCGTGCGCGGTCAGGCCGTTCACCAGCGGGTCGCCGTCCTTGTACCATTGGTACGTGATCGGGCCCGAGCCGCCGGCCTGCACATTGATCGCCAGCGTGTTGCAGTTCGAGAACGTGTCATTCACCGGCTGTGTGCTGATGAACGGTGGAACGCAGTCGCCCCCGTCAAGACTCACAACCCACCCCGGCCCGAACGCCGACTGCGGGCCGCCGTAGCCGACGAGCGTCCGACCGTCCGAGGAAATCCCGTTCGCCCAGCCCAAGCGCGGAGGGTTGAAGACCGTCGCAGTCGGGTTGATGGGGCCGAAATCGGTGATCCCCGGCGTCCCCGCATCGACCAGATAGTCGTACAGGTCGTGGACCTCGCCACCCTCGGTGTCGTTGATCCACAGGAACCCGCCGCGGACGAAAGAGCCGCACGTCGAGTAAACCAGAATGCCCGTGATCACGTTGCCATCGTCGCTCATCCCCGCGGGGATGAACTGCGGCGGAATCGCGCACAACGGGTCGTTCTGCCAGCTCGAGATGGACGCCTGGCTGGCGACGTTGTACAGCAGTACGCGGTCCCACGAGTTGGTCCCCGCGTTCCAATCCCAACGCGTCAGCCAAGTGTCTGCGAACATCGTCGTCGCGTTGAACTCGAACGACGTGCCGACGATCTTCGTGCCGGCCGCGTTGATGTGGAAGTTGTCGACGCTTGCCGTGTAGGGCTGCATCGTGGTCGGATCGGTGCCGCGATCCAGAAATGACCAGTCGTACTGCATCGTCGTTGCGTTCCAGCGCCACACAACGGGGCGACCGAAACTGGTGTTCGGGCGGTAGCCACCGACAATCACGCTCCCGTCGTCGCTCACGCCCAGGGCACGGCCATCGTGGTAGCGATTGGGAGTAACGGCCGTGTTGATCTCTTGCGGCAGCACGCGGCTGGTGTTGCTCACCGCGTCCCACACGAAGCCGGCGAATCCGGCCGGGGCCGTGTTCGCCTGGCCGACAATCCAACCGCCGCTGGCCGAAATGGCGCGGTGCGAATGCAAGCCGCCCGAGTTCCGCGAACCCGTGATCCCGCCCGCCGGGTCCGGCAGCAGCGGCGGCAGATCCACCCAGCCCGGCGCAGCCGTCGACCAGATCGACGTGAGGTTCGCGTTCGTCGGGAAACCGCCAAGCCCACCCTCATTCGGTGTCTCGCTCACAAGGAACAGCCCATTATTCGAAATGCGTGCCGCCGTCGTGCTACCGGTCAACGGTGTGGCCGTCACCGACATCGCGCCGACTTCCCACAACTGCGCTGAGCCGCCACCAGACCCCGAAGCAAGGGTTCCGGCCGTGTTCGCTCCGAACGGAATTCCGTTGCCCAATGAGACAATCCGGGGCTGCGCGCTCGCCGCCCCCGCCACCATCAACAAGGCCGCCGTCGAAACTGCCATCCAGTCACGCGTTCTCATCGTCCAAATCTCCTGGTTCTTGCCCGGCCTCTCGGGCCGGAAACATGGGGGGAGGGGGATTGCGGGGGGCGGAGTAGGAACTGCGAAAGGTCTCCAACCTCGCGCGAACGTCCGATTTCAACCACAGCATACATACGATCGGACCGTTTGCAAGTACTTCCCCAGGGAAATTTTTAAGACAATTCTCGCGTCCTTTCCTTCCCGTGGTATACTGTGCTGGTATGGGTACCCCGAATGGCAGCAGGTCGGCCACGGAGGAGATGCCGCACGAAATCGTGCGGGATGGTGCGGCTGTAGGGCTGCGGCAGGCGAATGCGCATTCTCTTGAGGAAGCCTGTCTTACGGCGATCCAGGAATTGCGAGGAGCCCTCATTGAGTTGTACGCAAGTGCGGGGTTGGAGCCGGATGCGCCGCAGGAAGTGTCGCGCAAACTTAAGTTAAATAAGAACTTAACGTGGAAGATGGCCAAAGTCATCGCCGCAGACGATGGGCTTTCGGCGATCCAGCATCTACCCGGCTCCGCGGGCTGGAGAATTTTTTATCGGGCCCTCTTGGATCTGCACGGGGTCGATCACGAACTGGATCGGGTCCGTCAAGCAATGATCAAGTTCGATTCGTTCGTTTCCCTGCACGCCGGGGACCGGGCCAATCTCGAGTTGATTCTGGACAGCATGGGGGTTGTCAGAAGCAGCACCACGCCGATGGAGGCCAGCCGGGAGTTGGCGTTCCGGGGCAACAGCGGGATTTGGGGTGTCCAGGCTCGGGTTCGAACCGCGAGCGGGTTCGTCGTTCCGTCGGTCGACCCTGAGAAGGTGGACCTGGCGTTGGTGGCGGGTATGGCGGGCTTCCGTCAATTGAGAACGGGGGTGTCTTGGCCGCTCTTCCGCTTTCAGACGTACTCCGACAGCGGGGTGACCCGCCCGCGGCACGGTGAGCCGATCGAGACTCCGGCGGACGAGAACGACCCGCCCAACCTGATGCGGTCGTTTTGTTCATCCAATCTGCCGCGGATCGAGAGGCGAGAGCGTCCGAACAACACGATGGAGTACTGTCTGGCTGGGGGGCAGGTGGGGAACCTGGGCGCATTCGACTGTTACTTCGGCGACATTTCGCGAGGCTATCCGCGGCACGCGACGGAAGACGACAAGGTCGGGGAGTTCGGATCGACGATCGTGCTACCGGTCGAGACCATGATGTTCGATTTGTTCGTTCACCGGTCGATCAAGATGCCCGCCCCTCCGACCGTGCTTGTGTACGGGCACATGGGGTATGGAGGCGTGTCGCCGGAGTCGCACACCCCCGAGCATCAACTGCCGCTGGTGGAGCGGTGCGCAGAGTTGCCCGGCTCGCCGCCGACGGTTGCGACGACTTTGGTCGCTCGCTACGCGGAGGTGGTTCGTGCGGTGCAGGCGCGACTGAACACGATGAGCACGGACTTCGTGGCGTTCCGGATGGTGATGAAGTACCCACCGATGCCGAGCACCATCATTCTGCGATGGCCGCTCGAGGAGCGGCCGGGCTGAGTGTTGCCGGCCGGCAGCGCGGTCTCGGGGAAGGGGCGGAACGATCGAGTTCGACGAATGAAAGCGGGGTCCGAGCATCGCTCGGACCCCGCGTCGATTCCCTCATCGTCATCGGTCGATCATCGGCCGAAGTGTTACGGACAAGTCTGTCCCAGGTTGGGGTTCCACGCGCCGAGGAAGTCGAGCAGATCGGCGAGGTCGACGACGCCGTCGGAGTTGATGTCGCCGTTGGTTCCTGGCGTGACGGACTGGCCGAGGTTGGGGTTCCACTGACCCAGGAAGTCCAGGAGATCGGCGAGGTCAACGACGTTGTCGCCGTTGAAGTCGCCGGGGCAGGGTGTGGCGACGTTGCACGGGTCGCTGGTGCCGCCGTTAAAGTAGAGTTGCCAGCCGTTCAGCGTGCCGGCAGCGCTTGCGCGCTCGTCACGGCAGGTGAGCGTCCAGAGGCCCTGCGTGGACTGGCCCGCGAAGGTGGAGTTGAGGTTGACGATGACGCCGTTGCAGGTCGTCGGCTTGTACCGACCCTGCGGCACGACGTAGCCGCTCGAGGTCGACGGGCCGAACGGATCGCCCGCGATGGCGAGCGTGTCGCCCCAGGGGTTGGTGGCGTCGTCGTCGAAGATCATCAGGCCGTTCCAGACCGAGAGGCTGCCCTGCGTGCCGAACGAGCAGGAGACGTTCGTGCGAACTCGGTTGACAAGGTCGATGGAGACGTTGTCGGGGCTGGTGAGGATGATCCTCAGATCGCCCAGGTTGGTGTGCGTGATGTCGACGCCGACCTTGATGTCCTGGATCGTGATGTTGTCGGCGAAGAACATGCTGGTTTCAAGGATGCCCGGGATCATCAGGGCGGTGCTGCTGCCGTTGGGGATCGCCTGGACGTTGGTGTCCACGATGTTGGGATCGGTGAAGCAGCCGGAGAACTCGCCGAGGAACGTGCCGCTCATGTCGTCGCAGTCGGCTCGCGTGGCGATGACGCAGGACGAGCCCGTGCAGCATCCGCCGGTGGCTTCGACGAATGAGATGATGACGTTGAAGGGGGCGAAGGGAAGGCTGCTCGACGCCATGCCGCCGAGGAGGTGGTAGGTGACGTCCTTCTCAACGGCGAAGTACATCACGGCGTCCTGACCTCCGCCATCACGGCAGGCGATCTCGGTGAGGCTGTTGCAATCCGGTCCGGTGAAAAGACCCCACGCGGAGTCGCTCGACGAAGGCTCGGCGACGAGGATGTAGCCGGATTCATCGGGCGTGAAGGTGTACCAGACGCCGTACCACGTCACCGTCAGCGACGTGAAGTTGCAGGCGATGTCGACGTCGTTCTGCGCACCGACGTTGTTGGGCGTGTCCATGAAGGGGAAGGAGGTGATGAGTGTCGCGTCGCAGGGCTCGTCGTTGATCGGCGCTGGGAGGAAGTCGAAGTGGAGGATCCAGGGCTGCTGCGGGATCACACTCGCCGTGCCTGTCTGGACGCTCGCCTGCAGGAAGTACTTGTTGCCGCCTGTGACGGGCAGGTGAGCTCGGTCGCCGCTGAGGTTGCCCATGCAGCGCGTGGCGGGTGAGAAGACGCTGAAACAGTCGGCGACCTCCCAGATTCCCCAGACGATGTCATGGCCGGTGCCGTCTCCGGGGGTGAATTCGTCGAGATAGAGGGAGCCGTTGGCCGGGGCGGTCCACTCGTACCAGATGCCGAATCGGCCGACGGCGCTGCCGTTGCAGGTGCCGGGGTCGATGTCGTCGGTGGCCGCCCGAGCATCGGCGGCGATGGTGAGCGGGAGGAGGCCGGTGATGACCTGCGCATCGCAGACGTTGTCGTTGTCCGGAACGGGTGTGTACTCGAAGGTCAGGTCGTAGGGGAAGCGGGCCACGGTCGTGTTCGAGTTGACGCTGATGACGACGTGGTACTCGGTTCCGCCGGTGGGGATGTTGATCCGGACCTGCGAAGAGGACTCGGTTCCGCAACCGACCTCGACGAGCGACGTGCAGTCACCCACGAAGGCGCTGGCCGCGATCGAGTTGATCGAGTTCTCGCGGATGGTCAGCAGACCGGGCTTGGCGGGCGCGGTGAACTTGTACCACGCGGTGTAGCGGGACGTGACGATGGCCCCCGCGTTGCAGGAGTGCGGGTCGGATTCCGGCGTGTAGGCCGGGGCGAGCGGCGAGACGGAGTAGGGGAACGAGGGGATGGTCTCTGCGCTGCAACGGTCGTCGTTCGCAGGCGATGGGATGAACTCGAACTCGACGTCGACCGGGACCTCGGGGAGTTGGAGCGAGGCGGTCTCGCGAGCGACGCGGATGAACGTGGGCGTGCCGGCGGAGACCTCGAAGTAAGCCGCTTCATCGTTGATGCAGTGACTCGAGGCCGTGGAGCAGTCGTTCAGATGGATGGAGACGATGATGTTCTCTCGGCTGCGCTCGTCGAATCGGACCGCGCCCGAGACCGTCGGGGTCCACGAGAACCACGCCTGGAACGGTGGGGGGCCAACGCCGTTTCCGTCGCAGGTGCCCGCGTCAAGGAAGTCGAAGTCGCTGTGGCGGGTGTTCAACAGGTAACTGACCGGCACGCCGGCGACCAGGCTGAGCGGCTCGGCGGTTGTGCAGAAGGTGTTGGTGATCAGCGGCGGGAAGACGCGCAAGACCGCGGTCGAGGGGAGCGAGACTGCGCCGCTGGTGCCCATAACGGGGATGTTGTAGCGGCCGACGGGCTGGCTGGCGGGGACTGTGAACTCGAAAGAGAAGACGCCGTCACCGGCGGTCACGTCGCCGTTGGTTCCGTTGTCGAAGAGCATCTGCGACGCCGAGAGGCCGAAGGCCGACAGGTCGGCTACGGCAGATGTGAGCGCGCCGGGGAGCGGGTTGCAGAGCGAGGTGCCGGCGCGTGCTGTCACGCGCACCACTTCCGCGGTGCCTGTCACGACGGTGCGCTCCTGCACTTGGGCGTCAACGAACGCGTTGAAGTAGGTGTTTCGCGGGTTGGGCGTCTGGACGGTGATGATGTCGGCCGCGCTGTCGTCGGTGTCGTTGCAGCCATCGTTGAAGCGGACGGCCGCGCGGTCCGGCCCGGTCGTCGAGGCGGGGATCGGCGCTGGGGCGGAGCCCTCGAAGCAGTTGGCCGTGGAAAAGCCGTAGCGGAAGAGGTCGACGAACCCCGGCGCGCCGACGGGGCACGAGCCCGAAGCGATGGGGTTGGTGTTGCTCATGAGCGCCACGGCGTTGGCGTTGCTGACCAGCGACGCGTTGTTGCCGTCGCCTTCGATGTCTGGCTCGGGGAGAGGCGGAGAGGTGAAAAGCGCGGTCGAACTGAGCGTGCCGCGCTGGGGCGTGGTGCGGATCAGGTAGTACTGACCCGGCTGGATCGTGCCTTCGAGCGGGATCATCACTGACCAAGTAAGTGTCCAGGGGCTTGCCTGGGTGCCGCTGTCGGGCCCGAGGTGGATCGACCAGCCCGTCAGATCAACGGTGGTCGTGCCGCGATTGAAGAGTTCGACGAAGTCGGCCTCGTACACGTCGTTGTTCAAGCCGCCGTTGCCGTTGACCTGGCTGATGACGACTTGGGCGGACGTGTGAGCGGAAAGTCCCGCCAGCGCGAGCGACGCGGCGGCGGCCGCCATTCCACAACGTAGTTTTCGCATTCTCACAGACTCCCTTGAATTGAGACTCACGACCCCCGGAACGGATCGCTTCCGACCCTGGGTCATCGGACCTGAACGTACCATGATGTAGGCGTATAGCAAGCGCTGGGCGGCTGTTTTACGAAGAACCTCCCCCGACCGGGACATGTAACGAAGAATCGTCGGCGCTCGAACCGCCGGCCTCGGAATTGGGCAAAGCGAAAGGCAGCGATCGCCGTTCTCACGCCGAAGGCCTGTCGTACCCGGATTGTGGCTCCAGGCTCTGCTGAAGCCAAGAAGATCCGCGACCTCCGAATTCGGTGGCTTACACGAGCCTCCGCCATCATGATGTCCGGTGGGACAACGTCGAAGCAGAGGTGTCGACTGTGCAAACGTCCCTGTCCGCAACTGCCTGACGCGCGTGGAATGCTCGCAGGTGTCGGGTTGTCAGGCGTTGACGACGCGCCCTTCGCTGTCGAGCGCTGCCTCGCGGATCGACTCGTGCATCGTCGGGTGTGCGTGGACCGTGCAGATAAGTTCTTCGGTCGTCGCCTCGAGCCGGCGGGCCAGCGACATCTCCGCGATCAGCTCTGTGGCCTGATCGCCCATGATGTGTGCGCCGAGGATCTCGCCGCGAGGCAGCCCGCGCAGGATCTTCACGAACCCGTCGGTATGTCCCGCCGCGATCGCCTTGCCGAGCGCAGTGAACGGATACTTGCCGACGCTGTAGTCCTTGCCCTTGACCAGGCCCTGCTCGATGAGTTTCTGCTCCGTGAAACCGACGCTAGCGACCTGCGGGACGCAGTAGGTGCAGCCGGGGATGACGGTGTAGTCCAGCGGGATGGGCTCGTGGTTGCCGGGGAGTTTGCCGGCCTTCCACGCGATCCGCTCGACGCAAAGATAAGCCTCTTCGCTCGCCACGTGCGCCAGCCAGGGCGGTCCGATGACGTCGCCAACGGCGTAGACGCCGTCAACGCTGGTCTTGTAGTCGATCGCCTCGTTGCGCGTCACGCCGGGCTTGAAGTCGGTGACAATGTGGTCTTTCTCGATCCTGAGCCCCAGCGACGCGTCGCACAGTCCGTCGGTGCGGCCCTTGACGCCGATCGCCAGCAGCACCTTGTCGGCCTCGAGCGTCTCCTTCTTGCTCTCGTCGGCCTTGCCGTTGACGAAAGGGGCGATCGTGACCTTCACGCCGCTCGCCGTCTTCTCGACGGCGGTGGTCGTGGTGGAGGTGCGGATGTCGAAGCCGTGCTTCTTGTAGAGTTTGGTCATCGCGTCCGAGACGTCCTTGTCCTCGACGGGGAGGAGTCGGTCGAGCATCTCGACGATGGTCACCTTCGTCCCCATCGAGTGATACACGTACGCGAACTCGATGCCGATCGCGCCAGCGCCGACGATGATCAACCGCTCGGGGCGCTTCTTGTTGTACATCGCCTCGCGCGCGCCCCAGATCTTGTCGCCGTCGAACTTGGCGAACGGCAGATCACGAGCCACCGAGCCGGTGGCGACGATGACGTGGTTGGCCGTGAGCGTCTGCGTGGTCTTGCCCGGCTCGGCGGGGGCGCTGGTCAGTTCCTCCTGGACCTTGCACTCCTGCACCTCGACCTTGCACGGCTGCGAGCCCTTGCGCCCCGCGACGATCTTGCCGTTGCCGACGAAGTGCGTCACCTTGTTCTTCTTCATCAGGAACTCAACGCCCTTGTTGAGTTTCGCCGCGACGTCGCGCGAGCGGCCGATGATGCGGTCCCAGTCGAAGCCGACTTCGCCGCTGATCTTCAGCCCCCAGAACTTCTGGTCGTCCTGGGTCTTGATCTTCTCGACCAGTTCGGCGTTGGCCAAGAGCGCCTTGGAGGGGATGCAGCCCCAGTTGAGGCACACGCCGCCGAGTTTGGCGCGCTCGATGATCGCGGTCTTGAAACCGAGCTGCGAAGCGCGGATCGCCGCGACGTAGCCCGCCGGGCCGCCGCCGATCACGACAACATCGAACTGGTTCGAACCGGACGAAGAACCGGGAGGGGGGGCGTCTGCCACGAGCGTGCTCCGTGCAAGGTGGGGGTCGTTCCGACCGATCCATATCAAGGATGAAGCGGACGCTTTCGACAGGCCCGAGAGCCGCGGGTCGGAACGGCCGTTCGTGTCCTGTCATGGATCGGGGCCGACTATAGGGCGAAAACACGACCCGTCGGGCAGGCAGTTACAGGCAAGGAAGGCCCGATAAGTCATGACAAAGTCCGTAAAGCACGCAGGTTTCATGGTGTCGGCCGGCTTTTCTCGACCGTCGTTTGCCCGCGTGCGTACAGCGTGGACACTAGAGCACTCCGCTGGGGGTTCGTGCCGCTCGCTCCGTCTTGAGGCCCATTGAAGATGTCGAGGTTCGCCATCGCGATCAGGTTGTTGTTCGTGCTCGCTGCCTGTCCCGCGGCGATGGTGTTCGCGTACGCCCCCATAGCTGCGCGCAGCGGCGGCGATGCTCCGGTGCACGCCGTAGTCGAGTCGCTTAGCGCCCCGCCGTCCGTCTCGCTCATCCGTGACGACGTGCATCCGATCCAGGCCCAGATCGATCGGGTGATCGACCGCATCGCGTCCGAGTTCGATCGGCCCGAACGGGTTCGCCGGCACTTGGTGAACCATCTTCGGTGGGCCAACACCTGCTTTGCGGCCGAGGCAACCGACGAGCAGTTGGAAGCGGCGATGAAGGACTACCTTCTCCGCCCCCCCGGCTCATTCGACGATGAGATGGGAGACCGGTTCTTCACCGAGTCTTCCAGCGGGAGAGTGTGGGTCGATGACGGATTGCAGGGTTTGCCGGGGCAGGGCAAGCGTGCCCGCCTGACGTACTCATTCCCGGCGGATCAACCCGTGGGTGGCACGGCGGTGTGGGGGATGGCGGCCTCGGGATTCAGCCCCGCGCCGAACAATCTCAACTCGGCGCTGGCTTTCGTGTTCGGTTCCGACCCCGACCGCGGACGCGAGTTCATCCGCCAGGCGCTCGCCGCGTGGCGCAAGTACGGAGGCGTCGAGTACGAAGAAGTCGCCGACGACAACACGTCCATGTCGAGTTCGACAACCCGCGTGGCCACTCGAGGCGACATCCGGATCGGCGGTATCTCGCTCGGCGTGAACGGCGTGCTCGGGTACAACGCCTTCCCATCGACACTCGGCGGCGCAACGCTGGGCGGGGGCGACATGTGCCTCAACACGTCCTATTTCACCGACGTCACGCCCGGGACGTTCTATCGCAACGCGAACAACGACTACCGCTACCTGCGCAACACCGTCAGCCACGAGCACGGCCACGGCTTGGGTTACTTCCACGCCGTCCCGTGCAACCAGACCAAAATCATGGAGCCGACCATCACCGCGACGCCGATCGCGCTCACGATCGACGAGCGGCGGGCCGTGGCACACAACTACGGCGACCGCTTCAGCGGCAACCAGACGTCGGCGCTCGCGCACGACTTCGGCACCTTGACCTCTCCTTCGGATCGGAGCGTCATCGAGCGGGACCTGGCACTCAACCGCGTCGCCTCGCCGAACCAGAATCAGGACGACTGGTTCAAGTTCACGCTGACCGGCACACGCAGCGTCACCATCACCGTGACGCCGACGGGCGGCGTGTACGCGAACGACCAGCAGAGCTCGATGGGCGGATGCACCGGCGCCAACGGCTCCCCGACCCCGACGGTTGACGCGACCGCGGCGGGGAACATCCAGTTGTCGCTGCACAACTCGGTCGGCACGCTGATCGAGCAGGCGGTCGATACCGCCATCGGCCAGGCCGAGACGATCACGCGGTCGCTCTCGGCCGGCACGTACCTGGTCCTGGTGCGGAACGCCGGCTACACCAACCCGTTCGAAACCAACCCCAACCTGACGACACAACTCTACGACCTGCTCATCCGCGTCGGCACATCCATGGCGCCGCCGTGGGCGGTGGCGGGCATCAACAAGCGCGTCGCGGCCAACACCACGGCCTACTTCAACGGCGTGCCGAACTCGCAGGTGACCGAGGTGGGCGCAAGCATCTTCCCGACCGCCTATGACTGGGATCTCGACGGTGACGGAGTGTTCGAGACCATCGGTCAGCCGAGGCCGACGTTCCAGTATCCCTCGAACGGCGTCTACGACGTACGACTGCGTGTGACCGACAGCAACGGCATGCAGGGCTTCGACACGATCAAGGTCCGGGTCTTCGGGGCCACCACACAGTTCCAGGCGCTGGTTCCCAACTCTGGCGCGCGCAGCGCAACCGTCCCCATCACCGTCTACGGAACAAACCTCAAGAACGTCAAGACCATCTCGCAGTTCGCAATGTCGGGATCGGGCGTGACCTTCACCGGCACGCCGGTCGTCGATGCGCTCGGCACAGAGGTGACAGGTGTCAGCGTGGTGATCTCGTCCGGCGCAGCGCTCGGCCAGCGCACCCTCACGATCTTCAACACCGACGGCAACGACTCTTCGCTCCAGGCAATCAACGCGTTCACCATCCTCGCCGCATCGCCTCCGTCGAACGACGAGTGTTCGGCGCCGATCTCCTGGGGCAACACCGCGGGCGCCAAGAGCGTGAACACCGTCAACGCCACCACCTCGGCGAACCAGTCGTTCCCCGCCAGCGGGTGCCCCGCCGCCGGCTCGATCCACAACGACGTCTGGTACTCGTGGACCGCCCCGATCACCGGCCGGCTCACCGCGAGTTACTCGGGCAACTTCTCCATCCGGCTGGCGATGTACCAGGGGACGTCCTGTCCGCCGGGCACGCTGCTCGGCTGCGACGACTTCGCGCTGCCGGTCGTGACCAACGTCACCGCCGGCCAGACATACATGTTCCGCGTGGGCGGAACATCCGCCGGTCTCTCGGGCACGGGCACGGTCAATCTGCTTGTGGAGGTCGTCGGGGCTTGCTGCGTCGGGTCCGCCTGCTCGATCGTGATCGAGGACGAGTGCGCGGCGGGCTCATGGACGCAGGGCGTGACCTCGTGCGTCGGCGTGAACTGCTGCCCCGCCGACATCAACAGCGACGGTGTCGTCGATCTGGCCGATCTCCTCTCGTTCCTCGCGCTGTGGAACCCGTCGCTCGGCCAATCCGTGTCTCCGGGAACCAACGGCGACTTCAACGGCAATGGCATCGTCGATCTGGCCGACCTGCTCGACTTCCTTGGCCTCTGGAACCCGAGCCTCGGCCAGTCGTGCCTGTGATGACGGTTAAGCAGCGGGCGACGAGACGAAGCGCCGTGCATCCGGCGAAGATCGATCACCGGCGCGCCGGCCCCACGGTGTGATCAACAACGCGGTCGGCATCCAGCCGACCACCCTCGATCGCCTTCACAACAATCGGGATCTCGATGCGCAGCGTCGGTTCGTTGTCCCGTCCGGGCACACCCGCGAACTCGATCGTGCGGACGAGCCGGGCCTTCCCCGACGCGTCCACAACGAACGGGATCGATTCGTCCCAGCGCACGCGCCAGCCTCCGGCTGGAACCGCCCCGCGCGCACCTCCCCAGCGCGAGACGTATCTGAATCCCTTCCCATCCACCGCCGCGAACGGCGACGCCAGCGCGGGTCTGAAGTTCGTGCTCAGCAGGTCGCGACGCTGATACCCCTGACGAACCCACGCCCACGCGGCCCACGGCAGGTTCGCGGCCGAGGGCGCGGCGGTGTTGAACCGCACCGACGAAGTGCGCACGGGCCGGTGCTGCAGCGAGACGGGCACGAACGTTGCCCCCTCGGGCGGATCGGGCATCAGTGCGCGCAACTGGGCGAGCAGGTCGAAGTCCGCGCGTGACCTGCGACGGAACGCATCCTGCGCACCGACATGAACAACACACCCGAGCAGCACACCGACGACCAACACCGGCCCAAGCCGGTGTGCGACCGCCTCCGAGCGGCTCGCGCCCATCGCGCGAACAACCGCCGTGATGACCGCCCCGAGTGCCACCGCCAGGCAGACCACGGGAAAGTACATCAGCCTCGGCTGTGGCAGGACTTTGGTCGCCGCGGCCGAGGGAAGGAGCGAGATCGCGATGCTGAGCGATGTGAACACGATCATCCCGATCGCAACAAGCCCGTACCGAACCCGACGATCGGCGGGCTCGGACGGTTCTTCGCTCGCGTGGACACGCCACCAACCCGCAAACCAGACCGACGCCGCGACGATGAGCAGGCCCATCAGCACGCCGCCGTACACGCCCGGCGCCCAGCCTTGAAACGGTCCAACGTCCGTGAGCGCTGCGCCGCCCTGCTCCAGCCCGCCGCGTGCGAACGACCACGCACGCTCGCCCCACAGCCACTCGGAGCATGTGCGCAAACCGTCGCGGAACCGCACGGCGATCTCGCCGAGCGTGCCGAACGACCCTTCACCGCCGCGCAGGTGCCTCGGCGCCGTCGAGACCATCAGTACGACATAAAGCACGCACGCCGCGGCCGGTCCCACACCGATCATCGCTGCGCGCTGAAGGCGCACCTCCCGCCGGGGCCGATCCGGGTCGAGTTCACCGAGCGTCCAGTAGAGCAGCGGCAAGAGGCACGCCGCCCCGGCCTGTTGCTCATAGAAGCACGCGATGCCGAACACCGCGGGGCCGAGCCACCACACGCTGCGCCAGCCGTGCCACGACCGTGCGTTGGTGGCCCACGCCGCCGTGCGCCGCCACAGCCCGATCAGCGCGGCCGTCGCGATCGCGGTGGAGATGGTTGATGTCCAGTTGACGACCTCGTAAACCGCGGGGTGCACGAGCACGAGCAGCGCTGACGCCGCAGCGCACCGCGGCCCGACGCCGATCTCCCGCGCGAAGCGCCACACCAGCCACGCCACCGCCCCGTGCGCCAGCGCGTTGAGCGCGTGCAGCACCCAGCCCATCTCCCAGAAGAGCGTCTGCCCGCCGCATGTCAGCACCAGGTGCAGCGGCCGCCAGAAGTAGTTCCACCGCTCGAACGGGTGACCATCGAGCGCAAAGCCCTGCGACCCGAATGCCCGGTAGTTGATCGACCAATCGTCCGAGTACTTGCCCGTATCGCCGAGGAAGTAGAACGAAGCGCACCACCACACCAGCAGCGGGAACGCCGCCGCGAGCGCGAGCGGCAGAACACGCGGTGCGGCCTGGTTCGGTCGAGTGGTCATATCGGTTCAGCGCTCGTGCGTGTGCGAGTCTGGAGATTGGGTGGAGTGGCGGAACAGATCGGATCGGTGCCGTCGCGAGTCGCTCCGGGCGCATCTGCGCGAGCGAAGTTCGATGCGGGCCGCGCATGGTAACCCAACGTCGTTGCAACCGCGATGCGTTACCATCGGGCCCGTGCTCAAGATCGATCTCCGGAGCAGCGCCCATGTGGAGTCAATGATCTGCGGGAAATGGTGGTGGGGGGGGGAGGTGGGTAGGTGGGTAGGTGGGTAGGTGGGTGGGGGTGGGGGTGGGGGGGAACAGATCGGGACGAGCACCGTCGCAGTCGCACCGTTCATGACCACATCGCACCCGACAACCGCCGACGCAGCCGCATCGACGCCGCAAGCGCACGTTCAGCCGCCGCTGCTGACCGCGATCGCGCGCCGGCCGTGGAGCATGCTCGAGCCCAGAGTCCTCGGTGCGTTGTTGCTCCCCGCAGCGCTCGTCGCGCTCGTGCTGGGGCGGAGCGCGTGGGACCAGCCGCGTCTGTTCATCCCGATCGCAGCGCACGTACTCGCGACCGCCTCGCTCTACTTCCTGATGCGATCGGCCGTTTCGAGCGCGTTTCCCGCCGCGGCGGGCGCGGTGCTCTTCCTGGTCTTCCCCTTGCACCACGAGGTGGTCTACGCGCCGATTTCAGGGCACGACGCGGTCCGAGAGGCCGTGCGTTCGTGCGTCTCGCTCACCTTGGTCTGCGTTTCGGCGATCGGGCTGCACCGCATCGTCCGGGCCGACCCGCGAGCACCGATCGTCGCGTGGCCGGCCATGGTGGCAATGGGTGTGGTCCTCGGGCGGTTCGGCGTGCAGTTCGTCGGGGTTGCGGCCGTCGCGGGCACGCTGGCCATCATCGCGGCGATCGCCGTCCGGCCGGTCATGCTCCGCGCGGTCCGGGCAAGCACCGCCTTCGCGCTGTCGCTCGCGGCGGGGGTCGTGTGGCGCAAGTGGGGGAGTGCGCCGTCGCCGTGGCGAGCCTTCGACGACTTCGAGACGCTGACCGACCTGGCAGCGGCCTCCGTCGGCGCCGCGGCGTTCGGCTGGTCGATCCTCAACACGCCCACGGGGATGATGCTGCTGAGCGTGCTGGCGCTCGCGGCGATCACGTGGCTGGTGTGGGCTTGCATCACTTCTTCGTCGAGCGACACACGGCCGTCGGGCTTGGTGCTCGCCCACGCCGCGGGCGACCCGCCGTCGTATCAACGGCTGTGGGCGTGGCATGGCGCGTGGTGGTTGCTCGGCCCCGCGCTCGCCGCGACCGCGATCCTCTTCGCCGAGTCGATCAGGTGGCTGGCGCCCGTGGCCGTGGCGTTGTACCCGTTCGCCGCGGGCTTGGCGGTTCTGGCCGCCGTCGCGATCGACGCGCTCGTTCGGGCCTTCCGGCGTTCGGCCCCGGCTCGCGCTGCGGTGGCCGCCGTCGTTGGAGTGATCGCCGTCGGAGCGATCGGATGGTCAGCGCTTGTGCACGTCGGCTGGCAATCGGCGTTCGTGCGAGCTCGGGCGTTCGATCGGTCGGTGATTACGCAACTCGCTCGCGTGACCCGCGATCCTCCCGAGCACGCCAGATACCTCGCATTGAGAGTCGTCTCGCCACCGATCGCAACCGGCCACGCGACCTTCGACGGTGCCATCCCGCACAACCTCTCGCCGGACGTCTTCGACCAGACTGCGTTCCGATCCGCCATCGGACGGAACGATGTCCATCTCCGCGGGCTCAGAGATGATGCGGCACAGGCGTTTCAGTGGAGTGATGAGAATGGAATGATGCTGTGGGGCCCTTACTGCTCGCCGTACTTCCCGGGCGAGTCACCGGCTCCGTGGTCTCAGGTCGTTCCGTTCATCGTTGACCGCCAAGGACGCGTGAATCTTGTCCGCAGACTGGTCTTCACCAAGTCTGATGGAGCGACCGTGCGTGTCGACCTGCCTTACGTCGCCGGCCTGCGAGCCCGCGGCGTGGAACTCGGCCCCACGCGGGTCATCCGCCTCGACGCCGTTGCAACTCCCGACGAGTGATGCGCGCGACCTCGAGCACGCAATCCAAACCGGATGGCCCCGCTAAGGCGTTGCCGTCCCTACGCAGCGGTCGAGCCTCTTCCTCCCAATCCGTTCACTTGCCCCGTGCCCAGCGGATCAGCACGTCCGCCACCTCGGGCCGCGTGAACTCCATCGGCGGCCGCTCGCCCGCCGCGAGCATCTCGCGAACCTTCGTGCCGCTCAGCGCCACCTGGTCTCCCTCGATCTTCGGGAAACTCTTGCTCGTCACCATCCCCTGCGCCAGTTTCGAGTACGCCGAGTGCTCGAACTTCAGGATCGTCATGCCCAATGCGTCCGGCGCAAGGTCATCGAAGATCGTCTGCGCGTCGTACGTGCCGTAGTAGTTCCCCACGCCCGCGTGGTCGCGCCCGACGATGAAGTGGTTGCACCCGTAGTTCTTCCGAACAATCGAGTGCAGCACCGCCTCGCGCGGCCCGGCGTACCGCATCGCCGCGGGCATCACGCTCAGCATCGTCCGCTCCGGCACGAAATACTTCTCGATCAGCACCTTGTAGCAGTCCATCCGCACAGCCGCGGGGATGTCCCCTTCCTTGGTCTCGCCCACCAGCGGATGGATCAGCAGGCCGTCGCAGATCTCCTGCGCCACCTTGCACAGATACTCGTGCGCGCGGTGGATCGGGTTTCTCGTCTGGAAAGCGCACACCGTCTTCCAGCCCTTGCGCGCAAACTGCTCGCGCGTCTGCGCCGGCGTCAGGCGATGCTCAAGAAACGCCTCCGGTCCCTTCGGATCGACGCAGACTTCCAGCGACTCAACCGGGCCGCCCACGCACACGTCGCCCTCTTCCATCACCTGCTTCACGCCGGGGTGCGCCGGGTCGCTCGTGCGGAACACGGCGGGGATCTCAAGATCCTTGTTATGGGCAAACACCTCCGTGACGGTCATCACCGCCTGCGGCACACCGTTCGGCGCCATCAGCGCCACGCGCTCGCCGACCGCCGGCGCGGCCTCCTTCTTCATCGCCAGCAGGATCGGGATCGGCCAGAGCGTCCCGTCGGCCAGTTTCATCTCGCGGCAGACGCGCTCGAAGTCGGCCTTGCCCATGAACCCCTCGAGCGGGCTGAAGGCCCCGATCGTGATCATCTCCAGGTCGCAAGACTGTTTGGGGCTCAGCGCGACCTTCTTCAGACCCGCGGCCTCAGCGCGCAGTTTGTCAGCCTTCGCTCCCGTCGCCAGACGATTCACCAGCGTGCCGCCGTGCGGCGCGATCAGACCCTGCATCCATCGACTCCTGAGATTGTGGACGCTCCCAGGAGCGTCCTGTTCGATTGCCCGCCCCCCCCAACCCGCTCGATCCCCCTGCCGAAACCCTGCCGGGCACGATCAGCACGAGCATAGGAGTGTTGAGCGGCGTACAAGCGCTGAGGCACACAAACCCGACAGCACACCGGCGTACCATCGCCGGCAACGTGCGGCAGGGGGGTGAGACAAGGCGTGTTGTTGGGTGCACGACCTCCCGAACCGGTTCATGCTTCCGGCCGATATTCAGCGAATCACACGTCACCACTCATCCCCGAACGCACCGGCCCGTGTTCAGGCCGCAAGACCGCTACTACGTCGCGATGTCCGTCCAACCGACCAACTCCCAGCCCGCCGTCACGCCCGAGCCTCGGCCCGCCGCCGACGCCGATCAGGCGTCGTGGCTGGCGCGCTCCGAGAGCGCGTACATCCAGGACCTGCGCCGCAAATCGCCGTTGATCTGGTTCCTGACCCTCTTCGGCCCGCCCGTGCTATCCATCACGCTGGTGACGCTCGCGTGGGTCTTCAAGGGGTGGGTCTTTGCCAAGACCCTCACGATCACCGCGCTCCTGGCGTTCTTCGTCTTCGGACGGTTCGTCATCCTCGGCGGTGAGGACCCCGAGTTCCGCGAGACCGCCAAGTTCTTCACAACCGTCGAGCTGATGATGATGGTCGTGTATATGGACTTGGCCGTGGCCTGCGTGCTCGTCTACCACGCCGGGTTCCTCTTCAAGATCCCCTTCGTCGGCGTCCGGCTGCTGAGACTGGTCGAAGACGGGCAGTTCATGCTGCGCACTCAGCCGTGGATGCGCAGGCTCACCCTCGCGGGTCTGGTCGTGTTCGTCATGGCCCCGCTCCCCGCAACGGGCAGCGTCGGCGGCGCGATCTTCGGCCGACTGCTCGGCCTGACGCGCCGAGCAACCTTCCTCGGCATCGCGCTCGGCAGCGTGCTCGGCAGTTCGGCCGTCTACCTCGGCGCGAACCTCGTCGTCAAGCACATCGACCGAACCAACCCCTTCTTCGCCCTTTCCGGCATCGCCGCGGTCATCGCCATCATCGCGCTGCTCAACTGGCGCTACCAGCGCATCAAGAAACGCGTCATGGCCCGCGAGGCCGCCGAGGCCGGGAACTCCCCAAAGCCCCCGGCCAGCCGTTCCGAAGCCGCCTGAGCATTCCTCAGCCTCACGCGCATCATCGCGCGGGCCATCGGCCGACAGTTCAGGACGTACACCGGCTCAATCGCCCCCATATTCGGGCGTGTTCCTATCATCCCCGCTTATGACCAACACCACCACCCCGTCCCGATCGCCCGTTTCTGTGAGTCCCGCCGTGGGCAACGAGCACACCGTCAACAAGGCCACCAACGTCACCTGGCACGACGGCAACATCAGCCGTTCCGAGCGCTTCAAGGCGCTCAACGCCACGGGCGCCACGCTCTGGTTCACCGGCCTCTCGGCCAGCGGCAAGAGCACCATCGCCTGCGCCCTCGAGCAGGTGCTCGTCAACCGCGGCGTCCACTGCTACCGCCTCGACGGCGACAACATCCGCATGGGCCTCAACAAGAACCTCGGCTTCTCAGCCGAGGACCGCGCCGAGAACATCCGCCGCATCGGCGAGGTTGCCAAGCTCTTCGCGGATTCCGGCTGCATCGCGCTGACCAGTTTCATCAGCCCCTACCGCGCCGACCGCGACCTCTGCCGCACGCTGCACGAGCAGGACCAGGCCGGCGGAATCCCCTTCCTCGAGGTCTTCGTGGACTGCCCGATCGAGGTCTGCGAAGAGCGCGACCCCAAGGGCCTCTACAAGAAGGCCCGCGCCGGCCAACTCAAGGGCTTCACCGGCATCGACGACCCCTACGAAGCACCCACCAAGCCGGAACTGGTCCTCAAGCCCGCGACCATGAGCGTGCAGGACTGCGTGGACGCGTGTTTGGAGTTGCTGGCCGCTCGCGGCGCCATCCGCTCGTGAACGCGATGGACCTCGCCCAACTCTCCCTCACCCTCGCCCGTGCCGCCTCCGTCTGCCGCCACGTCCAGTCGCGGCTCGACGCGCTGCGCTCCATGACCAAGGACGACGCCTCCCCCGTCACCATCGCCGACTTCGCTTCACAAGCAGTCGTCGCGCGTGGACTGCACGCCTCGGGCTCGCTCGCCGGCGGCCTCGTCGCCGAGGAGTCCGCCGAGTTCCTCAAGCACCCAGACCATCGCGCCCACCTGCAAGCCTGCCTTATAGCGCTCCGCGAATCGGGCGCGTGGCCGGATTGCACCGAGGACGAACTCATCGGCTCGGTCGATCTCGGTGGCGCGGATGCCGAATGCCTGAACTCCGAAGAAGGCGGCTGGACCCTCGACCCCATCGACGGTACCAAGGGCTTCCTCCGCGGCCAGCAGTACTGCATCTCGCTCGCCTTCATCCGCCGCGGCCAGGTTGAGCAAGGCTACCTCGCCTGCCCCAATCTCCCTCTCGACCCCGAATCTCCGATCGACGCAAGCGGCCGGACTCCGACGCCGTCCGACGATGCGGGACCGTCCGACGATCACGTCAACGCGCAGGGCACGCTCTTCTGGGCCGTTGCGGGCGATCGTGCTTCGGGCCGGGCCTGCACGCGAGTGCGTGCGCTCGGCGATCCCGGCTCAACCGTCTTCCCGGTCTCGCGCTTCGACGAGCACGAGCAGTGGGCGAGGAGTGGAGCGGCGAGCCGACACGGCGCTGCCGCGTCCGAAGCCGCCACCCTCCCCGCGCGCCGCGTCCGCCTCGCCGAGTCCGTCGAGTCCGGCCACTCCAACCACTCCGCCTCCGCCACGGTTGTGGCGCACGCGGCCGAGGCGCTGCGCGTACCGCTCGTCCCATCCATCCGCCTCGACTCGCAGTGCAAGTACGCCGTCGTCGCCAGAGGGCAGGCCGACGTCTATCTCCGCCTGCCCAGCCGCAAGGGCTACGTCGAGCGCATCTGGGACCACGCCGCGGGCATGCTCGTGGCCCAACAGGCCGGGTGCACCGTCACCGACGCCCTCGGCCGCGAACTCGACTTCTCATTGGGCCGCGGCCTCGAGTCCAACCGCGGCATCGTCGCGGCTCCAGCCTGGTTGCACCCGCAGGTCGTCCGCTCCATCGCCGATCTTGCGCCGCGCTGATCCGCGATCTTCGCGTCAACGGCCCGCCGTCACGCCGCCGCCCGCGCACGCACCGCGTCCGCCAGCCGGTCAACCTCCGACCTCGGCGCCGAGCGCTCGTCGAGATACCCACGCGCCACCAGCCGCGACGTGCCGATCGGCTGCGCCATCCGCACTTCCAGTTCCAGCGCTTCGCCCGCGCGCAGCAGCACCGCCGACGCCTGCTCGGGGCTGAGCAGCGCGCTCACCAGTTCCGCCACCGCGATCGGCGAGCAGACCAGCAGCGCAGCGCACCCCGGGCTCGACCGCGCAAGCGATCGGTCCGCGTGCGATTGCAGAAGCCGCACGAACCCGCGCACGTCCGCGCCCGCGTTCAACTCCGGCCGAACGCACGACTCGATCCCGAGCGCCTTCGCGACCACCCGCGCCGTCTCCATCGCGCTCGCGTCGCCGCTCGTCCAGACAGATCCCGGTCCCGAGCCGCTCGCCGCCGCACGTGCCATCGCCTCGGCCGACCCGCGCCGATCCGTCAACCATCGCCCCAGATACTCGGCCTGCTCGCGCCCGCGCGGTGTCAGAACTGTCGGATCCTGCGTGTTCGTCCGCGCTGCACGGATGAGGAACAGTTGCATCGAACCTCCTTGTTCATCCCTGCTCTTCCGCCACCATTCATCGACACGATCCACCCCACCGAGCACCAGCACGGACTCACCGCCAGATCCCCACCCCCGCATCGCGCAGTCCCTGCGCGATACGCTCCGCACCCGTTCGAGTAGGCTTTGCCGTGCCGGCATCGGCCTTCCCTTTCACCGGACCGACGCGCACCCCCCCTGTCCGGGGCTTCCACACTCGCCATCGAAATGGACAACCGCCCGCCACCCACGCCCAGCACCCGCTCGCTCGACCACGCCGTCAAGTGGATCGGCCTGGCCCTCGGCCCGCTCCTCGCGCTCACGCTCTACCTCCTTCTGCGCGACCGCGTCGTCGATCCCACCGTCGCCAAGCCCGCCGATCTCACCCGCGCTGGTCTCATGACCCTCTGCATGGGCGTCTGGATGGCCGTCTGGTGGCTCACCGAGGCCATCCACATCAGCATCACGGCCCTCCTCCCGCTGGTCCTCATCCCGCTCCTCAACATCGGCACCATGCGCTCGGCCGCGGCCCCTTTCGCCGAGCCGATCATCTTCCTCTTCCTCGGCGGCTTCCTCATCGGCGCTGCCGTGCAGCGCTGGGGCCTGCACAAGCGCATGGCCTATCTCACCGTGCTCGCCTGCGGCTCCAGGCCTTCCGTGCTCGTCGCAGGCATGATGGCCATCACCGCCTTCCTCTCGATGTGGATCTCCAACACGGCCACCGCCGTGATGATGTTCCCCATCGCCATCAGCCTCGTGGCTCTCGCCGAACGAAGCGAGAGCGACACCCGCGCCCAGTCGAACTGGTCGCCCGCCGACGTGACCGCCTTCGGCTACATGCTCATGCTCGGCATCGCCTACGCCGCCACCATCGGCGGAATGGGCACGCCTATCGGTACGCCCCCCAACGCCATCCTCCTCCGCTACGCCGAGGAGCGCTTCAACCTCAAGATCGGCTTCGACGAGTGGATGATCGTGGCGCTCCCCTCGGTCCTCATCATCCTGCCGCTGATCTGGTTCGTGCTCACCCGCGCGATCCACCGCGTGAGCGCCCGTTCGCTCCCCGGCGGTCGGGCCTTCGCCCGCGACGGGCTCCGCCGCATCGGCCCGCTCGGTCGCGGCGAGATCACCGTGCTCGTCGTCTTCACCCTCGCCGCGCTCGCGTGGGTCGCCCGAACGCCCGTCACCGGCGCGCTCCCCGACGGCTCCTTCGCCCGTGCCATCGCCGAACGCATCACCGACGCGGGCATCGCCGTCACCGCCGCCGTCCTCCTCTTCCTCATCCCCGTCAACTTCCGTGAGCGACGTTTCGCCCTCGAATGGGCCGACACCGACAAGGTCCCCTGGGGCGTGCTGCTGCTCTTCGGCGGCGGCCTCTCGCTCGCGCAGTCCATCGAGTCCTCGGGCCTCGACCAATACCTCGGCGCGCTCGCGCAGGGCTTCGGCGGCCTCCCCGTCGTCATCATGCTCCTGGGCGTCTCGCTCCTGGTCATCCTGCTCAGCGAGTTCGCCAGCAACACCGCCGTCGCCGCGACCATGATCCCCGTCCTCGGCGCTGTCGCGGTGGCGGGGGGCTTCCCCATCGATCCCATGCTCCTGCTCTTCACCATCACGCTCGCCGCCAGCCTCGGCGTCGCCCTCCCCGTCGCCACGCCGCCGAACGCCATCGCCTTCGCCACCGGCCGTCTGCCACTGCGCGTGATGATCAAGGCCGGCGTCTTCGTCGACGTCATCACCGCGATCAGCGTCGTCGGCGTGATGTACCTCTTCGGCCCCACGCTTCTGCGCTGGGCGGGCCTGCTCGTCGGCGAGCCGTAGCACGCCCCGCCGAGCACCCCGCTGCGACGCTCACGCCCCCCGCGCCTCCCGCATCATCGCCTCGAAAGTGCCCAGCATCTCCGGCGAGTCCTCCGGCGCACCCACCGGCGCGGCCCGCTGCGTGTACGTCCCGTCCGGGTTCAGTTCCCACGCCCCCCGGCAGTCCGCGCTCATGATCTCGATGATCCGCAGCAGTTTCGCACGGTTCCCGCGCCCGTTCACGGGCGTTGCGCTCTCCACCCGGTTGTTCAGGTTGCGGTACATCCAGTCCGCGCTCGCGATGTACCACTCCCCTTCCAGCGGATCCGCGTGCCCCGCGCCGAAGTGGAAGATCCGCGAGTGCTCGAGGAACCGCCCCAGCACGCTGAACACCCGGATTCCCTCGCTCAACCCCGGCACCCGCGGCCGCAGCGTGCAGAACCCGCGCACGAACAGCGTGATCTGCACACCCGCTTGCGACGCCGCGTACAGCCGCTCGTTCACGTCCGGGTCCGCCAGAGAGTTCATCTTCGCCACGATCCGCCCGCCCACGGGGCTCTTCCCCGCCGCGTGCAGCCGCGCTAGTTCCGCCTCCCGGTCGATCATCTCGATGAACCGCTTCTTCATGTTCACGGGCGCCACCAGCAGCGTCTCGTACGTGTCCAGCCGCGAGCGCCCCGTCAGCAGGTTGAACAACTCGATCACGTCGTCGGTGACCATCGGGTCGCACGTGAACAGCCCCAGGTCCGTGTACAGCATCGCCGTCTTGGGGTTGTAGTTGCCCGTCCCCAGGTGCGCGTACGACCGAAGCCCGTCCGCCTCGCGCCGAACCACCAGCGCCGCCTTGCAGTGCGTTTTGAACCCCATCACGCCGTACGCCACGTGCGCGCCCGCCTTCTCCAGCGCCCGCGCGATCTTCATGTTCGATTGCTCATCGAACCGCGCACGCAGTTCCACCAGCACCGCCACCTGCTTGCCGCTCTCCGCAGCGCGGATCAGCGACGCCACAAACGGCGATTCCCGGCTCGTGCGGTAGATCGTCTGCTTGATCGCCAGCACGTCCGGGTCCCGCGCTGCCTCCGCGATGAACCGCGTCGCGCTCGCCTCGAAACTGTCGAACGGGTGGTGCACCAGCACGTCCCCCTGCCGGATCACGCTGAAGATGTCCCTCCGCGCTTCGGCCAGCCGCGGCGGAACCACCGCCGTCCACTTCGGCCATCGCAGTTCCGGCCGGTCAAGGTCCGCGATCTCGTTCAGGATCGTGTAGTCCAGCAGCCCCTCGCGCTGGTCGATCGACGCCTGGTCCAGTTTCAGTTCCTGCGCCAGGTGCCCCAGCACGCGCGGCGACGGGTTCGAGCAGATCTCCATCCGCACCGGCGCCGCGAACCGCCGCATCCGCAGTTCGTCCTCCACGCGCTCGATCAGCAGGTCCCCCTCGCTCGATGGCTCCGCCGATTGCCCTTCGCTGTCTCGCAGCACGCGGAACGGCACGATCTCCACGATCTGCATCCCGGGAAACAGGTCGTCCAGGTTCTCCGTGATGATGTCGCGAAGGTTCACGAACCGCCCGCGCCCCACCGCCCCCGTCGGCCGCGATGCCCCTGCGGGGCAGCCGGGGTCCGAATGGTCTTCCGGCAGACGCACCCACTGCGTCAGCATGTCCGGCACTTTCACACGCGCAAACAGCGCCTCCCCCGGCTTCTGCCCGCGCCGTCGCAGCGGCGAGGCGTGCCCCGCCGAGTGCTCTGCGCTCGCCGGCCGCGCCTCCGTCCCCAACTCCGGCTCGGCCAGCAGGATGCCCAGATTCCGAGACTGGTTCGAGATGAACGGAAACCGGTGCCCCGGATCAACCGCCAGCGGTGTCAGCGTCGGAAACACATTCTTGCGAAACCACTTCCGCAGCCATCGCTTCTCGTCCGCGCCCAGCCGCTCGTACTCCAGCAGCTCGATCCCCTCTCGCTCCAGCGCGGGCCGGATGCACGCTTCATAACACTCCTGCTGCTCGTGCTGCAAGTCGCTGATCGTCCGCCGCAGCGACGCCAGCAGCGTCGGCGCGGGCACGCCGTCCTGATCCGGCTCCGTCCGACCAAGTTCGATCCGTCTCGCAAGCAGACCCAGCCGCTTCATCACGAACTCGTCGAGGTTGCTCGAAAAGATCGCCAGAAAGCGCACTCGCTCCAGCAGCGGCGTCCGCTCGTCCTGCGCCAGCGCCAGCACACGCCGATTGAATTCCAGCCACGCCAGATCGCGGTTGAAGGCCGTCGTGCCGGCATGCACGTCCGGACGAGCGACAACCTCAGCGCTCGCGGCGTCCGCCGCCGACGCACCGTCGGCCATCCCGGCTCGATTCTGGACTGACACCGCCTTGGACATCCGTGCACGCACTCCCGTCAGGCGGATCGTTGGCCGCCCGAGTCTCGCAGCGCCGCCACATCGGACCGCCACCGACCCGCCGTGCGAACCCTTCGCATCGGCCCGATCGACCACCCCGTTGAGCAAGGGGCGATAACCGTTCGCTTCTTTCCGTGCTCAGGTTCGGTCTCTCGCTTCCTACCCCCGCCCTTCACCGCCCCGGCTCATACCTCGCCGTGCAGCCCGGCGCTTCGGTCACGCTCACCCACCCCAGCCGAGCCCGTGTGTCGGGCGTCTCGGCCCCTCCACTCTGAACCCCACACGCAGCCAGCCGCTCCGTCATCAGTTCGTACAATGTTCGGGCAATCAACTCCGCCGTCGGGTTCAGGCGATCAAACGGTGGGCACTCGTTCAGGTTCCGGTTGTTCCACCCGTCCAGCACCCCACGCAACGCCCCTTCCACCGCGTGAAAGTCCACCAACAGCCCCTCACCGTCCAGCGCTTCCCCCACCACGCCCGCCTTCACCCGAAAGTTGTGCCCGTGCATCGCCTCGCGTGCTCCCTTGATCACGATCGCGTGCGCAGCGCAGAACTCGCCCTCAACGATCAACTCGTACATCGCCGCACTGTAGCGACGGCGATTCCGACCTCACACGCAGGCACCTCCGTGCTTCGCTCAGTCGCGACCAGCGAATGGCCGATAACACCCTGCCATGGAGATTCTCCCCGTCGCTTCCATCCGCGCTGGCCAGGTCTTCGACCGGCCCCTCTACTCGCCGCGCGGCCTCCTCCTGCTCGCCCCCGGCTCGCCCGTCAGCGCTGACCTCCTCGAGCGTCTCCGCCGCCTGCGTCCCGCACAAGTCACCCTCGCCGACGCCCAACAAGACCACACCGCGCCGGACTACGCCGAACCAACCAACGACGACACCGAGCCCGAACCCGAACCCGACCCCGATACCGCCCGCCGCCGCGCACTCCGCCGCGTCTGGGAGTTCCAGCGCCTCGCCCTCCGCACGCGCGCTTCACTCCGCCGAGCAGCCGACGAACTCGTCCAGTCCCACGCCGGACTCTGGTCGCGCCTCCCGCGCCGAATCTCCCCCCAGCCCGCGCCGATGCGCGAGTTCAAGAACGCCGGCAACGATGAGTCGCTCATCGATCTGACCCTCGGCCGGCCCGAGCGCGTCCGGATCATCGATCGAATCTACGCGCGTCTCCTCGACGCCCAGCGCGTCCGCGCCACGCCCCTGCGCGAACTCGTCGACGAACTCGCCGACGCCGCCGAGCGTCACGCCGATCGCTTCGCCCTCGTCGCCCTCCCCGGCGAGCTGCAGAGCCTCTCCGTCGCCGATCACGCCTACCGAACCGCCGCCCTCGCCGTCGCCATCGCCCGCCAACTCGCCTGGGGCCACGCCGACATCCGCGCTGCGGGCCTCGCTGCGCTCCTGGCCGACTCGGGCATGCTCCTGCTCCCCACCGACCTCCGCGCGGTGGCTCGCCCGCTCACCGAGGTCGAGTCCAACGCCCTCAAGCGCCATCCGGCCTACTCCGTAGCGCTCGCGTCGCACGTCCTCGAACTCCCCGAGTCCGTCTCGCTCGCGGTCTATCAGCACCACGAGCGCGAAGACGGCTCGGGCTACCCCCTCGCCCTGCGCACGCCCACGGGCCCGAACGCCAACCCCGCCACATCCACCATCAGCGACCTCGCACGCGTCGTCGCCGTCGCCGACACCCTCGCCGCCGCCAGCCAGCCCCGCGCCCACCGCCCCGGCCTCACGCCCCACGCCGCCGTGCAGGCCGTCGTCCGCGAGGCCGCCGCCGGCAGGCTCGACAAGGCCACCGCACGCGCGGCGGTCCGCGCCGTCGGTCTCTTCCCCGCCGGCTCGCGCGTCCGGCTCAGCGGCGGTGAACTCGCCCTCGTCGAGTCTCTCCCCGATCCGACTCGCGCCGACCGACCCGTCGTCCGCCTCATCGAGCGCGAAGAGCCAGCGCTCGAACTCAAGCCCGACGTCCTCGACCTCGCCGCCGAGCCACCCGAGATCCGCGTCGTCGAAGCGCTCGCCGGTCCCGCCACGCTCGTCCTTCCCGCGGCGGTCTGATGACGCGCAAGTTCCCCCCCAGGCGGAACCCACCACGCGGTCGGTCGGGGCACAAACTCGCGCCCTCGTACGATGCCCAGCGTTGCCTCTTTGCCTCTTTGCCTCTCTTCCGATTTGCTGACTTCCAGCACTGCCTTCATCCCATCTTCCCTCTGAGCTCCTCCACGCTCTCCGAGTCCTCTGAGTTCATCTTCACAATCTCTCAGGACGCCCCGATGTCCACCGACCCCCTCATGCTCTCCGTCTCCGGCTGCCGCGGCATCTTCGGCTCCACCATGACCCCGGAGACCGCAGCCCGCTTCGCCATCGCCGCGGCCAACCACCTCCGCGCCCAGCGCGCTGCCGCCGCACAGCCCGCGCGTCCCCTCGTCGTCCTCGGCCGCGACGGCCGTGCAGGCGGCGACTCCCTCGCCCGCGCCGCCGCATCCGGCCTGCAGGCCGGCGGCTGCGACGTCCTCGACGCCGGCGTCGCCATGACCCCCACCGTCGCCGTCTTCGCCGATCTCCGCGGCGCTGACGCAGGCCTCATCATCACCGCCAGCCACAACCCCCAGCAGTGGAACGGCCTGAAACTCGTCGCCCGCTCGCCGTCTCTCGCCCCCGGCGTCGTCGATGCCTGCGCCCCCGACAGAGCCACCGCCGACCGCGTCATCGCGCTCTTCGCCACCAACCCCGCCGACTCCCCCCCCCGCCCCCCCCAGCCCGGCTTCTCCCCCGTCCGCTCCGACGTTCCCCCCACCGACACCGGCTCATACCGCGCACTCTCCCGCGGCGACGACGGCTTCAACATCCCCGATGAGGCGACGTACGCCCACGTCGAGCACCTCCGCCGCGCCCTCGCCGCCATCGGCGTCACCGACGACCGCGCCCACATGGGCGTCCGCTGCGTCGTCGATTCCGTCAACTCCTCCGGCGTTGCGGGTTCGCGCGAGTTCCTCGGCCGCCGGCTCGTCCACCACCTCGGCGCGGGTCGCAGCGGCCTCTTCCCCCACACCCCCGAACCGCTCAAAGAAAACCTCACTGAACTCGCCTCCGCCGTCAAGAGCCACAAGGCCGACGTCGGCTTCGCACAGGACCCCGACGCCGACCGCCTCGCCCTCATCGACGAAAGGGGCGAGTACATCGGCGAGGAATACACCCTCGTCCTCACCGCCATGGCCGTGCTGGGCGCCCGCGAGGCGCGCGGAGAATCGAATGAGGGGTCGATTCTCTGCACCAACCTCAGCACCTCCCGCATGCTCGAAGACGTTGCGACGAAGTTCGGCGCCAAGGTCGTCCGTGCGTCCGTCGGCGAGGCCAACGTCGTCGAGGCCATGAAGAAGCACCACGCCGTCATGGGGGGCGAGGGCAACGGCGGCGTCATCTGGCCCGAGGTCACCTACATCCGCGACTCGCTCTCGGGCATGGCGCTGGTCATCGCCCTCATGGCCCGCACCAAGAAGACCGTCAGCCAACTCGTCGCCGACATCCCCGCCTACTCGATCCTCAAGCGCAAGGTCGATCTCCCCGACCTCTCCGTTGCCAACCGCGCCTGCGAGGCCGTCGCCAAACGCTTCAAGGACCACCGCCTCGACCGCCAGGACGGCGTGCGCGTGGACATCGACGCCGACCGCGCCTGGGTCCACGTCCGCGCCAGCAACACCGAACCGATCATGCGACTCATCGCCGAGGCCCCGACCCGCGAAACCGCCGAGAAACTGCTGACCGAAACCGAGGCCGCCATCGCGAAGGGCTGACGCTCGCCCCCTCACCCCTCCCCCAGCCGCGCCCGAACCCCCTCCACCGTCAACCCGCGCACCCGCACCACCTTCTCCGCGCTCGTCGCCCCGCGCACCACCTCTACGTCCCGCGCTGACAGCCCCAAGCGCTCCGCCAGCAGCGCGCAGATCGCCCGGTTCGCCCTCCCACCCTCCGGCGGCGCGCTCACACGCACCTTCAGCCGTTCCCCCAGCGCTCCCACGATCCCGTCCCGCTTCGCCCCCGGCACCGCCTTCACGTGCAACAGCACGCCCGCGGGCTCTCCCGCAACCCCCGCGCCCCCCTCCGCCTCGATCCGCACGCCCGCAACCCCACTCATGCGTACCTCGTCGGGTCCGCCACCCCCGCCGACGCAAACCCCTCCCGCCGAATCCGGCACGAGTCGCACCCGCCGCACGCCAGCACCTCCCCGCGTCGCACCACCGGGTCGTAGCACGAGTGCGTCAGCCCATAGTCCACACCCAACTCCGCCCCGAGCCGGATGATCTCCGCCTTGCTCAAATGCACCAGCGGCGACACCACACGCACCGCCCCACCACCGCCCTCATCCGCCTCCGCCCCTGCCCGCGTCCCCAGCGCGGCCGCACGCTCGAAAGCGCGCAGAAACGGTTCCCGGCAGTCCGGATACCCCGAAAAGTCCACCGCGTTCACACCGATGTAGATCGACCCCGCCCCGATCGTCTCGGCATACCCCGCCGCACAACTCAGAAAGATCAGGTTCCGCGCGGGCACATACGTCATCGGGATCTCACCCGCCGCCCCCCCCGCCCCCCCCGCGCTCCGCCCGTCCTTCGGCACACCGATCGCATCGTCCGTCAGCGCTGAGCCGCCGATCGCCCGCAGATCGATCCGCAGCCGCAGCCGCCGCTCCGGCCCAACGCCCAGCGACGCCGCCACCCGGTCCGACGCTTCCAGTTCGTGCCTGTGCCGCTGCCCATAGTCGAAAGTGATCGCGTGGCACACCCGACCGTCCCGCCGCGCCGCCACCGCCAGCGTCACCGCCGAATCCAAACCGCCCGAAAGCAGCACCACCGCCCGGCCGGGGTCGTGGCTTTCATGCGGATCACGGTCGATACGCGGCGGTTTCACGCAAAGAGCGTACGCGGATCATGCGCTGCGCCCGGCACCCTCTCGGCGTCTCTGCGTCTCCGCGTTGAAGCCACGGTCGCGTTCAACGCTCGCGACACGCGCCCGGCCTCACGCCGCCTCGCTGCTCGCCGGCGGCGCTTCCAGCGTCCCCGCCACGCCGTCCCGCGTCACGTAGAACAACTCGCTCGTGATCGGGTACGGCAATCGCCGATAGTCGTGCTTCACGCGCCCGCGCAGCCGGTTCAAAAACGGCTCCGGCCCGTGCGACATCGCGATGAACATGTCCCGCGCCGGCGTCGCAACATAAAAATTCCCCCCCATCTTCGACGCCAACTTCCCGTGCAGACTCGTCAGCAGCAGCCGTGCCGCGTCATACCCGTCCTGCTCGTTCAGAATCGCCGCCGTCCCCCCCTCCTTGCTCTTCACGATCTGGAAACTCAGTTCCGGCGCGTACGTGTCCAGATTCTTCCGCGCGATCTCCTCGAGATCGTCCACCTGCACGCCCCACCGAACCATCTGCTCCGTCGTCACGCTCACCGTCATCTGCGGCAGGTCGATCACGAACACGATCACCGTCCCGTTCACATACTGCACGTGCGCAACCTGCTCGCGAGACAAGTGCTCGAAGATCGTCTCCGGCTGGATCCGCGGCATGATCCGCGGCCGCACAAAGTCAAAGCTCGCCGCGCTCAGGCTCAGCGACTCACCGTTGAACAGTTGTTCCAGGTAGTGCTCCACGATCTCCTGACCCCGATCAACGTCGTGATTCACCAGCCGGTACAGGTTCTCCAGGTCCAGCCGACGGCCGTCCACGATCAACTCGCGCGGACCGACGAACTGGATCGAGTGATCCGGCTGCAGCCTTCGAAGCAGATACGCAACCTGCTCCGCGAACGCTTCGGGCTCTCTGGGCATCCGTGCCATGGATGGGTCCGTGTCCATTCAAACACAACGGCCCAGAGCGTCCCGCAGAGAAATACGCGGAATGATGCGCTCCGGATCAACCGTGCCCGCGCCCGTCCGCCTCTCGGCCGACTCGCCAGCGCAAGCCGGAACCTATCGACCAATAACGAGCCCCACTGGACCTCGCCACGCTTTACCCCAACCCCTTCCCCGATCGCGCGGCGATTGCGCACCGACTCCCCTTCGCACCCTCCGCCGCTTCAACCACCGCCAATTTCAAGTACCCGTCAATCACCCGCGCTCGCTCGCTCGCGCGCGCCCCGTTCGCCTCGCCTCGCCTCGCCAAGCACCCACCGCCCACGCCCGAGCCTCCCCACCGCACCCGCTCTCCGCCCCGCCGCCGCGCACCGCCGACACCACCCTCACGCGTCCTATCCAAACAAACTACGATCGAACCCCCCGATCCGGTTTGGAGATTCGGTCATCCTTCGTCTATATTTGACCCTTCGTCGGGCCGCCCCTCGCAGCATGCGCTGGGGTCGGACGCCGGGCCGATCGGTGGGGTGGGGCGGGGGGGCGGGGCACAAAGGGGCGTCAGCCCGGAGAATCACCCGTGACCGAAGCAGAAATCGAAGCCAAAGTCATCGAGATCGTCGCGAACAAAATGGGCGCCGACAAGGGCTCAATCAGCCGCGCAACAAGTTTCGTCGACGACCTCAACGCCGACAGCCTCGACCGGGTCGAACTCGTCATGGACTTCGAAGACGCCTTCGAGACCTCCATCCCCGACGAGCAGGCCGAGAACATCAAGACCGTCGGACAGGCCATCGAGTTCATCAAGCAGGCCACCGGCGCCTGACCAGCCGGCCCGTCTTCGGCCCTCTCCATCCAGCAGCGCCCAACACACCGCGGACGCTCCCCGTCCTCGCGCTCTCCGTACGCACCCACCGCGCCCTGCGCCCGTGCCGCCGTAGCGCCATGCTCCCCGCATCGGCGCAGCGACCCAGCGCCCCCGCCGCGACTAGAGTCACCACCGGCACAACCGCCGGCTGCGTGCCCTTCGTTCCGCTGTTGAAAGAGGATCCCCGGCCATGAACAACCGCCCGCGCGTCGTCATCACCGGCATGGGGGCCATCACCAACCTCGGCCACGACGCCAAATCCACCTGGGCCGGCATGCGCGAGGGCCGCTCCGGCATCACCCGCATCCACGGCCCAGAGTTCGCCAAGTTCGACGACAAGTGGAAGGTCCGCATCGCCGGACAGGTCCTGAACTGGTCCCCCGGCCCGTGGATCGAGCCCGCCCTCGCCCGCCGCTACGACCGCTTCTCCCTCCTGGGCATGGGCGCCGCCGTTGAGGCCGTCAACGACTCCGGCGTCAACTTCTCATCCGAAGACCCCGAGCGCTGCGGCGTCGTCGTCGGTTCGGGTGTCGGCGGCATCATCACCATCGAAGACGGCGTCCTGGTCATGCACGAGAAGGGCCCGCACCGCCTCTCCCCCTTGACCGTCCCCAAACTCATGGTCAACGCCGCCACCGGCAACATCTCCATCATGTTCGGCTTGCAGGGCCCCGCCTCCGCCCACGCCACCGCCTGCGCTTCCTCCGGCCACGCCATCGGCGACGCCGCCGAGTACATCCGCAAGGGCCACGCCGACGTCATGATCGCCGGCGGCGCTGAGGCCGCCGTCAGCCCCCTCTGCGTCGGCGCTTTCATGACCATGACCGCCCTCTCCACACGCAACGACGAGCCCACGCGCGCAAGCCGCCCCTTCGACCGAAACCGCGACGGCTTCGTCCTCGCCGAGGGCGCCGCCATGTACGTCCTCGAGTCCGAAGCGCACGCCCGCAAGCGCGGCGCGCGCATTCTCGCCGAGATCGTCGGCCACGCCAATGCCTCCGACGGAACACACATCACCGCGCCCGACGCCGCCGGCCGAGGCGCCATGCGTTCCATGCGCTGGGCCATGCAGGACGCCAAACTCAACAACGACCAGATCGGCTACGTCAACGCCCACGGCACCAGCACGCCCCTCGGCGACAAGGCCGAGGTCCAGGCCGTCTCGACGCTCTTCGGCGATCACGCCGTCAAGTCACGCGGCGGCAAACTCATGATGTCCTCCACCAAGTCCATGCACGGCCACGGCCTCGGCGCCTCCGGCGCCATCGAGACCATCGCCTGCGTCCACGCACTCACCGACGGCGTCATCGCCCCCACCATCAACCTCGACAACCCCGACGAAGGCTTCGACCTCGACCTCGTCCCGCACCACGCGCGCGAACGCCGGGTCGATTACGTCATGAACAACACCTTCGGCTTCGGCGGCCACAACGTGACCCTCATCCTCGGCCGCTACTCCGCCTGATCGGTCCCCGTCACCTCACGGGCACGTCCCGCCCAGGTTCGGCAGCCAGCAGTCAAGGAACCCCAGAAGGTCCGCAAGGTCCACCACGCCGTCGCCGGTGAAGTCGCCCGACTCGCCGGGCGTCACCGATGCGCCGAGGTTCGCGCTCCAGTCCGACAAGAACGACAGCAGATCACCAAGGTCCAGTCGGCCGTCCTCCTCCACGTCGCAAGGGCACACCGGCTCCGGCGCGGGCGGCTGCGCACTCTGACAGACATCCGGCTCTCCATCGCCGTCCACGTCCGCCACAGGCTCCACCCACGCACCGCCGAGCGGCGTGAACCACGGCGGAATGATCGGGTCGTCGTTCGGGTCCGTCGGCTCCGGTTCTTCCGGCGGGGGCGGGGTGGGATCAGTCGGCGTCACGTCCGGCGGAATGATCGGATCATCCGGGTCCTTCGGTTCAGGCTCCGGTTCCGGTTTGGGTTCGGGCTTGGGCTCCGGCTTCGGCTCCGGTTCAGGCTCGGGCTTCGGCTCAGGCTTGGGCTCCGGCTTGGGTTCCGGCTTCGGCTCGGGCTTAGGCTCGGGCTTGGGTTCCGGCTTCGGCTCGGGCTTGGGCTCCGGCTTCGGTTCCGGTTCAGGCTTGGGCTCCGGTTTCGGCTCAGGCTTGGGTTCCGGCTTCGGTTCCGGTTTCGGTTCCGGCTCCGGCTCGGGCTTGGGTTCCGGTTTCGGCTCAGGCTTGGGCTCGGGTTTCGGCTCGGGCTTGGGTTCCGGTTCCGGCTCCGGTTCCGGCGGCACCGGCACAGCGGGACACTCCAGCACCACGCGGAACGTGTACGCACCCTGACCATCACAACTCGTCGGCCACATCACCATCGGCCGCATCGGTGTCTCATCGCTCCGCAGCGCGCTCGGCAGCACCCGATACTCACCCGTCGGTGGGAATCCGATCCCCGACGATTCGATCAACAGCGTCCTCGGATCGCCTTCATCTTCAACCCACACGTCGAACAGGTGCGACGCCTCCTGCCACTGGCACGGCGCATCGCTCGCCGCACCGTTGATCACCTGCTCGCTCCCCACCCGCCGCTCGATCCGCACCGCCTCGTGCCACCCCGCAGCGCTCGTGTCCAGCACCAGCGGGCCGTACGACTCCAGCCGAAGCCGCGCGTACTCATGCCCGTCCAGCACGTTGAAAAGCCGACCCTCGATCGGCGTCAGCGCTTCGTGCATCGGTGAGCACAACTCCCGCGCCAGCCGGTACGGCACCAGCGCCATGACGCCCCCACCGATCATCTCCCGCGCAGCGCCGTGCTCGCCGTCCGGCGGGTTCGTGTAACTTGCACTCCCGACTTTCACCGTCCCCGTCCACGTCCCCGCGGCTGCGCTGCCAACGCCGTGCCGCTCGTTCACCAGCAGCATCCCGCGAAGCCCCATCGCACCCACCTCAACCGTCCCCGCGAGGTTCCGTCCGATCAGCACCCGCCCCGACTCGCTCAGCGCCTGCGTCGCGCGCAGTTTCCGATTCGCGTTGATCGACCCCGCCACGCGCACCGTCCCGTCGATCGAGCCGTGCACCGTCACATCCGCCGCGAGGTTCCCCGCGCCGGCGCTCCCCACGTCGATCAACCCGCCCAGGTCCCCGTTCAGCGTGATCGGCCCGCCCACCGTGTCGCGCGACACAAACGCGCCACCCGCCGGCAGCCCGCCCAGCGTGATGTCCGTCCGACGCGTCGGGTCCGTCACCGGCTGGTGCGATGCCACCGACCCCGTCTCGATCACGCCGCTCAGCATCCCCCCGATCTGCATCTGGCAGATCGTCGCCCGCTCGAAGAACATCGTGCCCGTCATGTGCCCGCCCACGCTCAGACCGCGCGCCGGGAAACTCTCGTCCGTCGGCGCAAGCGCCCCGCACCACAGCGAGCCCGCGAAGTCACCCGTGATGTTCAGCCGTTGAAGGTTCCCACGCGGCGTCCCGGCATACCCCGACGTGATCGACGCGTCGTGAACGCTCGCCGCGCGGATCTCGCGAATCCCCTCCTGCGCCCTGATCCACGTCGGCGGCGTCGCCGTCCCCGCGTCCCCCGATGTTCCCGCCGGGTCGCCGATCCCCTGGTCCGCCACCACCAGCCCCATGTACCCCTTCTGGCAATGCACGCGCCCGAGCAGCCGCCCGCGCGTCTCCAACCGCGCGATGTCCAGCGTCGCAGCGCCCGCACGACCCACCGCCTGCACGTCCGCCGTCAGGTTCCCCGCCGCCACCAGGTTCAGCACCTGGTGCGCCCGGATCACCCCGCCGCGAGTCTCCCCCGCAACGCCGATGTTCCCGCCGCCCCCGGTCGAGGTCTTGCTCGTCTCGATGCTGTCGATCACCAACTCCGCATCCAGGATCGTGTCCACCGACACCATCCGAACCGTCCCCACGCGGATCAACTTCCCCGCCGTCCCCGGCTGCTCGCGCACCGTCAGAAACACCACCGCTGGCTGGTTTACGTCCGCACGGTTGCTCTCGATCTCGATCAGATCGATCTCGGCCGGCGTGTCCGTCTCAACCGCCACGTGCGCTGAGCCGCTCGCCGTCACCGTGAACCGCACGATCGCGCCGTTCGGACCCGCCGTGACGTTCTGCGACGAGAGCGTCCCGCTCCCGCCCGTCACCACCACGCGCACCGCGCCCGAGACCGAGCCCGTGCCGACCGTCAGCACCGCCAGAAGCGACGCCGCGACCAAACCCACCCGACGAACCGGGGACGACCGTTCGCGCCTGCACATGGCCAGGCCCTCCGCCGCCCTCACGCCGGTTGCCCCGGGCCGTCCCCTGAAGAGGACCCGGAGCGCAGTTCCTGCGCGAAAGCCAGCGGAGACAACCTAACCCCGATTCTGTTTGATGCCCCCCAATTCAGGGGACAATCTGCGCAGCCACGCCTTTACCGGCCACTCCACGCGCTTCCGGACGATCGCCCGTCCCCACATCCCGCCCATCTTGCCCGGACCACCAGCACCCCCCGCACGCCAATCGGTCGCGAACTTCAGGCAACCCACCCCCCGCCCGATCCGTACAATCAACTAGTTGATCCAACTAGTTGGGAGGTCCGCCGTGGAAGAGTTCGGCATGTTCGAGGCCAAAACCCGCTTCTCCGAGATCGCCCGATGGGTCATGGCCACCGGCAAGTCCGTCCGCGTCACCATGCGCGGCAAACGCGGCGTGAGGATCGTCCCCGACACGCCGGACGAGGACCAGAAAGCCCGTCGCCTCCACGCGCTCCGGGCGATCCGCGAGGTTCGCGAGCAGATCCTCCCCGCTTCGCGCGAAGAGATCCTCAAGGACTTGGCCGAGGGTCGCCGCTGATGGTCTCTTTCGTCATCGACGCGAGCGCGGCCCTGGCCTGGCTCTTCCGAGACGCGCAGGACTCCGGACGCATCGACACGCTTCTCGAATCCGCCGACGCCCACGCGCCACCGATCTGGCGCTTGGAAGTCGCGAACATCGTGCTCGTGCGCGAGCGACGCAAGTTGATCAGCCCCGACCACGCTCGGGTCTACCTCTCCGAGATCGACGGGATCGGCGTGAATCTGACGGACGGCGCCGCGGCTGTCTCGGCTTCGACGATCGCGCACCTCGCCAGGCCGCACCAACTCACCGCCTACGACGCGGCCTACTTGGATCTGGCCATCACCCTCGGCTTTCCGCTCTGCACCATCGACCGGAACCTGACCGAGGCGGCGAAGCGTTCGGGCATCCCGTTGGTGCTGAGCGACGGTCAATCCGGTCGGCACGGAGGCTGAGCCCGCCCCTCACTCAAACCGCGCCGGCTCGTTGAAAGCCCGCGCCACGCCCTTCAAAAACTTCTTCACGTACGCGTTGTACCCCATCACGTACTTCATGATCGCGCGCGGCATCGCCGGCCGAATCCGCCCGATCTCCACGATCTCCAGCGTGCTCTCCGGCGCATCGTCCGGCAGGTCCTCCTCCGGGGTGATCGTGTACAACCACGACCCGCCGAATGGCCCATCGTGATCGTCCACGATCGTCGTCTCAAACCGCCCGCGCTTCCCGAGCGCAGTCCCCCCCGTCCCCGGCGGCACGAACTTCGTGATCGTCAGCACGAACGCGTTCCGCCCCATCGTCTGCCGGTAACTCGGCAGCCCGTCGTGGTCCGGCAGCCGTTCCATCCCCGTCACACCCGGCGCCCACTTCGGATACTTCTCAAAGTCCGTTATCGCGTCCCACACCGCCTGCGCCGACCGGTGCAGCCTGATCTTCGCGTGCCCGCGATGCTCCTCCGGCAGGCGCTTGCCCATCGCGTGCAGCGCCACCCCCGCCACCGTCAGCACCACCACCAGCCCCACAACCGCATACAGCACCCACAAGAGAATCGCGAGCATCCCGCACGCTCCTCTTTCTCACGATCGTTCGCTTCCGCACGCACCAAACCCCGCCGACGACCGATCGCACCAGCATACCCCAACTCGCCTCACGCTCCCACCTCCTCCTCACCGCCCATCAATGCGCTCTCCTCGTGTCCGGCGAACTTCGGATATCCGCCCACAATGAACCTGAAAGTCGTTGCGCCCGCCGCGTCCGGCGCGTGATACTCCCGCACCAACTGCGCAACCAGCGTCGTCAGTTCCTCCGCAAACGCCTTCCGATCCTCCGCCGAGGCGAACGCGATCTCCGCCTCCAGCGCCACCGTCGTCGGTCGTTTCCCCGCCCGCTCCGCCCACGCACCCAACGCGCTCACCTCGCCGATCGCCTTCGACGCCACCGCCACCAGGTACGCCGAACTCCGCCGGTCCTCGATCCGCGCCGGGTCCGGCGACACATCCCCCAGCACCCCCGGCGAGACGACATAGGCCCGCGCGGTCGCCCGCATCAGCCGCTCCTCGCAGTTCCGCTTCCGACGACGGCCCACCTCCCGAACCACACCCGCCTTCTCCAGTTCCTTCAGGTGGTAGTTCACCCGCTGCCGAGTCAGCCCAAGCCGCCGCGCCAACTCCGTCGCCGACGCCGGCTCCTCCGTCACCTCCCGAACCAGCCGAAGCCTCGCCGGGTCCATCATCACCCCCGCCGACCCGACCGTATCCAACGACTGAACCGAAACTGGACCGTCGATTGCTTCTGTCATGACTAGAGAGTACGACTAGAAAATTATCGCTGTCAAGTCGAAGCAGCCTGCCCTCTCACGGCCCCACGACCTGCGCATTCATCGCCAGCCAGATCCCCGCACCCAACACCCCGCACATCACCACCCCGGCGATCAACCACCCCCACATCAGGCTCTCCCGACCCTCCTCCCACGCTTCCCACGCCTTCCACAACGACACCACCCCCACACCGATCACCCCCGCGATCAGCACGATCATGTTCGAGCCCATAGACACCTCCCGCGGCCATGTCCCCCGCCTGCTCCAATCCACCACTCGCTCCAACCCACGCCCGCTCCGCCCGCGCTCCATCCCCACCCCCACGTCGTAACCTACCCGATCATGCCCGACTTGAACATCGCGCTCATCATCCCCGCCGCCGGCGCTTCCCGCCGCTTCCACGACGACGCCGACTCCGCCGCCGCAGCGCTCTCCTCCGGCCGATCCAAACTCGACGAAGACCTCGGCGGCCGGCCCGTCCTCCAGCGCACCGTCGAACTCTTCAACAAACTCCCCGAAGTCTCCTTCATCGTCGTCGCAGGCCCCGCCGACGACGCCGACTTCGCCGCCTTCAAGGACCGTCACGCCGACAAACTCTCACTCCTGGGCGCAACCCTCTGCAAGGGCGGCAAAGACCACCGCTACCAGACCGTCGCCAACGCACTCAAACTCGTCCCCGCCTCCTGCACCCACGTCGCCGTCCACGACGCCGCGCGCCCCTGCGCTTCCCCCGACCTCATCGAGCGAACCTTCGACGCCGCCCGCGCGGGCCACGCCGCCGTCATCCCCGCCGTCGATGTCCCCGACACCCTCAAGCGCATCGACCCGACCTGGATCGAGCGCGCCAACGACGACCCCATTGCCGCCATCCTCGGCCAGTCTGGCTCCACCAGCAAACTCGGCCGCACCGTCGTCCAGACCATCGACCGCGCCAACCTCGTCGCCGTCCAAACCCCGCAGGTCTTCGAGGTCTCCCTCCTCCGCCGGGCCTACGCCCAGCAAGACCTCTCCAGCACCGACGACGCCCAGATCGTTGAGCGACTCGGCCAACCCGTCCTCGTCGTCCCCGGCGAGTCCACAAACATCAAGATCACCCGCCCAGCCGATCTCGCCCTCGCCCGCTCCATACTCGGCTTCCGCGCGCCCGAAGGCCGGGCCGCACACAAACGCTTCTAGTTCCCGCCGCCAACCACAGCCGCCATCCACCCTTCAGCCACTTTCCGGCCTCCACGTCCGTTGCGCTGCGGTCGATACCAGTTTCTTCGCCGCTCCACCCATGAACCCTTGCCAACCGCCCCTTCCTGCATCACTTTCCCTTGATTCCTCCCGCCACGAAGTGTGACAAGGGAAAACCCCGTTATCGGAACCGCCAAAGTTTCTTTGCCCCTTCACAGATTCCTGCAACTCACCGACCGGTTCCAGACGTATCGCTCCGGTGTTGGCCGCGCCTTCTCGCCGCGGTGTGTGTCTTGTTCTACGTGTGGGTCCGCGAATGGGCGTTGAGCCTCTTCATCTGATGGTCGATCTCAGTCAATTCTGCGCGTAACGGAACGATCAAAGGCGATCACTTCCGCACGCTGTCGCGTTCGGCCGTGCCACGCGGCCTTGCTCACAACATCCAAATTAGGAGAAGGAGCCTTCATGTCCGAGCCATCGAAACTCAAAGGGGCCCTCTGCGCTGCCGCGTTGATCGCCTCGTCCGCGGGCCTCGCACTCGCCGACGGCGCCGACGTCATCGTCGGCCAGGTCATGTCCACCGCCGGCGGAGACACGCCCGGCTCCGCTTGGAAGATCACCGGTGGCCCCGTCAACTCACCCGCCGACTCATCCCTAACCGGTCTCGTCACCGCCTTCTCACTCGGCACAACCTCCTGCAACATCGGCGACGTCCCCTTCGAGTGGTACTCCTCCACCAACCGCCACCCCGTCATCGCCCAGAACCTCTTCAAGGTCGACAACGGCCGATTCATCCACGTCGGCCAGTCGTGGCTCAAGCACGGCTTCACCGCCCTCCAGCAGAACGCCTGCAACCTCGGATGCCAGCCCTCGGGAACCGGCTCCCTCCTCGGCGTCGGCTGCTCAGATCCCTACTCCGCCAGCCTCAACTCCGGCCAGACCAGCGCAGGCCCCAAGTCCCAGGTCAACGCCGCCACCGGCTTCTTCCCCTACCCGGTCGATTACTCCGGCATGCCCTCCGGCACAACCACCTCCGTCCACCGCCGTCTCCAGGTCCCCCTCTCCTCCTACTCCCCCACAGCCGTCTGGATCGCTGAAGCCCAGTACGTCGCCCAGGACGACGCCCAGAACGGCAACAAAAACAACAACGCCTCCTACCGCCGCGCAACCATGACCGCGACGACCAACGGTGAGGGTCAGGTCACCGACCTTTCCTTGAGCCTCGTCGATTCCACCGTCCGCCAGATTCCCGCCATCTACGCCTGGCGCGACCACGGCAACGGCCCCAACGCGCCCGACAACAACGTCCGAATCGTCCCCATCGACGTCCCAGACGACGGCCGATTCATCCTCGGCGCACGAGTCTTCCAGACCGGTGTCAGCACCTGGCGCTACGAGTACGCCGTCCAGAATCTCAACTCCCACCGCTCAGGCCAGTACTTCCGCGTCCCCTTCGCCCCCGGTGTCAACATCACCAACGTCGGCTTCCACAACGTCCCCTACCACTCCGGTGAGCCCCACAGCAACGACCCGTGGACGATGTCCATCTCGGGCGACGAGGTGGTCTGGTCCGGCCCCGCATACACGGGCGCGGCACCCGTCGGCAACGAACTGACCGCCAACGCACTCCGTTGGGGAACCGTCTACTCCTTCTGGTTCGAGGCCGACGCCGGCCCCGGCACCTTCGACGGAAACGTCGACATGGGCCTCTTCCGACCGGGAAGCGCGAGCAACGTCGTACTCTTCACCGCCCCCACGCCCGGCGGCGCCATCGCCGGATCGCCGATCAACGACGACTGCCCGCAGGCCATCATGGTCGGCAACGGCACGATCTTTACGTCGACCGCCGGCGCAACCAGCGCAGGCCCCGACGCCTGCACATTCGCAAGCAGCGCGGCGATCAACCAGGACATCTGGTTCCGGTACACGGCGCTCGCATCCGGCCCCGTCACCGTCTCCCTCTGCGGCTCCGACTTCGACACCAAGCTCGCTGTCTACGGCGACACCTGCCCCACCGAGCCCGGCACCCACTTGGCCTGCAACGACGACTTCGCCTGTCCCATCGGCGGCACGCTCCAATCCCAAGTCGAGTTCAACGGCGTTGAAGGACAGCAATACCTCATCCGTGTCGGCGGATACCTCGCCAACTTCGGCGGCGTCAGCTTGAACATCATCGGACCCAACACCTCCGGCGCCTGCTGCGCATCCAACGGCACCTGCACCATCGTCGCCGCTTCCACAGCCTGCAACGGCGTCTTCCAGGGCGTCGATTCCACCTGCACCCCCGGCCTCTGCCCCGCGCCCCCCGGCGATACCTGCAACTCGGCCCACTCCATCGGCGACGGCGTCGCCAAGACCGGCAACACCAACGACTACACCGCCGTCGGTTGGACCAACTGCGGCTCTTCCAACGGCAGCCGCGACGTTTGGTACCGCTACATCCCACTCGTCAGCGGCACCATCTCCGCCACCACTTGCCAGACCGGAACGCTCTTCGACACGGTCCTCAGCGTTCACTCCGCCTGCCCGGTCAGCGCGACCGTCACCAACACCATTCAGTGCAACGACGACGTCTCTTGCTCTCTCTCCAGCCCCACCGGACGCGCCTCGACCGTCTCCTGGTCCGGCGTCGCGGGCACCGCCTACTACATCCGCGTCGCCGGCTGGCAGACCAACGCCGGCGCCTACAGGCTCCTCGTCACCGGCGGACAGGGCGTTGAGGCTCCCTCCAACGACAACTGCATCAACCGCTTCGGCGTCGGCCTCGGCGACATCCCCTTCTCAACCCTCGGCGCAACCACCGACGGCCCCGCCCACGACGACTGCCTCTCCAACGGCCAGACCCAGATCACCAACGACGTCTGGTTCTACTCTCCCTCAGGCGTCGACGGCACCTTCACCATCACCGTCTGCGGCACCGCCGGCTACAACCCCTTCGTCGCCCTCTACTCACAGCCCTCATGCCCGGTGAACGACGCACGCCTCCTCGCCTGCAACGACGACGCCTCGGGCTGCGGCGGCGGAGCCTCCACCGCCCAGGCCAGCGCCTACGTCGACGCCAACCTCGGCGTCATGATCCGCGTCGGCGGCTTCAACGGCTCCACCGGCAACGGCGTCCTCAACGTCGCCTTCGTCCCCACGCTCGGCGCTTGCTGCGTCGGTGAGACCTGCACCATGGTCGGCCCAAGCGCCTGCGGCGCCGACGGCGGAACCTACCTCGGAAACGACGTCACCTGCCTCCCCTCTTCCTGCAGCACGCCCGAGCCTTGCCCGGGCGACTTCAACGACGACGGCATCGTCGATCTCGCAGACCTCCTCGACTTCCTCGGCCCGTGGAACGCCAACCTCGGCCAGGCCGTCACGCCCGGCGAGAACGGCGACCTCAACGCCGACGGCATCGTCGACCTTGCCGACCTCCTCGACTTCCTCGCCGACTGGAACGCCAACCTCGGCCAGGACTGCCCGTAACACGATCCCCGGCGGTCTTCCGCCGACATGTGCTGCGCAAACACACAAGGCCCCCCGCTCACGCGAGCGGGGGGCCTTTCACTTGTGCGGTCAGGATCGTTCGATCCTTCGACTCAATCTTCACCGCGTAGCGGTGGAGAAAAATAGCCGGGGGTCGCGGTCATGGGGGGGGAGCCGCACCCCCGGAAGCCGAGCCCACGAGCACATAGCAACCCGTCGGCGTGCAGGTGAACATCGCACGCCTGAACGTTCACGGCTCCGCACCGACCCACTTTGTACTCGAGGGCGTGACACCCTGCCTTCGCTTCTCGCGCCGCGCCCACTCCGCCGCGCCCATCCACTCACACCCCCGCGCCCGCCCCCGCGTCCACCGCGCCGCGAACAGCGCTGTTCTTCGTCCCCGCACCATCCGCGCTCCCGCCGTTCACCAGCGGCATCGACGACGTGTGCTTCAGCGTCTCCAGAACGATCGTCGTCCGAGTGTTCCGAACCGTCGAGATCGCGCCGATGTGCTCGCGCAGCAACCGGCCAAGACCCTCCGGGTCCTTCGCGCGAACCTTCACCAGGTAACTGTCCTCCCCCGCAACGTGATGAACCTCCATCACGCCCGGAATCGCCGCCAACTTCCGGCCCGATTCGTCCGAGTTCACGCGCTCGTCGATGTTCACGAACACAAACGCCAGCAGACTCAGCCCGATCAGGTTCGGGTTCAGGTTCGCCGAGTACGACGTGATCACGCCACGCTCTTCGAGTTTCCGGATCCGCTCGAACACCGCCGACGGCGCCATCCCCACCCGCCGCGCAACCTCCGCCGCCGGAATCCTCCCGTGCTCCTGAAGGATCGTGATGATCTGAAGGTCGGTGTCATCGATCATGGTCCACAAGCCTAGCACCGCCGAAGGTTCTTCGCCCTTTCGGCAGGGGATATCCCAATACCCTGACGGTTCATCGCCTCTGCCGTGCCACTCACCCCGATCCCCCGCCATTCCCGCCCCGCCCACGCAGCACCTTCGGGCAACCTCCTCGGACCCCGCCGTGCGTGCACCCGTCAGCGCCCGGCCCCCCCTCCACGCCCGTCGATTCCCTCCCAACCCTCCAAAAAACCAAACGCAACCTCCTCCACCCAACCGACGAATCTTCACATTGACACCGGCATGGCAAGTTCTCGGCCATCCAGTAGAATATTCGTCGTATACGGATTCTGAACACGAAACCCCCTACGCTCCGCCCCTTCACCCTCGCCCCACGCGGGCGCACCTTCAACGCTTCCGTTGCCCTCCCGCTTGGCCGATTGTTTTCATCAGCCTTCGTTGAGGTGCCCGGAACTCCAATTCGCCCGATCCGGATCTTTTGCATCGAACACCGGATTCAGGGACGCAAGTGCATCGCAAAGTTCAGCCCAAAGGGGTCGGCGCAGAGGGGTCGGCGGGAAAGTCGCGGGGGCGAGGGAGCATGGGAGCATCCGATCCGGGCACTCCGCCCGCCTCGAGTTTCGATTCAGACAACGCACGCCGTCGCTTCATCTCGTGATGCGACCGCACGCCTCGAAGGCCATTTGCAAAGGAATCGTGGGAGTATGAACGCACACGCCAGTCTCCAGAGCCGTTGCCGCTCCGCCCTCCGCTCGGTCTTCGCCGAAGCCCCCGCAGCGCATACCGCCGGCAAGCAGCGCCCCGCCTTCACGCTCATCGAACTCCTCGTCGTCATCGCCATCATCGCCCTCCTCGTCGGCATCCTCCTCCCCGCGCTCCGCGAAGCGCGCAAGTCCGGCCAGGGCCTCAAGAGCGCGGCCAACCTCAGCGGCCTCGGCAAAGCCTTCTACGCCTACGCCGTCGAGTACCGCGACGTCTTCCTCAACCCCTTCCCTTCCGACGGCCGTCCGCAGATCAATCCGTGGCCGGGTGGTCTGGGCGCCCCGGCGTGGGACGGAATCTACCTCCCCAACACCAATCCGCCCCTTGTCTTCCGACCGGGTGGCGAGCCTGGAAGCCGATTCTCCGAACCGTTCTTCTTCTCGTGGGGCATTTTCATGGCCCCGTACACCAGTTCCGCTCAAGGCCCCAACGCCTCCGACACGTTCATCGCGCCGCACGACGCAACCATCCAGGCTCGGTACCGCAGCATCACCCAGGGCAACTTGAGCGGCAGCGGCGGCGGTGTGCCCGACGGTTCATATGTCTATCCACCCACGTTCTGGACCGCCCCTGAGCGTTACTCGAGTACGGCTTTGCAGGCACTCCAAAGCAGCGAGATCAGCGGACGCACACTCGTGCGCCACAACCGCATCGATTCGGTCCCTTTCTCAAGTCTGAAGGCGATGATCTTTGAGCGCGGCGACTTCCTGCGCGAATCCCGCTCGCAGGGCGGTGGCCGTGTCCGCGTCTCCCCGTCTTGGCTCAGCCCCGAAGGAGAGCCACAATCGTGTTTCGTCGACGGCAGCGTCTCCAAGGTCAAGATGATCACGCTCCACAACCTCGCGCTCGCCACCCAGCCGCCCGAGGTTCGCGCCGTCTTCGATCCCAGCGGACAGTTCAACATGATCAATGATGTTCTGCCCGATCAGGCCGGCCGCCCCGGCTCAACGGGACGCGATCCGCTGTGGGAGAACGGTCAGAGCGGCACGAGAATCTACAAGCAGTTCCTCTACGGCACGCGCAACGGCATTCGCGGCCAGGACGTGCAGAACCGCTGATCCGCCTTATCCCGCTTCCACACGCCATCGCCGTGCGTGCGCAGAGATCTGCACGCTCGGCTTGAGTGGTCGTGCCGATACCCACTCGTCGCCACATGCCCGCCCATCAAGCGGCATACCCTTGCTTCTGGCGGTTGCCGTTGCTCACGACCACCGCTCACTTTCGCCCACACACAGAGGGTGCTGAATGGAACGGTCCTCCAAAGTCAAGTTGATTGTCGCCGGAGCGGCCATCGTCGTGCTGGCGATCATCGTCGTCGTCTTGAACCGTGATCCGGCACCGCCCGTCAGTCAATCCGAACTCGACGCCGTGGTGAACGAGGAGCAGCAGGCCGAGGCGCGGCGGCAGGCCGAACTGCAGAGCCAGCCCGCACCGGGCCAGCCTGAGCCGCCACCCCCCGTTTCAAGTGGGTTGATTTCTCCATAACGCGAACGGAAATTCTCGGGTTCTTCATGGTCAAGCTTTCTCTTTGAGAGTATGGTGTTATTGATCGTTGTGCAATCGGCGCACAACGACTCGCCACACTCACATGAGAGGAACCCCATGAAGCACACACGGATTCGTTCACTCATCTTCGGTGCCGCCGCTGCGCACTTCGTTGCGAACTCAGTCTCGGCGCAGTGCGTGTACAACCCGCCAGATCAAGTGTGTCTGGCTACCTGCAATTGGGGTCAACTGACCAAACAGTCGGAACTTTCGGTGGAAGTGAACTGGTCTCTGACGACCTCGTGCGACGTTGACGCCATCCCTTCAATACTTGTTGCGTCCGCATCGGCCTACAACCTCCCGTTGTTCGACCTGTGCACCATCACAGCGTGCAGTTCGGGGTTCCTGCCAGCATGCTGCGGCGCGCCGCTGGTCCAGTACTTCTGCACGGACTTCGCGCTCGAAACCGGCGATGCGCTGGTCCAGGCCATTCCGGATGCCATCGCTGAAGCCCTTCCACCGATCGACTATCCGGGCGGCAATCGGGCATGGGCTCTCGCGTCCACCGGCGGTTTCAGCGGCACGACGGCGAGCCTTGTCGTCACGGAGATCGCGAGCGGCTGGAATTGCAACGGCGGGTGGGCCGCAACCGATCTGCGCATGGGCCTCGCCTACAGCAGACTCGACCAGGCCTGGTGGTTCGAAGAGCCATGTTCTGACATCGACCTACTCATCTCTTTCGATCTCGACCTGATCGGCCGAGTGATCTACGAACCGTGCGACAACGAGCCGACTCACCCCACCCCTCCAGGCCGTGTGTTTCCGAACACCCCGGGCGCGGTCTTCCTTTGCATCACATGCAAGGCATTCGGCCCCAGCAACCAGATCGAGACCATCCGGTCTTGCGGCTTGGCGGGTGCGACCGCCGACCTTGACATCGAGCCCCTCGGGATTTTCGACTCTGAAGAGTTCACGCTGGACGGCGACGCGTCGAACGTGCGGTACTTCGGCTCCGGTGTCGAAGTGCCGTTCGCTTTCAGCCTGACCGACATCGAGCGCATCGAAATGTCGATCGAGTCGCGCACGTTCCACGAGTTCGACGGCGATTTCAGCAACAACCCCCCGCCCGACCGCGTTGTGTGCTACGACGATCGGGCGTACATCGCATCGCTGCTCGGCAAGTCGCTGAACGACGAAGGCTACGTCCCGCGTGCTGACTTTGATCTCAACGGCGAAATCGACTCCGACGACTACGACGCCTTTCACGACATCTTCGCCGAGTCCGCCTGCCTTTCGGACTTCAATTGCGACGGCGAAGTCGACATCGCCGATCTTCTCGACTTCCTTGCTGTTTGGAACGTGCAGGTGAGCATGACCGGCGTGGCGCTCGAAGCCGACATCAACAACGATGGTGTTGTCGATTTGGCCGACTACCTCGATTTTATCGCCGACTGGAACAATCGCCTCGGCACAGCCTGCCCGTAGTCAGACAGGTTACTACCGCCCAACATTTCCGACCCCGGAGCGATCCGGGGTCGGTTCTTTCCTTCCCCCGCCCATCATCGGCGGCTGGGCCCCGCGCCCCTGACGCTGGACCAGATCGTGCGCCCCGTGGCGGTTCACGCGCATGACCGACGACCGACAGCCCGAGATCCTCGCGTACGCTTGCCCCGGAAGGTGCGAACATGACCAAGCCGCCGAATCCCCGCATCGAGATCGACCCCAGGAAGTGCCACGGTCGACCCGTGATCCGCGGCACACGCGTGCCCGCCGCCTTGCGGTCAGAAGCCTCGCCGGCGGAATGACCAAGAAAGCCGTCGCCGCCGAGTACGGTCTGACGCTCGAAGACGTCCGCGTGGCCCTCGCATACGTCACGGAACTGCTCGACCGCGAGCACCACTACCCGCTCGCGGGCTAACCCAATGCACGTTTGGTTTGTGCCCACGGAGCGAGCTTTGTTGCGTCTTTGAGTTGTCTCACCGATCCAGCTCCGCCGCCACCACGTTGATCGACCCCAGCACCGCCGGGATGTCCGACACCATGTGCCCCTCGGTCAACTTCGCCATCACGGCGTAGTTGATGAAGCACGGCGGCCGCGTCCGCACGCGCCACGCTCGCGGCCCGCCGTCCGCAACGATGTAATACCCCAACTCCCCGTTCGCCGTCTCGATCGCCCCATACGCCTCCGCCACCGGCGCCTTCCACCCACGGTTCGTCATGATCAACTCGAAGTGCTGGATCAGCCCTTCGATCGAGCCGTACACGTCCTTCTTCGCCGGCTTCACCATCTTCGAGTCCGCGAACGCGTCCACCGGCCCGCCGGGAATCCGATCGATCAACTGCCGGATGATCGACATCGACTCCTTCATCTCCTCGCACCGCACGCGGAACCGCGCATAGCAGTCCCCCTCGCGCGAGATCGGCACCTTGAACTTCACCGCCTCCGCGCCCGCGTTGTCCCAGTTGTCCTTGTAACACAGGTACGGAAAGTCCTTCCGCAGGTCCCGCTTCACCCCGCTCGCGCGAGCCATCGGCCCCGTCAGGCTCCACGCGATCGCCTCCTCCTCGTTGATCACCCCCACCCCCGCCGTCCGATCGATGAAAATCCGGTTCCGAACCAGCAGCCCCTCCGTCTCCTCGATCGCCTTCTCGATGTCCGCGCAAGTGTCCTTCACCATCCGCACAAACACCGCCTCGTCGAGCAGGTCCGACATCAGCCCGCCCACGCGCGTCCAGTCCGGGTGAAACCGCTGCCCCGAGATGAAGTCGCAGAGGTCGTAGATCTTCTCGCGCGGGTTGAACATGTAGAGGAACGCCGAGATCCCGCCCAGGTCCAGCGCCGCCGCCCCCACGCACAGCAGGTGGTTCTGGATCCGCGCCATCTCCGCCATGATCGTCCGCAACACCTTGCACCGCGGCGTCAACTCGATCCCGAACAGCGTCTCCACCGCGTGGTGCCAGCAGATGTCGTTCGCGATCGGGCTCAGATAGTCCATCCGCGACACAACCGTCACATACTGGTTGTAATCCAGGTGCTCACCCAGTTTCTCGAACCCGGAATGCAAGTACCCGATGTGCGGCGTGCACCGCGCCACCCGCTCCCCGTCCAGTTCCAAAACCAGCCGAAGCGTCGTGTGCGTCGCCGGGTGCTGCGGGCCGAAGTTCAGCACCCACCGCTCACCGGTGTCGATGCTGTCCTTCAGGTAGTCGATCTTCTCGATGTCGACGTCGAACCCCTGCTCGGGACGGAGTGTGTACGGCATGCCGGGAGGGTATTCCGCGCTCCCACCGTCCGCACCCGCGCTGCCGCCCCGCCCGCCCTCCACAAACGCACGGCCCGGCTCCGCCTCGAGATACAATCCGCCGATGGAACTCGTCCGATCCGATCCCCAGATCCTCGGTGGCGTCCCGTGTTTCGCCGGCACGCGCGTCCCCGTCGCCGCGCTCTTCGAGCACCTCCGCGCTGGCTACACCGTCGAGTACTTCCTCTCCCAGTTCCCCACCGTCACACGTCAGCAGGCCGAGGGCGTCCTGCGTTCCGTCGAGAGCAACCCGCTCCCGTTCCTCGATCAGTCCGACGGTGACGCCGCCGCACGCCGGGCCGCGGGATGAAACTCCTGCTCGACGAGAATCTTCCGACCGACCTGCGGCACTTCCTCGCGGGTCACGAAGTGTTCACGGTCGCGTACATGCAATGGAAGGGCGTCCGAAACGGTGAACTCTTCAAGCGAGCCGCCGAAGCAGGCTTTGACGCCGTCATCACGCTCGACGCGGGCATCGAACATGACTACGCACACGAACAGCCGTCCGTCGCGGTCGTGATCGTGCGTGGCAGAGGATGCACCCTCGACAGTCTCAGGCACGCGATCCCTGCGCTCCTCGACCACCTGCAGAGTCTCCGCCCGCGCACCGTCACCGTCATCGGTTGACGTGCCTCCCCCCTCACTTCCCCCGCATATACAAGTGCACCGCCGTTGAGCCGTACACGTGCGTCTCCGGCCCGATGCCCCCCGCCATCCCCATCTCCACCTCGTGATACGTCACGCCCGGCTGCTCCACCGCGCCCGCATCCTCCTCCTCCGCCCCGATCCCCGCCCCTTCCATCTCCCCCACGTCCCGGTCCCCACCCTCCCCCTCCTCCTCATCCTCATCCTCCAGCCTCACCCGCCGCCCCCCCATCCCCCCCGCGCCCTCGTCTTCCCCCTTCCCTTTCCCCTTCCGCATCGCACGCTCCAGCCGCTTCGACCCCTCCTCGATCGCCTCCACGTCGATCCGGTCCCCCACGCCCCCCGAGCCGATCACCCACGACCGCTCCAATCGCGGCCGCGAACTCCGGTGCTTCTTCCCCGCGCGACCCCCACCCCCGCCCGCCTCGCGCCCCTCCGCCCCGCCGTCCTCCCCCTGCCCATCCGCCGCCGCCGCCGTCACCTCCGCATGCCGAAACGGCCACGGCGTCCGCAACACCAGAAACCCCTTCTCGCTCAGCATCCCCAGCAGCCGCTCCACCTGCGACTTCACACGCACCCACCCTCCACCCGCATCACGCACCAGCGGGTACGGCGGATCCAAAAACACCAGGTCCACGCCCCCCATCGCCGCGATCCGCGTCATCACCGCGGCCCCGAGCGCATCCCCACGCACCACCGCGCACCGATCCCCACACCCCAGCATCCCGATGTTCTTCTCGAGCATCTCCACCGCGCGCTTGTCCTGCTCCACAAACACGCACTGCTCCGCCCCCCGGCTGACCGCCTCCAACCCGATCGACCCCGTCCCGGCGAAGCAGTCCACCACCCGCGCACCCTCAAAGTGCCCGCGCAGCAGGTTGAACACCGACTCCTTCACCCGATCCGGAATCGGCCGAGTCGTCAACGCATCCGCCGGCGAGTGCAACCGCCGAGACCGATACCGCCCACCGATGATCCGCATCGCCAATCGTAGGAACCGCCCCCTCCCGCCACGCTTCAAGCCCATGAAATGGGCGTTCGATGGTTGCCAGGGGTGAAGTGAGCCGCGACTCCTGTCGCGGCGAACGAAACCCCTGGAAGGAGACCACCTCTTGCTCTTCAGCAGGGGGTTGCAGGGGGGCCGCTCAGGCCCCCCTGCACACGCATCAAAACGGCGCGTCCGGTTCACCATCGGATTCTCCCGGTGGCGTTGCGGGGCGATCGTTCCGTTTCTCAAGCGCGTGTATGAAATTCACCACTGCGATGACGTGGTTGAAGATCAGCAACGCCTCATCGTGGTTCAGTATCGGATTTGAGTGCGCCATGCTCTGGTTGTTCCGAACATGGTTAAACGACTCCATGGTGCTCAGCGCGTACTTCAGAATCCGCTCGGTCATTTCCGACTCGATATGCCCAACCCTCTTGCACTGCTTCAGGTACTTCCCGAGCAGGCTGTGCGCAGGTTCCTCCCGCGTCGTCGGAACGCCTCTCCCTTTACACACGGTACGCATCAAGTCAACGAAGAACGTGTGTAGTCGGTCAAGGCCTGTGGCTGGCTCATTGCGTTGGATCGACCACCTAACTTCCTTCGTGAGCGCGGCGAACGTCGCTTCGCCGGTGTCCGCAGCAATGTTCTCTAAGATCCCGGCGCACTGTTTCAGACGCTCCGCGATGCCTCGGCATGCAGCGAGTAACTCCGCAGATGGTGGAGAGTCGCGGGTGCCCGCATATTCCACCAGCGCGGCGATCAACGTGCCGACAACGTGATTCGGCTCGACCTCCAGGAACGATCGAAGGTGCTTCGCCTTTGAAGTTCCATTGAAGGAGTAGGCACCGTCATAGATGCCTCGGCCGACGGCGTCACGTACGAATTGCTCGAAAGTCCTGTCTGAAAAGTCCAGCACATAGCCGGACTTCATCCCGAAGCACTGTTCGATCTGACTCCACTCAGTGAAAGCAAGGTCGGCCACGCAGCACTGTACGAGGTGTCCCGCCGCTCCTCACGGAATCTGCTTCACGACCACAGGGCAGCACCCCGCTCCGCCTCGTTGCCCCGCTGCCCAGTGCACCGGCTCATCCCTCAATTCCCCCCTCACCCACCACCAATATCCACCCGCATCACCGCCGGCCGTTCCTGACCCGTCAACCGCTTCCACGACGGCGATCCCGACCGCGCGGCAGACCACCGCTTCAGCGCTCCGCGTCCGTCCTCCGCATACACGTCCAGCGCGGCCCCACCCACGAGCACCACACGCTGCAACAGCAGCAGGTCGTCGCTCGCGAACTCCAACTGCGCGCTCACCCCCAGCATCGCCTCCACCAGCCGACCGAACAGCCCGTGGTCCGCGCTTAGCAGCACGTGCGCATCGTCCCAGATCAGGTACCGCCTCCGCAGCGCCCGGCCGTTCGGCTGGATCGGCTGATACCCGAGCGCTTCCACCACGCCGCGCGGCCCCTCCACGCTCCGGCGGATCCGCGCGGTCCCCAGCGCTGACTCCAGTTGCGTGCAGAACGAATACAGGTCCGTGATCGCCGACCCCGGCAGCACCGCCACGCTCGTGTCTTCCAGCCGGCTCAGCCCCGTCGCCAACTCCGCGACGAACCGCGACCGCAGCAGCGGGTCAGCACTCCACGCGCTCACGTGCGTCTCTTCCAGTTTCTGCGCGAGTTCCGCCTGCAGCGTGCTCAGCCGTCGAGAGATCGCGGACTCTCGGATCTGAATGCGCATGGGCCGGTCACCTCAGCCCCCACCCCCATCCCCACCCCCGCGCTCGGCCGCTCCTTCCCGCCTCGCAAACCTCGGTCCTTCACGGGATCTCCCAATCCCATGACCCCACTCCACAAGTCACCCCACCAAGCAAGCATGCCTCCGAACCCGGCCGATGCGCCCCCCGCTCACATTTCTTCTCAACACACCCCTCTATACGCCCCTCTCTCCTACGTCCCGGCCGCAAAACAGTGCGATTTCCGGACCATCTCCAAACTTCCCCCTGACAAACCCGCCCGTCTCTCCATGCCCCTCTGCATTCTCCGCCCGTTCGCCGCTTCGCCACTCTGCCCCGCTGCCCCTCTGCCGCTTTGCCGCTTTGCCGCTTTGCCGCTTCTCTCCCCCCCTTCACTCCCCCATCATCCGCCTCGACCCAACAAACGCGCTGTAATCAATCGTCCCAGCGCTCTGCATCTCAAACACCTGGTCCGGCGTCACGATCGTCGCGCTCGGAGCGCGACCCATCTCCGACGCGCGCAGATGCACGCGACCGCGATTCAGTTCCACCCGCGCGGGCGACGCGCCGAAGCCCTCCGCCACTGCGCCCGGCCGGATCGTCACGCGCGACATCCGATCGATCTCCGCGATCGACCACTCGTCCAGCCGCACCCGCACCGCCGTCCCCACACCCGTCCGAACCTCGATCGCCCCCGTCCGCTCCTCACCGATCATCGGCGTCGTCCAGTCCGTCTCCATCGCCTGCCCGTGCGCACTCAGCGACCGCCACTGCACGTTGCTGATCGAGCCTTCCACCAGCACCACCGACAATCGCGGCTGCGTCACCGCCGCCGCGGGTGACTGCCCGGGCGCTGGCATCGTCCGCGCCTCATCCACGCGCGTCCAATCCTCACCGCTCATCACCGGCTCGCGCTCGTACATCTCCACCGCGCGGTCCAGCACCGACAGCGGCTGATCGTTCGGACCCGCAAGGTCGATCACCGACTCGCGAACGGGACCAACCGGGAACGCCGGATCAACCACCGGCCGCATCCCCGTCGTCCCCGGCCTCGGCGCCCCCGTTGGGAACCGTGACGCCGTCGTCGTCGGCCTCCCCGCCGACTGTCCATCCAGCGCCACCACCGGCTCGCGCACACCCGAAGGCTGCGCGGTCGTCGGGGCGCCCGGTGCACCGGTTGCGCCCGGCCGCGACGGGTCCAGCGTCGTCACCGCCGGCCGAGGCGCGGGCGGTGGCGTGGTGGTCGTCGACGTCGTCGGTCGTGCCGGCGACACGCGCGGCGAGTCGTCCAGCGACACCACCGGGTCCTTCATCCCCCGCCCCTCCCGACGCGGCTCCGACTGCTGATACGCCTCCGGCCGTGCCACCAGCGTCCGCTCATCCAGCACCGCGGTCGGCGCGTTCGTCGTCGTCGCGACGGGTTCAACGGGCATCGCGTCGGCAACCGGCGCAACCTCGATCACGCGAGCATCGCGCTCCGCCATCGCCAGTCGCTCCGCCTCCTCCTCGCGACGCATCTCCTCGATCACCGCCAGCACTTCCTCCGCCGACACCTCGCGATTCGCCACCACCCGCTGACGATCCGCCTCATCGTTCGATCGCTCCCCGCCACGCTCTCGCGGCGTCTCGCGCTGGCGGTCTTCAAACCCGTACCCCTCCGCCGCGAACGCCATCGGCACCCCGTCCACACCCAGGTCCACCACCGTCACCGAGTCCGACACGCGCCGAACCGGCACGAACGGATCATCCGCCGCAACGCGTGCGCCCCACTCGGCGCTCTCCGCCGTGCTCGCGTCATCCACCCGCCCCGCTGTCGACCAGTCGTCCCCGCCCATCGATGCACCGTAATCGTCGTGCATCGCCGGCGCGCTCGGTGCAACCGGCGCTTCCATCATCCCCATCCCGCTCCCCACGTCGTCCGCGCTCTCCACGCCACCCGGCAGCGTCCCCGGCGAGACGTCGATCACCGCGTTCCGCTCCCCGTACCGCCCCGCATCACCCGGCAACTCCGCCGGGAAGCGTTCCGCCGTCTCACGAGCGCCCGGCGCTCCGCCGTCCCGTCCCCAGTCCACCGGCTCATCGCGAAGCAGCGCTTCTCGCGTGCTCCCGCTCGCCAGCGATGGCAGCGTGTCCCCAGGCAGCACCTGCCCCGACCGCCGCAGCCGCGCCTGACGGTTCAGATCGATCACCGGCTCGCGAAACCCGGCCGACGCAAAGGCGCTCCCGCCGCGAGCGGGCGCGCTCCGCCCGCCTCGCGCGTTCGAGCCCATCTCCGACCGGCCAAAGCCGCCCGGGCCGCTCTGTCCCTGCGCAGCGCCCGCCAGCGCAAGCAGCGCCACCACGCCCCAGCACGCGGCCGTTCTCCCGCGCAATGCCAAAGGCCCGTTCACGCCCGCTCGTGTGATGTTCGTCGACGTCGTCATGGTCTTTCTCGATGGGTCAACCGATTTCCGCGTGCGCTCTCGCGCGTTCTTCTCATTGCAGGGACACGCAGCCGAAGCGCCCAGCGCTCGCCAATCACTTCCGCGTCGGCCGACGAAGCGGCTTGCCTGGCACGAACTGCGACGTCCGAACCGCCTGCTCCTCCGCCGCTTCCTTCACCGCGGCCTCTTCCGCACCCGGAGCAGTCGCACCCGGAGCAGTCGCACCCGGTGCAGTCGCAGCCGGAGCAGTCGCAACCGCGGCAGCCTCGCCCGCCGGTGCGCTCCGCCCTGTGCCCGGTGCAGTACTCGGCGGTCCGATCCGATCATCCAGCGAGATCACCGCCTCGTGCGCGGGCGCGTCCGCCGGTCGTGCCGGCTCGCTCACCGGCTTCTGCCCAGGCAGGTCCAGCGCCATCGGCTCCGCTTGCGTCGGCGCGGTTCGCACGGGCTGCTCCTCAACCACCGCGGGCCGGCCCGGCGTCACGTCCACCACCTGCACCGAAGCGCCCGGCGCCCGCACCGGCTCCGCGCGCACCGGCTCAACCGCCGTCGGCGCTTCCGCGCGCGGCGGCGGCTCAACCACCGCCGGCGCCACGGGCGCAACCGGCGCAGTCGCAGCGGCGGGCGCGGCAATCGGCTGAACCGGCTGCATCGGCTCCACCGCCGAAGCGCTCTCCATCTCCTGCCGTGCACCCATCGCGTCGTGAACCCCGCCCAGCATCGACAGCAACTGCGCCCCCGTGATCCCCTGGTACGGCCGAAGCGTGCTCGGAATCGGGCTCACGCGCGCCGCGCGCGTCAGCGCTTGCTCCGGCGTCGGCGACGGCCCCTCGCGACGACCGTCCATGATCGCCACCGCCATCTTCGCCACCTCGCCCACCGTCACCGCCTCGAGCGCGGGCCGGTCGAAGTTCGGCGCGATCCATCCCAACTGCGACGCCATCGCCACGCGCTGCTCGAACGTCGTCGCGTTGATCCCCGCGCCCAGCAGTAGGCACGCGTGCAGCGCATCGTCGTGACACACCAGCGGCTGCTTCTCGAGGTCGTCGAAGAAGTCCAGTTGGCTCTCGCCCAGCGCCGCCAGCACCACCTGCACGTTCCCGCCCGAAAGATCGGGAAGCGCTGAGGCGTGCGCCTCCGCGCTCGACCGCGCCACGTGCGGACGACCCTCCACCGCGCTCTGGCCGAGCGCGGTCGAAGCCAGCCCGATCGCCAAACCGGCGATCAGCCGCCGAATCACCATGTTGGAAGGAAAGACCACGCGAAAGCCGCCGATGCCAACGACTGGCCCACTGGGCCGGGTGAGCAGATCCATCTGCCTCCCCTTCTGCTCCCGTTCGAGAGCGGATGGGCGGAGCGCTCCGCGCTCCGTGTACAAGCGTCTCGATCATCGCGCCGACGACCAGAACCGCGCCGGCTTCCACCGATCCACGATCGCAACAGTTTGACACCGCTGGAGTTGGCGTGTCAAACCGCTCGCCCCGATCATCGCGCGCCTGTCGGTCTTGGTGAACAACGCGGGCGCGGCGACACCGAACCTGCAAGCATCGGTACACACCTTCACGCCGCTCCAAAACTTCCGCGCCCGCGAGCGCCCACCGGCGCAAAAAATCGTTCCAAACCGCTCCGGAGTCCCGCACATGCCCGCACGCGCTGCGACCTTTCTTCTCCTCTTGCTCCTCCCGGCGATCCTCGCCGCGTGCGGTTCCAAAGAGTCCTCGCTCGAATCCATGTTCGCGTCCGCGGCCGGTCCCACCGGCCGCGGCGCCGCCGCGCAGGAACTCCGCCGCGCTTTTTACGCCGACAAAATCACGCTCGCCGGCGCCGTCGACTTCGCGCACCGAAAGATCGAATCGCCTTCCGACGAGCAGTCGATCACCTTCGCGCGCGCGGTCCTCGACGTGATCGAAATCGTCGAGCCGGAAATCGACCGCGCCAAAGTCAACGAGTTTTTCTGGATCCGCGTCGGCACGCTCGCCGGCAATTCCGCCGCCGCCGCGAGAAATCAGGGCCACAAACTCGCCGATTCGCTCGTCCTGGCCGGCACTTCCCGCTGGCAAACCGATTCCTACTGGCTCGCGCATCCGGAACACGATGCTCTGGCCGCACTTTTGTTGCACGAACGCGGAGAAAGTCAGGAAGCGCTTTCGCGGCTTCGGAGCCGGCCGGATTTCGACGAGCATCGTTTGGAAGCGATCAAGTTCATTGAGGAGGAGATTCGCCGGAAACGGGGCGGGTGATTTGGGGGGGAGGGGGGGTGTTCCACGTGGAACACCCCCTCTGCGAAGCGCCCGAAATGGGTTTTTGGGTTAGGGATTGGGTTATTATTGGACTTTGTATCTGGGATAATACTGGTTTAGGGGGTGGGGTGAGGGGGTGTTTGGGCGTGTTGGATTCGGTGGGCGCGGACACTATCATGGCGGCTTGCTTTGAGGCACGGTTGCCGCTGTAGCTCAGTGGTAGAGCGCACCCTTGGTAAGGGTGAGGTCAAGGGTTCAAATCCCTTCAGCGGCTTTGCGAGGCTTTTTGGGGGGGTTGGGTTGGGGTTTGGTGGTAGTTGGGGGAGCGGGGACTTGCCAGAAGGGGAGATGAGGCGAATCATCGCCTTCTCTTCCGGCTGCCGCGGCGGACGCGGCGCCTATCGTGGATGTCCGTTTGCGAGTCTTTAAGTACCGCCGGGGCCGCAGGCCCGGCGTCGCGGATCGAACCGAAGCAGTCACAGAGCCGAGTGGTCACAAAGACCACGGCCCAATCGGAGAACAGAGTCATGGCCAAGGGTGTATTCGAGCGAACCAAGCCGCACGTGAACGTGGGCACGATCGGTCACATCGACCACGGGAAGAGCACCCTGACGGCTGCGCTCTCGGCGCGTTCGGCAGCGCGGTTCGGCGGCGTGATCAAGTCGTACGCGGAGATCACCAAGGGCGGCACGGTTCGTGACGCCAACAAGACGGTGACGATCGCGTCGTCGCACACGGAGTACGAGACCGAGAAGCGGCACTATGCCCACGTGGACTGCCCGGGCCACGCCGACTTCGTGAAGAACATGATCACGGGCGCTGCGCAGATGGACGGCGCGATCCTGGTGGTGTCGGCCGCGGACGGCCCGATGCCGCAGACGCGCGAGCACGTGCTGCTGGCGCGCCAGGTCGGCGTGCCGTACATCGTGGTGTTCATGAACAAGGTGGATCTTGTTGACGACCCCGAGCTCCTCGACCTGGTCGAACTGGAGATCCGCGAACTGCTGAAGAAGTACGGGTTCCCGGGCGATGAGACGCCGGTGATCCGCGGGCAGTCGAAGGCGGCGCTGGAGAACCCGCGCGACGACGCGATCTGCAAGCCGATCGACGATCTGTTCGCGGCGATCGACTCGTACATCCCGGAGCCTCCGCGCGAGACGGACAAGCCGTTCCTGATGTCGGTCGAGGACGTGTTCTCGATCAAGGGCCGCGGCACGGTGGCGACGGGTCGTATCGAGCGCGGCGTGATGAAGGTCGGCGACGCGTGCGAGATCGTGGGTCTTCGTCCGAACAAGACGTCGACGATCACGGGCGTCGAGATGTTCCAGAAGACGCTGGACCAGGGCATGGCGGGCGACAACGTGGGCTGCCTGCTCCGCGGCATCGAGAAGAACGACATCGAGCGCGGGCAGGTCATCTGCAAGCCGGGCACGATCAAGCCTCACTCGAAGTTCAAGGGCCAGGTGTACGTCTTGACCAAGGAGGAGGGCGGCCGTCACACGCCGTTCTTCTCGAACTACCGTCCGCAGTTCTACTTCCGCACGACGGACGTGACGGGGACGGTGAAGTTGCTGGGCGGCGCGGAGATGTGCATGCCGGGCGACAACGTGGCGATCGAGGTGGACCTGGGCGACAAGCCGGTCGCGATGGAGGCGGGCCTTCGGTTCGCCGTCCGCGAGGGCGGCCGGACGATCGGCTCGGGGACGGTGACCGAGATCATTCAGTAAGGAAGGACGGCGGAGTGCGCGGCGGATCGGCGTGAGCCGGTGATGACCGCGAACGGCACGAGGCGTCGGCGGGTAGAAGCGACGGCGCCGTGACGGATGGAAGGACGACCCCAAGCGGCCCGCCGGCGAACAGCCGGCGGGCCGATTTGACGAAAGAGGAACAGCGCCATGGCGAAGAAAGGTGGAGCACCGGCCCGCGAGTACGTGTGGCTGCAGTGCACGGAGACCGGGGATCTGAATTACCGGACGGAGATTCGGACCAAGGGCGGCATTTCGGAGCGTGTGAAGGAGGGTTTCAAGCGGTATTGCCCTCGGCTTCGTCGGCATACGCTGCACAAGATCAAGCGCAAGTGAGCGGGCCGGTGGACGGCTCGGATCGCAGGAGCGCAACCTGTTGGTATCTACGGGGATAGCTCAATTGGTAGAGCAGCGGATTCCAAATCCGCAGGTTGCGGGTTCGAGTCCCTCTCCCCGTGTTGAGTGAGCGGCCCGACGGATGGGGCCAGCGCGTGGCAGCGCGAGGGGGGATGGGGTGAGTCGGGGAGTTCGGGGGAATGAGCGGCGCGAGTTGGGCGTGAACGACCACGGCCTGCGGACGCCTGCGGAGCACTTGGACGACGCATGGCACTCGGCATTCACAAACCAGGTCAGGGGTATTGGGTCCGCGTGCTGACGGCGACGGGCGTCGGCGTGATCACGCTGGCGGCGGCGGCGTGGTCGTGGAACCAGATGAAGATCGTGGCGGACAAGTTGCCCAAGACGGTGTGGGCGATGACGCTGGCGGCACCGAGCGAGGAGCCGAAGGTGGGTGAGACGGTGGCGCTGCTCGGCGCCATGCCGGCGACGGGTGAGCAGCCGCCGCGGCTGGGGACAGCGCGGATCTCGGAGTGGATCGGCACCGCGCAGGAGGCGCGGTTCACGGCGGTGACGATGGAGTCGGCCACGGTGACGCCGATCTCGGTGCGGCAGGTTCGCTCGACGACGGGTGAGTTTCGGGCCTCGGTTCCGCAGGGCGGGATTCGCGGGCTGCCGCCGGTGCCTCCGGCGCTGTTGCAGGGCGGGATCGCGTCGCTGGTGCTGCTGGGGGGCGCGGTGATCGCGTACTGGTTCTGCGCGCTCAAGCCGCGGAGCAGCGAGTTTCTGATCGCGACGGACATGGAGATGAAGAAGGTCCACTGGTCGACGTTCCCGGAGATCCGGGGGCAGACGATCGTGGTGATCGTGTTCAGCCTGCTGGTGGCGGCGTTTCTGTTCACGTTCGACCTGGGGTTCCAGGCGTTCTTCCGCGGGATCGGGGTGCTGAAGACGGGGTGAGCGGGGAAGGGGGGCACGCGGCCGAGGGCGGCGAGCGCCCGAAGCGGCGGATCGGCGGCGGGGGAGTGCGGGAGACGGAAGGGGCGCGGGGGTGTCGGCGTCGGGCCGTTTTGGGCGTTTGCGTTGTCCGCGAGTGACGCGGCCGACGCCCGCGCGGCGTGAGCGAAGACGGGAAGCGGATCAGATCATGATCGGAGCGATGGCCATGACCGAGAGCACAACGAAGCCCGGATCGGAGACGGCGGCGGAACAGCCCGAGCAGACGATCGAGACGCTGGACAAGGTTGCGCCGGGTGACCCGGTGCGACAGGCGGGGATGGACTGGTTTGTGCTGCGCGTCGCCTCGAACAAGGAGGGGAGCGTGCGCGACACGCTGCTGCGGAAGGTGCAGATCGAGAAGATGACGCACCTGGTGGGGCGGATCCTGGTGCCGACGGAGAAGAAGAAGGTGATCCGCAACGGGAAGCAGCGGATCACGGAAGAGAAGTTGTACCCCGGCTATGTGTTCGTGGAGATGCAGTTGGAGCCGGACGGGCGGATTCCGCAGGACGTGTTCTTCCTGATCAAGGAGACGACGGGGGTGGGCGACTTCGTGGGCACGGCGGGACGGCCGACGCCGATGAAGGAGCACGAGATCGAGAAGATGCTGCTGGACTCGCGCAAGCCGGACGACGAGCCGACGATCAAGCTGGTGTTCCAGAAGGGGGAGACGGTGATCATCAAGGAAGGGCCGTTCCAGAGTTACGAGGGAACGGTGGACGAACTGATCCCGGAGAAGGGGCTGGTTCGCGTGCTGGTGACGATCTTTGGAAGGCAGGCGCCGATCGAGATCGAGGAGTGGCAGTTGGGGAAGGCGGAGGAGATGTGAGAGGAGGGGGGGGGGAGGGGGAAGCGGCAGAGGGGCAGAGGGGCAGAGGGGCAAAGTGGGAGAAGAAGATGCAGGCGGGGGGGAGCACGCTGGAGCGTCTTCTGCGCGGGTGAGTTCGCGGGGTGTTGGGGCGGAGCGGGGCCGGCGGGTGACAGGACGCAAGGCTCCGCTAGTTGGCCGTGCGAACTGTTTCACGAATCCGTACTAGATACTTGATGCCGAAAGGCAACGATGGCACGCCATCGCGGCGTGCATGGTCAACCAACGCACTCGCGGTAGGTGCAATGATCGAAGACAACGCCGCTGCTGCGGTTGCTTGGTTCGGACACACGACGAATGTCGTCACGGTTCCTGCGATCATCTCGCTACGTTCGGCTAGTTTGGCATTCAGCCTTGCCAGCAATGACACCGAAGCGCATTGCGCGGCCCGCTCGTACTCCAGCACGGCGAGTTTCAAGCGTGGGCTCGTTTCCCACTGCGCGTACTCTGCTGCATCGACGTAGTCACCAGCCCGAATTCTGGTTCGCGCATCCGCCAAGTGTGTGCCGAGTGAGGCCAGATAGCCTTCCCGCTCAGGTTTGCAGCGATCTTTCAATTCGAGAAGCTCTTCGTCCGGAAGCACGGGCAAGGCGGGCATGCAAGTCTCAATACCCGCCACGGCCAAGGCACCGAGCACTCGTGAAGGCGTGAGGCCCTGGGACATGAGCACGTCCGCGCCGACGGATTCGTTCGTAGGCAAGAAAAGAACATCGTCCGGCGCGTCCGCGATCATGCCGCGCAGATGCAGCCTGGCTTGCACCGCTTGCTCGCGGGGCAAGTGCATCGAGTTGCCGATGCCGTATGACATGGGATTGCGCAAGTTGCAGCAAGACCACTCACGCATCTGATCGAATGTCAACCCGATGATGCACTTAGACCGTTCGGTCGCGGGGTCGTAGTCGGCATCAACGATCGACACACGATCTGAGGCGAAGTCATCGGGGATAAAGCGGAATTTCAGGAGGATTGCTTTCATGGCATGTAGTGTACTGCTGGCGAACGGTCGATAGTCCTGTTGGTGACTTTATTTGATGCATGTTGGGTTGCTCGTAGACCGTGCGTTGCGATGGCGCCGTTCGGGCGACTGAGATCCACCTTCGTTTCAGATACTCGATGTATACAGCCATGCTGGAGGTGTGTGAGATCGATCGGATTGGCGAGCGCGTGCAGGGGGGCCTGAGCGGCCCCCCTTGTTGCGCCCGGGGACATGGTTGACGGGTGTTCGGGGACATGGTTGACACAATTGGGAACGGTTTGAGGTGAGAGGGAGCGGAGAACTCCTCCGCCCCTGCCGGGGCGGTGTTGGATCGGGGGCCGGTTGACCACGGGTTGCGCTCGCCGCGGGGCGCGGCTCGCTCCACCCGCCCCCCCGCTGGCTACAGCCCGGCGCCCCTCCGGGGCTTAAGAAGGGGGGATTGTCGCGACAGGTCAAGGTCCTTGCCGGGGCGGTGTTGGATCGAGGGCCGGTTGACCACGGGTAGCGCTCGCCGCGGGGCGGCTCGCTCCACCCGCCCCCCCGCTGGCTACAGCCCGACGCCCCGCCGGGGCTTCAGACGGGGATGGCTGCATGCCACGGCCCCCGTTGGGGGCCGGGGATGCGCGGGTGCTGGGTCGCCGGTGTTTGAGGGTGGGTGCTGGGAGCGCCCGTTTCACGGGCTGAAGAAGGTGTTGTTGTGGGCTTGTACCAGACGCTTCGCCCCCCCTCCCGCCTGGCAACCATCGAACGCCCACCCCCCGTTGAAGAGTTGGGAATGTGGTACACGCGTGCAGGGGGGCCTGAGCGGCCCCCCTGCAACCCCCTGCTGAAGAAGAAGCAGGGGAGGGGAGGGGGGCACTTTCCAGGGGTTTCGTTCGCCGCGACAGGAGTCGCGGCTCGCTCCTCCCCTGGCAACCATCGAACGCCCATTTCATGGGCTTGAAGCAGGGAGTGGGTGTGAAACTTGGCCGGGACGCGCAAGGGATGCCGATATCCATCCCCTGTGATTACCGAAGGTTCCACCGTTTCGGGGCGTGCGGTGCCGCGCGCCAGGGCTGCCCGCACCACCTCGGGATCGACCGCCGGGGGGCGGCGGGGCGGAGAGGGTGCGGGGACGGAGGGGGGTGGGCGTGGGCGCAGCGCGCGCGAAGGGGTGAAGGCGGCGGGTGGGCCGGACGCGTCGGTGGCGTGGAAGCGCGTGGCGTGGCTGGCGTGCGCGGTGGTGTGGGCGTTTGTGACGTTGAGTCTGTTCAGCTACTCGCCGGCGGATGCGCCGGGGACGTCGGTGGTTCCGCACAACGTGTCGGTGGCGAACCTGTGCGGGAAGGCGGGGGCGGTGGTGGCGCACTACGGGTTCACGCTTCTGGGGCACGGGGCGTGGGTGCTGGTGGCGTTGACGGCGCTGGCGCTGGGTGTGACGGTGACGGGGCGCGGGGTGACGCAGATCCCGATCAGGTTTGTGGGCGCAGCGATGATGGCGTGCGCGGTGTCGGGGTTGCAGGCGGTGTGGCTTCCGACGAGCGGGCCGGTGCCGATGCTGCCGGGGGGATTGGTGGGGACGGTGGGTGGCGGGAAGTTGGTGGAGAGTTTCTCGACGGTGGGGAGCGTGCTGGCGCTGCTGCTTGGGTTGTGTGTCGGAGCGGTGGTGGCGTTGGACGTGTGGGCGTTGATCGTGGCGGCGTGGACGGGGCGGTTGTTGTTTGCCGGGGCGCGGACGGGCGGTCGGTATGCGGTGGCGGCGGCGAGGGCGGCCGCGCTGAAGCGTGAGCAGGCGAAGTTGACGCGTGAGGAGATGCGTCGGCGTGTGATGGGGGCGGGCGGGTATCGGCCGGACGACTTGACGGATGATGCGGAGTTGCCGGACGTTGGGGAATCGGCGACGACGCGTGTGCTTGGTGGTGTTGGTGGGGTGGGGGGGAGGAGGCCGGGGGGTGCGGGGCCGGTGCGGAGGATGGGCGCGGGCGGGATTGGTGGCGTGGCGGTGGCGCGGCCGGCGCGCGGAGGGATGCAGGAGGGGGAGGACGATCCGTCGCTGTTCGACCCGGCGGGAGGTGGGCTGTCGGTGGGTGATCCGAACGCGCGCGGCGGCGTGGAGGACGTGGTTGAGGACCCGGACGCGGCGATGACGGGAGCGGGGGCGGATGCGGGGGCGGAGGGCGGGGCGAAGTCGTTCGATCCGGAGCAGTTGCGGGCGAAGATCGCGAAGCTGCCGGTGCGGTTTGCGGCGAAGGAACGGCGCGCGGCGACGGAGGAGGATCTGAAGGAAGTGCAGCAGGGGTTTGGGGAGAAGGCGGAGGCTGGGGACGGTCGCGGGGGCGGATCGACGCCGATGAACCTGGAGGGGTATCGGTTCCCCGGGTTGGATCTGCTGGAGGAGCCGGAGGAAGGGTTCTCGCAGACGATCGAGGTGTTTGTGCGCGAGCAGGCCGAAGCGCTGGAGCGTGCGCTGAAGGAGTATCGGATCGATGGGGAGGTGGTGGGCGTTGAGTCGGGGCCGGTGATCACGCTGTACGAGGTTCGGCTTGCGCCGGGGACGAAGGTGTCGGTGTTGCAGGCGGTGGCGAGCGATCTGGCGCGAGCGCTCAAGAGCGTGAACATCCGGATCGTTCCGAACACGGCGGGGCGTGACACGGTGGGGGTTGAGGTTCCGAACGCGCAGAAGGAGAAGGTCCGGCTGAAGGAGCTGATGACGCGCGGGGACATTCACTCGAAGATGGCGCTGCCGATGTTCCTCGGGAAGGACGCGAGCGGAGAGCCGCTGATCGCGGACCTTGCGACGATGCCGCACATCCTGATCGCGGGGACGACGGGGTCCGGCAAGAGCGTGTGCATGAACACGATCATCATGTCGTTCCTGTACACGAAGAAGCCGAACGAGCTGAAGCTGGTGCTGGTCGATCCGAAGATGGTGGAGCTGAGCCAGTTCAAGGACATTCCGCACCTGATGTGCCCGGTGGTGACGGAGATGGCCAAGGCCGCGGCGATCCTGGAGTGGGCCGTTGCGAAGATGGACGAGCGGTACGAGCTGCTGGCGGAGGCGGGGTGCCGGGACATCGGGAGCTACAACGGGCTGGACTGGGAGGAGCTGAAGGACCGGCTGAACATCACGACGCCGGAGGAGGAGGCGCGGGTTCCGCGCAAGCTGCCGTACATGGTGTTCGTGATCGACGAGCTTGCGGACCTGATGATGACGAACAAGGAGGTCGAGCACGCGATCGTTCGGATTGCGCAGAAGGCGCGCGCGGTGGGGATGCACCTGATCCTGGCGACGCAGCGTCCGCAGGCGAACGTGGTGACGGGGTTGATCAAGAGCAACATGCCGGGGCGGCTGTGCTTCAAGGTGGCGAGCGGGATGGACTCGCGGATTGTGCTGGATCAGAAGGGCGGCGAGTTGCTGCTTGGGCAGGGTGACATGTTGTATCTGTCGCCGCGGAGCAGCAAGCTGACGCGTTCGCAGGGGACGCTGGTGGACGATCGGGAGATCCGGAAGGTAGCGAGGTTCCTGCGGGACGTTGCGGCGCCGAGCTTTGAGCGGAGTCTGATGCAGATCCGCGCGGGGATGACGGCGGCGCAGGCGGAGGAGGCTGGAGCGAAGCGTGACGGATTCTCCGCCGCGCAGGAGGACCCGCTGTTTGACGAGGCGGTGGAGGCGGTGATCGAGTCGGGGCGCGGGAGCGTGTCGATGCTTCAGCGTCGGCTGGCGATCGGGTACACGCGGTCGGCGCGGCTGATCGAGATGATGGGAGAGGCGGGGATCCTGGGCGGGCACAAGGGGACGGTGTCGCGCGACGTGATCATGACGCTGGAGGAGTGGCACGCGATCAAGGCGCAGGCGCAGGCGGACGCGGAGGGCGGGGGTGCGTTGAACACGCACCCGACGACGGGAGAGACGCTGGAGGTGACGCAGGCGGTGGTGAACGGCCGGGCGCGCGCGGCGGATGAAGAGGAGGACGTGGAGGAAGGGGAGTTGGTGGACGAGCTTGAGGAGGAAGGGGACGAAGAGTTTGAGGAGGAGGGGGAGGGCGAGGATGACGATGACGGGGAGGATGAGCCGCCGTTCGACGTGCAGACGCGGCCGAGCACGGGTCGGCAGCGCGTGTGAGCGTGTGAGCGGGCGCAGCGCGGGGCGGTGTGCGTTCGCGCGCGGGTGAACGGGCGGGTGCGGGAATGAGCATCCTTTGAGGGGGCGGGCGGTAGGGTTGAACCTACGATGGTGTCGCGGCGGAGCGTGGTCGCCGCGTGCGCGACCGCGCGGGTGGCGCGGGCGTTGTCTTACTCGAAGAGTTGAAGAGCATGTCTGGTGAAGGAATGCCGCCGCCCGGCCGGGAGGGTCGGGAGGGTGGTTCGAATCACGCTGAGGCGGGGCAAACGACCGGCGGGTCGGGAGGATCGGCGCCGGTGGTGGTGGGTGCGCGGTCGGCGGTTCGCGACCTCCTGGTGATCGCTGCGCCGACGATCGCGACGATGACGTCGTACACGCTGATGCAGTTCATCGACAAGTTGATGGTGTCGCGGATCGGGCCGGAGCCGATCTATGTTGGGGCGCAGGGGAACGGGGGGCTCGCGGCGTTCGTGCTGATCGCGATCGCGATGGGCGTGTTGACGGTGATCAACACGTACGTGGCGCAGAACCTGGGCGCGGGGAAGCCGGAGCGAGCGCCCGCGTACGCGTGGGCGGGGATCTGGACTGGGCTTGCGTTCTGGGTGGCGGTGCTGGTGCCGGTGGCGTTTGTGCTGCCGTGGATTTTCGAGGCGATCCGGCCGTCGTCGATCACGGAGGCGGGGGGTGAGGCGCTGGCGCTGGTGGTGGAGCGCGACCGGCTGGCGGGGACGTACGGGCGGATCCTGATGTTCGGCGCTGCGTTGACGCTGTGCACGCGGGCGATCTCGCAGTATTTTTACGGGATGCACCGGCCGGGGGTGGTGCTGATCGCGACGGTGCTGGGGAACGTGGCGAACCTGTTTTTCAACGCGTTGTTGATCTACGGGCCGCGCGTGCCGGCGTGGCGTGACACGCCGGTGGATGCGATGCTGGAAGCGGTGTCGTCGGTGACGGCGCCGGTGGCGGGGGCGCTCGGGATTCCGGAGATGGGGATCGCGGGGGCCGCCTTCGGGACGCTCTTGGCGACGCTGCTGGAGTTGGGGATTCCGCTCGCGGTGTTTTTGTCCGCGAAGTATCAGCGGCGGTATCGGACGCGCGACTCGTGGCGGCCGAGCGTGCCGCACGTGCGGGACTTGCTGCGGATCGGCTGGCCGGCGGGGCTGATGTTTGGCAACGAGATGATCTGCTGGGCGTTCTTCATGGTGTACCTGGTGGGGAAGTTCGGGTCGGAGAACTCGACGGCGGGGTGGATCGCGCACCAGTGGATGACGCTGAGTTTCATGCCGGCGGTGGGGCTGTCGATCGCGATCACGGCGACGGTGGGGAAGTGCCTTGGGGCTGGGAGGCCGGACCTGGCGGCGCACCGCGCGTGGGCGGGGCTTGGGCTTGCGCTCGGGTACATGGGTTTGTGCGCGGTGTGCTTCGTGGTGTTCCGGCGGCCGATGGTGGAGTTGTTCATCGAGCCGCAGACGCCGGAGGAGACGCGCGCGCTGCTGATCACGCTCGGCGGGAAGTTCCTGATTTTGACGGCGGCGTTTCAGGTGTTCGACGCGGTGGCGATGACGCTGTCGGGGGCGCTGCGCGGCGCGGGGGACACGGTGTGGGTGGGGGTGGTGACGCTGGCGCTGAGTTGGACGGTGATCGTGGGCGGCGGGTTGGCGCTGGTTGAGTTTGTGCCGGGGCTGGGGGCGGTTGGGCCGTGGGTGGCGGCGGCGGTGTACATCGCGGTGCTGTCGCTGGCGATTCTGGCGCGGTTCCTGAGCGGGAAGTGGAAGACGATGGAGTTGCTCAAGAAGAGCGAGGGGGGCGGGGTGGGGGCGGGCGTGAGCGCGGACGGGGAGACGGCGCGGCCGAGCGTGCTGTCGCAGGTGCCGGTGGAGCCTGTGGACGGGATGGTGGGGGCGTTTGGGCCGGAGAGCCGGTAACGGAGCCGATTAGAGCCGATTCGATCAAAGGGCTATACGCGGGCGCAGTCGGGTCGCGGAATGGATCGGGGGGATGCCGTTCCGCTGCGAGATACGAAAGCCAAGATCACCGACCGCCAGAGCGCGGATCGGTGGCACGGGAAGTGTTCGCAGTCGGTGCCACCTGCCAGACGCGCGTGGTGGGGGCGTTCCCTGACGGACAGTCGGCGTTGATGCTGGTCGCCGCCCGGCTGCGTCACGTGGCGGGGACCAGGTGGGGCACGCGGAGGTACCTGGACATGAACCGGCTGCGGGAGCGGTTGCTGACCGAGCCGGCGACGACGACGGAACGGACGGCCGCGGCCGCGTGAGCCGCGCCCGCCGCTGAGCCTCCGGGGCTACGCCCCTCCGGCCAGCGGCGGGAAGAACCTTCCTTGGGAGAACCTCTTTGGCAATGTGCGCAACTTGACGGACGCTACCCGGACGCTACCTTCCCCCGCACCCCTTTTCAGAAGATGGGACGGTGGGGTCTGGAGGTCGGACGGCGCGTGATGGGCGGGACGGCACCACCGTCGCTCGGTGATCTTGAAGAGGGGGCGCTCGCCGACGGTGGTGGCACTTGAAGGCTGTTTGGTGATGCCACCCCGCCCACATATGGGATCATCGAGATTTCAGGTCAGCCAAGTTCACTTCGTAGCAGCCACTCGGTCCCACATTCCGGACAAACTGCGGCAGTGGCATCTTCCATTGAGTAACCGCATTCCGAACATCGATTGCCCGATGCTCTATAGCTAATGATAATGGCGTATACAAAACATGTTAGGCAAGACAATGCAGTCTGGTAGATAACAATATTGATGAACAAGTTAATCCAAATGATCTTTGTTGGAGCAATCACCCTCTCTTCGATTGCGCGATCAGAATTGGAACGCAACTCCATGCCCTCTATTACTATATAATCCGACTTCGCCCAGCAATAGACTAGGGTTCTCCTAATCCAAGGTATAGGCCATCCGAACGAATCTGAATGCAGTAACAACGGATCAGTTCCTAGCAATGTCTTGGGAATCCACGTCGGCAATTCTCTAGTGGGCATTTGACTAAATTTGTAACTGCTAACCGATGAAGTTTCACTCGATGAATTCACGGAGCTTGTGTACCGATGTACTCTATTAGTTATAATGACCGATCGAGACCCCGCGGGTTGTCGCATCGGAGTTCGAAATACGTATAGTGAGTGCCTCTGTTCAACAAACCCTGAACCATAATCTGCAGAATGCAACAACCAGCATGTCACTGTGATAACTATTGCGGCACAGGCCGAACACATACCAATCATCAATTGTCGTCTGGTCTTAATAATGACGCGACTGATTGCGAGTTGGATGGAATTGATGTATTGGCTTTTCAACACAATGTCATGCAGGATGCAAAAGTGTTATCAACTAAATCAGTAAACGACTAGAGACCCCTGTCACAAACACGTTCTCGTGATGGCATGATGGGGTCCCAGTGTGGCAGTGGCGAAGCATCACCTGGTCGTATCGGCACGGGTGTACATGCGCCACAGTGCTCGAGCCTCTTTTTTATAACTTCATCCATGGCATCGTCGTAGTTTTTTTGACATTGAGTTCGTTTACCGGTGTGCCTCTTATCTGCCGGCCACTGTCCACACCTGTGTTTCTGCGCTTGAAGACACCAGTACGATTGCTGATATGCGCGACACTCCGAACAGTGAAAGTCACGTCGATCTTTTGGATCTTTCATATCGAATGGGTGTTGAAATCCGGGGTCGTTGCGTGGTACAATTGGTCCACATCGATTTTGTTCTATCAGATCATGGTAGTGCTGTATCTCGTGTTGCATTACACATGATTTGAAGATTTTTCTGAATTCCTCATCGGCATACTGTCGATCAATGTTCTTGTCGAATATACATATTACGGGCTTGCCATAACAACAAGTTGTTGCACCCCATACCTTCGAACCGAACGTCGAGTCTCGCTTGAGTGACTCGCAGCATCGCACCGCTTGTTGAGGATCTTCGGGTATTTTCTCTAGCCATGGATCAGTCGATTGGGACATCATGCCGAGCGGATCGCGTTTGATCAGTGGATTGCCCACAGTATAAACATACAGCCCCATTCCATCCACATACCCCAACGGATCTCTCCGTGTCCACGTCCCCAGGTCGGCGCGGTAGAACCTGTGCCGTGCCAGTTGCATGAGCGGCCCGGCCTCGGCGTTGGGGACGCCGGTCGGCGGCGTGCCGCTCAACGGGAACTCGTACCACCACGGCTCGTGCTCGTACCCGGCGTAGCCCTTGCGGTTGCCGCCGTGGAGCCTCGTTTCCCCTGCTGTGAGGACGTCCCGGCCGGTGGCGACGCCCAGGTCCGGGTTCCAGTACTCCTGGAAGGAGAGCAGGTCGGACAGGTCCACGGCCCCATCGAAGTTGTAATCCGCCAGCCCCACGTACGCCGCCGACGGGAAGTGCGTGTTCCAATCGTCGAGGAAGTCGAGCAGGTCGGCCAGGTCAACGACGCCGTCGGCGTTGACGTCCGCCTCCAAGATGTTGTACGGTCGGCCGTAGGCCGAGTAGCGGTTGGCCTCGGCACGCGCCCCGCCGGGACGGATGAGTTGGACGACATCCCCCCGCCAGTTCTGGGCGTAGTACGTCCGCTCGTTCAAGACGGTCGGCTTGATGGCGATGGACCGGTCGCGTGCGATCACGCTGTCAATGTACACCGAACCCCCGGAACCGGCAACCCCCGCGTTGTGGTAGTAGAACCGCTCGAACCGCCCCTGCTCCGATTCGTCGTCCCCCGTGTTCAGCCCGCCGAGCGTCTCGTCGCGGCGGACCTCGATCATCCGCCAGCGGTGGTCGTAGATGGCTTCGTGCCGCGTGGCTTGGAGGCCGGGGCTCCCGCCGTTCCGCTCGGGGTGGGTCCAAGAGATCCGCTGGTGGTTCGCGTCGTACTCGAACTGGGCCAGGATCGTCGGGCTCGACTCGTTGGTCTCGATCTTCAGCAGGCGGCCCATCACGTCGTAGCGATAGCGCAGACCGTCCCCCGAGTTGTTCGTGTCGTCGTGCGTCAGGTTGCCCACGTCGTCGTAGACGGGCGTACGTTCGAATCCCATGGTGCCGTCCCAGTTCCGGCCCAGCAGTTCGTTGGCCGCGTTGAACTCGCGGTCGTCGTCGAACTCGCCCCCGCCGTTGGTGTAGTTCGAGTTGGCGTTGCCGTCGAACCGCCTGGTCAGAAAGAGCACCGACCGCTCAAAGCCGCGGTGCGGTGGCACGGGAAGAGGTCACGGTCGGTGCCACCCCGCCGTGTGCAGGGGGACTTGCAGTCCCCCTGCAACCCACTTGCTGAAGAAGAACGGAGAAGAGGTGGGGTGGTGGGTTGCTTCCCAGGGGCTTGCGTGTTCGCCTCGCGTCGAACCCGCAGCGCCCCTGGCAACGGTCGTCCGCCCTGCGGGCGGGCGGGGCAAGAAGGGGATGCGGAAGAGCGGGCGAGCGGTATTCGGGAAATCGACTGGATTCGGGTGGTTGAACGCGGACGGGCGCTGAAGGCGCGCGCCCTCGCTCATGCTCGGGCTGCATGTTGGAGCCGCTGCGCGGTGGAGCGGTGGGTGAAGTGGACAGGCGGGACGCATGTCCCACCGAAGGCAAGGCAAGCAAAGGCGAACCCACCCCCTACCCTCGCTCCCATCTGGGAGGGGGTTGAAGAGCGCGCGATCGGGCGCGTTAGAAGGCGCGGGCGCGAGTGGTGATGCGTGTATAGCGC
>JAHBXK010000039.1 GCA_019636535.1 Phycisphaeraceae bacterium | reverse complement strand
CAACCGCACGCACCGCCGCGACACCGGGAGCATGGCTGCTCACTCGGGCGTGCGCACGCATCGTCCGACCGGTGTCAGCGCGGGGGGGCCGAGCCGGCACGGGCAGGACAGAAGTGGGCCAGCGCGATCGCGGGCCGCAGCGCGTGGTGTTCGCGTCGGGCTTCGATCACCGCCGCTCGAAGACGACCGTCATCATCTCGAACCACGACAGATCCGGCATGCGAATGCGCACCTTCTGCGTGACGCGGTCCTTCACCGACAGGTCGAAGGCCATCTCGAAAGGGTGCGTGGTGCCGGGGAGTTTCTCGTCGGGGGAGGGCTCGAAGACTTCACCCGCGAAGGTGATGGTTCTCGTCTCCGCGTCGAAGGGGCCCGCGGCGTTGACCGCGTAGGTGCCGAACGAGTCGATCGCGTGGAGCGTGTAGTGGCGGTGCCGCGTGTCGAACCCGAAGAGCGTCAGCGACTCGGACTCGACGTGCTCGAAGGTGAGGCGGACGTTGGACTCGACGAACCGACCGCCGATCACGGTGCGCACGCTCGCCGTGCCGGTGCTGACGATCGGCGGATAGTCCGGGCCGGGGCGGAACGTCGACTCGACGCTCCACGTGCCGACGAGCGCTTCGAGAGCCTTGTGCTCGCGCACGGGCTTGGCGCTGTCGATCATCGAGCGGAGCAGATCGGCCGGGGTGCTGATGCGCATGTGCGCCAGCGGGTCTTCGATGATGACTTCCGGCTGGACGGGTGTCGGCTCGGGCTGAGTCGCACGGCCGGCGTTCGCCGCGGTGGAAACGCCGAGCGGTGCTGCCGAGGTGATCACGACTCCGACGATCAGGCCGAGGCGCATCCGGCCGGGACGCGTGCGGCTTGTCGGTGAAGGACGGAGGGTCTTGCAATCTGAACGGAACTGGATAGGCATGAGGGGTCTCCTGGTCGTTCAACGCCGATGCGAGCGCAAGGGCGGGTGGTTCGTTCTGTTGAGCGTGCCGGCGCTGGGGAGCATTGTGGCGGGGACGGGTGGTCTCGTCGGGGTCGTTGGGCTTTGCGAGCGAGGCGGCCTCTCGGGTCGCACCCTAACAAGTATCCCCAATCCAAAACCGAACATTGACAGACGTTCGGGGCTTGGTATGCTCCCCCCGTCCGGACCCGCGACCCACGCCGCCTCCGGACACGACGGCCCGATTCACGGATGTCTCGGCCGCGGAATCGCGTGTGGTTGACCGACGACGCCCGCCCCCTTCATCCCCCCACTTCGCCCGCCGTTCGGTGGGAATCGGGCATCGGAGCAAGGGATCGGCGGCCACGTTGCGGTGTTTACGAAAGGAGGGCCAGCATGGCCCGCACCGGTTCTTCGTCCGCCCCCCCCGCCTCCCCCTCCCCGTCCGCCCCCGCCCGCACCAGCGCAGCCGCCCACCCGATCGGTGCCAAATCCGACGGTAAGCCCGACGGCAGGGCGGATGCAAAGCCCGGTCCGCAGAAGGCCCCGGTGGGGAACGCAGCAAGCGACACCAAGACTTCGGCAAGCGTCTCCGGCCCGGCCGCCAAGGGCGGCTCGGCATCGAGCGCACCCGGCTCATCGGTTGAGGCCAAGCCCTCCGCCCCCCCCTCTCCCACCCCACCCGCCCCTACGCCCTCCAAGGAGAAACTCCAAGCGCTGGGCACGGCCGTCGGGCAGATCGAGAAGACCTTCGGCAAGGGCTCGATCATGAAACTCGACGAGAACGCGTACATGAACATCCCCGGCATCTCGACCGGGGCGATCTCGCTGGACCTTGCCCTGGGCGGCAAGGGCATCCCGCGCGGCCGCATCATCGAAGTCTTCGGGCCTGAATCCAGCGGCAAGACCACGCTGGCGCTGACGGTGCTGGCCCAGGCCCAGAAGGCCGGGGGCGTGGCGGCCTTCATCGACGCCGAGCACGCGCTGGACCCGACCTGGGCCCGCAAGATCGGTGTGAACATCGACGAGATGCTCGTGAGCCAGCCCGACACGGGCGAGCAGGCCCTGGAGATCTGCGAACTGCTCGTCCGCTCCAACGCGGTGGACGTGATCGTGATCGACTCGGTCGCCGCGCTGATTCCCCGAGCCGAGATCGAGGGGGAGATGGGGGACGCGGTCGTCGGGTTGCAGGCCCGGCTGATGAGCCAGGCCATGCGCAAGCTGACGGGCGTCATCGCCCGCACCAACAGCACCGTGATCTTCATCAACCAGATCCGCGAGAAGATCGGCGTCATGTTCGGCAGCCCGGAAACGACCACGGGCGGCCGGGCCCTCAAGTTCTACTCCTCGGTGCGCATCGACATCCGCCGGACCAGCTCCATCAAGGAGGGCGAGGTCGCCGTCGGCAACCGCGTGCGTGCCCGCGTCGTCAAGAACAAGGTCGCCGCCCCCTTCCGCGAAGCCGAGTTCGACATCATGTTCGACGAGGGGATCTCGCTCTCGGGCGATCTGCTCGACCTGGCCGTCTCCTGCGAGGTCATCGACAAGAGCGGCGCGTGGTTCACGTACAAGGACGTGCGGCTGGGACAAGGCCGCGAGAACGCCAAGCGGTTCCTGAAGGAGAACAAGGACCTGTTCGACGAGGTTCGCCGGGGCGTGCTGGCGACGAAGGTGAGCAAGCCCGTGGCGGTGAAGGTTGCCGCCGACGACGCGGAGAGCGACGACTGAATCGCCGAGCCGCACAACGAATGATCGATGCGCCCGGCCGGGCTTGACGGCCCCGCCGGGCTTTGCGGGACTGAATGGAGCGAAGAGCATGGGCGCCTGGGGTGTGAAGAACTTCGAGAACGACACCGCGCTGGACTGGGTCTTGGAACTGACCGGAGGGGAAGATCCCGGGATGATCCGGGAAACCCTGGAGATGGCTCTGGGTGAGGGGGTGGACGGAGACGGCGAGGAGTCGGAAGCGGGTGAGGACGAGTATCTCGAAGAAGAAGTCTGTTCGTCGGCGCTGGCCGCCGCGGAGATCGTGGCGGCTCTCCGCGGCCGGCCGGCGAGCGACCTGCCCGATGGGGCACGGGAGTGGATCGGCAGGCATGGCCACAGGATCAAGGTCGATCGGGATCTGATCGACACCGCCCACGACGCGATCGCCCGTGTCGCGGCCGATTCGGAACTCTGCGACCTGTGGATGGAATCGGAGCACGCCACAGCGTGGGAAGAGGCGTTGCAGGATCTGCAACGCCGGATCGGAACGGACTAAACGCCGGACGGACTGGGGGTTGGAATCGAACAAACGGACACGTCAATCGAACGGCACGGCCCGCGAAGGTCCGGCGGTTGTCGGGCGATGGTCGGGTGTCTATTCTCATCCCCCGCACGCGGTCGTGGCGGAATTGGCAGACGCGCTAGATTCAGGTTCTAGTGGGGTAACACCCGTGGAGGTTCAAGTCCTCTCGACCGCATTGAGCCGAGCCGGGGCGTCGGGCTGAGAAGTCCTGATGCTCCGGCCGCTCGCAAGCACCGGCCCGCGCTGATTCGCACGATCGGCGCGGGCCGAACTGCTTTTTGAGCGACTGTCGATTGGATCGGGTGGTGGGCCGGTCGCGGCTAGGTTTGCCGAGCATGGCGCTCTTCTACTGCGGCATCGACGAGGCGGGGTACGGGCCGTTGCTCGGGCCGCTGTGCGTGGGGATGACCGCGTTTCGCATCGAGGGGTGGGAAGAAGGACGGCCGGCGCCCGACCTGTGGTCGTCGCTGTCGTCGGCGGTCTGTCGCAAGCCGGAGCGTGGAGCCAGAGCGATGTCGGCGTTGGGCCGGATCGCGGTGGACGACTCCAAGAACCTGAAACTCGCCAATTCGAGCAAGACCCGCGACCCGCTGGTTCATCTCGAGCGGGGCGTGCTGACGTTCATGCGGTGCCGTGCCGGTGGGACAAGCAAAGGCACCGTCGAGCCGGTCTCGGACGATGCGGCACTGTTTCGCGCCCTCGGACTGGTGGGAGCGCCCGCGGTGTGGTACGGAGGGGAACCCTCGCCCTGCCCTCGCGCATGCGATGCGGGCGTGCTGGGGATCAGCGCGTCGATGCTGGAGCGAACGCTCGCCGGGGCGGGTGTGACGGTCGAGGACATGGCGTGCCGGGCGATCGGAGAGCGGGAGTTCAACCGGATCGTCGAAGTGACGGGGACCAAGGCGGCCACCACCGAGCGGGCGATCGGCGAGCACTTGGCAACGATCTGGAAGCGCTGGGCGGGCGCGGAGGAACATGCGGTCCGCGTGGTGTGCGATCGGCAAGGTGGACGGACGCAGTACGGCGCGAGCCTGGCCAGGATGATGAACGACGCGGGCGCGCCGGTCGTGGCCGAGACGCTCGAAGAGGGCCCGGAACGGAGTCGCTACGAACTTCGCGGGAAGTGGTCGGATGGTTCGGCGAGCCGCGATGGGCGGATGGTGGTGATGTTCATGTCCGAGTCGGAGACGCACCACCTGCCGGTAGCGCTGGCGAGCATGACGGCCAAACTGGTGCGAGAGATGTTCATGGCCCGGTTCAATCGGTTCTGGGCCGCGCGTGTGCCGGAACTCAAACCGACGGCGGGGTATCGGCAGGACGGGTGGCGGTGGCTGGAGGATCTCGGCCCGGCGGCGAGCGATGACGAGCGAGCGGCGATGATCAGGCGGGCGTGAGCCGATCCAACTTCAAAGGCGGTCGTCGCGGCTCGGTGAATGTTGGGGAACAACCACGCCGTGGTGCTGAAGTAAGGTCGGGTGCCTTTGTGCTTGGGCGTACACTGAGCCGACGCCGATTCGCATGACGCGGAACGGAGGACGGAGGAGCGATGCCCACCATGACATCCGCCAAGCCCATCGAAGTGCCTGCAATCGAGTCCGTGCGCAAGCGCCTTGAAGCGGTGGGGCAGGGCCACCTGCTGAACTTCTACGACGAACTCGACGCGGAGTCGCGGCGGTCACTTCTCGCACAGATCGCTTCGATCGATATGGAATCGCTGCCCGGACTGATCCGGGCGTACGTGCATCAGAAGCCGGAGTTTGCCCTGCCCGAGAGTGTGGCGCCCGCACAGTACTACCCGCTGGCAGAAACGAAGACGGGACGAACGTGGGATCGGGAGCACTTTCGCGCGAAGGGTCAGTCGTTGATCCGTGTCGGCAAAGTCGCCGCGTTCGTCGTAGCGGGTGGACAGGGGAGCCGGTTGGGGTACGAGGGGCCGAAGGGGTGCTTCCCGGCGGGCGCGGTGACGGGCAAGCCGCTGTTTGCGATCTTCGCTGAGGCGTTGCTGGGCGCACGGGATCGTTACGGAGTGGACATTCCCTGGTACATCATGACCAGTCCCTTGAACCATGCCCAGACGGTGTCGTACTTCGAGGCCAACGGCCATTTCGGGCTCAAGCCGGCGAATGTCATGTTCTTTCAGCAGGGCATGATGCCGACGCTCGACATCAAGTCGGGCAAGGTGCTGATGGCCGGCAAGGGCGAGGTCGCGACGAACCCGGACGGCCACGGCGGTTCGCTGCGGGCGCTGTGGCAGAGCAGCGCGATCGAGGACATGAAGCGCCGCGGAGTCGAGATCATCAGTTACTTCCAGGTCGACAATCCGATCGTGAACGTCGTGGATCCGGTTTTCATCGGCCTGCACGCGACCGCGCCGGACTCGTCAGCGCAGATGAGCAGCAAGATGGTCTCCAAGCGGGACGCGGCCGAGAAAGTCGGTGTCTTCTGCTGCCATGGCGCGGGGCGACACGTGGGACGGGTGGAGGTGATCGAGTACTCCGACCTGCCGGGTGAACTCGCCGAACAGCGGATGCACGACGGCTCGCTCCGCTTCTGCGCCGGGTCCATCGCCGTGCACGTGCTGGGCGTGAAGTTTGTGGAGGAACTCAACCGAAACACCGCGGGCACTGGGTTCGCGCTGCCGTTCCATCGCGCGGAAAAGAAGGTGGCCTGCATCGACCCGGAGACGGGCTCGGCGGTCACGCCGTCAGCGAACAACGCCGTGAAGTTGGAAGCGTTCGTGTTCGATGCGCTCCCGCTCTGCGAGAAGTCGATCGTGCTGGAAACCGATCGGGTCGAGGAGTTCGCGCCGATCAAGAACGCCTCGGGCGTGGACAGCGCGGAATCCAGCTCTCGCATTCAGACCCAGCGTGCAGCGAGATGGCTCGAATCGCTGGGCGTTGAGTTGCCTCGCGACGGATCGGGCGCGCCGGATTGCACGCTGGAGGTCTCACCAAGAACGGCGACGAACGCCGACGAACTTGCATCCGCCGCTGCGGGGCGACTGCCAAAGCGGGTGGAGCGCGGCCAGCGGTTGGCGCTCTAACGCGCGGAACGTGTGCGGCTCGCGTGTTTGCTGCTTCTCATGATCGATCGATTCGCGCAACTCCCCCGCAGTTTGATGGAGAAGACGCGATTCGTGCGTCTCGGCCCGTCACAGGTTCCCGCGCTGCTCGCTCATCCCGATTGGGAGCGACCAGCGCCGGTGATGCTGTGGATGCACGGACGAACGGTGAACAAGGAGCTGGACTCCGGGCGGTATCAGCGCTGGCTGCGAGCGGGGATCGCGGCCTGCGCACTCGATCTGCCCGGCCACGGCGAGCGAATGGTCGAGGGTTGGGATCGTCCGGCACAGACCCTGCGGGTTGTGTCGCAGATGGTCGGCGAGATCGACGGAATCCTCGAGGCGTTGGCGGACCCCGTGTGGAGCGACGCGTTTGATCTGGACAGAATGGGGATCGGGGGCATGAGCGCTGGGGGAATGGCCGCGCTTCGACGGTTGTGCGACCCACACCCATTTGCTTGCTGCGCAGTCGAAGCGACAACCGGCTGGCTCGAGCGGCTGTACGGCGAATGCAGCCCGTGGGGCGTCGCGCACGATGCCGACGCGGTGCGTGCGATGGACGCGATGGGCCGACTGGACCGGTGGCGGCCGATCCCGCTCCTGGCGCTGCACGCGAGGCATGACGAGGTGGTTCCGCTGGAACTTCAGGCCGAGTTCATCGAACGGGTGCGGGCACGCACGACCGACGCCGGGGGCGACTCGTCATCGGTCGAACTGGTGGCGTTCGATCGCACGGACGCACAGCGGGAGCACGCCGGGTTCGGCCGGTTCGGCGCGGAGGCCAAGTCGCTGCAGACCGAGTTCCTGATTCGGCACCTCAAGCCAGAGGCCAACGGCGGAGCGGGCGGCGAAGCCCAACTCGGCGGCTGATCACGAACCGAATGCTTCGAGAAGCGTCTGCCTGTTCTCTCGCTGCCTTGGTGACAAGCCGGGCGAGTCGGCATCGATCCGCCCGAGCATCTCGGCGACGCGGTCGACGGCCTCGCCCGTCGGAATCAGCCCAGCGCGATGGAGCGCGAGCAGCGCATCGATGGCAGCGCCCTCGGTGATCGGGCCGTGGGCGAGCCAGCGGAGCGAAGGCTGGAGAATTTCCGGCCGAGGGAATCTCGCTGCGCACGCGAGGAGACGAGATGCCGCGGGAGGATCGGTTTCAACCAGCAGCGCGGTGACGAGCGGTTCGGCGTGATCGTCGGTCGCGATGAGTCGGAGCAGATCGGCGGCGGAGACGCGCACATCAGTATCGCCGTCCTGCAGGCACACGATCGCTGCATCGGCGACCGAGCGGTCCAAGGTGCGGGCGTTCGCGAGCTCCGACATGGCGAGCGTGAAGCCGAGTCGCTTCACCGCGACCAGTTCGTCCCGGAGCATCGAGACCAGTTGGGCGGAGCGGTCGGAGGATGACTCGGCGGCTGCGTATCGGCGGGCAAGCACGTCGACGAGTTTGTTTACGGCGACGTCGGACTTGCTGGCCAAGCCGTCCGCACGAGCGGCAAGACCCTCGATCAGCACGCGTCGCCACTCGGCCTCCGTCGACCACTCGACCTGTCCGAACCATACCTCCCAGCGCGATCGCTCCGCTCCCAGGTCGGCACGGCCCGAAAGGCGGACGAGCGATTGGATCGCGGCTGGACCGATCGGCTCCGGGTTTGCGGCAACGTCGATGAGCGTGCGGGCGGAAAGGCGGGTGCGGATCGAGCCCAGCGCACGAACGGCCGAGACGCGAATCTCGGCCGGAGCATCCGCGGCAGCACCCTCGGCCCGAGCGATGGGCACGATCGGGCGGTCGAAGACGGGGAGAGCCGCGGGTGTCTCGTGGATGGCTCGCAGCAGAATGGACTTGGCGGACTGCGACGACCAGCCGCCGGGCTCGCTGAGTATCTCGGTCAGCGCAGCGAGTGGAACGTTCGGAGGACCCGAAGCGACTTGTCCATCCTGACCTTCAACGTCGCCTCGAATCAGGCGACCCGCGGCCTGCAAGCGAAGGTCGATTGCGGCGGACTCATCGCGGAGGATCCCGAGCAGGTGCTCGGCATGCCTTGACAATGGGCGAACGGATGGCTGACTTGCTGCCGAAGCGTCCAGGGCTGGGTGATCTGCCGTCGTGTTCGAAGTGCTTGTCGCATTGTCGGCGCCGTTCGCAGATTCCGCGGTCGGCTGGGTGGTGTCTCCGACTTGCTGTTGCGATTCGGTGTGCTCGTTCCGAGTGCCTTGGTTGGTCGTCGGCGGGACGTGTCGAGGGGTCGCGGACTGGTGCTCTGTCGGGTGTTTCGCTGCACCGTTGCGGCACCCACCGATCAGCAACGGGCAAAGCGTCAGGAGGCCGAGCGCCACCGTGCCGACGACCCTCCGGAACCGCGGTCCGGAGGAAACTCGGCACCTCTCTGGAGAGATTCTAAGCATCTCGATCCTGGTGTGAATCGTCCACGGGGTGAGCGGAACTACGGACGCGAGTAGAGAACATCGCCGCCGTGCCCGGGACGGTACCGGACACACAGGGAAGGAATCAAGCCGCGGTACATCGTTCGACCGATGTAAGTTCTTGATCGGCCGAAGGTTCGCCACACGGCGAAGTTTCGGCTGACCGATCGGATCGGCACGTGCAGGAGTGGCCGCATAAAGTACCTGATCGTGGATCATGGCGCAGGTGGCCAGGGAAGCGGGGATGAAGCGTGAAGCGTACGGATCGCGGAGCGGCCTTCGACGATGAACGATTGGATTGATGCCGAAAGTCACGTAGAGCGCGCCCACGAGCACTACGAGCACGGGCGTTGGGAGGAAGCGGAGTTGGAACTCCGCGAAGCGCTGTCGCTCAATCCCTACCGGCCGGAGTGGCACTTCAATCTCGGCCTCACGCTCGAAGCGGCGGGGCGTTACGAGGAAGCCGTCAAGGCGTTCAGAGATTGTCACGACCTGGACTCGGACGATCCGCAGGTCGCTCTGGCGGTTGGCGTCAACCTGCTTCGTGGGAACGAGTGTCGCGCGGCGATCGGCTGGCTGGACAAGGCCCACCGCCTTGACGGGTCGAACCCGACGCCGCTGGTGATGCGGATCGAGGCCCACACCCGGCTGGGGGAGCATGATCAAGCCGAGGTGATGTTCTATCTCAGCCAGCAGATCGAGCCAAACAACGCCGAAGCGTTGTCGGCGATGGCCGAGAGTTTGCTGGCGAGGACCCTGATCGACAAGGCGATCTGGTGCCTGCGTGAGGCCGCCTCGAACGATCCCAACCTACCGGGTGTGCACTCGAAACTGGCGCGGGCGTATCGCGCAACGGGAAGGCACGAGCGGGCTCGGCAGTTGTTTCTTCGTGAACTTCGCCAGGACCCCGGCGACATCGACACGCTGCTGGACCTGGGCGAGTTGCTCATCGACATGAACCGCCTGACCGAGTCGGGCGAGAAATTCCGACGCGTGCTGGAGATCGAGCCGGACAACGCGGAGGCTCACTTCCGGCTTGCCGAGATCGCCGAACGAGAGCACAACCCGCAGTCGGCCCTCGAGCACTTCGATGTTGTTCTGAGGCTTGATCCGGCGTTCCCCGGCGCGAGAAGACGTCTTGCTCGCATGCTTCTGATGAACCGGCGCTCGGCCACCCCGGTCCGATTGCGAGACAGACGGGCTGCGGGCTTGGGTGGCGGCATCCGCGAGCAAGTTCACGAACTGCTCGATGAAGAGTTGGCGCAGTTGAGCAGGCGGATGGATGCTCAATCGCACCCGGATGACCGTCCGGATCGCGGTGAGATCACAGAACTTGCGCAAACGTTGCTCGACGCGCATCGTCCGGAAGATGCTCGGCGAGTGCTCGGAACGCTGATCGCCGCGAACTCGCACGACGTGGACGCCTTGCACCTGTACGCGGTGGCGTGTTTCAAAGTCGCCGGTTCGGTCTCGCGTCAGGAATCTCGCCGGATGCGGGCGGAGGGTGTGGAAGTCAGCCGGTCGGTGCTGAAACTCGATCCGCGGTTCGTCCCCGCGATGCACAACCTCGCGGTGGCGCACGTGCACGAGGGGCAGTTGCGACGCGCGCGGTACTGGGTTGCGCAGGGCCTGCGGGCCGATCCGGATGACTCGGCTTTGAAGAGGCTGAGGCTACGACTGCGGCTTGGCCTCTTTGGGGGCCTAGTTCGAGCCACCAAGTGGCTGATCGTCTCGGCTTATCCGCTGCGTCCGTCGCGGTGATCCCGCACCCATCCGACCACGCATTAGCCCGGCTCGCGTATCGAGCGATCAGCGAGCAAACGCGCTGCTTCGTCCACGTCCTTGTCACCCCGACCGGAGAGGTTGACGACGACGTGAGCGCTGCTCGGGAGTTCGGCGGCCAACACAGCCGCGTGGGCGATCGCGTGAGCCGACTCGAGCGCCGGGATGATGCCTTCTGTCCGCGCGAGCAACTCGAAGGCGTCGAGCGCCTGACCGTCCGTGACCGAGGTGTACGACACTCCGCCATCGGTCTCGTCTTTCCAGTAGGAATGCTCGGGACCAACGCCCGGATAGTCCAAGCCGGCTGAGCAGGAGTGCGCTTCGGCTGTCTGGCCTGAGTCATCCTGCAGCACATAGCTCATTGATCCGTGCAGCACGCCAGGTGTTCCGTGCGAGAGCGGCGCCGCGTGGTGCCCGAGCGTCGGCTCACGACCGCCGGCCTCGACGCCGTGCAGGCGCACGCGACCCTCCGCAACATCCTCGATGAACGGATAAAAGATGCCCGCGGCGTTGGACCCACCGCCGACGCACGCGACCACCGCATCGGGAATTCGTCCGAAGGCGTTCAGACACTGGTCGCGGCACTCACGACCGATGACCGCCTGAAAGTCGCGCACGATGCGGGGGAAAGGGTGCGGTCCGACGACCGAACCGAGGATGTAGTGGGTCGGTTCAACGTTCGGTCCGCCATCGACAGTGGCCATCCAGTCTCGCATCGCGGCGTTGGTCGCGTCCTTGAGGGTGCGGGAGCCGTCCTGCACCTCGATCACCCTCGCGCCGAGAAGTTTCATGCGGACGACGTTCAATCGCTGGCGGCGTACGTCCTCGGCACCCATGTACACGTCGCAGGTGAGCCCGAAGTGCGCTGCGGCGGTGGCGCTCGCCACACCGTGCTGACCCGCGCCGGTTTCGGCGATGATCCGCCGCTTGCCCATGCGCAGCGTGAGCAGGGCCTGCCCGATGGTGTTGTTGATCTTGTGGGCGCCGGTGTGGGCCAGATCCTCGCGCTTGAGCCAGAGGGAGGCTCCTCTCCCGCCCGGCGCGGTTGAACGCACGTGCGAGGTGAGCCTGTTCGCGGGACAAAGCGGCGTCGGCCTGCCGATGAACGTTCGTTGGAGCGATTCGAGTTGTGCCCAGAAAGAGGGATCGGCGCTTGCTCGCTCGTACTCGTGCTGGAGTTGATCGAGCGCGGGGATGAGCGTTTCGGGAACATACCGTCCGCCGAAGCGACCGAATCGACCGGATGAGGATGGAACCGTGGTGAGTTTGCTTGACATGGCTGAGCCTACTCCATCGGCGATTGGTCGTCGGCGGATGCGGCGGCCATGCCTGCTTTCTCGTTGACCAGCGGCATGAGCGCCAAACCGACGGCAAAGAAGCCCGCGATCAGGAAGAGGCTGAAGCGTGACGCCTCGCTGGCAACGCCGAAGAGGATGCCGCCGATGGAGGCGAGTTTGTAGACCATGCCCCAGAGTCCGAAAAACTCGGCGGACCGTCGCTCAGGCGTGAACGCACCGACGAGTGCGCGGCTGGCGGTGCCAATCCCGCCGAGACCGAGCCCGATCGCACCGGCGATGACCCAGAAAGCCATGCCGGGGCCAGTGGAAGTGTCAGCGCCGGACGCGGCGAAGCGGAGTTTGAGCACGGCAAGCCCGGTGGTCGCGAGCACCCACACACCGAGTATCGACATGACCGTGTTGCGGTGTCCGAGCCGATCCTGCACCATGCCGGTCGTGATTGCGCCGACGCCGGCCGTAACCGCCATGACCACGGCCATGAGGATGAGACGATCGATGCCGAACCCGAAGGAGTTGCCGATGATGCCGGCAAAGAACACAACGGTCTGCGTGCCCATCGAGTACACGAAGAAGATGGCCAGGAACGTGGCCAACTGCGCGAACTTGCCGGCCTCTCGGATGGTGCGTTTCAGCCGACGGAATGCATCAACGATCGCCGTGGCGTCGTCGCGTCCAGGTCTTGGCACGGCCTTCTCGTTCAACCAAAGCACCGTCGGAACCATGAACACGGCGAACCAGACCGCCGAGAGGACGAACAACCCTTTCCACTGTTCGGGTTCGGCAAGGCCGAACCACGTCACGGCCGAGAAGCAGATCAACAGCAGGACCAATGCGCCAACGTAACTCATGGACCAGCCGAGCGCCGAAATTCGCCCCATCTGCTCGCGCTTAGCGAGTTCGGGTAGGAACGCGGCCAGGAAGTTCTCGCCGGTACCGCACGCGAACGCGGCCGGAACGTACAGCGCAACGGCCAAGGCGATCGCTCCCGGCCCGAGCAGAGGGAAACACGCCATCATGACCACGCACAGGCACCCCGTTGCGAGCAGTATCTCCTTCTTCCATGCGCGGGCGTCGGCGAGCGCCCCCAGAACGGGAGCGCTCAACACGACGAGCGCATTGGAGATGAAGAACATCGCTCCCCAGATCAGTTCGGCCCGTTTGCCGTCTCCCACGACCACGATGGTGAGATAGATGCTGAACAAGAGCGTGTTGATCAGCAACTGGAACGATTGGTTTGCCAGGTCGTACAAGCCCCAGGCCGCAACGGCCCGGGGACTCTCGATCCCGCGAAATGGATTCAATCGATGCAGCACACGGCAAGCGTATCAGGATCGCCGGATCGGCTCGTGCTGCGCGTATGCTGGCAGTGTGAAAGCCGATCCGGCACGCGTGCCAATGCCTGAATCACCAACGCCGAGCGAACGGCGCGTGGCTGCTTTCGATCGGAGGATGCTCGACCTCGCAGCGAGGGCGGGTTGGCGGGGGTTCGGGCTCGTGGAACCAAATCCGATGGTTGGCTGCGTGCTGGCACGCGAGGGGCCGGGTGGGGAACCCCGCGTTGTTGGGGTCGGCCATCATCGACGATTCGGCGGGATCCACGCAGAACGGGACGCACTGGCCGATTGTGCCAAGCGCGGTGAGCCGGGCGGCGCGAGGGGTTCCACGGCCTATGTCACGCTGGAACCGTGCAACGGACACGGCAAGCAACCACCTTGCGTTGAAGCCTTGATCGAGGCGGGCGTTGTACGCGTGGTGTTCGCGGAGCGCGACCCGAGCGCAACCAAGGGTGGTGGATCGGACGCGCTGGCGCGAACGGGGATCGTGTCTCGTCAGAGTCTTGTGAGCGCGTGGGCTTCGCGGCTGAGCGCCCCTTGGCGGAAGCACCTGGCGACCGGGCTTCCGTGGGTGATCGTCAAGTGGGCGCAGACGATCGACGGTCGCGTGGCAACGGGTTCGGGAGACTCCAAGTGGATCTCCGCTGAGCCCTCTCGGAGAATGGTGCATGCGCTTCGGGGCCGCGTCGACGCCGTGCTCACGGGCGTCGGGACCGTCCTGACCGACGACCCGCTGTTGGATTGTCGAGTGGGCGTTCCGCGAACGCGAGCGGTTCGTGTGGTGGTGGACAGCAACCTACGAACTCCGCTCGAAAGCCGGCTGTTGAAAACTGTCTCGAAGTCCGGAGGTTCGGAGCCCGGCGGCGTGGTGATCGCGTGCACTTCGAGCGTGTTCGCCCGAGACGCCGATCGAGTTGAGCGGTTCAAGCGGGCCGGGGTAAGCGTGTTGGCGTGTGAGCGGGACCCGACAAAACCCTGCGCCGGGACGGAACAGGTTGACCTTGCCGACTTGCTCCGACGAATGGCATCACAGCATCATGGGCTTGGACGCAACGGCAGTGGCGTTCAGACCGTTCTGGTGGAGGCGGGTCCGCGCCTGATCGGATCGCTGCTGCGTGCTTCATTGGTCGATGAGATCGTGGCCTTCACCGCGCCCTTCGCGCTGCCAGATTCGGCGGCAAGACCTGCCAGTGAGTCCACCAGCCAACAATCGCCGTTCGGACTCATTCACGACGGCCGTGGACTGGGCACATTTCGTCCGGGACTTGCTCGGCTTGTCAGAGGGTGCGATGACATGCTGACAACCTGGTGGCGTGATCCCAACAACAGCGGGCGCACGAGCCGGTCAGCGGCCCCGAATCAGACTGAGTAACCACCTGCCCGAAACCGTTCGTGGCTCGATTGATGCCTGCCAGCGGACTCCGATAACCCCTCCGCGTCCGATCGAGCTGAGCGAGCATTGGCCCGTCGTCGCCAACCACATCGGTTATTCGATGCGAAACCAGCGATCCTGCCCTCGACAGGCTTGCCCAGTTTCACCAGCCCTTTCAGGCGCTACCACGGTGGGCCGTTCCCTCGACAAGTGGGTGCCGAGGCCGGAACTGAATCGGAGATTCATGGTGTTGGCGGCGAGTGTCGGGGAGCCATCTCCATCGCCGCCATGCAGTCATCAAATCCAAGAGGGAGAGACATCATGAAGACGAACTCGATCGCCGCTGTTGCCGTTGCCGCCTTGGTTGCCGCCGCGGGTCACGCCCAGGCCGACACCATCAAGGGCAAGTTCACCAGCACGCTGTCCAAGGACGTGAACATCACGAGTGCACCGCGTTCGGGAACGGTGAAGACCGTTCAGTTTGCCTGGCAGCGAACCGACACGCCGGGGGCGGGCATCGATGACACGATCGGCAACGCCTTCACGACCTACTGCGTGGATCTTGCTCAGAACGTCACCGCGAACACGAACTTTGTGTTCAACGTCATGACCCCCGCCGACTACGGCTTCAACGCGGCGCAGACGTACCTGCTCTCGGTCCTCTGGGCCGACATCCTGCCCCAGGTCGGCACGAGCAACGACTCCGCGGCGTTCCAACTTGCGGTCTGGGAGATCGTGTACGACTCGGACAAGGCGCTGACGACCGGGTCCTTCAAGGCCAACTCGCCGGACACGCCCAAGACGATCGCCCAGGGCTGGCTGAACACGATCGCAGCGCCGGGGTACGTGGCGATCAACCCCCTGCCCACGCTCCGCGTTCTGCAGTCCGACACCGCGCAGGACCAACTCACGGCGATCAGCACGCCGATCCCGGCGCCCGGAGCGGGTGTGCTGGCCCTCGCCGGGATGGGCATTCTCGCGATGCGTCGTCGCAAGCAGGACTAAGCACACAAGTCTCTGCGACTCGCAGCGGGATCTCGCAACCTCGAACAGCCCCGGGTTCATGCCCGGGGCTGTTTCATGCGCAGATGCCCGCCGCCTCAACGCCAGTCGATCACCAACTTGCCGAATTGCTCACCTTGACTCAGCAGTGTGTACGCCTCGCCTCCGCGTTCGGCGGGGAATGCCTGATGCACAACCGGCCGCAGTTTCCCCGCCCGGTAGAGCGCCACCACCTGCGCAAACTCGCTCGCCCCACCCATCGTTGAGCCGTAGATCCGGAGTTGGTTCCAGAAAATCCTCGCAAGGTCGGTGGTTGCGTCCGGCCCGCTTGTGCACCCCGGGGTGACGTACGCTCCGCCGCGTGCCAGGGACTTGATGCACTTGAGGTGCGTCGCCTTGCCGGAGGAATCGACGGCAAGATCAACTCCTCGCTTGTGGGTCCAGTCGCGAACCCGCTTGCTCCAATCCTGCCCTGAGTCGAGCACGCACTCATCGGCACCGAGCAAAGCCGCCTTGTCCAGTTTCCAGCCGTGGCGGCTGGTGACGACCGTCCGACAACCGACATGCTTTGCGATCGCCAGCGCTGCGAGCGCAACGCCTCCGCCGATCCCGGTGATCAACACCGACTGGCCGGGTCTGAGTCCTGCCTTGGTGCACATCATGGAGTAAGCGGTCAGAAACGTCAGCCCGAACGCCGCCGACTGAACGGGATCGGCATCGTCGGCAATGACCGCCAAGTTTGCGATGGGGGCGTTGAAACGCTCGGCATGTGCGCCGTTGTGATGCTCCCCGATCAGTTCGTACTCGGGCGCAAGCCAGGCCGAATCAGACTCGCTCGGTCGGATGGACGACGCCGGCTCGAAGGCGGCGTTCAGCACAACGCGCTTGCCCACCCAAGCAGAGTCGACGCCGGTTCCAACCGACTCGACCACACCACAGGCGTCCGATCCTGAGATCCTCGGGTAGGTCAGGTTGAGTCCGGGCACGCCCCGAGCAACCCACAAGTCGAGGTGATTCAACGCCGAGGCCAGGGTCCGAACGGTGACCATGCCGGGCGCGGGGGCGGGCGGGCCGGAGAAGTCCGTTTGGAAGCGGACGCAATCGGTGAGCGCCCGTCCCTGATCGGCCGTCTGGTGGATCACGAGTGCTTTCATGCGGCAGGGTATTCCCGCGTTGCGGTCACGATCGCGCCTCGCGTTAGACCTTCCGTTGCACCAGCACCACCCCCACGAAGATCAGTGCGATGCCGAGCGCTCGGGTCGGCGTGATGAGCCGGGTCGCGTTGGCGAGCAGACCGAAGTGGTCGATGATCGCGGCCACGAGCACCTGGCCAGCGAGCGCAGCGATGAGAAACGTCAACGGGCCGACCTTCTGAGCCGTCAGCACGGCCGAAAGCACGAACGCGGCTCCGCACAACCCCCCCACCCACGCCCACCAAGGCGCTGAAGCCGCGAGCGGCGCCTTCCATGCTCGTGCCAGAAAGAACGACGCCAGAAGCAGCACAGCCAGTCCGACGCAGAAATTCACCGCCGCGGCGTGTACCGGGTGGTTCAGGTGCTTTCGGAGCATGGCGTTGGCGCTGTGCTGCAGGGGGATCAGGCAACCTGCGGCGAACGCCAGGAGAAGCGAGATTGCGTGAGGCATGGCGTGAGCGTAGCGGCGGAGGTCTCGGGTACACTCGGCCCGAATGGGCAAGTCCAGCCACAACGAGCACGATGGAACCGGTGGCGCATCCCCGGTGGCTCGCGGTTTGTCGTGGAGCACAATCGGCTGGGCGATCTACCTGGCCTGCTCATGGACGTGGTGCATCGGAATGTTCCTGCCTGTGCTGCTCGTGCGCGACTTCGGTGTGTGGGGGTTCGTGGTCTTCGCGGTGCCGAACGTGATCGGCGCTGCAGCGCTCGGCTGGGTGATCGGCAACCGCGACCGCGTGCGAGCACTTATCGAGCGTCACGCGTTGGCGATGCGGGCCTTCTCGTGGGTCACGATCCTGTTTCACGTGGTCTTTCTGGCCACGTTGGGCGAACTGTTCGGACTCTCGACGGCGGTGGTGCTGGGCGTGCCAGTGGCGATTCTGTTTGGTTGGCGCTCAGCGCAATGGCCGGTATCCGCGTCGATGCGACTCGCGGTCGTTGTCTACGCGGTGTCGGTCGTGGCGTTCCTGTGGGCAAGCGGCCTTCCGATGCGACCGTGGGTGGATGGAGCATCCGGAACGGCACTCGGTCAAGGCGTGTTGGACGCGATTCAAGCGGGCACTGACTCATCGCGGCTGAAAGCGCTGGTGTGGTTGGCGCCGATATGCGTCTTCGGCTTTGCACTCTGCCCGTACCTCGATCTGACCTTCCTCAAGGCTCGCGCGGAGGTGCCCGCCCGGCAGGCACGCTGGGCCTTCACGCTCGGCTTTGGAGTGTTCTTTCTGGCGATGATTCTCGGCACGCTCTGGTACGCCGGGCTCATGATCGGGAGTCCCCGACTGACAGAGGTGAGCACCGTTCTGGGCGTGCATGTTGCAGCGCAGGCGATGTTCACGCTGTTCGTGCACGCACGACAGTGCGCGTGGATCGACTCCGATCAGGGCGAGTCGAAGTCACCCGGATTCCGCGAGATCGGCATCGTGGTGTGCATCGTCATCGTCGGGGCGTTGATCACCGCATCGCTCGGCGGCGCGGTGAACACGCGAGGAAGCGTGGTTGACATGACCCCCGGCGAGGTGGTCTATCGGTACTTCATGTCGTTCTACGGGCTCCTCTTCCCGGCGTATGTTTGGCTCTGCATGATCCCGACCGCGGATGGGCACAGCGGGGCGAGCGGGGCTACCGGCCGACGCAAACTGACCGTGCTGGCCTTGGCCGTGACGCTCGCCGCGCCGTTCTACTGGCTTGGCTTCATGGTGGCTCTGGAGCACTGGCTCGGAGTCGGGCTCGGCATCGTTCTGCTTTCGCGACTGTTGTTGCGGCGGCGTTGACCTACGCTCTGAGCGACGCATGGCCCAACCCCGGAAGATCCACGACCGCTTCTTCAAGCAGGCCAAGGAGGAGGGGTTCGCCGCGCGCTCGGCCTACAAACTCAAGGAGATACAGGAGCGTCGGCGGATCATCCGCAAGGGCGACCGGGTGCTCGACTTGGGGTGCGCTCCAGGCTCGTGGGTTCAGGTCGCTTCAGAATTGGTAGGTCCGGGCGGACGCGTCGTCGGGATCGATCTCAAGCCGGTCACGATCGGCCAGACCGCCCACGACAACTGCAAGACGTTGGTCGCCGACGCGTTCCGGACGGACTCCGTCGCGCTGCTGGGCCTTCTCAACGATTCCGGAAACACGCAGCGATTCGACGTGGTGCTTTCGGACATGGCCCCGAACACCGAGGGGGGCGCGGGAGGAACGACGGATCACTTCCGATCGGTCGACCTGTGCAGGCGCGTGCTGGAACTTGTGCCTTCGGTGTTGAAAGCCGGCGGTCATTGCGTGATGAAGGTCTTCGAGGGTGAGGCCTACCCGGCGCTGCTCAAGGAGACGCGCCGCATGTTCGAAGAGGTCAAGGGCCTGAAGCCACAGGCCAGCCGGGACGTCTCGCGAGAGATGTTCGTGATCGCCATGCGATTCAAGGGAAATGATGCGCGATCGGTACCGCCCCCGCGCTCTGCAGATCAGCCGACGCCCGCGCTGCCGAAACCGGGCGACGGATGGGGTGGCGGATCACGGCCGGAGCCGGAGCGGTGAGTTTCCTCGCGCCATGGTCGGCGATCTGGGCGGGGGCCGTTGCGCTGCCGCTCCTGGTGCTCTTCTACGTGCTCCGGCTCCGCAGAAGGGCCGTGCGGGTCAGTTCGACCGTTCTGTGGGAAGAGGCCGTCAAAGACCTGCACGCCAACGAGCCCTTCCGGCGCTTCCGCTGGAGTTTGCTGTTCCTTTTGCAATTGCTCGCCCTCGCGATGCTGCTGCTGGCCATCGCCCGCCCCGTCGTGCCCGGAACGTCGCCGACGGCGGACCGGATCGTGATCGTGCTGGATCGGTCGGCGTCGATGCGCGCGGTCGATGGTGCGGCCGGGCCAACGGATCTCGGTCGTCAGGAAAGTCCACCAAACCGCTGGGACGCGGCGCTCGCTTCCGCGCGCGGCCTGCTCGACGAACTCTCGCGCGCATCCGGGCCGCGCGGCCATCGCCCGGAGGTCATGGTGGTTGTTGCGGCCGCAACGGTCGAGCCGATCACGGACTTCACTTCCAACTTCGCGGACCTTCGCACAGCGATTGACAGTCTCGAACCGACCGATCAGCCCCTGAACGAGCGGCTCCTCGCCGAGTTCCTCAGCGCCTTGCCGCCCGTGGAGGAGGACATCGACGAGGTCACCCCCACCTGGGAAGCGTGGCGGATCGGCGTCGTCATCATCTCCGATGGCGGCTTCGACGGCGATGAACTGGCCCGAGTGCCGGGCGAGGTCGCGATCTCGTTCCGTTCGATCGCGCCGCGTGCCTTGCCATCGTCTTCCGTTGCATCGAGCGCGGCCCAACGTGATCCAATACTCGCCGACAACGTGGGGATCGTGGCGATCTCGGCCCGTCGGGTGATCGAAGACCCGACACGGGTCCGCGTGTTCGCGAGGCTCGTGAACGCGCATGCGCAGCCCGTCGCAGCGCCGGTCGTGTGCGTGGTGGACGGAACGCCGAGAGATTCGACGACCGTCCAGATTCCCGCGGCGATCATCGAATCCGATGCACGAGGCGAGAGGCCCGGCGTCACGCTTGGGCAAGCCTCAACATCGTTCGAACTGCTCCTGACCGGCGGGGGGGTGGTGACGCTCAACGTCCTCAGGCCCGATGCGCTCGAGTCCGACAACTCGGCCTCGGTTCTCATCGAGCCGCTCCGCCGGCCGCGAACGCTGATCGTGGCGCCAACGGTTGACGACAAGCCGCTCGCAGACGGATTCCTGCTCAGCGCTCTGGAAGCGGCGGAGATCTCCGCCCTCCGCGTGGTGACCTTGCCCGACTACGAACGCTGGGGGGGAGGGTCGCGGCTTTCATCGCCAAGCCTTGACACTTCTGGCGTTCGAACGATGATGCTCAACGAGTTCGATCTGGTCGTCTTCGATCGAGTTGAGCCAGCACGCCCACCCAACCGGCCGCTGCTCCGATTCGCTGCCGCGCCCGCAGCGCCAGAAATCGAGTCTCAACCCGCCGCCGAGCCGCGCCCGATGCGGAGATGGCGATTCGTGCTCTGGAACCGGTCGCATCCGGTGATGCGGGACGTGGCCCTGGACGACGTGGTGGTGGTCACGCCCGCTCGGGACCAAGGCCGATCGATCACCGATCTCGATGGCGATCGCCGCACAACGCCGCTGGCCCTCGCCCAAGCCGACATCAGACGAGCCGGGACCGACGGGGGCGGTCAAACGCAGGCCGGGGCCACACCGCTCATCCTCGCCGTCGAGCGCACGGCGGCATCGCAAGGCCCACCGCGAGCGATCGATGTCGGGTTCGACCCGACCGCGAGCAACTGGGGCCCGAGCGAGAGTTTCCCCATCTTCATCGCCAACGCCGTCGATTGGCTTACGGGCAGCGACGACGCCCGCTGGGGCCTGAGCGGACGGCTCACCACCACGGCCGAGCCGTTGATCGTCCGACCGACCTCGCCCCCGCTCTCCAACTTCTCCGGCCAACCGACGGAGGGGCTCATCGTGGCGATGGAAGGACCGTCCGGACCGAGCCGGGCCCGGGTCACGATCGCGGGTGAGGCAACGCTGCCACCCCCCACGCGAGTCGGACTCCACACGCTGACGGTGCTCAACGCGGACTCGGCCGAGCGTGCGTTGGTTGGTTGGGGGGCGGGGGGGGGGGGAGGGGCTGTCGGTTGGATGCCCGTCAACCTGCTCGCACCGGATGAGTCATCGCTTCTGCTGCGGACCAACACGCCCTGGGCGGTGTCGGCCCCGAGCGCTGCGGGGCTCGACGCGACCGGTCTCAACGCGGGCCGCACGGCGAGAACATCGCACGGACGAGAGGTCTGGCACTTCTTCGCGGTGGCAGCGCTCGCGATCCTGGCCGTCGAGTGGCTCGTCTTCGCACGGCTGTCGCGGGCCTGATCGGCCCGTTCTTCGCCCCGAATCGGCCAAGTCGAACGGGCGAGTCGGTCAGAGCGTGTGGGTATCTCGGGGATCGGTCCGGGCTGGTACACTCGCCGCCGTCGGCATTGGGGTCCGTCCCTCTCGCATCCAAGCCTTTCCACTCCATCAGGAGCGAACATGAGCAGCCATTGGTTCCCGACGATCGCCACCGGCCTGATCGCCACCGGCCTCTCCGCCCAGGCAATCGCCGCCTCCACCGAGCACACCACCAGGCAGGCCGCCAAGCAGTTCGCCGAGAAGGTCACCGCGCAGCCGAGCCAGACCGGCACGGCCGAGCCGTACCAGCCCGCCCCCGGCGCTTCGGAGACCGAGTACCGCACCGGCGAGAGAAACCCCCTGCAGATCTCGCTCCGGGGTGGCCTGCGGTACGAGTTCGAGACCGACGTGAAGAACACGGACGCGGAGGTCTCGATCTTCCGCGCGAACCTGGGCGTCGGCGTCTCCTACGCCGTGAGCCAGCAATGGCTGCTCAACTTCGATGCCGACGCCGAGATCTCCTCCTACGACTTCAAGAACTTCGCCGGCAACGTCGGGCCGAGCGACGACCCGCTCGACGAGGTGGGCGAACTGACGCTGCGGCCGGGCGTCACGTACATCCACTCACCCGAGTGGGCGTTCTTCGGTGGCGGCATCTTCCAGTTCGCCGGGGAGTTCGACGCCGACTTCGAGGACACCGCCACGTACGGCGGCTTCGGCGGCGCGAGGTGGAAGGTCAACAAGGACCTGGCCGTCTCGTTCGGGCTCGCCGTCAAGTCCCGGCTCGAGGACGACACGATCGTGCTCCCCCTGCTCTCGGTCGACTGGTGGATCGACGACACCTGGTCGCTCGCCACCAGCGGGCTCGAGGGCACGCTCGCCGCCAAGTTGGATGAGCAATGGTCAGCGCTCTTCGTCGGTGGCTACCGCATGCGCGAGTACCGCCTGGCCGACGACAACGATGTGCCCGACGGCGTCTTCCGCGATGACCGCGTCCACCTGGGTGTGGGGATCGAGTTCCGCCCCAACCCGATCAGTTCCATCCAGTTGATCGGTGGCGCCACGGTCTGGAGCCAGTTGCGCTTCGACAACTCGACCGGGAACAAGGTCTTCGAGGAAGAGACGGACCCGACGGCCTTCATCGGCCTGCGCGGCACGCTCCGCTTCTGACCCCCCCTCCCACGCACGGGCGGATACGCTCGCGGCATGAGCAACGCAGGCGAGAGCGGCCCGGTCGAAGTCCCCGAAGCGCGCTGGTCAGCGCAGCTGCTTCGCGCGGGCACCTTCAAACTCGATGGGGGCTCGATGTTCGGGCTGATCCCGCGCACGGTGTGGTCGCGGAGTGTTTCCACCGATGATCGCGGGCGGATCACCGTGCAGCACAACTGCCTGCTGCTCGACCGGCTGACGCCCGACCGGGACATCGACGGCGGCAAGCCGGAGCCCAAGCGCGTGCTGGTGGAGTGCGGCACGGGGAACAAACTCGATGCCAAGATGCGCGAGGTCTTCGACCTGGAGGACCGCTGGGTCGGTGATGCGCTCAGCGAGATCGGTGTGACACCCGAATCGATCGACGCCGTGGTCGTCTCGCATTTGCACTTCGACCACGCGGGCGGGCTGACGCGCTTGCCGCGTGCGGGAGAGAAGCCCGACTGGGTCGTCGATGCGCACGGGGGGGGGGGCGATGGCGGCGGGGGCCCCAAGCAGGCGGGGGGGGGCGGGGG